>CAYYMH010000063.1:0-22933 GCA_964472785.1 uncultured Cytophagia bacterium | reverse complement strand
ACCACCAGTGGCATCTTTCACAGTTACGCCAACGTCCGGAGATAAAAGCACCGTGTTCAGTTTCAATGCATCAGGTTGTACAGATTATGATGAACCAACCAGCTCACTCCAGGTCCGTTGGGACTGGGACGGCGACGGCATTTACGACACCGGATATTCCACCACCAAAACCGCTACCCACCAGTACAGCAGCTACGGTGACAAGAATGTCATTTTACAGGTGAAAGACAGCGCCGGCTTAACCGATACAACCAGCCAACAAATTAAAATTTATGATCCTTATGAAGGCATGATCTACGTCGCCGCCGGCAGCTTCCAGATGGGCAGCAACTCCGGCGATTCCGATGAACAGCCGGTACACACAGTGACTCTAAATGCGTTTTACATTGACAAATACGAAGTGACCAATGCCAAATATGCGGCGTATCTGAACGAAGCATTAGCTGCCGGAGAGATACAGGCAAGCAGCAGCACGGTAACCAAAGACGGTAATGAACTGCTGGATTTAAATGACGGCGATTGCCAGATTTCATATAGCGGCGGCACGTTTGTGGTGGAGGGCGGCAAAGATAACTACCCGGTGATTGAAGTGACCTGGTACGGCGCTAAAGCGTATGCAGAGCATTATGGCAAACGATTGCCCACCGAAGCCGAGTGGGAATATGCGGCGCGCGGGGGAAACCAGAGCCAGGGCTATACTTATAGCGGCAGTAACAATGTGGGCGATGTTGCCTGGTATTACGGAAACTCGGGCGGCAGCACACATACAGTGGGAACTAAACAGCCCAATGAACTGGGCATTTACGACATGAGCGGTAATGTCTATGAATGGTGCAACGACTGGTATGACAGCAATTATTACAGCAGCAGCCCGACCAATAATCCGCCCGGTCCTTCGACAGGAACTTACCGTGTGTTGCGCGGCGGCTCGTGGTACTACTTTGCTATCATCTGCCGTGTCGCCGTCCGCAACTACAAATTCCCGACGTACTCGAGCAACAATTGCGGGTTTCGCGTTGTCCAGGATTTACCGTAATATAATATTGTACTTTGGCTCTTTTACTCTTTTACTCTTTGGTTTTTATAAGATAAAATTTATTGAGAAGAGTTGGTAATTTCATAGGAGTTTGATAGCGATTCCATCGCCTTTGGCGATGGAATCGCGCGGAAAAAAATATGGCAGAAAAAGAGACCATTGTCACCAAAATGTATGATCTGGTAAAATATTTAATGCCGATTATCAATCGTTTTCCGCGGGATTATAAATTTACATTGGGAGATCGCATTACAAATTTAGTGCTTGACTTGTTAGAGAAATATATTGAAGCATACTACACAGGCAATACAAAGTTAAAATTGGAAAGGGCGCAATTCCATAAAGTTGGTAAACCGTTGAAACGGTTTCTAATATCCTGTTTTTTAACGACTCCACCCCGATGAATCGGGGTGATCATTCAACAGGAGGGTTGAATTAACACCCAGATTTATCTGGGTGTTAAAAGAAGATAAAACAATTAATTAACTGCTTCAGCAGTTTACATTTTTCTTATTTATTTCCCAAAATACCATCTTTTCGGAATTGCACCCAATTGGAAATATTATTAAAAAACAACCTGCTGCTGGAAAGGCTGCGGTTTCTCATTCGATCGTAGTAATGACTTTAGTCATTCTTTTACTTCTAAAATGCGACTGAAGTCGCTACTACCAGCCTATATTTTGCTTTAATGAAAAGATGAATTGCTATCTATTGTAATATTTAAAATTTGCCAAACTATAATATATTTACAAAAGCTAAGGGATGACTCCGAACTCGAGCCCGTGTGTTGCGCGGCGGTTCGTGGAACAACAACGCAAACAACTGCCGTGTTGCCAACCGCAACAGGAACAATCCTGACAATAGTGCACCCTTTCAAAGGTTCAAAACCTTTGAAAGGGTATTGTTAGACAATATTCATTAAATAATAGAAACCAGAGTCCGCATGAGACAATCATTCGGCGTGTGATTACGGTGAATCCATCCGGAGTTATTCCTGTGCCGCGAGGCCAAAAAGAGAAAAATGCAGGGCAAGGTTAGTAACGAAGTTGAACGCCTTGCCCTGCGAATAATCCACCCGATGAATCTGGGTGCCGGTGCAAAAAGATAGGACGATAAATTGAAAATAAAATTTGTAGTAACGAATTTATTCGCTAAATGGAAGGGAAATAAATGACTGAAGTCATTACTACGAACAGAGTTTTGATACAGCCAGCCGCACTTGGATAAAAAATACAGCATCAAAAAAAATTTATAACTATAGTCAACATAAAATTCTGCTTGACATTAAAACGAATATTTGTTAATTTAATTTATTGTTAAAGAAAAGTGTACGTAGTTGGCGCTATAAAAAATCAATCATATTAACTCAGGTGAATTTATGGGAACAATGACGCTCAAAATACCTTCCTGGATAAATAAGGAAGAAGCAGAAAATGAGTTCTTAAGAAATCTGAAAATTAAGGCCCAACTGAAAATGGAATTTTACCGTAGCAAAATGCTTCCATTTGAAAAAAAATATCAAATATCACTGGAAGAATTCAAAAAAAGATTCAATTCAAAAAATGAAGAAAAATTTGATGAGTGGGACGATTTTATTGAATGGGAAGCAAGTTATAATTCCTATAATGATTGGAAGCAGAGATTCGAGGAAATTGAATGTTTCGTGAAATAATTGACAATTTGAACTCCAGTGATTTTGTCGAGTCCTATGATGTCATGGAATATTTTGATGAAGAAAATGTTAAGCTGATCAAAATCAGAGCAAACTTAAAAAACAGTTCCATTTTATACATCCGAGAATTTATTAAAACGAATAGCAGCAACTATTCTTATCATTGGCAAGATTCTTCTGGTAAATTACTGTTAAGATGGGATAATGCACCACATCATCCACAAATAACAACTTTTCCACATCATCTTCATTTCGGAAATGATATTAAAGCAGCCTATCGTGTATCTATCAAAGAAGTTTTGGAAGGAATTCAGAAATATCTCGATTAGCTATACCAATAAAATTGCTGATATCATTCCAACAAATTAGGATGTGATTTTTAAAATGGAGGCTTTTGTGTTATTGGTAAATCTGAAAAATTTTAGATGCGTAATCACGATTTATTCAATTTTATCATTATTTTTTACTACTTCGTTTGTATTTTCTCAAAAAATAAAACTAAAAATCAACGAGCCTGCTCCCACTTTCGCCCTCAAATCCATCGAAAACGAATATGTTTACCTCCGTGATTTTTGCGGCAAGCTTCGCCCGCCGACCAAAGACAAAAAGCAGCATGTGGTGATCGTTAGCTTTTTTGCCAGTTGGTGCAAACCCTGTCACAAAGAAATCTCTGAATTGAAAACAGTGCTGACCGAATTTTCAGATAAAGATATCCAATTGCTGTTAATTAATTTGAAAGAGGATAAAGCAAAGGTGGCGCAATTTTTGAAAGGCAAGAATTATCCGGGACTTATTCTGTTGGATAAATACGGCATGGTGGCAAAAAGATACGGTGTGACGACGTTGCCGAGATTGTTTGTGATTGATAAAAAGGGCAAACTAATGTGGAAGACTGAAGGGTATCAAGAGGGTTTTCAACAAGAAATGAAATCGGTGCTGAACGACCTGTTTTCTGAATCCACTTTCTGAAACTGGCAATAAATTCAGCAATCAGCTTTTCGGTGTGAAACGGTGGGATATGTTAGTTAACCACAAAGCACCGGCCCTACCAAGTTAACTTGACAACACCATAAATACGATAAAAGAATATCCAAATTTTGATTCAGTGAGCCCGGATTGCCTGTTTCATAAAAATTTATTTAAAGTCAAATTGAAAGATGGGCGTCCGGTTTTCCGGTAAATTTGATCGATTCAAAAATTATCTGAATGCTTTCCAATTCGATGACAACTATCCAGTACCGATTGTCGTCTAATAGTTATGTAACCTTTGAGATTTATAATGTGTTGGGGCAAAAAATCGTCACGCTCGAAATGGGGAAAATGGCAGAGGGTAAGCACCAATTTCAATGGGACGGAACTAATGATCCCGGAAATGAATTGCCCAGCGGAATCTACCTCTGCAAAATTGTCACGGATGATTTTTTACATATTCAAAAGATGTATTTGATTCGATGAAATGAAGATAGTGTGACAGGATAAATGAAAAATCATGTAAATCCTGTAATCCTGTCAAAAATTATTTACTAACTATCCGAAAAGGAGTGTTCATTATGCATATCAGAACATTATTTTTATTGTCACTACTTTTAATTTTCGTAGCTCAATGCAGTAAAGTCGCTACGACAACAAAAGCAAAGCCGAATCCGCAAGCGATCGCAAAAGTCGTGACTGCCGATAATCAGTTTGGATTCAAGCTGTTTAACCAACTGGTGGGAGAGGAGCAGGATAAAAACATTTTTATCTCGCCGCTAAGTGTGACCATGGCTTTGAGCATGACCATGAACGGTGCCGGAGGCGAAACCAGAAAGACGATGGAAGAGGCACTTGAGCTGTCCGGCATTTCAGAGGAAAATAGGAATGCGGTGTACCAGAGTCTGATTGACACGCTGATGAATCTGGATGAGGCTGTACAATTCGAGATCGCTAATTCCATCTGGTACCGGGATGATTTTCAAGTCAATGATCAATTTATCAACACCAATGAGAGCATTTTTGATGCGAAGATCAGTGAACTGAATTTTAAAAATCCAAAGGCTGTCGATACGATCAATCGCTGGGTGAACCAAAATACCAACGGCAAAATTCCCACCATTATCGACCAAATCAATCCGCTGGATGTGATGTTTCTGATCAATGCGATTTATTTTAAAGGTAATTGGAGCGAGCAATTTAAGGAAAAAAGTACCCATAAAGAAGAATTCTACCTGCCGGATAATACGACCAAACAGTGCGACATGATGTACCAGCGTGACGATTTCAGATATACGGAAAATGAGCAGATCCAAATCATCGAACTGCCCTACGGTAAACGGTCGTTCAGCATGGTTATCGTACTTCCGCGCAAAAATGTGAATTTGGACTCACTGATCACTGAAATGAATCCGAAGCAATGGAACGAATGGCAAGATCAACTCGTAAGCGAGGAGGTCAGTTTATATTTACCCAAATTCAAGCTCGAATATGAAAAGACGTTGACTGATATTTTAAAGCAAATGGGAATGGAAATCGCTTTTACACCGCGGGCGAATTTTGATGGCATCAATAAAAACAAAGATGTTTATATTAGCAAGGTCAAGCACAAAACGTTTGTCGAAGTGAACGAGCAAGGCACTGAAGCTGCCGCAGCGACTTCCGTGCATGTGATGTTAGCGGCGGTGAGGGAGAGCTATGTGATGAAAATTAACCGTCCGTTTATTTTTGCCATTCAGGAGAAGAAATATAATTCGCTGTTGTTTATCGGAAAAATTGTAGATCCGACGTGAAGTCGCTGTCAGTTCCTAAATTGAAAGTTGATTGATGATTGCTGAATTTTTGGAATTAATCCGTAAGGATTTTAGAAATTCAAAGTTACGAGTTGTCCAAATGAAAAAATTAACATTGTTTGTCCCGTTGATTCTTTTACTGATCATGTTTGCTCATTGCGACAAAAATCCATTCGCTGATGATGATCCGCCCAAAGGTGCTTTCAGTTACACGGGTTACGATTCCGCTAACGCGAAAATTGTGACTGGCTGGATCAAAGTTTCGCTTGTTGATTCCACTGAGCTGACCGGAGAATGGGAACTGAAAAAAGTAGGCCAGAGCGAAAATATCGGTCCGCAAGTTGGCTCCGGTAAATTGAGTGGGTTATTAACTGATTCCGTGGCGCAGATCAATTTAAATCCGGATTGGATTGACAATAATGTATTTTTACTATTTGACTGGGACGCGGAAAATATTGATGGCACCTGGCAATATGTTGGTTTCCCGGGTGTGTTAAATCATGGTTCTTTTTCTGCGACGAAATAGTGTTTGATCGAAACCTAAATATCAGAATTAATTTTTGCCGCGAAGAAACAAGGGCTCAAAGATTTATGAATTTACTGATTATCTCTTTGTGACTTCAAGTCTTTAGGGCTATATCAAAAGTCCGAGTGCAATATGTTTAGCTCAATTTGTGGTAGCGAATTTATTCGCTCCATATAATTTGCGGCATTTGACGAATAAATTCGTCACTACAAATATGAATGACCAGTTGGATTATTGGTTTTTTTGTTTTTATTTAGACCGTGGGAGACGTCCATGGACGTCCCCTACGGGTCATCCATATTACAAGTTAACTTTTAATACAACCCTATTTTATGGCGAATATTTACAGGAGGTAAACAGAAATGTATCAGCGTTTGCTTAAATTTTGGATAATTTTGGGCATACTGGTTTTAGCACTAACATCGAATTCAGTTTTTAGTCAATACAGGGGTGAACGCGTTTTGGAGAAAACCTTCGAACAAGAGGTCTTTTTCTTCAATCAAAACTATCTGAATCCGTTTGGTCTGGGGAACTTTGCCCAAACAACAGCGGGGTTAGTTGATGATCCATTTTTAAATCTGGCTGTGAATCCTGCTAACTGGTCACAGTGTCTGCAGAAAAAGGCTCATTTTTACATGGATTTCAGGACCATTCATAAAAATGAGCAACCTCAGTATTTTATTCAACCGGCATTTGATAGAGCTTATGCCTCACCGGACGTTTTGTATCCGGCATATTATGTCGAAACCAAAGAAGAACTGTTGCCAATTTTTTCGGCTGGATTTTTAACCAGCCCATTCAAAATTTTGGGAAGACAATTTCACCTCGGCTTAACCTATCAAGCGATTTTCCAGGATGAGGACTACTATTACGTACCGTTTTCTATTTATCGGTCTCATATCGGATATGATTACGCCGGAAACCGAATGGCAGAATCATCAGATATTCCGGTTATTGACCGGTATCGTGGCGAGGATAAAATGCATCAAACGGGTCATTTTCTATCTTTATACTCTGGATTGGATTTGACAAACAAAATAACTTTGGGTATCCGCTTGAATCGCACTCTGTTTGACCGGGACGGCTCTTACGGGTCGAAAAACTTTTGGGATAGTTCTTATTACCAGAATTATACGTCCGTTTATTATAACATGGAAGAGAGAGAACAGTCCTACCAGCACTGGGATTTTTCGGGCGGCTTGAGATTTCAACCGACCGATAAAATTTCAGTCGGCGTAAGCAGTGGCTACCTCTGGGGAGATGTGACTCAAACTTTGACAGGAGAAGATTCATCGAATTATCGCTACGGAGAAATGAATGAGTCGGATAATTGGAGCTATTACAACAAGTCAGGGAGTTCATCAGAATTTTGGGATCACGATGGTAAAACGTATTTTGCCGGCTTTGATTTCAACTACAAATTTGATCAGTCCAAAAAACTGAATTTTTATTACAAGTACAAGCAGCAGGATGTCGATATTTATTTGAGCGCAGCATTGGACGATACATCATACAGCACCTATCAACATGTTTATAATGAAAATACTTATTATTATGAAAATGAATACGCCCTCCTTGACCAAAGAAACGGTTCCGGTACAAGGTCGGTCAATTCACACAAGTTGATGACTGCCTTCCAATGGAAAATCGAGCATGATAAAAAATTGAATTTGGGACTTCATGTTGATGTAACCAATCAACAGACCCTGACCGAAGAGGCTGTCTTTGGCAGAAATCATTATGAAATGTTACATCGAACCAGCGATGATCCTTCGGAGGAGTATTACTATAATGCGAATATTGAAGAAAAAAATCTACAATGGGATTTTCAAACAGAACTGGTACAGATCAGTATCCCGCTTATTTTTGAATGGCGGCTGAGCAAAACCACCGAGTTGATTTTGGGATTGAACCGGAGTATGTCCAGTTGGAAATTGGAAGAGGTGACGTTAGCCAAATATCAATACCGTGAACGAACTACGGATTCGGATACTGATCGTGATGAAAATTTCATTGAGCGGTACAAAATGCCCACTGAAAAAAGAACCGATGTAAAGACGACATTTTTGGGTGGATTGAACATTACGCCGTCAGATCATTTTTCGGTCAGAATGCTAATGGTGCCAAACTTTGAGGATACCTATGCCGGTGGTTCCGAGCTGAGAAATTTGCAGTGGTGGATTGGTGTGAATTTGACGCCGTGAGGTGTTGGAGTGATTTTAGCCACGAGAAGCAGAGGACACAGAGAAAAAATAATTGAAATTTTTAAAGCGAGGTTTTAAGATGAAATGGTTTAAAATACTCGTCTGTGTTTTGATCTTTTTGATTTTGAACAATGTCCAGGCATCGATTAATCCGGCGCAATTTATCGTGATGCGAATGGATTATCAGAGCTACGATTTCAAATACCTGTACTATTTTACTCAAAGATATGATGTGACGCTGCCCGATTCTAACGAAACTACCTATCATGATTTGTACGTTCGCATTGTTCCTGCCACGGATTTCGGAGAAACAACCATTCGCAGTCGATACAGCGGGGAGATCATTTATCAAGCCACGACTGTTTGGAATGGTACCGGTGAGCATATTTTTCCGCCATCACCTAATTTGAATTTAGCAACGAAAAATGTTTCCACGTCAATAGCACTCAAATTTTTGGATTTTGAAGAATATTTCTTTCAGCAAGGAGATTGGCCTCGGGCTCAAACAGCCTGGGACCTTGCTGTTAAAAATGCACCACTGCGGTTGTTCGGCGATGGCTATTTTGGGGCACTGGTTTATCTGCATTACTTTAGCGTCGGTGTTGCTGATCCGACTGCTGCAGAGTGGATTGTTATTTTCTATCGTGTCTCAAATGAGCTTCCTGACGGCGTTTGGAAAAATATTGGCATGAATTTACCGAACCAGTCGATTAATGACGCGCATGTTCATTTTGCGTTTGAGGACACCATGTACGCGGCAACGCCCTCCGGGATATTTAAAACTTATGACGATGGGCAACAATGGGAAGCGACCGCTTTTTCGGAAAATAAAGCGGTTAATGTGACTGTTGTTGAAGCCGTTCCAAATCCGTGGGTGGATTGTCTTTGCGAATATATTTACGTGGGCACGGAAGAATACACCATGATTCCTGAAGAAAGAAAGGGAAGAATTTTGCGCAGTCCACTCGACGGGATGCAATGGGAGGACACGGAATTTCCGGATACGGCTGTCACAGCGATCGGTATCAATCCGTTGAATCCGAATTACGCCTATGCCAGCGCCTATAATCCATTTTACAATGCCTGGGGACTTTTTAAGTTGACTGGCGAATCCGGTTGGGTGCAGCTTTTGCCGACAAACGAAGATACTCAAACTGTCCGTATTAATTGCATTGAAGTTCATCCGGCAGATACGAGTCTGGTGTTTGCTGGTACTGATCAGGGATTAAAAATCAGCCGGGATTGCGGTAAGAATTGGACGGATTGTTTGGGAAACTTCAATATTTCTTCGGTACAATTTTTCCGAGATCAGATTTACGCTTCAACTGATGGAAATACCAGATCGGATGGGATTTACGTGAGCCGTGATTATGGGGAGACATGGGATATTTATACATACTGGCTTTTTTGCCAGGAACTGGCTACGGCTTATCGTTTCTATTCACCAAAACCAGGTTATTTCTTTTTAGCGGATACGATCGAAGGCGTATTTGCCTCGCGAGAGTCGCCGCATAGCTGGCAAAACATCAGTGAAACATTACCGGAAAAAAATATCACCTGCTTGGAATTTAACAGAAGTCATCCGATGTCGATTGTTGCCGGAACGGAAAGAGGATTGTATAAATACGAATCCGTTACGACCGCAGTGGAATGTTCGAAAATTCAGACACCATCAATTCCGTCATCTGCTAAATTGCTGATAAATTATCCCAATCCATTCAACGCAACAACTCAGATTCGGTATAAAATAGAAATTTTAAGTACAAAGGTTAAGTTGCTCATCTATAATTCACTGGGACAGCAGGTTCGAAATTTGGTGAACAAAGCACAATCCTCAGGGGAATATCGCGTTGAATGGGATGGCAGAGATGACTCTGGAGTTGCATTGCCGACCGGAATTTATTTTTGTGTGTTGGAAACAAGTCGTGGGAGACAAAATTCAATAAAGTTAATCTATTTGAAGTAATCGAGAGGTGGAAGTAAATTTTCCTTGCTTTTAGCTTCAAATATCTGCATATTTCCTGGAGTGAGATACATTTATTTTTAAAACTACAGTTTCATGTACAAAAGTGTACCCCACCTTTGAGGTGGAGCACACTTGATTGATTTATTTAAATTTTGTATCTTTTAGTGTATTTCGCGGGCAATAATATTCACTGTAATTATGAAACCAAAACCACCACTTAATGTCAAAATCGTTTGCGGCGTGCTGTACACCGATGAGCAATTATTGGATCAGGCAAAACAGGGTATGATTCAAAACTACGGTGACATCGATTTCGAGAGTGAGCCATTTAAATTTAACGTTTCCGAATATTACAAACCTGAGATGGGCTGGCCTATTTTTCGGCTTTTCTGGTCTTTTGAAAAACTGATCAATCCAAATGAGATCGCCCGCATTAAAATTGAATGCAATGCTATTGAAGATAAACTGACAGTAAATGGGAATCGGAAAATAAATCTGGATCCCGGCTACATGGATTATGATAAAATTGTGCTCGCATCGGCAAAATACAACTGGCAAAAGATTTACCTGGATCAGGGAATTTATGCCGATATTACGTTACACTACGAAAAGGGTAAGTACCATCCGTTTCCCTGGAGCTTTCCCGATTTTAAAACCGGCGTTTACAATCCCACCTTTATGAAAATCAGAGAATTGTACAAGCATCAGGATAAAGAGGCGGAATGACGAAGGGACAACGATTTCAGATAATCGCCACACTGGGGCCTGCTGTCAAGGGGAAAACCAAAGCGCTGATTCAAAACGGTGCAACCGGATTTCGGTTGAATTGTTCCCATCTCTCCTGGAGTGAGCTTTCGCGCTGGCTGGTCGAACTTGAGGACGCATTTTCACAACATGGAGATTCCATGCCGGTCTGGCTCGATCTGCAGGGTGGCAAAATGCGAATTGGGAAGTTGAAGGAAAAGCTGGTACTGAAAGAGGGAGGAAATATTCGGTTTCAGTCAGGTTACACCCAAACAGAGGAGGCAATCCCACTGCCTCATTCGGAAGTATTTCAGTTAATTGATTCAGGCGATACCATCCTGATTGACGATGGCAAAATCGAGTTGATTGTTAAAAATGTTAAGCATCAGGAATTCGATGCGGAAATTTTAATTGGTGGTGAGATCAGCTCGTTCAAAGGATTTTTGATCAAAAATAAATTTCCGCAATTTAAAGAGGTATCGGATCGCGATAAAGGCTTTATCGAACAGACTCAACAGTTGAAATTTGTAGGTTATGCGGTATCTTATCTAAAATCGGCTGGTGAACTAAAAATATTCACAGAATTCGCGCCGAACAAATCCTTTACAGCGAAAATTGAACGCACCGACGCGTTTCAATCTCTATACGATATTGCGGAAATTGCTGATTGCACCTGGCTGTGCCGTGGTGATTTGGGCACGTTTGCTCATGTGTATGAGCTGTACAATCTGGAAAAAGAGTTCGCTTCAAAAATGTCTGTGAGCGGTAAACCCTACCTGATCGCAGGCCAGGTGCTGGAGAATATGGTATCTAAAAAAATGCCCTCCCGGTCAGAGATAGCGCATTTGGGATTTTTGGTGGAACATGGTTTTTCCGGAGTGGTGCTCTCGGACGAAACGGCAGTCGGGGAACATCCGATCAATGCGGTGGCATTTTGTCAAGATTATTTTGAATACATTGCTGATTGAGCAATCAATCATCATAGCTTCATACTTTTAAATTACTTCATTACTTCCCTCGGTGGATTGAAATAGCCGAATTTTACGCGCGGAAATTTTTGTTTGATTTTATCGATCCAATTTTGAATGCCAATCCAATCATCATCCAAATCATACAACATCAACGTGTCCATATACCATTCGGGATCCATGTTTAAATTTCGTGCCTGAATCAGATTGATATTTACCCTTTTGAGTAATTTATCGAACTGTTCTGTTTCCGATGGGTGATCAGTCAATCCCGGAAAAATAAAGTAATTCAAAGATGTCCAGCGGTTTGGTTGGGAGGCAACTTTGAGCGATTCGATCACGTCTTCGAAGGTATAATCTTTGGGTTGATAGTAAAGCTCGTACAGCTTTTTTTGGGCGGAATTCATACTTACCCGAATGCTGTCCAATCCTGCCTTAAAAAGTTTATCGATAATGTCCGGATAGCTGGCGTTTGTATTGAGATTGATAATACCCCGGGACGTTTTTTTACGTATCTCCTTAATTGATTCCAATAAAAGATCGCTGTTCGTGAGCGGTTCACCTTCACATCCCTGACCAAAACTGACTACAGGTCTGGGAGCGTTCTCCAAATGGGGAACGGTAAATTCGACAATCTCTTCCGCGCTCGGTATAAATGATATCCTGTTTTGCGAGGCACAAACGCCGGATTTGCTGTGTTGGTTTGAAATGCAGCCAACACAATTTGCATTACAGGCGGGACTGGTCGGTATTGGACATTCCCAGCGCTCCATCACTAAATTTCTGGCTGCCGGACAACCATAACGCAAAACACAGTTTTCGATCAAATGATGGACAAGGCGATTTTGGGGATATTTTTTCAGCATCTGCCGGGCATTTTGATCGATTAGCTTGAGATCGAAATTTTGGGCATCCTGTCTGGGGTCAGGATCAATCCTCATGCCGGTCACGTAAAATTGTCCATTTAGCCAACCAACTGCGGTGTATGCATAAAGCGGCAATGTTTCGGCGTTTGGTTGTGTTGAGTAGGCGCTTCGGTAGAGTTGCACATAAGCAGGCGCCATAAAAGCCGCAGTGGCAAAAACTTTTTCGCCCTGATATTCTTCTAATTCAACAAACTCGTTATTTTGTGGATCATAGCCGATCGGTTTTCGATCCGGTAATTCAAACAGATCACTGCCATCAGGGAGTTTAATTATTTCAGATTCTTCCGGTAAAACATAGCTGTCAATTGCCATTCCGACCATTTTCAATTCCGGGATCTCGAACAGATTACCGGCGCCATCGCTGACCAGGAGATTTGGAATTAAAGATTCATTCTTCATTTTAATGTCGATACTTTTTTAAGCCACGGATTTGCACCGATTAACACAGATTGAAAAAAGCGTTTATGAATAGATATTTGTTTGTGTCAGCTTTCGGACGTATCAAAACTAAATAAAATTTTCAAAAGTGCTGAAAAAAAATCAGTGAAAATCCGTGTCAATTAGTAGCTTATTTCTTGTGTTTTGTTACTGACTATTTCTTAAAATAAACAAATAATTTGTAAAAATCAACACATTGCTACACGTAAAAAATATATTTTGAAACCTTTTGATGTGTTAACGTATTAAATTATCTTGTGTTTTGTAGATATTTACTAACCGCAGGGACGCAGAGAACACGGAGAAAAATAATCATAAATCAATATATTTTAATTAAAACGAAGAGGTGTTGTATGAAGGTCAAATTTAATTCGAGATCAGTGATGCTGATCGTATTTGCTTTATTACTATTCTCAACCATCTTATTTGCTGATGAAGGGATGTGGACGTTCGATAATCCACCGACCAAACAGCTTCAGGAAAAGTATGGATTCACTCCGACCAAAGAATGGTTGGATCATGTCAGATTAGCCAGTGTCCGGTTCATGGATGGTGGCTCCGGTTCGTTTGTCAGTCCCAATGGATTGGTGTTGACCAATCACCACGTCGCCATGGGGCAACTTCAGAAATTATCGACAGCGGAAACCAATTATGTGGCAACTGGATTTTTGGCAAAAACACAGGAAGAGGAAATCAAATGTCCGGATTTGGAAGTAAACATTTTGGTTTCAATGGAAGAGGTCACTGAAAAAGTGCGCGCCGCAATTACAGATGATATGATTGATAAAGAGGCTCTCGAAGCCCGACGCGCAGTGATTGCCAAAATCGAAAAGGAAAGTCAGGATGAAACTGGTCTTCGTTCTGATGTAGTGAATCTGTATCATGGCGGTGAGTACTGGCTCTACCGTTATCAAAAATACACAGATGTCCGGTTGGTGATGGCTCCGGAACGTCAGGCTGCTTATTTCGGTGGCGATTTTGATAATTTTACTTATCCGCGCTATGATTTGGATATGGCGTTTTTCAGAGTTTACGAAGATGATGAACCGGTGAAATCCGAACATTACTTCAAATGGAATGCAGAAGGTGCTGGAGCAGATGAGTTGGTATTTGTCTCAGGGAATCCGGGCTCGACCGACCGGCTTTACACCTATGCAGAATTGGAAATGCAGCGTGATTATCGCTATCCGTTTATATTAAAATATGTTGATGATTACATTAAAACCTTGACGGAATATGCGAGTGCAGGTGTGGAACAGCAACGCCGTGCTTTGGGCATGATCTTTGGGTTGGAAAATGCAAAAAAAGCACTCACCGGTGAATTAAACGGACTTCTGGACGAAGACTTAATGGCAAAACGGAAGGCAGATGAAGAAAAATTCCGCCAGCTAATTGCTGAAAAACCGGAATTGAAGAAAAAATATGCCGATGCCTGGAAGACAGTCGAGGAAATTGTGAAAAAGAACCGTGAGGTTGCTGAGAAAAATTTTTATCAAACACTTCGGGGAATGCGTTTACCCGGTATTGCCACCAATATTGTCAGATACGTTGCCGAAGTTCAGAAACCGGATGCGGAACGATTGCCCGGCTACCATGACGCCGAGTTGGAGCGATTGAAATTCAGATTATTTTCACCTGCCCCGGTTTACAAAGATATGGAGACGGCAGTGCTTGCGTTTTCTTTGGAAATGTCGGAAGAAGCGCTGGGCAGTGATGATGAATTTGTAAAACTCGCCTTTGGCAATAAATCTGCTGATGAAGTCGCCGAATTAGTGATCAATGGAACACAGTTGGATGATCCTGAATTCAGAAAAGAGCTGATCCAAGGCGGTGAACAGGCTGTCAACGCAAGCAAAGACCCGCTGATTGTTTTTGTTCGGAATTTAGATCCGATTATGCGGAAAAATGAAAAGTGGAACCGGGAGAACGTCCAGAGCGTGCTGACCAAAGCTCGGGAACAAATCGCAAAAGCGCGGTTTGCACTTTACGGAAAAGATGTTTATCCGGATGCCACCTTTACATTGAGATTGTCATACGGAACTGTCAAAGGCTATCCGTATAATGGCACCAAGGCGCCTCACAAAACAACGCTTTACGGATTGTACGACCGTTCTTTGAGTTTTAATCAAGAAGGTGATTACGCGCTGCCACAACGGTTTTGGGACCGCAAGGATCAATTGGATTTATCCACGCCGGTAAATTTCGTCAGCACTTGTGATATCATCGGTGGTAACTCCGGATCACCGGTAATCAATAAAGATGCCGAGATTGTCGGATTGATTTTTGATGGCAACATCGAAAGTCTGTCGGGTCGCTTTTTATTTGATATCGAGAAAAACAGAGCGGTTTCAGTGCATACTGGTTACATGACAGAAGCGTTGCATAATCTCTATGATGCTGAATTTTTAGCGGATGAGATTTTGGGCAAATAGTTGCTTTTCGATTGAATGATAAATCATACGGTCGGGTGTGACAATAAATTTAAACCCGACCTTTTTTTTAACCACATCGATAAAAAGAAACAGAGAGATCAAAGAAGGATAACGAACATTAAAAAATGGTAATTGGTTACGTCAACAGTTGGAAATATCTCTGTACTCTTTGATCCTCTGTGGCTTTCAATAAAAAGCTCATTATATTTGAAAAAGGGTTGAAAAATTAAATGATTTGTATTATATTTACATTCTATTAGCTGGAATAAAAATTTGGAGCTTGTTCATAACATGACCGACAAAATTCGACTTACACAATTTGCCAAGGCGGCTGGCTGAGCAGCTAAAGTGTGTCTAGAAGACCTGGCGCAGGTACTGCGTCATTTACCAAAATTTAATGATCCGAATCTCATTTTCGGATTTGACACAGTCGGCGACGCGGGCGTTTATAAAATATCCGATGAAATAGCGATTGTTCAAACTGTTGACATTTTAACGCCTATCGCTGATGATGCGTTTACCTTCGGGGAAATTGCTGCGGCCAATTCATTAAGTGATTTGTACGTTTTGGGAGCAAAACCAGTTACTGCATTGAATATCGTCGGGTTTCCGCCAAAGCTCGAGCTTGCATATATGGAAGAAATTATTCAGGGTGGTATACAGAAGGTGAAAGAAGCTGGCGCCGTGATTTTAGGTGGGCACACGATAAAGGATGAAGATTTAAAATATGGCTTGGCTGTTACCGGGATTGTCCATCCGGATAAAATAATCACCAATGAAAACGCTCAGTCCGGCGACGTGCTCATCTTAACAAAGCCGATTGGGACTGGTGTTATTTCAACAGCGTTGAAAGCTGGAAAAGCATCGGATCGCGCAGTGGAACAAATTAATCAAAGTATGAAGAAACTGAACAATATTGCTGCTGATGTCATGGTCGAAATAGGTGCTCATGCCTGTACCGATGTCACTGGTTTCGGTTTGTTAGGACATGCGCTGCAATTAGCCCAGGCGAGTAGAGTAAGTCTGCAAATTGATTCAAAACAAGTGCCATTGTTTGATGAGGCGATCACATACGCTGAAATGTCGTTATTTCCGGGTGGGACTAAAAAGAACGCCGCTTTTGTAAAGTCGCATGTTAATTTTGATGATCAGGTTGATGAAAAGATGAATATGTTATTAGCAGACGCCCAGACCTCGGGAGGGTTGTTGATTTCAATCTCAGAAGAGAAAAGTGAAATATTTTTAAATACGCTAAAACAAAAAGGAATTAATGAGGCATCTATTATAGGGAGAGTAATTTCAAAGGAAAAATATGTGATAAAAGTAGTGTGAGCATTCTGTTAAAGCTTTATTTTTCTTCTGCTTTCTTAAATTTTGTAATATCCCGGGCATACACTGCTATACTGTGAACTTCGCCACGCTCATCCAAAATAGGGTGGAAGGTTGTCTCAAAAAACCGACCATCCCGTTCGTCCTGCATACTTTTGGGTTTTTTTTCGTCAATTGCTTTTCGAAAAATCTCCATTCTTTTTTCAAAAACTTTTTTGGGAAGCAGATTATTTTTAAATTTGCTACCAATTAATTTTTCTACTTTTCCTCCGATTGATTTTGCAGCAGCATCGTTAAGGGCAAGGATCGTGGTATCCGGTTTTACCAAAATTTGTATGTCATTAGATGCGTTCAACAACACTTTTAACGTTTTTGCATTTCTTTTAATCAACTGTTCCGCCTGTTTTCTTTCACTCACATCCCGAACAATCCCCTGAATATTTATCACTTTCCCTTCATGATAAACCGGCGTTAGATTCACTTCAACGTAAACCGGTCGGTTCTGTTTGTCGAAAACCTGAAGTTGGATATTTCTCAACACCTTACCCTGAGCCACTTTGCTGGCAAAATCCTGTATTTCAGGCAAGAGTGAATCGGGTAAAAATTTGCTGAAATGTTCACCGATTATCTCATCAGGTTCATAACCGAACACATTTTTCACCGCCGGCGAGCAATAGGTGACATTGCCTTCCAAATCCGTCTGATAAATAATATCAACACTGGTTTCGGCAATGAGACGAAATTTTTCTTCACTTTTTTTTACAGCAATTTCAGCAAGCCTGGTTTTCGTGGTGTCTTTAATGACCACCATAACACTGGCTTCAGATCTGTATATCACCTGTTTGGTTGTCGCAGTAAAATAAAATAACGAACCATCCTTTTTATATCCTTTGAATTCGTCATGTTCCGGACCCGATAAATCAATTATTTGCTGGTGGACAATCTTGAGAAAGTGCTGGCGGTCATCTTCATGGATAATTTTTTCAATAAATAGATTTTTATCAGCTTTACGGTCTTGAAAATTATAACCTGTCATTACGGATAGTGCTTGATTTGCAAAAGCCAATTGATTTGGCGCATCTTTGATTATCATAATTCCGTCAGGCGACTTGTCAATAAACTCTTGATATTCGGTTTCCAGATTGATGAACAATTTTTCAATTAATTTTAAATGTGTGATGTCGGATGTGAAGATGAGTACAAAATTAGGAGTGGTGTAAACGAATTTGACGGAAAGATATTTTTCTTCACCTGTCGATTTATACCGATATGGCATTTTGATTTCAAAACTGCTTTGATCAAGATAGCAGTTGACAAGTGAATTGAAAATATCTGGTAAGTCTTGATAAAGTTTACTGGCTTTTATGCCATAATATTTATTAATTTCCCCTTTTGTAATTGTAATCGCCGTATTGTTAAAATTTGTTAATTCAAAATCATCGCCAATCCATTTCCAGACATAAGTCGGAATCGGGTTTTCCTGAAAAATGGCTTCTAAATAAGTTTCTTTTAAATGTGGTTTATCCTTTTTCGGTTTACGGCCCGGTTTTCTTTTTTGGGATGCCAATTCAAAACTCCCGAAAAATAGTGAATACATTCAAAATACTGACTTTCATTTTATATGATATTCAGTAATCAGAACCAGCAGCAAAAAAATCGAATCAGACAGATTACGAATATTTAAATCAACAAGTCAAATTAGAGACGCAGCAAAATTAGATACTCTATTTCAGTGTATTCTCAAACCATCCCACTGTTTTCCTGATCACTTCATTTGTTAAAGAAATACTTGAAAAGACATGATCCGCATTTTTGATAATATCGAGTTCTACCAAACCGCTTTCACGTTTTTTCAAAATTTTATGATAATCATGGGCAGCCGAAAGTTGTACCGCTTGATCATTTTCACCGTGAATAATCAGCACTGGACCGGTAAACCGACTCACCTGCTCCAAAGGTTTCACTTCAGGCAATACTTCGAAAAAACGCTGACCCACCGCAAAACCACCTAAATCTAAATACCACGATCCATCATCGTGGTAATTTTTTTCCAGGTTAGGCAGCAACTCTTGAAAGTTCCCCTGTGGTCTGGCAACCGCAGACCATAACACCAGTGATTTTATCGATTCAGTTTCACCAGCGAATAGCGCTGCCACGCATCCTCCCATACTCAATCCTAACACGCCGACACGATCCGTATCCACTTCAGGCAGTTGAGTCAAATATTGGTAAGCAACTTTGGCATCTTCCAGTTCAGTTAAAATTGTCATGTTCTCGAAATCACCGTGACTGTCACCGCTACCGATAAAATCGAAGCGTAGACAAATAAAACCTGCTTCTGCCAAACGACGCGCAAGTTTCACGTATAGCCGATGGCTTTCAATTTTATTTCCAGTGAATCCATGCAACAGCAGAACTGCGGGATGTTTCGGCGATGTCCTTTCCGGAACATGCAACATCCCCACAATTTGTTTTCCGTCCCTGCTAAACGTGACCGGTCTTTCCAAATGAGACATTGGTTGTTTCCTTTGACAGTTTAATGATATAATGAGCAAGACTAAAATGAACAATTTAATCGTTTTCGACATTATATGTCCTCCGAATCAGCGAGATCCTCTTGAAGTTTTTTAACATCCTCATTGTTTTGGGAAAGATGTTGCTCGATAATTAACGTTAAATTTTGGATCAATTTCAATCCAAAATCGGAAGCCAGGACAGGCACTGAATAATCAATATTGTTGATCGTATCCGTAGGCCAGTGCCAATTTTTAATATGACCCTTTTCATCCGTTGCCAGGATCAAAATTGCCTGATAACCGCGACTCGCTGGCACAATAGCATCAGTGTATGCCAGTCGATATTTATCTGGTGTCACGGAATTGAATGGTTTGGTGTTGGCCGCGATTTCAGCGGCACGGATTAAATCCTTTGAGAAACGGTACAAATTGAGCATGCCCTCACCGAGATAGTAATGCAAATTACCGCTACCAATATTGTCAAAATTGATGAAATAGGCATTATCCTTTAAAATTTCATCATCGTATGTCTTGAGAAAGTTCTCCATACCGATTGCACCGACTTCTTCACTACCAGTGGCTACGAACCAGTATTCGATTTGTGGATCTTGATATTCTTTTAAACGCGCAGCCAGATCGAGCATCACAGCAACACCGGACGCATTGTCCGATGCCCCTTCCACTGGTTTCCCGGTGATACCGGAATAGATCAGTACGACGGTCTGAATTAAAATATAGAGTCCACCCAACAAAATCAAAATGTCGATGACTCTAAAGTGAGGCAGGAACAGATGACTGATAGATAAAATACCTAACAGCAAAATGACGAAAAAGCCAATCATGAAATTCAGACGAAATGACGAAACTCTTTTGGGATCCCACATCGGTCCCGAGCGCGCGGTATCGTAATGAGCGGTGAGGACAATTTTATAAGGAGCATCCGGATTTTGAAGGCGTCCAACGACGTTCTGTGATTTTGAAAATCGAAATAACGGAGCCAGTGGTTTAAATTTTGTAGTGAAGTATCCCCAAAAAAGTATTGCGCCAATAATCATCAAAATTGCTGAAACTGTGGAGTTTATGAAGTAAAGAGCTGAACCGATAATAAAAAAGGAAAAGATTGCGGTCAATTCCCAGGTCATTCTTTTCTGCGATTTGAATTCATCGATATTAGCGACCAATCCGAGCGACCGCATAAGATTATAAATGTGTTCTGCAGCCCGACTTTCATTTTTTGAGGCGGACAAACGATGCTTGAAAATGCATAATTCTCCAAGAATACGCTGAATTCTCATTGGCAATTTGAATCCTATTTTGTGATATGAACTTTTTTAGTCTCAATTAATTGAAGAATATATTATAGCGAAAAAAAACATAATTTTCAAGTTATTTTTTTGTGAAATAGTAGTAATATCGATGTCGTGACTAATTTTTGCTTGCATTTTATGTCGGTTTCGTATAACTTAAGTTGTGCGTCGTGACGGAATTGGATTATAAAGGTTTTTTATACGATGGATTTAGCTGAAAAAGTAAAAAATATTCCCAGGGCTTCCGGTGTCTATTTATTTAAAGATAAAGATGGCAAAGTTTTGTATGTGGGGAAAGCTCGCATTCTTAGAAACCGTGTGCGATCATACTTGCAAAAGAGACGCATTGATGATCCCAAAACAATTAGATTAGCCGCGCGAATAAGGGATGTTGAAACAATTGTTACAGATTCGGAAATTGAAGCGCTAATTTTGGAAGCGAATCTAATCAAAGAGTATAAGCCCCGCTATAATGTAAATTTGAAAGACGATAAAAGTTTTCCCTACATCCGGGTGATCAATGAAAAATTCCCCAGAGTTTTTCCGACGCGAAAAATTGTCAAAGACGGTTCCAAATATTTCGGACCGTACACGGACGTCCGTTCGATGCGTGCATTGCTGAAAGTTGCCAAACGCATTTTCCCGATTCGAAGTTGTAATTTAAATTTAACCGACGAGAATATCGCCGCCGGCAAATTTAAAGTATGCCTGAACTATCACATCCAAAAGTGCATGGGACCATGCGAAGGATTAATCGATGAGGAAGAATACGGACAGATTGTCAAACACGTTATTGATTTTATCAATGGGCGTGATCGGATTGTGATTCAGGAATTAGAGAAAAAGATGCAGCGTTTCGCTGATTCTCATCAGTTTGAGAAAGCAGCGGCAGTGCGGGATCAAATTAATAGCATTAAAGATTTTCATTACCGGCAAAAGGTGGTGACCCCTGAAGAGATTGATCAGGATTTATTTGTATGTTATGCAGAGGAAGATGACGCGTGCGCCGTCGTTTTCAAAGTCAGAGACGGGCGGATTATCGGGAGACAACACCATTTTTTAGACGGTGTGGAAGGTGAAACACTGGATCAAATTTTTAACCATTTATTGATCCGTTATTATCAGCACGCGGATTTCATTCCCGGTGAAATTTATGTGCCAGTTCCTTTGGAGGATGAGGAACACCTCAAAAAATGGCTCGAAGAACGAAATGGTTTAACAGTGAAAATCATTTATCCTCAGCGCGGTAAAAAAGCCAGGTTGATGAAAATGGCGCTGCACAACGCCAAACTCCTGCTTCAGGAACTGAAGTTACAAAGGACAAAGGAGAAGGATTATATCCCGCACTCGTTAAAATCACTGGAGCGGGATTTGAGGCTTCCGGCGCCGCCCAAACGTATCGAGGCGTTTGATATTTCCAATATTTCAGGAACGGATCCGACGGCATCTTTAGTAACGTTTGTTGATGGGAAGCCGATGAAGAGTGAATATCGGAAATTTAAGATTCTCACGAAGTCAACACCGGATGATTTTAGCATGATGCGTGAAGCTGTGCGGCGAAGATATTCCCGACAACTTAACGAAAAAAAGCCGCTGCCCGATTTGATATTAGTCGATGGCGGCAAGGGACAATTATCCACAGCGTTGAGTGTGCTTGATGAATTGGGAATAAAGGATCAGCCCATCATTGCGCTGGCAAAGCGGCTGGACGAAGTTTTTGTTCCGGGAAAATCGGAAGCCCAAAATATTCCGAAGGCATCATCCGGGATTCATTTGTTGCAACGAATCAGAGACGAATCACACCGGTTCGCTGTCGAGTATCATCGTAAATTACGGATGAAGCGCTCAAAATATTCTGAGCTCGATGAAATTAGCGGAATTGGCGATAAACGGAAGCGACAATTGATTTATCATTTTGGTTCACTAAAAAATTTGAAAAATGCGTCCGTCGAGGAAATTAGTGAAGTAAAGGGCATCCCTGATAAATTGGCTAATACTATTTTTGATTATTTTCGGCAAGAAAGATAAAAAGTGATTTTTTACATGACAATTTGTACCTCGTATCTTATAATTGTATTTGATTCAAAGAGAAATTATAAAACTGTAT
>CAYYMH010000062.1:0-23421 GCA_964472785.1 uncultured Cytophagia bacterium | reverse complement strand
TATAATTTAATAAAAGCTTTGCTTGAAATTGATAAATTTAATCAGTATTTAATCTACATTTTTTCAGGGTTGGATGAAAAACATCCCTTATATCAACTTGATAATAAAAATCTAATAAAAAGAGTTGTTAATATTAAACCAGTTACATCTGCTCAACAAATTTTACTTAACAAATATATTAAATATGATAAGCCGAATGTTTACCATTATCCAAACTGGGATATACCTGTTTTACAAAATGTTAACTCTGTTTTTACTATCCATGATTTGACGTATTTGTTACACAGAAACGTTTATATAAAACATAGTTACCTGAAAAGATTATATACGTATTTGAATATTTTTTTGGGTGTAAAAAAGGCAAAAAAAATAATTGTCGTTTCACAAAATACAAAAAAGGACTTGCAGCGGCTATTTAAAATATCGGAAGATAAAATAAATGTCGTGTATGAGGCATTTGAGAATCGTTTTATGCAGAAAATGTCAGAAGAGAAGAAAACGTGCGTTCTAAAACATTTTAATATCCGGGATAAATATTTCTTGTTTATTGGAGAGAGACGTCCTCATAAAAATTTAAAAAGAATAATAAAAGCATTCAATGAATTTGACAAAATTAATCCAAATTATAATCTTGTAATAATTGGCAAGTCCTATGCCGATTATAATGAGGATTCAAGTTTGGTAAAACAACTTAATCTACATGAAAAAGTGAAGTTTTTAAATTATGTTGATGATGAATATATACCAGTATTTTATCAATCAGCAGAGGCGTTCATATTTGCTTCGCTTTACGAGGGCTTTGGTATCCCTATATTGGAAGCCATGTCTAGCGGAGCACCAATCATTACCTCAAATGTTTCTTCAATGCCAGAAATTGCAGGAAAAGCAGCGTTTATAGTAGACCCCTTTAGTGTAGATGAAATATCATCTGCGATGGAAAAAATCGTTAATGATTCAAAAATAAGAAATGATTTGGTTAGAAAAGGTTATCAAAGAATAAAACAATTCTCATGGGAAAGAACAGCGCGGGAAACTTTAAAAGTATATGAGTCTGTTTTTTATGATTATTAAGTAAGGTTGAAAATTTTCTATGCTTAACTTTTTCTATGATTTATTAGAACGCCTCGGTATAGTGAGATGGATTAGACCGCCCGATCCAACATTGAATGTCAGAGGAAAACAAATAAAAGAATTATTGCTGCAATTTGATATGAAGGAAGACAGCATTTTGGACTTGGGCAGCGGAGGTAGAAGAATTGAAGAATTTGTTTACAGTTTTGATATTCAAGAAGAAGGTCATATAGATATTGTTGGAGATGCTCATCTATTACCATTTAAGAACAGCGTCTTTAAGTTAATAATTTGTACGGCATTATTGGAACATGTTATTGATCCAAAGGATGTCGTTAGAGAAATTAAAAGGTGCTTGGCTGTTGATGGGATTGTCTATGTCCAAGTTCCATTTTTGGAAGGTTATCACGGTGACCCTCACGATTATTATAGATTTACAATTGAGGGTATCGAAGAACTGTTTTCTAATTTTATATTGATCGAAAAGGGTGTCTGTATAGGACCTATCTCGGTATTGGTCTGGTATTTTAGAAAGTTTCTAACAATTTTCTTTGTAAATAAGCCTTTGAACAAGGCGATTGAATTTATTACGGGTTGGTTGTTGTTCCCACTAAAATTTTTGGATTATATTTTCATCCGAGCAAGGAATGCTCATATTATATCTGGTGGGGTGTATTATATTGGAAAAAAAAGAAATTTGAGTAGGTAATTTGGGGCTTGTATTGAAAAAAGTCAAAATCGCACATATTCAGTTACTGCCGATTATGAGCGGAGTGCAGAAAGTAATGGTCGATTTTTTGAAACGATTAGACAAACAAAAATTCGACATAACTGTTATTTGTCAAGGAGAGGGTGATTTAACAGAAAAGCTAAAAGTAGCTAATATTTCTTACAGAGTTTTACCGGAAATGAGAAGAAAAATCAATTTTTATTATGATTTATTGACTTTTATAAAATTAACATTTATGCTCAGTCGTCTTCGGATTAATATTATTCACACTCACTCATCCAAGCCAGGATTTCTAGGGCGTTTTGCTGCAAAGTTAGCTGGTGTTAATTTGATTGTTCACACAGTTCACGGATTCGCTTTTCATGATTTTTCTTCTCGCGCAAAAAGATCATTTTATGGGTTTTTAGAAAGGATTGTGGGAGTGGTATCTGATAGGGTAATTTTTTTAAACAGTTCTGATTTTAATTATGCATTGAAAAACAGAATTTTACCCTTAAAGAAAATGATAAAAATTTCTAATGGTGTATGTGTCAGTGAATTTTCAAAAAGAAACGATATTGCTCTCAAAAAAAAGGTATTTAATATAGATGTTGAACAATTTGTAGTTGGTTCAGTTGGTCGTTTGTGGGAACAGAAAGACCCAGCGACATTTATTAACGCGATTCCTTATGTTTTAAGACAATTTCCTGAATGTTATTTTTTTGTTGTTGGAAACGGTCCGTTAGAAAAAGAAATGAAAGACCTTGTCAGAGATTTGAAAATAGAGCATAATGTAAAATTTTTAGGGTGGAGAAAAGATGTTGGAGAAATCCTTCAAATTTTAGATGTTTTCGTACAAACATCATTATGGGAAGGGCTATCTCTCTCAATATTAGAGGCAATGGCTTCTGCAAAACCAGTGGTTGCGACAAACATAAAAGGAAATAACGAATTAATTTTGGAAGGTAACGGTGGATTTTTAGTAACGCCCGGAGATTCAGAAATGCTTGCAAAACGAATTATTACTTTGCTTAAAAATCCTGATTTGGTTAAGAGATTTGGCAGATTTAATCGGGAAAGAGTTTTGAAAAATTTCAATATTGAAATTACTGTAAAAAAAATCGAAGAAATCTACCAGCAATATAAATTTAATTGATTTTTTATTTAAAAATTGTTAAATTAACTTTTGATATAAATTATTAATATTTTTGGATTTTTTGAAAACATCTAACTTTGTTTTTGGGTAATAAACGGGGCGAACATGATTTTGCTTTTAATAACAGGAATTGTCGCATTTTCAACCACACTGGTATTAACAATACTGGTGAGGAAATTTGCTTTTAAATATGGCGTCTGCGCGCAGGCGAATCAGCGGACCGTGCATCAGTATGCCGTACCGTTATTGGGCGGCGTGGCGCTGTTTGTCGCGTTTCTGGTGAGCTTTGCCATTATCTTTAGTTTTTCGGATGAATTTATGACGCCTTTGGTGGAGGAGCTGTTCGTCTTTTTAGTCGGCGGCGCGATCATTCTGTTGTTAGGCGCTTTTGATGACATCAAAGGCGCGGACTGGTACGAAAAGTTAAGCGCACAGTTTTTGGCGGCGATTATTGTGATTTCGTTTGGCTACAAAATTACCGCGGTGCACATTCCCTTCAGCGGGCAGTTGTCTCTGGGCTGGTTGGGCGTACCGATTACCCTGTTGTGGATTGTCGGCATCACTAACGCGCTCAATCTCATCGACGGCCTGGACGGGCTGGCAGCGGGCATCAGTTTTGGTGCGGCGTGCATGATCCTGTTTGTGTCGCTGTGGTTCGACAATATTCTGTCCGCATTTCCGGCAGCGATTTTAGCCGGATCATTGGCAGCCTTTCTGATTTTCAATTTCAATCCGGCAAAGATTTTTTTGGGCGATTCCGGCAGCCTGTTTCTGGGGTTCATGTTAGCCTGTTTTTCAATAAACGGCACCTTCCGGGATTCATCAGCGGTGGCGCTGTTTATCCCGGTCATCGTGATGGGTATCCCCATTTTGGATACTTTTTTAGCTATTCTCCGGCGGCTGCGGAAGCACGTGCACCCGTTCACAGCGGACAAAGAGCACATCCATCACCGGCTGCTTTCCATCGGCTTTTCCCACCGGCAGGTGGTTTTGATCATGATCGGAATCAGTTATCTCTGGGGCATTGCCGCTGTGATGATTTTTGTAACAAAAAATGAGCTCAGTCTGATTTTATTGCTGACGGTTTTCCTGATCACGTGCTGGGGCGTGAAGCGAATCGGCTTGGGTCAGTACTTTGTATTCGAAAAGAATAAAGAGTTGAGAAAATTTCGTTGATGAATAAATTTTTCTGTGTCGCATTTATTTTATTGATGTGGATTCATGCGGGGGTCAGTGATGAAAAAATCGACGTCATCAGGTCAGATCGAGCCAGCATCATTGTTGAGATTCAGCCGTTCGACCTGACCTTCAGTGACGTGCGCGTTGATGGGACGTTGTTTCAGCAGGTTCAGACAGATAACGATCTTCTGCTGATGAATGATCCGGGTTTCCCGCAGTTGCCCTTTTTGAGTGAGTTAATCGGGCTTCCGTTTTCGGGCAAAGCTGAAGTTCGGGTGCTGGATGCGCAGTTCGAGGATTTTACGGATGTTGACATTGCTGCCGCCCCGGTGTATGATTTTGTCGAAACTGAATCCGGCGGCTATTTTGAACAGCGCTACCAACCGCAGCGGCCTGTTTACGAGAGTGACACTTTTTTCCCCACGGCTCTCGGGGAAATCAAAGCCACCCAAATTTTCCGCCAACACAAAGTTGGCAAACTCCACATTTATCCGGTCCAATACAATCCCCGGCGGAACATTCTCCGCACGTACAACCGGCTTAAAATCGAGGTCGTTTTCACCCCCGGGCAACAGGATGAAAAAAGTGGTGAAATCCTGCCAGAGCATAAAGCGTTTCGAAAAGTGCTGGAAAAGTCGCTGCTGAATTATCCCCAGGCAAAGAAATGGAAAAAGCCCCCGGATGTGCAGAAGGTTTCACTGGCAACAGATTGGTACGATCCCGGCAAAAACTATTATAAACTGTTGATCACCCGTGATGGTTTGTACCGGCTCAGTTATAATGATCTTTTCAATGACGCTGTCGATATTATCGATTTTAATCCAAAGACAATCAAAATTTTCAACAGAGGTGAACAGATTCCGATTCGTGTGCGGGGAGAAGATGACGGTGTTTTCAGCAGTGAGGATTTTATCGAATTCTTTGCCGGGCAGAACTACGGCGAAAAGGAATATTACGCCGACTATTCGGACACCAATGTTTACTGGCTGACTGCAGGCGGGGCAGAAGGAAAGCGCTTCGGGGAACAATTTAGCCTGGCGGGTGAGTTCGAGGAGTTGAACGATTTCAGAAAAACGGTACATGCTGAAAAAGATTTGACCTATTTTCACGGCGATCCCGGACAGATCATCAAGACTGAAAAAGTGTCCGGTGAAGGCTGGATTTGGAAGGAATTTTTTCCCGGGGATGAAAACGAATTATTTTGCTATCTGCGGCATGTGAACACCCAATCAACCGATTTGTGTTCGTTGAAAGTCAAACTGCGCGGCATAACGACTGACGATATTTACCCCGATCACCACGCGCAATTTAAATTTAACGGGCATGAAATCGGCAGTGTGACCTTTGACGGATTTGAAGAAAAGATTTTCAGCACGACCTTTGAAGCGTCCTTCTTACAGCAGAATTGGAACCGGCTGAAAGTGAAGTCAGTGGACACCGGCGCGTTGATCAATAAGTTTTACGTGGACTGGTATGAATTGAGTTTTCCGGCGTCGCTGGAGAACCTGCGGGGCGAGGTCAGATTTGCAGCGCCTGAAGATGAGGAGGCAACGGTGTCGCTGTGGAATATTGAATCGCCTTTGGTGAGCGCTTACAATTTGACAAAAGAAAAATGGATTGCTGATCCATTGTTCCGAAATGAGCAGCGCTATATTATCCGGCTGCTGTCTGCCGGTTTTGATGACGGTAATTACGCGCAGATTCAGATCAATTCGGAAAATATTATCGATGGCGGACTTCGCGGGCACAACATTGTGGTTTTTGACACCACGACCGGCACCGTGGATGATCAGAAATATTTTGACACGCTGGACAAACACGAGAATTCGGACAGCATGGCGGCTTTTATTTCCCGGATTCCCGGGGACAAGCTGGTGCTGGTGGCGATTCGCGATGAAGGCAGTTACCGGATGACCGAAGCAGGCTATTTGGCGCTGGAGTCTGTTGGCGCGGAATTGGCCCGGCAGGTTGGATGGCGAGATTCTTATGTGTTGTTGGGACGAAAAATAGCAGCGCCCGGTTCGGTACCGGAGCTGTTGGTTCCAGCCGGACAGGGACAGGCGGTGTTGACCGATACGCTTTTTGCGTATAACGCGGGTTCAAAACATTTCCAGTTCAGCAGCAGTTTTCAAAAAGGGGATGAGCTGCTGATCGTGAGCAGTGATTCGCTGAAGAAGCCGGATGCGATAATTGCGGATCAATTTCAGGGGCTCAAAAATCAAACCAACAGCGCGGATTATATTTTTATTTATCACGAAAAATTCCGGCAGGTAGCGGACAGGTTTGCTCAATACTGGGGACAGCGCGGCTTGCGCACAAAGCTCGTGGCTGTGACCGATATTTATGATGAATTCAATTTTGGGATTAAACATCCGCAGGCAATCAAAGATTTTCTCAATTTTGCCTATTCCAACTGGGAAAAGGCAGCGCCTTCTTTTGTAATGCTCATTGGCGACGCCAGTTGGGATCCCAAGCTGAACGCGATCAGCAGCAAAAAGCGGGATTATGTCCCGACCTGGGGCAGCCCGGTTTCGGATAACTGGTTCGTCTGTTTTGATGGCGCAGATGATTTGCTGCCGGAGATGTTCATCGGCAGATTAGCGATTGAAACGGTCGAGGAGGGCGAGCGTGTTTTCAGGAAAGTTGAAAATTACCAACAGACACCGTCCGAGGAATGGAAAAAGCAGGTGCTGATGATCAATGGCGGATTTAACGATTACGAGCAGACGATTTTCACCAATCAGTCGCGGGGAATCGTTGAAAAATATGTGGAAGTGCCGCCGGCAAGCTGCGAAGCCCAGATGATTTCAAAAGAATTGGATGGACTGTACGAGGGCGAAAAGCGGGAGGAAATCATTGCTGCCATCAATGGCGGGAAGTTGTGGGTGAATTTTATCGGACACGGCGGCAGTGGGACCTGGGAATTGATGTTTCACGATGAGCAAATTTTCCGGCTGGAAAATACGGAGCGGTTGCCGTTTGTTACCAGTTTCACCTGCCACACGGGCAGATTTGCCAATCCGGAAATGACCAACTTTTGTGAGAACTTTGTCAATTATTCGGACGCCGGCGCCATCGGCTTTGTTGGTTCTTCCGGCTGGGGTTTTGTTCACGAAGACAAACTGATCGCTGAAAAATTGTTTGAAACGGTTCTGAAGGACACGGTGCATCAACAGGGCGAAGCATTAGCCACTGCGAAAATAGGGTTTTGGGCGGCCACCTTTCCCAATGATTACAGCAGAAGTATCATGCAGCAGTATTCGCTGCTTGGCGACCCGGCAGTAAATCTCGCGCTCCCTGAGCAGCCCGATCTGCTGATGAAAGAAAGTGGCGTGACCCTAATTCCGGAGCTTCCCAGTGAGACCGATTCGCTGGCTTTAATTAAATGTAAAGTTTATAATTACGGATTAGCGACAAACGACAGCGTGCGGCTGAAAGTGACGGATCATTTTATTGGGCACGGCTCAAACAAGCTGTTCGATAATTTGATCCCACCGGTTGGTTTCCGGGATTCGGTGGAAATATCTCTGCCAGTGAGCCAGAAAGCGGGAGAGCACCTGCTTGTTTTTAATCTGGATTCGGACAAAAAAATTGCAGAGGCAAACGAAACGAACAATGATGTGAATTATCCGTTTTTTGTGAGTTCATCTCGGTTCACGATTTCGCTGCCGCAGAAAAATGAAGTGGTCACTGATGGGAGCATTCGTCTGCAAATAAATAATCCGGTGAATCAGCATCCGGATGAAGCGTATTATTTTGAAATCGATACCACTGACCAATTTAACAGCCCGGCATTGAAAAGCTCAAATGAGACACCTCAGGGATTAATTGTGACAAAATGGACGCCTGGAAATCTGGAAGAGGATGTGTTGTATTTCTGGCGATGCCGCAGTGCCGGGGATGATTTACAGAACTATTGGCAAGGGTCGAATTTCAGGGTGGCGAACAATTTCGGATGGCTCCAAAATGACGAACAGCAATTTTCAACGAATGAGTTTGATCAGGTAGAAACCGGGACATCTGGCATCCGGCTTTTGCAGAATGAGATCGTGTTCAGAGTGGAATCCGGCGGGTTTCACGACTCGAATTACGCGATTCTGTTTATCAATTTTCAGCCGGTTTCAACAGCGACACGCGGGCATAATCTGGCGGTATGTGACGAGTACGGGAGTTTTATCAAATTCAAGAAGTTCGACACTCACGACAGTGCCGAAGATGTCGCTGAAATGGTGACATTTTTGAACGGCATCGAACCCGGATATTATGTATTAGCGGGGATCATGGACTCCGGTGTGCAGGCGATGACAGAGGCGGCTTATCAGGCGCTGGAAAGCATCGGCAGTCAATACTGCCGGGATGTGGCGTTCAGAGATTCCTGGGCGATTATCGGTAAAAAGGGCGCCCCCATCGGATCGGTGCCGGAGCAGCATTCTCCTAAATTTAATGGCCCGGCGATTGTGGAAGATACTTTGTTTACCTTTGAATCGAGCGGCTCCCTGGTATCAACGGAAGTTGGTCCGGCAAATAGTTGGGGAGAATTGAAATGGTCGGGAGAATTTTATCCGCCATCAACGGAGGTTAGGCTGGATGTGCTGGGATTCAATAAGACAACGAGCCAGTGGGATACGGTACGGACAGATTTAACCAATAAAAACGGGGTCAGCTTGTCCTCACTGGATGCGGCGGTTTATCCGAAAATTAAATTAAAAGGAAATTTCAGCACACAGGATGCGCTTGTCACGCCGGAACTTGAGCGTTGGCAGGTTACATTTGATCCGGTGAGTGATGTGGCGATTTCGGATAAGACCATCTGGTTCGATGCGGATACACTGATCGACGGGGGAACGTTAAATATTAGTGGAGATGTTTACAATGTCGGCTATGTGCTTGAGGATAGTGTCCAGGTTGCAATCACACTGAAAAACGCGAATCAGGAAGAGACGGAAATTACGAACATTTTGTTGAGTGAAGTCGGTGCCAATAGTAAAAAGGCATTCAGCTACCAGTGGAATTCTTTGGGAAATGTCGGGAGGAACAGAATCTACATTCGAATTGACCCGAGCGATGAGATCAATGAGTTGAATGAAAATAACAATCTGTGCATGAAACCGGTTATTGTTTTGCCGGATACTGCAGAGCCGCGTATTCAGGTCAGCTACGACGGCAAGCAGATTATCCAGCATGATTATGTTTCTCAAAATCCGATCATTCACATCAAAGTATTTGATAATAATCCGGCGGATATATCTTCGGATACCAGCCGGTTTCATTTGTTGCTTGACGGAGAAAGAATTCGTTTTTCCAATAATGAATCCACAGTCCAACTCGTACCGGTGAGCAACGACGAAGATTCATTGCTGCAGGCATATCTGCAATTTACACCGAGATTGACAGACGGACAGCATACGCTGGAGGTTTTTGTCAAAGATGCCTCTGATAATCCAGTTTATCACCGGGATGATTTTCAGGTTATCAGTGAGTTGAAAATTTTAGATGTGTTAAATTATCCGAATCCGTTTGCAGAGAGCACCAATTTCACTTTTTATTTGACGCAGCCAGCCGATGATGTGGTGATGAAATTTTTTACCACGTCCGGGCGGTTGTTTCAACGAATCGAGCTGTTTGGCGTTGGCGCCGGTTATCAGCAGGTGTATTGGGACGGCAGGGATATGGACGGTGACAGGTTAGCAAATGGCGTCTATTTGTACAAAATTATAGTTAAAAGCAACAATACGCAGGTGGAGCAAATCAAAAAATTCGTGGTGATGCGCTGATATTAAATTTATTCAATAAATGAGAAACAGGGAAAAGTATTTTCGCATTTGGCTGTAGTTGTGGGTATTAGAGACTAACAATTTTGAGACGAGATCAGAAGCGGAATTTAACGATAAAAATGTAGGGAAAACAGAGAACGATATTATAAACAACAAAGATTGAGGAGTTACGTATGAAAGCGTTAATTACGGGCGGAGCTGGATTTATCGGATCGCATTTGGCAGAAGAATTACTGAATCGGGGTGAAATGGTATCGGTGATCGATGATTTATCAACGGGACGACTGGAGAATGTCGAGCATTTAATGTCCAGTCCGCGGTTTTCCATTGCCGTTGAGACTATTTTGAATGAGACCGTGATGGATCGATTGGTGAGCGAGTGTGACATCATTTATCATTTAGCAGCGGCTGTGGGGGTGGAATTGATCGTGAATAAACCTGTGGAAGTAATCGAGCGAAACATTTTAGGTACCGAAATGGTGCTGAAGTTAGCCAATCGGTATTTGAAGAAAGTGGTGGTTACGTCCACATCTGAGATTTACGGGAAGAGTGAGCAAGTACCGTTCAAGGAAAATGATGATCGTGTGCTCGGACCAACAACGAAAAACCGCTGGAGTTATTCCAGTACTAAAGCTATTGATGAATTTTTGGCACTGGCATATCACAAGGAAAAGAGCCTGGACGTTGTGATTGTGCGGTTATTTAATACTGTGGGCCCGCGTCAAACCGGTCAATACGGCATGGTGATTCCGAGATTTGTGGTGCAGGCGCTGAAAAATGAGCCAATCACCGTTTATGGAGATGGAAAACAGGTGCGTTGTTTCGGCTATGTTTCCGATGTTGTCGGAGCCATAATCAGTTTGGCCAATCATTCAAAAGCAATCGGACAAATCTTCAATGTTGGAAATAACGAACCAATAACTATTCTTAATTTAGCCCGGAAAATCAAGGAAAAGGCAAACTCAAGTGCAGAGATCATTTTTGTTCCCTATGGCGAAGCTTATGAGGAAGGATTCGAGGATATGGCGATTCGCTCTCCGGATTTAACTAAAATTAAAACGCTAATTGGCTACGAACCGGAAATAAATTTGGACTCGATTTTGGATAATGTTATTGAATACTTTACTAAAGAGAAAATGAAGTTCTGATCTGTTTAAATCGATATTCACTATTGAAAATGGGATAATCCACAGGGGAAGAGAGGATTATCCCATTTTTATTTGTTGTAAAACAGAAAAATGGATGTTACCGGATGTTAATCGTGAATCAGTTTGGTTCTTTATAAAATTCAATTTCAATGCGTCGGTTCAGCTTTCTCCCGACCGGGTTATCATTATCACCAATTACAATTTCTTCTCCCCCCGTGATTTGAATGGAAAATGGGTTGGCTTCACCGTAACCGAGGGATTTGTCCTGTCTTCCAACAATGTCTTGATAGAAGTCAGGGTAATTTTTCCGGAAATAGCTCTTAAAGTCCCGGGAAAAATAATTGATTCGCTGTTGAGAAAGAGTTTTATTAATCCACTCCGGACCAACTTCACACGCGTGTCCGCTAAATTTGAAACGCCAGTTTTCATCAGCTAACAATTGTTTTGCTTTGTTGAAAAACAGTGTCCAGTAAAAATTAAAGGTCGGATCAGTTTTAGCGAACACAAGCGGTAAAATTATTCGATGTTTTTCATGATTAACTGATTTTGTCAATCGAGTTTGTTGGGGATGGGTTTTAAATGTGCGTCCCAGTGTGTCTGTTAATTGTAATTGATATTCCGCTTGTTTGTCAATCAACATTTCGACAGCTTCAGATGAGGGAGACCACCAGCTTGTTTTATGAATGTGCAATTCTCGATCAGCGAGATGAATCGCGGTGGTATCTTTATACTGACTTTGATTGATGAAAAATCTGGTGAATTGCGTTGATAGTGCTGTCTTGATATTAGACTTAAACGGAACCTTTTGTTGAGCGACAATATCATTTTCATGATAGACCGGTTTGAACAGGATTTCTTGGCCGGAATCAGCAGAAACAGATACGTAGCGCCGCTCTTCATAAACGCGTTGGGCGTCGATTTTATTCTTCCGGATTCGTGTCCTGGCTAATACCTGTCCCGGTAACGTAATGATTTGTTGGGGCTTCACCCCTAATTTGAGTAAGGTGTCCTTCACTGCTGAAGAACGTTGATTTGCTAATTCAACATTTGCCTCTTCTGAATTAGGATCAACAAATCCCTGCAATTTGATACTTAAATTAATATTGGTTGAAAGCCTCTCTGCAAGAATAGACAGAACCGGATCGAATTTTGACGGATAAATATATTGTGGTTTTACTTGACTGCTGTTTACGTCAAAACAAACATCGGTTACGACAGGCAAATCATAAGTTTCCCGATTGACTTTGAGGATACTGGTTGTATCGTCGGTGAAAAATTGACCTTTAGGAATAGTGAAATAAACCTTACTATGGGTATTATTGTTTTCATCACTTTCATCGATTTTGTTTTCATTGTCACAAGAAGCGGTAAATTTGTGTTTGCCTAAAAGTGAAGTGTGCCACGGTATTTGAATCGTGTCAGCTTGGTTAGGCTTCAGCAATTCGATTTGTAATGTGCTTAACATTTTATGATGAGCGGTTACAGAATCATTCGGGAAAACGTGCTCTAAAGAAAGAACTGAATCATGCAATGTGAATGAAAAATTTTCTGCAGGTAATTGACCAACGTTTTTAATAATCACATTAAGTTTGCCGTGATAGTCATCCATTGTAATGTATGGGCTGTAGTCAAAGTCAATACTTTCAATTTTGATGTCCGGATTGGGGAGAAAGAATTTGGAGATGTGTTTGTTCTTTTTCTCAATCAGACGACTATGATAATCTTTATCGGTGGCTAAAACAGTCCAATAATAATGACCGCTTGAAAGTTTGCCTGTTGAGAATGATGGCGTTTTGAGCTTATCAACTTTGGTGAGTATGTTGATCGAATCATCGAGTACTGCATTTAGTTTGTTGGGATCGTCGTTGTGAATTTTTACGAGCCCTGCCAGCTTTGAGCTGTCCTGATCCATCAGCAACGTATATTCGACATCATCGTATAAGTCCGGATCGCGGCTTTTTTCCCAGGTTAATTCGACATGATTATCCATAATCGTATCACCATTTGCCGGGGAGCGGAACTCAAAGTATTCCGGTCCGACAGGCAAATAACTCATATTGCCCCGATACGTTCTGCCCATAAATTCCGCTTCATTGAGTGTGGCAATTTCTGCCTTGAGCGCTTTGTTTCTGTCCGGGATTTTGGCCTGAACCGGAGATTTTATGTCATCGAGCTTGATAGTGGCGCCCATGGAAAATTTGTCCATCAAATCATGATCGAAATTGTAACCCAGATTGACTGAAAACAGGTTGGAAATCGTCAATTCGCTTCCCAAACTGAATACATCTTTTTCGTCTTTTACCTGAAAATATTCTGCAGAGAATTGTAACTCAAGTCCGTTATACGTACCTGCATAAAAGGAAACACCAGTTCTCAATGTTTGAGGAAGCGGTGTGCCAAGACGGTCAAATTTTAATTCAGGACCCAATTGCGTAAATGCAACACCTGCGGATAAAATGCCATGTTCAAATAATGAGTTTCCAAGACTGAACCGGGAAGTTCGGGCGAGCACGCCGGCATCGAATATGAAGCTATCAGCCGAGTAAGTGTCCAGTGTGCTTTTAAAATATTTCAAATTGACACCGATTCCGAGATGTTCACTGTATTGAGGTATCCGCTGTCCGATACTCAAAGAAAAAAGCCAGTCGTTTGCTGATGCTATCTGGACTGCTTCGTCTGAGCTGTCAAATTCCGGGATACCTTGATATAAAACGCCCAATGCGATCCGTGTTTGACTACTCAACGGATTACGGATTTGTTTTCCCAATACAAACGATGCGTTATACACATCAGCGATCCATTTGGAATAACCGGCAGACCATTGCCATTCCCGAATAAATCCAGCCGCTCCAGGATTGGCGAAAACAGAATGGATGTCATTGATCTCGGCGGTTTGAGCCCATGCCATTGATTTTACGCGAGCGCCCGGGAGAATTTTTAAAAATGAGGCGCCAGCTCGTATTTGGGCTGAAGCAGAAATAGGAATTAGAAACAGTGATGCGATGAACAAAACTGCAATAAGCTTTAAAACTCTATGTTGGGTAGCCATTTTTGACCCTGGATTTTATTAGTATGTTTTGTTAAATAAATTACTGTTCAATGAGCTAATGATTATAAGCGATTGTTATGATTTTTGACTTTTTATTGTTTATCGAACGATGATGAATTTTTTCCAGTCACTAAATTCACCCGACCGCAAGGTGACGATATAAACGCCACTGCCGACTTTGAGACCGGATTCGGTGTTACCATCCCAATAGTAAAGATTCCAGCCACCCTGATAAACGTCCTCGGTGACCTTGGTGATGTGACGTCCGGCGATGTCATAAACATCGAGCTTTGCATTTCGCCTCGAACTCAATTTGAAGCGGATACCAAGAGCATTCTCTACTTCCGGTTTAAAAACATTCCGATCCAATACAAGGTAATTGCTGCTGTGCACGATAACCGATGCCTGAGCCTGAGCTTCCTGTCCTTGAATATCCGTTGTTCGAATTTCAAAAATGACTGACTCTTGTCTGTCAGTTGTCATAAGATAGATTGGTTTAAACAGGGTGTCAAGCGTGTACCATTGATCTGAAATCAACGTATTGCTCTGAATAAAATTATCACCAAATTGTTTGTCAATGTTTCCATCGGGGAGATAAACCCAGATATCCCAATTTTTATTATATTGGGGGACTTTGACGCTAACCGCAATACTGTCCGTCACATCAATTTCGGGCGGAGTTGCATTAATTTCAGGTTGATAAATTGGAAGTGGCTTACCGACATTATATACGATTTCAGTTGACGAATTATTTCCAAGCTTTGTTGAGTCTTCGTTGGAACAGCTTGCCAATACGCGATTAGGAAGCTGGTTTGTGTTCAGTGGCATTATTTCCGGAACTTTAACTTGAAGTTTGATGATGACAAACGAGTCTGGTGCTAACGAGCTGAAATGCCAGATCAGCGTATCCAGATTCATGTGATACGGTTCTCTGTTATAAGAAATAATGTTCAAAGAATCCGCCACCAAGTTGTTTACCACAACATTATCTGCCTTGTAGGTACTAATATTTTGTACTTTAATATAAATGTCGTAAGTTTCATCTGATTCAGCAAACTTTGTTGTGTCACTACCTTCAATGATAAACGAATCTGTGACCGCAAACTGAATCAGAGAGATGTCTGATAGTAAATCATCATTGGTGATGATTGTTCTGTCGTCAATTTTTTCTGACTCGGGATCATCAGTAGGTACATGCTCGTTCTCGTCACTATTGAGAAAGCCCTGATTTGCTATTTGATAAACATAATCTGTGATTCGAACCTGAAATGAGATGAGAACCGTCTCCGATGAGTTCGGCGCTAAATCACCGATCACTACTCTCAAAATCGGAGTGGTTGTAGAGATGCTACCTTTGCTGGTTGTTGCTGACCCATCTACGTATGCCGTGTTACCCGGAATCGTATCAACAACAGTAACATTGTGAGCGACTCCTTTTCCCGAATTTTGAACAGTAATTTGATAAGTTATAATGTCGTTGGGTGACAATCGCTGATCGCTGTCAACGTCATTAAATTGGTACGTTTTTGTGAGGTCAGTGATTCCTGAAAAGGAAGGCAGACTGGTTACTGTTTCATCATTTTCTTCTTCGGTGTCAGGATCATCTGTCGGTTCCAAAATAAGATCGTCCGCGATAACAAAACCTTGGTTGGAAACAACTGTGGTCGCTTGAATGATAGTCACACTGAATCTGATCGTTACTTTTTCTTTTTCATCGGGAAGAATCTGGTCGATTTCAACACGAATAACCGAATCTGCACTGACAATAGTTCCTTTGGATGTTGACAGGGAACCATCAAGATATGTCGTATATTCGGGTATGGTATCTGTAAAAACGGTATTGTAGGCGATGCCCGAACCTGAATTTTTTATTGTAACAGTGTATGAAATAACATCACCTGAAGTTATTGAATCGCTGTCGTCGTTATCATAAAACGTATCTGCTTTTAGTACGTCATCTGGCTTATCAAAACTCGGAAGCCGGGTGATTGTTTTGTCATCGATTTCAGGTGTGTCCGGGTCGTTGGTTTTATGTCCCTTCGATTCATCTGCATCAATATTACCTTGATTCAATATTTGGTCTGTCGAATTGACGACCACAACCTTGAAAGAAACTTCCACAATTTCCGAATTCAGCGGAGCTATCGAGCCGATGTTTACAACTAAAACAGGTGTGGTAGAGCCAATTGTGCCCTTGCTTGTGATTGCAGAGCCTTCAGCATAAACAGTGTTGTTTGGAATTGAATCACTAAAGACAACATTATGGGCAATACCTTTACCAGAGTTTTTAATTTTAATTAAATAGAATATTGAATCCCCTGCTGAAATTTTTCCGTCAAGGTTAGTATCGAAGAAGGTGTCTTGCTTGGTGATGTCTGAGTCACCGGAAAAATCTGGAGCAAAAGTGATCGTTTCGTCATTTTCGATCATCGTTTCCGGATCATCGGTGGGATGCGGGTCTGTTTCTTTACAATTAATATAGCCCTGATTGATGACTGAATCAACATTAGCAACAATCCTTACCTGAAAAGAAATCAGTACACTTTCGGAGGGAAAAAGTGTGCCGATATTTACAGAAAATATCGGGTCTGTGTTTAAAATTGTCCCTTTGCTCGTGGAAGCTGAACCAGTTACATATTCAACTTGTGAAGGGAGTGTGTCAGAGAAGACAACTTGAGTTGCTTGACCGATACCGGAGTTGGTAATTGAAATGTTATAAGTAATCAGATCGCCAGTAGACAAAGTACCATCATTGTCAATGTCCCGAAAAGAATCACTTTTTAAAACGTCTGTGTTATCTTGAAAGCGTGGAAGCGCAGTAATCGTTTTATCATCTTCGACTTCGGTGTCCGGGTCATCGGTCGGATAATTATGATTAAATGAGTCGCTGATGTAACCCTGATTTTCAATTGAAAGCACTGAATCGTTGACCATGACCTGAAATTCGATGGTGATAATTTCTGATTCTTCCGGAGCAACACTGCCGATGTTGATGACTAAAACAGGCGACGTACTGACAATAGTACCTTTGCTCGTGCTGATTGAATTTTCGACTAATGTCGTGTGTTCTGGAATCGTGTCAGTAAAAGCAATGTTTCTCGCCGTGTCTAATCCTGAATTTTTGATTGTAACTGTGTAAGAAATCAGATCGTTTGGGCTAATAGAATTGTTGTCATCACTATCAGCAAACACATCTGTCTTTAGTAAATCATCAATTTTTGAAAAACTGGGCAATTTGGTAATTGTTTTATCATTGATGTCGCGCGTATCCGGATCATCCGAACCGGTTCCTGAACTTTCATCTGAATCAAGTAGTGCCTGATTGGCAACATAATTAGCTGCTGCCGTAACGATGACTTTAAATGATATGTTGATGGTTTCTGATTGATTTGGCGCAATGGTACCGATATTTATTTTGAATACCGGGCTGGTGCTGACTATTTCACCTTTCGATGTTGTCGCCGATCCCGCAACATAGGTCGTGTTTTGTGGGATTGAGTCAGTAAAAACAACGTTGTGCGCAACACCTTTTCCGGAATTTTTAATTGTAATCAAATAGGTTATTGAATCACCTGCTGAAATTGTACCGTCATTGTCTGTATCAAAGAAAACATCTCGTTTAATGAAATCATCATCGTTTCTGAAATTTGGTGCATAGGTGATCGTTTTATCATTTTCTTCTTCAGTTTCAGGGTCGTCTGTTTCATTTGGTTCAAGTTGATCGCAATCGACAAAGCCCTGATTGAAGATAGAATCAACCTCTGCAGTGACCTCGACCTGAAAAGAGATTTCTACCTGTTCACTATTGTTTGGGGCAATGTTTCCAATCTCAACGCGAAAAACCGGAGTTGTGCTTGAAATCGTTCCTTTCGTCGTGGTTCCTGATCCGGGAACATATTTGGTGTTTTGAGGGATGGTGTCAGAAAAAGCAACGTTTGTCGCAACGCCATTGCCGGAATTCTGAATTTGAACTGCATATCTGATTAAATCACCAGATGAAATGCCGCCATTGTTGTCAACATCCTGAAAGGAGTCCGATTTAATAACATCATTTATGCCTTTAAAACGGGGTAAAATTAATTTGGTTGGATCATCCAATTCGTCAGTTTCCGGGTCATCGGTCGGATGAGGTCGGGTTTGATCGCAATCAATATAACCTTGGTTTTCTAAGCTTTGGACACTATCGGTAACTTGCAACTGAAATTGAATTGTGACAATTTCCAGCTCTTGGGGCAGGACATCACCGATGGCAACATTAATAATTGGCGACGTGCTTAAAATGGTGCCTTTTGTAGTGGTTATCGAATTTCCGACCAGTGTCGTGTACTGCGGAATTGTGTCGCTAAAGACGACGTTATTTGCTGTTTCGAATCCTGAATTTTTTAGTGTTACCGTATAATTGATTAAATCCCCCGAGCTGATTGATTCGCTCCTGTCCATATCCTGAAAAGAAACTCGCTTTAAGACATCTGTTTCACCAGTAAATTTTGGAAGGCTTGTAATTGTTGGATCGTTGATTTTATCGGTTTCCGGGTCATCGGTGGGATGGGCGTCCAATTCTGAACAGTCGAGATAGCCTTGGTTTTTGATGGAATCAAAGGAAGTTTCCAGCCTCATTTGGAAATTAATAGACACGGTTTCGCTACTTTTTGGAGCAATACTTCCAATGTAAACTTCCAGGATTGGAGAAGTACTAACTATAGTACCTTTTGAAGAAGTTACAGATCCATTTATTATCGATGCACCATCTGGAATAGTATCAATAAATGTACAATTATGGGCTGTACCAACGCCAGAGTTGGTAATGGATATTTCATAATTGATTAAATCGTTTATGGAAAGTTGTTCATCATTATCATTGTCGATAAAAATATCGCTTTTAGTGACATCAAACTTGTGGCTAAAATCAGGATAAGCAATAATCACTAAGCTGTCCTCAATTTCGACACTTTCCGGAGGGCTCAAGGTGTCATAAAGAAAGAAAGGATATTCTTCACTTATGGTCGCATAGTGGTGCATTTTGATGAGATTGTTTCCCTGATATAAATTGAAGAGTCCGCCGTCTCGCCAATTTGTGTGGTGAGGTCCCGGAATACGATCATCTACAACGACTTTATAATGTCCCAGATTGGGATCAAGAGGCAAACTATCGCTGTTAACCGAGTTTTTTACAGATAAAAACAAGGACTCATTATCCTGATCGCCAGCATAAATACAGCGAATGAAGATACGATATGACCCTTGTTGATTTTCGTCTAATACAAGGTTGTGCACATCAGCATGCATTCCTTCCTGACCCTTATCAATTCTGACACCGACAAGGGAATCTAAAACGACAATGGTCGTGTCTCCATAGTTGAATTGGGAAAAGACATCAGAGGCAGAGATAAATAAAATGATCGCCAGTATAAAAAAAATTGGGCGTGGCTTTCGGTTCAAGCAAGTTTTTATCATCATTGTATGTTCCGTAAGTAATAAAATTAAGTTTGGTTAATAACTTATTATAGCAATATTTATGCCAATTACAAAGTTGTAATTGGTGTTAAAGATAGAAGTTAAATTGTAAGTTAGCGGAAATGTATTGGTGAAAAATAGGGTATAAAATAAGTAATTGCATTGGGCTATTTAAAGGATTTGCTAAAAATACGAGGTCAACAGGGAACGTATAGCAAAGAGAGAATTTTTAGGGTTTCCTGAAACAATTGTAGCATTTTGAGACAAAAAAAAGAGAAAGAAAAATCTGAATTTAAAAAAGATATCCAATAGCTATTTCAATTACTTTTAGTTGATGTTTTAGTGGCAATAATTAATTTTTCCAACCCGCTTAATTTAGCAATGTCCATTACTTCGACCACCTGACCGTGAGGCACATTTTTATCTGCTTTGAGCACCAGACTCTTATTTTCCAATAACGGAAGCGCCTCTTTAAATTTAGTCCCCAATTCGCTGATTTGAACGGTTGATTCGTTTAGCATGATGCTGCCGTCACTATTCATTTCAAGAATCAGCTCGTCAATTTTTTCTGGTGCGCTCGACTTTGACTCCGGTAACTCTAACTTCATTCCGGGTTGTTCAATGAAAGTGGAAGAAACCATGAAAAAGATGAGCAATAGAAATAATACATCAATCAATGAGGTAATATTTATAATTACTTTACGTTGTTTTTTTGTCGTAAATTGCATTCTTATTACAAATCCTTCGTGATAACTTCATTTTTGAAATGAGAAAGCTTGCGCAGTAATTTAGATGTAAACTTCTCAATATCCATGATGAGATTTTCAGCCTTATCAGTAAAATAATTGTACGCTACCAAAGATGGAATACCGATGCTGAGTCCAACCACTGTTGTGATTAATGCTTCGGAAATCCCTCCGGAAAGCGCTTGAGTCTGTCCCAAACCTTGTTCTGATATTACCGTAAAGACTTTAATCATGCCGACAACAGTCCCCAACAAGCCGAGCAAAGGGGCGATCCCTGCAATCGTTTCCATGATGATTAATCCCTTTTGCAAGGTACGCACCTCTTGCCTGCCCTGATCAAGAATCAATTCCTTGAGTTCATCTTTGGGAAGACTATTATTCTCTAAACCAATTTGAACAATATTGGCAAACGCGCCTTTGTTTTTATTACAAATCGAAATCGCCAAATGAACATCTTCCGGCTTGTCGATATGTTCAATGACGTTGATTATTTCCGGTATCAAAATCTTTTTCTTGCGCAGTGCAATAGATCGTTCTATAACAATTGCCAGAGCGATTATCGAGCACATTAGCAGCGGGATCATAACAATTCCGCCGCGCTGGAGCATCATCCAGACTTCATTCATTGGCATATTCCTCTAAACTATTGAGTTCACAAAACTACCTTTTAACATAATAAGAGAACGCCGCAGTCACTTCCAAATAATCTTCAGGGAAATCAGCTGGCAAAGGTTTAAAGGGCGATGAATTGAAAATGGCCTGTACACTTGTTTCTTTCAGGGATTCATGTCCTTTATAATCCAAAACCTGTAAGTCGCTTACCTTTCCATTCGGCATGACTTTAAACCGGATTAGATATTCACCACTGATAAGTCCCATCCGAGTAAATGCCGGTGGTGGAAAAATATTCCGTTCCACCTTCTTCTTCATGGCTAACATGTAAGGTGCAAAATCCCAATTATAAGTGTTAAATGCAAAACCGCCGAGATCTTTCGCGCTGAATTTGCGATTCTCATATTGAGGTCTTTGCTGATGCTCCTGCTGCGAGTGAGCATTTTGATCGCTTTCCGGGGTCTCTAATAATTTTTTTCTGCTGAATTTTTGATAATTAAAACCTTCCGAAGCCGGTTCGTATTCTGCATTGTGATCTTGTCCGGTGGCATTAAAATTGGCTTCAGCATTATTTTGTTGATTGTTTTGATTGGGAGGTGACGGATAATCCTTGAAAACATAGTCACCTTCTGAATACGGATCGCCTTCTGGCATGTCTGAATCTTGGTACGGATCACCAGCAATCGCGTTTTTGTCAGAAACCAAATCTGCTTGTTCCGGGGGGGTGTCACTTTGTGCTTCATCGGGTGTTTCGATAAGTTGAAATTCCAAAGGACGCCGCTGATCTTCTAAAGTTTCTGTTAAAGGATCATCGGTCGGGAAAATCTGTATTCTGCCCATACTTTTGTAAGTGAGTAGAAATAAAGCATGCAGAATAAGCGAGATTAAAATTGAAATTTTAAACAGATTTTTTTTAAATATGTATTTTATCCTGGCAAACACAATAATATTTATAATTTGAATTTAATAAAGTCAGACGCAACGGTGATTTTCCCGTTATAAATTTTCGGACAAACTTGGTTGATTTCCTTTTTCAATTCTTCAATCGGTGGATATAAATGGTTCAGCACAAGATGCTCACAATTCGCTTCGGCTGCAATTTGACAGGCTTCAGGTGGCGTCAGATGTCCGGATACCTTTCTGACCGACGGAAATGAACATTCTAAAATCAGGATATTTGCATCGCGTGCGAGTTCTTTAATTTCGGGATTTGTATCCGTATCACCGGAATAAACAACACTGTTTCCATTTTTATCCTCAATTCGATAACCAATTGAGGCTTGACTGTGACGCATCGGCCGTGTTGTTATCATAAAATCAGGAAAACTTATTTCATGTCTCTCTAATTCTTTCACCATTATTTTAAAACCGGGATCGATTATCCAGTCGCCATAAGTTTTTGATAACAACTCCAAAAAATTGGCCATACCAGCAGGCCCGTGCACAGTAAGTGGTTCAGTCCGCTCGAAATCAGGAGTAATTTTTAGTGCTTGAATGAGCGGAACCAAGTCGGCTGTGTGGTCCGGATGCGTGTGGGTGAAAAAAATGTTTGAGAGAACCCGATAATCCGTTTCGACCTTCTCGAGTTTGTTCAATATCCCCGGTCCGAAATCAAAAATCAATACTTCCCGATTGATCTTAATTTGAAAGCCGGGTGAACCGTGTTTAAGAGAAGGTACGCCGCACCCGGATCCTAAAACAGTAATTTCCATTATTGGCTCTCGGTTTCATCGATGACCCAGTTTAAATAATCTTCCGATCCGTGTAAGACTGGAAAACCAATGATTTCAGGCGTTTCGTAACTGTGCAATTTTTTTATCTCGTTAACCAGTCGATCGTAGTGTTGTTGCGTTGTTTTTAAAAGTATTATAACTTCATTTTCCTTGCAAAGTTCACCTTTCCAACGAAACAATGAGGACACTTCCGAAATAATATTGCAGCAGGCGATCAATTTTTTTTCGAGTAAGGCGGTGCCGATATTTTCTGCCTCTAATTTGTTAGCAGCAGTTACCATCATTAATAAAACTTGTGAGCTCATTTCATTCCCTGACTTTTCGTTCTAAATGATTTTCAATCGATTTAATTTTTCCCGTCAAACGGTTATCTGCTCCTTCGCGATCATCAATAGCAATATGTGTAATCACCCGTTTTGAATATAGACGCATTTTCGAGTGACATTGTTTAATTAGCTCGAAAACCTCTTCGGTATCCCCTTCAACTGTCGTTCCCATTGCGCCGAGTCGATATTCCAAACCGCTTTTGTCAATCAGATCAATAATTTCGGCGACATATTTACTCAGGCTTTCCCCTTTGTCAAAAGGTGCAACACTAAAATGGGCTAACATAACATCTCCTTTTTGATTCGTATAAAGAGTTTTAAAATAAGATAAAAAAAATTATCACAAGTCACAAGGAATATTTGCGGTGAGTTGAATGATGTGAAGTTGGGATTGGTAGCGGGACGTATTATCACTGATTTTCATTTCAATAAAGAATATACATTTTCAAGGAAAGCTGGCTATA
>CAYYMH010000061.1:0-23917 GCA_964472785.1 uncultured Cytophagia bacterium | reverse complement strand
GCACCTTTCAGGGCAAATTATTCAAGCCACCACCTCTGGTGGTGGTAATTGACTATCATAAAAACAAATATTAAACACAATCCCAAAGAGACATTTCCAATAATCTTTGGGTTCTCTTGCAATAAAAAAAATGAAACTATAAAAAATATTAATGATATTATAACAAGTAATATTGCTCGACCTGTTTCAGAATAAATAGAATTTGAAAATGAGGCGATAAACAAGGTTAAAGAAAATATAAAAAAAGTATAGCCCCAAAATTCTTTCATAAATAAATTCATCTCCTATTAATATTTTGGATTGGATGAAGATGGAGGCTTTTTTTATTTCTTTTTGGAATTTGGTATTTCCCTATCAATGTTTTTCTTTTAATAACTTATAAGTAGCTCTTGTGTTTTTTTCAATTGATACAAAACAAGAAATTACTTGTCCTGAAATAACCATACTTATTCCTAATATTATCAGGATTAATGCACCACCAGCAATTCCAAAACCTGCTTCTTCTCCACTGGCTAAACCAACAATTATTGCTATTATACCAATTAATACAACAAACCACCCAAATCCAGATATAAATTTACCATACCCAAGCAAAGTTTTAAATTGATAAGATGCACTTTCAGTTTGATTAGTTTGGGTAGCAATTTTTTCGCTTTCTGAAACTTTAGCTTTTTTGAAATCAGACTCAAGATCAAATGGATAACTGCACTTAATACATTTCTCTAAATCTATACGATTTTGAGCTCCACAATTTGAACAAATTTTTGTATGTTCCTTTAATAGAGGGGCGCCACAATCTTCACAGATTTCATCTGATGTCTTATAATTTTTGCATTTTGGGCAATAACTCATAATTATATCTCCAATTAAAATAAAATTGTAAAAAATTTAATTGTTTTCCGAATGTTTACATAGTGATAAAAAACACGCGTAGTTAAAGATTATCGAAAAAATAGTGTGTGCTTAAATCCAATTTTGCACTTCGGCACTTCGGTCGATTTTTGAAGTAAAATATTTAAGCATTTCACAAAAATTCAATTAACCAATTCATTTAGTGCTACTATTTTTGTTCATTTTATTTATATTTATGGTGTTATACAGTGCTAACATATTACTAACTTCCTAAAAATACCCACAAATACATGTCTAATATTATACATAAATGTCTAAATATAGACATATATTTTAAAAGTGTCTAATATTATACATATAAATGTTTCTAATATTAGAAACATTTTTTGGTGAATCTCTATTTTTTAAGCAATGAACAATATGCTTATCATCAACCTATTTTGTGACGATTCTATTTTTAAATTTTTGAAATGTTACGAGTGTTAATCAATATAAAATATCATATTGATAATGTCAAGAAAAAAGTAAAATAATATGAAAAAGTTCAGCTATTTGATTTTGTTGAACAAATCAGGAAAAAATTACCGGCTCTTTGAAGTCTGTTGTTCTTGTGCTCATGACTTATTCAAGGTGTTTATTCGAAATAGTATCGAATAAACACCTTTCTAATATCATTTTAAAAATCCGCTATTTCCCATACAATTTCCGATGCTGCTCCAGCCAGTCAGCTAATTTATAAAGCTGTTCTGTTGCCTGATAGCGTCCGTTGGCGAAAACACCGTAGTCAGTCACCGCCGCCGGTCATGGCGGACGCGAAGCGGACAGAATTGGTGTAAAACAGCCACAGCGACGTCCATTCACGTTCAATTTGTTCGTCGAAGATGTTTTCTCCCTGGGGCAGCCCCCGGGCAAAACCGGCGTTCCAGATGTCCAGCAGGATTTTGGTGCCCTCGTAAGTCATGGCATTGGTTTTGTGAATGGTGTTTTCCAGCCGGGCAAAATGGTTGTCCACCCATTCGGTGTTGTGGCAGCTCAGGCAGACCTGCTGCAATTTTTCATTGCGGGCTTGCTGTTCCTCTCCGTGGATGATAAATTCAGCCGCAAACCATCCCATGGCTGAGTCAATTTGGGTAAGTAGAAGAACGTGTTGAGATGTCTTGCAATATGATAATAAATCTAAAATCGTATCATTCAGGAAAATAAAACAACATCAACTGACATTATCCTTAAATAACATGATATTTAAAATGATTCGAAAAAGCAATTTACAATCCACAGGTAAACTAAAACACAAATCAGTGCATTTTTGGTACACGTTCTTTTTAAATGCTTATGTTCATGAATGTGATTTAATACATTATATTTAGGTAGATTACATGCGTGAAATGTTGGAAATGTTTTATTAAAATATTGAGTAACGGATTATGTGTACCATTTCTTCATTCGTTTTTTGATAAACTCTATCTTTACTGTTCCGATTGTGCACAGTAACTATCGTTTTAATTTTATTCCGAGCTTCTTCCACTCAAAGCATGTTCGATATTAATAATATAAGATTAATATTATCAGCCTATTATCAGCTTAATTCAAAGGGATGGCATATTTGTTGCGTTAAAAAAAATGAGCTTTTATTTCAAATCAAATACAAGATGGGAATAAATAGCGATGAATATTGGTACGCATTATACATGAAAAAACGGAAGAGAGAACTACCGCTGGCGAGCGATGTGTGGGAGGATACACATATCAAAATCACCGATGACGTTCGTATCTGGCACAATCCGATTACGAATCAGCATCTGCATCTCAAAAATAAATTATGGATTGCAGATATGTTAGAGCATTTTCCTGTAGGCTTATTGATCGGAAAGAAATAGAAAAAAATTAGGGTATTATTTCTTTGTGTAACATTGAGTCTTGGCGCCTTGGTGGCAATCATTCATGAATAATTCATATATAAATCATTAAAAGCAGGAGGAAGAAAAAATGGATCGAGTAAAAGACAAAGTAGCCATCGTCACTGGCGGTGGATTGGGAATTGGCAGAGCTGCATGCAAATTGTTGGCAAAAGAAGGTGCTAAAGTAGCCGTGACTGACATTAAAGATGATGCTGGTAAAGAGGTGAAAGATGAAATTATCAGTGATGATCAGATTGCAGATTACTGGCACTTGAATGTGGCTGACGAAGATGAAGTCAAAAAAGTATTTAAAGACGTAAAGGACAAATTTGGCAGCGTCGATATTGTGGTCAATAATGCCGGAATCGCAGGCGCAGATAAGCCCACCCATGAAATTACAGAGGAGGAATGGGATAAAGTGATGGCTGTCAATGTCAAAGGAGTATTCTTTTGTACAAAACATGCGATTCCCTACATGAAGGAAGCAGGCGGAGGAAGCATCATTAATTTATCTTCGATCTACGGTATCATCAGTGCACCGGACATTCCACCTTATCATGCATCAAAAGGTGCGGTTCGCTTAATGACCAAAACAGATGCACTGCTTTATGCTAAAGAAAAAATTCGTGTAAATTCAGTACATCCCGGTTATATCTGGACACCACTGGTGGAAGATCTGGCAAAACAATCTTCCCAGGGTGTGGAGAAATTTCGGGAACAACTGGACAGCTTGCATCCGGTAGGTCACGTTGGTGAGCCGGACGATATTGCGTACGGTATCCTTTATCTGGCATCTGATGAGTCAAAATTTGTTACCGGCAGCGAGTTGGTTATTGACGGCGGTTATACAACGCAGTAATGTGGTCAGATTAAGTTCACAAAAACAACCAAAAGAGAAGATTGCAACTCAAGTAATAATTAAATTTTACTAAAAAATTAAATGACATTATTTTAAAAAGAAAAATGAGAGGATGGGTTATATTTATGAAAAACAGAAAGATCATGTTTTTGTTAATAATTGTATTAATAACTACCTTTTTGTCAACAACATGTACCAAAAGGGAACCAGAAGATTTGATCCATAAAAAGCTTGAATTGCGGCAAAGACTGGATAAAAAGATACTCGAGATCGACAAGAAACTGGAAACGCTGCATGAAAAGATGGTGGTGCAGGATTCGCTTCAAGAGATTGAAACAAAAGCGACAATAAATAAACTCAAAGTGCTGCGCGCAGAGTTGTTACAGACTCTAAATAAGATCGAGAATATTTCAGAAAATGAATGGGATAATTTTAAGAACAAGACAGATGTAAAATTGGCGAATACCGACAGCACACTGAAAATGATTTTGTACGATCCTGGTGAAAGATTGAAAAAGCCTCCATCATTACCTTAGGTTTTTGAACGTATTCCGAATGGGATGAATGATTGATAAATGGCTACAAAGTGGTTTTTCGCAATGCCATCTTCACCCTTTCACGTTCAATATATAACAGGTTTATAAAGTTAAACCAGGCAAAATCCGGAAGCCACTTTGTACCACCCCATTCGGGCATAATAATGATCTGTATTAAAAAGAAATGATGACTAATTTTGATATGAAACAGCAACTGCCATCATTCTGAATTCGCGAGTGGCGGATGAAGCATCCCATTTCTCTCAAGGTGAGACGGCCACAGATTTTTCTTCCGCCTTTGGCGGCTTCAGAATGACAATGTCTGAATTGTTTCTTTGCGATTCTGCGTCTTTGCATGCAGAAAAAAATACACTCATTAATACATTTACAATATACGCATAAGATTTTAAAGAGAGGGAATTATGAATAACGCACTTAAAGTTTCGCAACTGAAAAAGAGTTTTGATACTGACGCTTTAGGGATAAAAAATACTGAGAATCTCGATCACTTAACCGGTATCATTGGTCAGGACAGAGCGGTCAAAGCACTCCAATTCGGGCTTCATATCGAAGGAATCGGATACAACACCTACGCAGCCCTCTCTCCCGGGATTGGCCCGCGAAAAAGAAATGCAACTGGGTGCATTAACTAACGATTTCACCATGATCCGCGCCGGGTCTATTCTTCGGGCGAACGGTGGTTTTCTGGTGTTGCCGGTAAATGATGTGCTCAGAAACCTGTTTAGCTACGATGGCTTCAAACGGACACTGCGCAGCGGTAAAATCCACATCGAAGAGTTGGGCGAACGACTGGGGTACATGAGGGTCAAAACACTGCGACCGGAAGCCATCGAAGTTGATCTGAAAGTAATTTTTAGCCGGCTCCCCGTTAATTAGAATTTTAATCCGACAAAACTAACTTTATTCATTTTCTTATAACTGATTATTTCTATGTGTTTTGGTGGCAATTACTTGTCAATAATTCAGGTTAAAAAAACTGTTTACGAGGTCGAACAGAAAATTCCTCAATAGATTGTTTTCTTCCATTTCCTCTATCCTGTTAATTTAGCATAAATAAAACCACTATTGAAATTCCAAAAAAAGTGCAAAAATAGTACACTTCCTGTTATAAACCCAGTTTTAAAAATAGAGTCTGTTAGCTAATATTTATTAACCATTTAAGTTGGTAATATGTTATGAGTGTTCATGACAAGATTATATTTCTGTACCATTTTTTCATGCTAAAAATATAATCTCATCGGGTTGTGTACTTTATGTGCACAATATTGATTTTAAGGGATATAAACACTAAAACAATTTGAGAAATCAGAAATATTATTATACTTTTAAACTATATATTTACAAAAAGATATGTTGTTTTCTTGGAGTTATGGCACATCTATTGCGTAAATAAATTTATAAAAGTATTAAATTTTATATGACGAATTTTTAACGAAAGATGATGGAAAATGAATCAATTCTAAATATCGAAAAAAATAGTCTATTCATTGATAACAATATTGTTATTTGTTATTGGCAACACCAGCATATATTTAATAACAGTAGTTGTAATTTGTTTGAGGATTAATCGTGATGAGTGTTTTAAGATTTATCGAGATGTGGATAATAAAGAAAAAGTAAAATTGTGGAGTCAAACAAGTGTCAGACAATGGAAACAATAACAGAAATGTCGGAAAGATCATCTCCGTAAAGGGCAGTATTGTTGATGCCTATTTTCCGCGGAAGTTACCCGCCTTGTATAACTTGCTCCAAGTGAACAGTGAAAAGAATGTATTTGTTGAAGTCGTGACGCTGCTCAATAAAAATACGATTCGGGGAATCGCAATGACACCGACAGAAGGATTGGCGCGTGGTGATGTTATCACTGATTTGGGTCAGCCCATTCAAGTACCGGTCGGTAAACAGAACCTGGGCAGAGTGTTCAATGTTTTCGGCGATACGATTGATAAAAAAGAACAATTGGAAAATCCGGAAAAACGGAGCATTCATCAGACACCTGTACCGGTACATAAACGATCAACCACCTCGGAAATTTTTCAGACCGGCATAAAGGTCATCGATGTATTGTCGCCTTTGGAAAAAGGAGGAAAAGCTGGTTTATTTGGTGGAGCAGGTGTGGGAAAAACTGTTCTCATTATGGAAATGATCCACAACATGGTCGGAGAATATGAAGGCGTGAGCATCTTTTGCGGAATCGGTGAACGCGTTCGTGAGGCAGAAGAGTTGTACCGGGAACTGAAGGAAACTGGTGTGCTGGAAAACACCGCCCTGGTTTACGGACAGATGAACGAACAACCTGGCGCCAGATTCCGGGTCGGGCACTCTGCATTAACCATGGCAGAATATTTTCGGGATGAGATGAAACAGGACGTACTCCTGCTTATCGACAATATTTTTCGATTTATTCAATCCGGAGCAGAAGTTTCCGGACTTTTGGGGAGATTGCCGTCTCGTGTTGGTTATCAGCCTACTTTGGGTACAGAATTAGCAGAGTTGGAAGAGAGAATCTGCAATACCGCCTCAGGTGCTATTACTTCCATTCAGGCAATTTACGTACCAGCGGATGATTTTACCGATCCGGCGGCTGTGCATACATTTACCCATCTTTCAACGTCAATTGTGTTATCACGCAAAAGAGCAAGCCAGGGACTATATCCGGCTGTGGACCCGCTGCAATCCGAGTCGAAAATGTTAACACCAACTATTGTTGGAATGAGACATTATCGTATTGCGCAGGAAATACGGAGAACACTGGCAGATTATGAGGAATTAAAAGACATCATCGCTATGCTGGGATTGGAAGAATTATCCAAGGATGATCAGAAAACAGTCAATCGAGCGAGGAGACTGGAGCGTTTTCTCACTCAGCCCTTTTTTGTCACCGAGCAATTTACCGGAAAAGAAGGAAAAATAATCGATCTTGAACAGACCATCGATGATTGTGAAAGAATTTTGAACGATGAGTTCAAAGATTATCCGGAAAGTGCGTTTTATATGATCGGAACTGTTGATGAGGCTGAGAAAGAATGAGACTAATAATATTATTACCATATAAAATTATGCTGGATAAAGATGTTGAAAAAATTGTCGCGGAAGCGGAAAACGGGTCATTCGGTATTCTACCGCGACATATTGATTTTGTGACGATTTTGATACCGGGAATTTTATTTTTTGAATCAAAAGAAGAGGAGGAAGAATTTATTGCCATTGATGAAGGTGTGTTGGTCAAAAAAGGAGATGAAGTTTTTGTTTCGACGCGAAATGCTATCCGAGAGAAGAATTTGAGTCAACTGCAAAAAGCCGTCGAACACGAATTTTTAAATTATGATGAACGAGAGAAAAAAGCTCGCTCCGCTGCAGCGAAGATGGAAGCCGAATTTATTCGAAAGTTTATTAATGAAGAGCAATTGTAAAATTATAACGTGTTCACTTATTTAAAGCAGATCAGTAAACATGAAAAATCTATTCGAAAAATCAAAAGAGGATAAAATTCAAGGGGATTTTTCCGAGAAGATTGGCAAAAAGGCAGATCGGAAAATGAAAGCGAGAAAAGAAAGAGAGAACAAAAGCATCTGGTTTGGTCTGGGTATGTTTGGATTAGTCGGGTGGGCAGTGTCGATTCCAACGCTTTTGTTTTTAGCGATTGGCATCTGGATCGATTCGAGATATGGCGGTCAGTATTCATGGACACTAATTTTCTTAATGATTGGCGTGGTATTAGGATGTTTAAATGCCTGGTTTTGGGTAAAGAAGGAGAGTCAACATGAGTGAAAGCGGTGAAAGTCTTTCTCTGATAATACTGATAATGGGCGCGAGTGTTTTCCTGACTATTTTGATCCGATCCGGTTCAAGGCGTATCGGAATTCCGTCCATCGTCGGTTTTATGGTACTGGGTTTTTTTATTCGATTAATGGACACCTGGTCCGGATGTCTCTCAACCGGTGGCGAAGAAATTTTTGAGTTTTTAGCAAAATTAGGTATTATCACACTTTTATTTCGGATCGGGCTGGAAAGCAATGTTTCCGGACTGCTGCATCAGTTACGACGTGCCAGTTTTATCTGGATCGGGGGAGTGCTGGTGAGCGGAGGTTTGGGTTTCATTACGTGCTATCATTTATTGCATTTGGAACTGATAAATAGTCTGTTCATTTCGGTGGCGCTTACAGCCACCAGCGTCGGGATCCCGGTCGGTGTTTGGCAAGAAGCAGAGGAAATCCAATCAGAGCGTGGTGAATTGTTGGTGGATGTGGCTGAAATGGACGATATTTCCGGCATTGTTCTCATGGCATTAATGCTTGCAATTGCTCCAGTATTAAAGCACGAGGTAGGAAGCTCTGCGCTGTTTCCTTTATTGATTCAAGCAGTCGGTGTCATTCTGCTAAAACTGGTTATATTCGGAGCGTTGTGCGCATTTTTTTCGCTTTATATTGAGCGGCACATTACTGGATTTTTTAAAAATATCGAATCATCACCAGACCCAATGATTGTAATTGCAGGCGTGGGAATTATGATTGCATCGATAGCGGGGCTATTGGGTTTTTCAGTAGCGATCGGAGCTTTTTTTGCCGGGCTGGTGTTCAGTCGTGATCCCAAATCTGTGAAAATCGACGCATCTTTTGAAACGCTGTATGAATTTTTCAGCCCGTTTTTCTTTATCGGCATTGGGCTGAGCATTGAACCGAGTTCATTGACAGCATCGATGGGATTAGGTTTCATTTTATTGGTGATCGCAATTCTTGGAAAAGTTCTGGGTCATGGTGTTCCGACATTAATCACCAGCGGATGGATCGGCGCTCTGCTCATCGGAATAAGTATGATTCCCAGAGCAGAGATCACCATGATTATTATGAAGCACGGTAAAAACTTGGGAGATTGGGCTGTGACTCCGGCAACGTTCACAGCGATGGTGTTGGTTTCCGGGGCGACATGTATTTTTTCACCCATTATTATTCGACGATTACTGACAAAATAATAGAAAAGTGAGTAGAATGATGACAGAAATAATTTTTTCATACTTATTAGCACTTTTAGCAGGACTGGTTTTAGGGCTCTTCTATTTCGGAATTTTGTGGATAACAGTCCAGCAGATTCCGACGACAAAAAAACCGTTCATTCTAATCATGGGCAGTTTTTTGGTTCGGATGACATTCCTGTTTGGCGCGTTTTATTTGATCGTATCTTATAGTGACTGGCAATATCTTATTGCCTGCTTGATCGGATTCATGCTGACGCGATTTGTCATGGTTCGAAAAATTAAATCAACACCAAATTATCTTAGAAAAGCGGAGGTAACGGAGCATGGGCATAAGTCCTGATTCAATAGTTTATTGGGAATGGGGATTCATTAAATTGAACGCCACCATTGTGTTCACGTGGGTCGTCATGGCGATATTGGTCATCATTTCATGGCTGGTTACCAGAAAATTATCTGTCGAGCCAAATATCTCCCGGTGGCAAAGTTTGCTCGAGACTATTGTCTCGTTCATCAGAAAACAGATCCGGGATGTTACCCATCAGGATCCCGATGAATATTTGGGTTTTATCGGTACGTTGTTTTTGTTTATCTCTCTGGCGAATCTTTTGATTTTTGTCCCTGGCTATCAACCACCGACAGGATCACTATACACGACCGCTGCCTTGGCGCTGTGCGTCTTTTTTGCCGTACCCTTTTTTGGGATCAAAAAACGTGGCGTCAAAGAATATCTCAAGCATTACATTCGACCGGTGGTCTTTATGCTCCCTTTTAATATTATCGGAGAATTTTCACGGACGCTGGCAATGGCAGTCCGATTATTTGGAAATATGATGAGCGGAACGATGATCGTTGCCATTCTTATTTCTATCGCTCCGCTATTTGTTCCCATCATCATGCAACTGTTGGGCATGTTGATCGGACAAATTCAGGCTTATATCTTCGGGGTGCTGGCAACCGTATACATCGCTTCAGCAACACAGGCTTTTCAACAAAAAGAAAACAAACAAACTCAGGAGGAATGAAAAATGGAAGTTATTGGTCAGTATTCGATACTTGTTGCAGGATTTACAATCGCATTAGGTTCAATCGGCCCGGCAATCGGCGAAGGAATCGCATTGGCACGAGCGCTGAGTGCCATTGCCCAACAACCGGATGAATCGAGCACGATCACGAGAACTTTATTTGTCGGACTGGCAATGGTGGAATCGACAGCGATCTACTGTTTTGTTATTTCCATTATTTTGATCTTTGCCAATCCATTCTGGAGTCATGTCACGCAGCAATGAGGAGGTTAAATTATGAATATCGATTGGTTTGTGTTAATTTCTCAAATGGTTAATTTTCTCATTCTGGTAGCACTGCTCAAACATTTTTTGTATAACCGAATTGTGAAAGTGATGGACGAGCGGGAACAGCTTATCGCTTCACGATTGGACGAGGCTGAAGCTAAAAAAAACGAGGCTGATGAAGAACTGGAAGAATATCAGCAAAAAAAGCAGGAACTGGAAAACAAAAAAGATGAGCTGCTCGAACAGGCAAAACAAAAGTCCGAAGAAGAGAAAAAAGAGCTGATTCAAAAGGCACGTAAGGAAGTGGAAGAGCTGCGTTCCCGCTGGAAGAAAACGGTGGAACAGGAGCAGGATGAGTTTTACAGTGAACTCCGACAAAAGGTCGGGGATCAGGTCTATTCCATTTCCCGGCGGGTGCTAAAAGATTTATCAGATGTTAATTTGGAGAAACAGATCATCGCCGAATTCATTGAACGTATTCAAAACATGAATGACGATGAAAAAGAAGAGATCGTTAATTTTGTTAAAAAAAATGATGACAACATCCAAATTAATAGCGCCTTTGAATTATCCGATGACTTGAAAGAAAAAATTACCGGAGCGCTTAAAGAGAAAGTCACAAAACAAGTGGCACTAAATTTTGGTATCACGGAAGATTTGATCTGTGGCATCGAGATGAAATTGGATGGAAAAAAAGTTGTCTGGAGTATCGATAACTACCTGTCAACTTTGGAGGAAAGTTTCAATCAAGCCATAAGAGAAGATATCAAAGACAGTGAGACTGAGAAAAAAGATAACTCGGATAAAGACAAATAAATCTGTTAATATTAAAATCTAATTTTCTGATAGAAATATGAATTTCGAAAACGAAAATTTAATGGCTGTTTTGGATGACACTTTCAAAATATCAGAAGAGGTTTTGAAAAATTATCATCCGGAATTGAAGCCGCTGGAGATGGGAACCGTGGACTATGTAGGCGAAAGCATCGCTCGCGTTTTAGGATTGCCCAATGTAAAATCCGACGAACTCGTTCGCTTTCCCGGAAATTATTTGGGCATTGCTTTTAATCTTGAACCGGATCAATTAGGCATTATTTTATTGGATAAAAGTAAAAATATCAATATCGGAAGCGAAGTCTATCGCACCGGCAGTGTCGTGGATGTCCCGGTGGGAGATGCGCTGATTGGAAGGGTTGTCGATGCCATCGGCAGACCGTTGGACGAAAAAGGACCAATTCGTACATCGGAACGGCGTCCCATTGAGCGACCTTCTCCCGGAATCATGGATCGCGATCCCGTGGAAGTTCCGTTGCAAACCGGACTGAAAGTAGTGGATGCGCTTATTCCAATCGGGCGCGGCCAGCGAGAGCTGATTGTCGGCGATCGTCAGACCGGGAAAACAGCGATCGCGCTGGACACGATCATTAATCAGCATGACAAAGACGTGAAATGTGTTTACTGTGCCATTGGACAAAAAAGCTCGGATGTAGCTAAATTTATCGCCAACCTGCAGGAACGAGATGCACTGGAATATTCACTGATCGTCATCGCCAATGGTGAGGATACGCCGGGAATGCAATATCTCGCTCCCTATTCCGCAACGAGCATGGCAGAATATTTTCGGGATCAGGGCGATGATGTGCTCATTGTTTACGATGATTTAACCCGGCATGCGCGTGCTTATCGGGAATTATCCCTATTGTTACGTCGCCCGCCGGCGAGAGAAGCATATCCGGGTGACATCTTTTATATTCATTCACGATTGCTGGAGCGGTCCACCCATTTAATCGAAGACCTGGGAGGTGGTTCTTTAACGGCTTTGCCCATTATCGAAACGCAGGCGCAAAATATTTCTGCCTACATCCCGACAAATCTTATTTCCATCACCGATGGGCAGATTTACTTGTCACCTGATTTGTATCGAAAAGGTATTTTACCGGCTGTGGATGTGGGAAAATCGGTTTCCAGAGTTGGCGGTAAAACACAATTAAAGGCATATCGGGATGTAGCCGGTGATTTACGATTGTCCTATTCTCAATTCGAAGAATTAGAAACCTTTGCCCGCTTCAGTACACGTTTGGATGAAGAAACAAGAAAAACTCTGGAGCGGGGACGCCGCGTTCGGGAGATACTGAAACAACCACAATATTCACCTCTCTCAGCGCCGGAACAAATTGCAGTTTTAACTGGCATCACCGAGGGATTTTTTGACTCACTGAACGTCGAGGACATTAGCGATGCTGCAGAACAGATCCGAAACGCGGCAACCGAAAAATTACCAGATCTGTGTGAAAAAGTTGATTCGGGGGAAAAATTGACGGATGATGACCGGACGAAGCTAACAGATTTGATCCGAGAAGTTTTACATTTGGAAGAAGAGGTCGAAGAAGATGAAGACACTGGAAGCAGTTAAACGGAAATTAGAAAGCGCGCGTGATTTACAGTCGGTTGTAAAAACAATGAAAGCGATGGCAGCCGTAAGCATTCGTCAATATGAGGAGGCTGTGGAATCATTGGAGCAGTACAATCAGGCTATCGAGATGGGTTTTCAGATTGCTTTGCGAAAGAGAAAACCGATCATTAATCCGCCCTCAAAAGACGAGCAAAACCAGTTGGGCGCTATCGTCTTTGGATCGGATCAGGGAATGTGCGGTCAGTTCAATGAACAGATCGCCTCATTTGCCCTGGATCGCATGGCCAGAATACAGGAAAACCCGGACTTTCGAAGAGTGCTCACTCTGGGACACAGAACAGTCACTCATTTCGAAGCTGGTGAGCAGGCTGTTGAAGATACCATTGATTTACCCGGCTCGATCAATGAGATTACTTTCAGCGTCCAGGAATTAATGCTAAAAATCGAACACTGGCGCTTTGAAGAAGGTGTGGCGCAGATTGTTTTATTTTACAATAAAAAGAAATCGGGCTCTGCTTATGATCCCCACATGTGGTTTCTGCTACCGATTAATCTGTCATGGTTAGAGAGATTGGAGCAGGAACCATGGAAATCTCGCAGTCTGCCCATTTACACGATGGAATGGGAAGAACTTTTTGCGGCGTTAATCCGCCATTATTTCTTTTTTCATCTGTATCGCGCGTTTGCAGAATCGTTAGCCAGTGAAAATGCCAGCCGTCTCGCTGCTATGCAAGCCGCGGAAAAAAACATTGAAGAACGATTGGATGAGCTTAACGCTCAGTACAATCGCCAGCGACAGAGCTCGATCACAAGTGAGTTATTAGATATTGTGTCCGGCTTTGAAGCATTGGAAACCAAGGAGTAGCGTATATTATGAAAATAGTAACATTGACAATGAATCCGACTATTGACATGAATTCAAGGGTTCAACAGGTAGTACCGGAACGAAAACTGCGTTGTGAAGAACCTCGCTATGAGCCCGGTGGCGGCGGAATAAATGTATCACGGGCAATTAAAAAGCTGGGAGGTCAGTCCAAAGCATATTACCCAGCGGGCGGCACCAACGGTGATTTTTTACAACAATTGCTGGATGAAGAGCAGGTGAATCAACATCCGATTTCAATCCAGGGATTAACACGAGAAAATGTGATCATTTTTGAAGAATCTGGTCATCAGCAATTTCGGTTCGGTATGCCCGGTCCGGAAATGGCGAAGAATGAGTGGCAGACATGTCTGGATATGATTGCACATCTCAAAGATAAACCGGACTTTATTGTTGGCAGCGGCAGTCTGCCACAAGGTGTGCCAACCGATTTTTATGCGAGATTGTCTGAAACGGCAAAGCAAATTGGCTCGCGCGCTATTATCGATACATCCGATGAACCTTTGAGTAAAGCAGTGGAAGAAGGGGTATATTTAATCAAGCCAAACATGAGAGAGCTCAAGGACATTTTAGGCCAAGACATAAAAGAAGAGAATCAATTAAAACAGGTCGCCCAAGAGATGATTAACAAAAAGCAAACTGAAGTGGTTGTTGTTTCGCTTGGCGCTGGCGGAGCTTTTGTTGCTTGTAAAGATTGGGCCGAACATTTGCGCTCCCCGACAGTTCCCATCAAAAGCAAAGTGGGCGCAGGTGATAGTATGATGGCGGGTATCGTTTTAAGTCTGTCAGATGGTAAATCTATTAAAGAATCCGTTAAGTTCGGAATAGCCGCCGGTGCAGCAGCGGTTATGACGCCCGGTACTGAATTATGCAGGAAAGAGGATACGGAAAACTTGTACAAAGGAATGGAATGAAATTGTACTATTAAATAATTAGGAGTGTGTATTCATGCGAACAAATCATAAAGTTGTCTGCGTTGAAGATTATGAGAAGTACATCGGATCAAAAGCTGTAGATAGCATTTTGAAAAAGGCAGAGCCATTAAAAGATCTGCATACCGTGCACATTAATTCGACATATTATGGCGGTGGCGTAGCCGAGATATTATCCTCGCTTATTTTAATGTTTAACATGTTGGGAATTAAAACGGGTTGGCGTATCATTCAGGGATCGCCGGATTTTTTCAGTATTACAAAAAAAGCCCATAATGCATTGCAAGGCGCGAAGATAAACTTAAGTGATTTGAAAAAAGAAATTTATGAATCCGTTATTTATGAAAATGCAGTGCGGAATCACCTTGACCATGACATGGTCATTATTCATGATCCTCAACCGCTGGCATTAATTGAACATTTTCGCAAGAGAGGACCGTGGATTTGGCGTTGTCACCTTGATTTATCGAATCCGCATAAAGAACTCTGGAATTACCTGCTTCGGTACGTTGAAAAATATGATGGCGTTATTTTCTCTTTGGAAGAATACAAACAAAACCTCAACACACCGCAGGTGATATTTCAACCCGCGATTGATGTCTTTACGATAAAAAACAAGGAGCTCAGCCAGGAAGAAATTGACGAACGCTTAAGTCATTATAATATTCCAACTGATTTACCTATCGTGACTCAAATATCCCGCTTTGATCCGTGGAAAGATCCCCAAGGTGTAATTGAAGCGTATAAAATAGCGAGAAAAGAAATTGATTGCACGCTGGTGTTAGTCGGCAATGTGGCCACTGACGATCCTGAAGGTGAAAAGGTGTACCAATCGCTTTTGGAATCCAAAGAAGATCGCATTATTATTCTGAGTTTTCAGGATTCCGCTTTGGTGAATGCTTTGCAACGAACTGCCGATGTGGTTATTCAAAAATCAATTCGGGAAGGATTCGGCTTAACAGTGGCTGAAGCCATGTGGAAAGGCACTCCTGTAATCGGAGGTGATGTTGGTGGCATTCGTTATCAAATAGAAAATGGGGAAAACGGATTTCTGGTTTCCTCTGTCGAAGAAACTGCTGAGCGAATGGTGCAATTGTTAAAGGATGAAAAACTGCAACGTAAAATGGGTAAGGCGGCCAAGCAAAGTGTGAAAGAAAATTATTTATTAACCCGTTTATTAGAACAGTATTTGGACCTGTTTCATTCTGTTGAGACGGGTTTTCGATTAAAATAATGTAGTGAGGTCAACCCTAATTATTGAAATGGACAAACAACAAATCAGACAAAATAAGGCGACAAAAGAATGGGTGATTTATGCACCCAGCAGGAGCAAACGCCCCATCGATTTTAAACAGGATAAATTCGAGCGGGATAAGTTACCAGCGCATGATGAAAAATGTCCTTTTTGTCCTGGTAACGAAGATATGCTTCCCGGGATCATTACAGAAGTAAACGGAACGAATCAGTCCGGCTGGCAATTGCGGATTGTGCCAAATAAGTTTCCGGCTATAAAACCGGCAGGTGAGAATATTAGAACCGATGAAGGTATTTACCTTATGATGGAAGGATATGGCAGACATGAAGTCATCATTGAGCATCCGAAACACAACCAATCTATTGCGATCATGTCTGATGAGGAAGTGAACAGCATCGTTGAAACGTATCATCAACGTTATGTCGATTTGATGAAAGAACATGAAAACATGCTCACACTCATTTTTCGCAATCACGGAAAGCGAGCTGGAACATCGTTGGTCCATCCCCATTCACAAATTATCGTCACCGGATTTGTTCCGCATTATATTCGCTGGCGAGAAGAGGAAGCGCAGCGCTATTTTGATGAATGGGGACGATGCGTTTTTTGTGATATTCTCGAGTTTGAAATTAAAAATAACAGAAGAGTGCTCGTGGAAAAAAATAATGTTGTTGCTTTTGTGCCTTTCCATGCAGAAGTACCGTTTGAAACATGGATCATTCCTAAAAAGCATGAGGCAGATTTTGGAAATATCACAGATGAAGTAAAAGCGGATTTAGCAGAAGCGATGCGGGAAATTTTGTTTAAACTTTACGATAAATTAAATGATCCGGATTACAACTTTATCATCAATACATCTGCTCGCTATAAAGCAGGTGAACCCCAACTCCATTGGTATCTGCAAATCCGCCCAAGATTGACGACACGCGCCGGATTTGAAATAGGTTCTGGTATTAATATTAATCCGTCAATTCCGGAAAATGATGCCGATTTTTTGAATGGTATCAATTGACAATGTTGTCGGTGTAGCACGTTCATTAATCAAATGAATTTATGATGATAAAAATAAAAATGAAATATTTAAATATGAACTAAAAAACGAGGTGATTTTCGTGCAAGTACCATTGGAAGTATCATTCAGAGAAGTAGCAAAAACTGAGAATCTCGACAATTTAATTCGAGAGAAGGTCGACAAATTAGAGGAGCTTTGTGATTACATGACAAGTTGCCGAGTCGCTGTTGAAAAACCGCAAAAGAATATCCGGAGTGGGAATCCATATCGTGTTCGAATTGAAATCAATGTTCCACCAAGTCACAAAATAATCGTAACCCGCGAACCGGGCGAAGGCGAAATGCATGACGAAATTTCAACGGTCTTAAGACGTGCTTTTGACAGAGCGAGCAGGCAACTTAAGGAAATCATGGAAAAACAACACGATGAGGTTAAAGAACATCCGATGCAGGAAGCGACAGCTATCGTCGAGAAAATTTTTAAAGACAAGGGATACGGATTTCTCAGAACGATTGATAATCAAGAAATCTATTTTCATAAGAACAGTGTATTGCATGATGATTTTGATCGGTTGGAAATTGGGACAGGCGTTCGCTTTGTTGAAAAACAAGGTGAAAAAGGAATTCAAGCGAGTTCAGTTTATATTATCAATAAACCCGGTTCAAGAATGTAAAGGATCAAAACGGTATTTCTTTTGAAAAAAATGAGTGAACATTTTCCAATTTACAGAAAGATGTGAGGCGAACATGCCAATACATAATAGCGACGTATCCAAGTTATTCAATAAAGTAGCGGATTTGTTAGATATTCAGGGCAAAAATCAATTCCGGATTAGAGCTTACCGAAATGCAGCACGCACAATTTCCGGACTGTCTAAAAGCGTTGCAGATATGGTCGAAGAAGATGAGGATTTAACTCAATTTTCCGGTATTGGTGAAGATTTAGCCGGTAAAATTAAGGAAATTGTCGAAACCGGGACATTGAAACAGTTGGAAAAACTTGAAAAAGAAGTGCCACCAGAGCTCAGCCAATTGATGAAAATATCCGAATTGGGTCCCAAACGTGTAAGGTCACTCCATGATGAATTAGATATTGAGACCATGGAGGAATTAGAGGAAGCTGCCAAAGAGGGAAAAATTCAGGAGATAGAAGGCTTTGGAGAGAAGACCGAAGAAAAAATCCTGGAAGCAGTAAAGCGGCAAAAAAAAGGGGGCAAAAAAGAACGCATCAAATTAGTGAATGCGGAAGAATACACAGAACCGCTAATTGAATATTTGAAAAAAGTTAAAGGTGTTAAAAAAGTTGAAGTGGCGGGCAGCTACCGTCGCAGAAAGGAAACGGTCGGCGATGTTGATATTTTAGTCACCTGCAAGCGCGGTACAGATGTCATTAAAAAATTTGTCAAATACGAGGATGTCGAGCGGGTGATTTCCAAAGGAAAAACCCGTTCTTCTGTTGTGTTGCGCAACGAGTTCCAGGTTGATTTGCGGGTTGTGCTTGCAGTGAGTTACGGGGCAGCTATGCTCTATTTTACCGGATCAAAAGCTCATAATGTGGCAATTCGAAAAATAGGCGTTGATCGAGATTTGAAAATCAATGAATACGGCGTTTTTAAAAATGATGACCGGATTGCAGGAAAAACGGAAAAGGAGGTTTATCAAGAAGTTGATCTGCCCTATATTGAACCTGAACTCCGAGAAGACACCGGTGAAATCGACGCTGCCCGGAAAGATAAACTGCCAAAATTAGTCACATTAGATGACATTCGAGGCGACCTCCAATCTCATACCAAGGCGTCAGATGGTAAATTTTCATTGGAAGATATGGCAAATGCCGCCAAAGACCGAGGCTATGAATATTTCGCAGTAACAGACCATTCCAAGCGAGTAACGATGGCAAATGGCCTGGACGAAAGAAGGCTGTCGGAGCAGATCAAAAAGATTGATAAATTGAACGAAAAATTTGACGGATTTCGTATCCTTAAAGCCATTGAGGTTGATATTTTAAAAGACGGATCGCTCGATTTATCTGATGATATTTTGAAAGAGTTGGATGTGGTGATATGTTCGGTTCACTATAATACGAATCTATCCGGGCAAAAACAGACGGAGCGTGTGCTACGGGCAATGGATAATCCGTATTTCAATATCATGGCACACCCCACCGGTTGGATTATCAATGAGCGGGAACCGTACGAAATCGACCTGGAAAAAATAATGGAAGCTGCTAAAGACAGAGGATGCTTTTTGGAAATTAATGCACAGCCGGATCGACTTGATTTATCCGATGTTCATGCCCGGATGGCGAAAGAAATAAGACTTAAATTGGCAATTTCCACTGACGCGCATACGAAAACGGATTTGGAAACGATGCGGTTTGGCGTATATCAGGCGCGACGTGCCTGGCTGGAAAAAGATGATGTGCTGAATACGCGGAGTTGGACGGATTTGAAAAAATTACTCAAACGGAAGTAGGGAGGTGAATTAAATTGTCATCAAAAAATCCATATAAAAAAAATCCCTCGACACGCTTTAACAATGTAGATGACTTGAGCAAAAAGGATGCTGAAGAACAGGTTGAGCAATTACAAGAGGCAATAGAATATCATAATTATTTGTATTATGTAAAAAACAACCCCAAGATTTCGGATGAGACGTATGATAAACTTTTTAAGCGTCTGCAAGAATTGGAAGAGGCTTTTCCGAAATTGCAATCCCCCAATTCGCCGACCCGACGAGTGGGCGCAGAACCGGTGGATAAGTTGAAAAAGGTGGAACATGCGGCGCCGATGTTGAGTTTGGATTCAGCATTAGAAGAAAGTAAAATCCAGAATTTTGATGATTATGTTCGTCGTCATGTTGATAAAAAAGAAGTACAATACGTTGTTGAACCAAAGCTGGATGGGCTGTCCGTGGAAATTGTTTATGAAGACGGAAAATTCAAATATGGTGCAACTCGCGGAGATGGTCAGACCGGTGAAGATATCTCAGAAAATCTGAAGACCGTTGGCTCAGTGCCGCTGCAATTACAGACCGAGGGTGAATTGCCTTCATTTCTTGCAGTGCGAGGTGAAGTGCTGATGTCAAAATCTGGGTTTCAGAATTTGAACAAAACGCGGGTTGAGCACGGGGAAGAGCCGTTTGCCAATCCCAGAAATGCTGCCGCCGGAATTGTCAGACAATTGGATTCTAAAAAAGTTGCCGGTAAGCCGCTGGATATTTTCTTTTATGAAATTTTAGAGATGGACGAAAACGGATTCTCCTCACATTGGGAAGCGCTTAAACAGTTTCCTAAATGGAAATTGAAAACAAATCCGCTCAATAAAAAATCCGAATCCATAGTTGACATCGAAAAATATCGAGAGAAACTAATTGATGAGCGAGAGGAAATCGATTATGACATCGATGGCATTGTAATCAAATTAGATGACCTGAAACAACGAGAGAAATTGGGTACCCGGCAGCGCAATCCCCGCTGGGCAATGGCATGGAAATTTCCTCCCAAAAAGGAAGTCACGCGACTCAGGGACATCGTGGTGCAAGTTGGACGCACCGGAATGCTCACACCGGTCGCCTTACTGGATCCGGTGGATGTCGGCGGCGTTACGGTTAGTCGGGCAACCCTCCACAATGAGGACGACGTCAAGAAAAAGGATCTGCGCGTCGGTGATAAAGTGCGTATTATTCGGGCAGGGGACGTCATTCCGGAAGTAGCTGAACGTGTACCGGAAAAAGGAAAGAAACGAGGCAAAGAATTTTCAATGCCAAATGAATGCCCGGTTTGCGGAACAGAAGTGATCAAAGAAGGGGCGTACTATTTTTGTCCGGCAGGTCTTTCCTGTCACGCCCAATTAGTGGGGCATATTATCCATTATGTTTCCAGCGAAGCCATGGACATCGAAAATTTAGGCGAAAAAATCGTCAAACAATTAGTTGATCGGAAATTGGTGACGGATTTGGCAGACTTGTATCATTTGGAAGTGGATGACTTACTCCAGCTGGAGGGATTTGCTGAAAAATCGGCAAATAAATTACACGATGCCATTCAAAACGCTAAAAATCCACTGCTGGATAAATTTCTCTATGCATTAGGTATTCGGCACGTAGGCGAGCACATTGCACGCGTTTTGGCAAATAAGTATGGTAGTCTCGATAAATTACAAAAAGCAGATTACGATGACTTATCAAATACTAAAGAAATCGGTTCAGAAATTGCAGAAAGTGTGCATCAATTTTTTAATCAGGACGAGAATAAGAAAATTTTGCAGCGGCTAAAAGATGCCGGTGTGAAACCACAAAAAATGAAGCAGCGCAAAAAACAACCACTGGAAGGAAAAACGTTTGTATTTACTGGCGAACTGGAAAATTACACCCGCAATGAGGCGGAAGATTTAGTTGAATCACTCGGTGGAAGAGCAACCTCCAGCGTGAGTGGAAATACGGACTATGTGGTGGTTGGTAAAAACCCAGGTTCAAAATATGATGATGCCAAACAAGAAAATGTGGATATTCTCAATGAAGATGAATTTAAGAAGTTAGTAAATGAATAAAACCGAATCACTGGAGAAAATATCGCGTGGCATCCGACATTGTCAGCGATGTGAACGACAGAAAACCCGTCACCATGCTGTTCCCGGTGAAGGACATTTCAATACAAGCACACTGTTATTCGGTGAAGCGCCCGGTAAAAATGAGGATAAAACCGGACGACCGTTTGTGGGGCGAGCGGGCAGGTATTTGGATAAAGTTTTAGCAGAACATGAGATAAATCGTGAGGACATTTACATCACATCGATTTTAAAATGCTATCATTTTAAGTCGCCGAAGAAATCGCAGATGGTAAGATGTCGGCCATGGACAGAACAACAGATTGAAGTGATTCAGCCCAAAATTATTCTCGTGATGGGAAAATCTGCTGCCTGGGGATTATTTGAAATCGATCGTTTGGGAATGAAACCAGTGGATATGGCATGGCATGATATCCCGTGCATCGTGACGTGTCATCCCGCGGCTGCGATGCGATTCCCGGAACGCGATCAACAGTTTAAAAGAGACTTTAGTCGATTAATATTGTTTTAGCTAAATCCTCGATTCTATCCGGCATATTAGCAGAGAATTGAAGTAAGGAGACCATTTTAAAATGAAAAATAGCAAAACGATTCATATCGGTACTTCGGGCTGGAATTACCAGCACTGGAGCGGTCCGTTTTATCCGAAGGATTTGTCCCAAAAAGAGTGGCTAAAATTCTATGCGGACCGGTTTCATACAGTCGAGATCAACAATTCATTTTATCAATTACCTGAAAAGTCAACTTTTGAGAATTGGCGAGATACGGTGCCAAAGAATTTCATTTTTTCAGTGAAAGCCAGTCGTTACATCACCCACATGAAAAAATTAAAGGAACCAAAAGACGCACTTAAGAAATTTATGAATAATGTGGAAGCCTTAGGAGATAAATTAGGCCCGATACTATTTCAATTGCCACCTCGCTGGAAATTTAATTACGAGCGACTCGAATCCTTTTTAAACATGTTGCCGGAAGGCTTTCAATATACCTTTGAATTTCGGGATTCCAGTTGGTGGAATGAGAATGTTTACGCTGCGCTTGAGGAGCATAAAGCGTCATTTTGTATTTTTCAATTAGCAGGCGATTTGACGCCCAAAAAAGTGACAGCGGATTTTGTTTATATTCGTTTACACGGACCGGGAGAAGCATATCAAGGTAATTACGATGCGCAGACATTGTCCGGTTGGGCAGGTGCATTTTCATAATGGTACGACCAGGGAAAGGAAATTTACTGCTACTTTGATAACGATCAGTATGGTTATGCCGCAGAGAACGCCGCAAAATTGAAAGAGATGCTCGAGAAATAAACAACAAAAAGTCATCTCAATTTTCTGTTAGTTTTAATTGAAGAAGTTGCTTGATATTTCTGACTCGAGAGAAATAAAAATGAACAAGCGCAAATGGTCTGTCCATATTTTGAACCGATATGTAGTTAGAATTAAAAGAAGGAAAGGAAGGAAAAAATATTATGAACAAAATGCCAGAAGTTTATGATGATGCTGAGGTTTTCAAAAAGTTGCTTCAAGAAAACGCAAAAGCAATTTTATATTGTACACCGGAAGTCGCTTCATGGTTTGTGGATGAAGAATATGAGGATCTATTAACACTTGGAGATGCTGTTAAGATATCCAAATGGGAAGAAGAATTAAAAAATGTGTCGGTTAAATTAAAGGAAGATATGGAAACAAGAGAATGGGATTATGTCGAAATGGCACAGCCGTTTTACAGTCAATGGCAAGAAGAAGATTTAAAAAAATGATGGTTCATTTGAATGTGAATGAATTTGATTCGACTTATTAATGAATGCAATTTTAGAACATTTTCATTTTTTGAGGAGGTTTTGTACCATGAAAATCACAAGCCCTGTTTTTAATGATAATGAGTTCATACCCAAAGAATATACCTGTGACGGAAAAAATATTAATCCGCCGCTGGATTTTGATGATTTCCCGGAAGAAACAAAAGAACTGGCTTTGATCGTCGATGATCCTGACGCGCCGGGAAAAACATTTGTGCACTGGCTGGTTTACAACATGTCGAAAAAATTACACATTGATAGAGACAGTGTTCCGGCGACCCAGGGGAGAAATGACTTTGGTGACGTCGGTTACGGCGGTCCATGTCCCCCATCCGGTGAGCATCGTTATTATTTCAAGCTGTACGCGCTTGATACGAAATTGGAATTAGACGAAGGTTTGAATAAAAAACAGTTGGAAGAAGCAATGGAAGGGCATGTTTTAGAAGATGCCGAATTAGTTGGTTTATATGTGAGAAAAGAGATTCTGGAATGAAAAATAAAAGTGCCATTATTGACAAATTATGCGAATGGATTATTGAAGTGCGTCTGTGTTCTCTGTGTTTCTGTGGCATTTATTGTTATCTGAATAGTCACGATTTTTAAATGATAGAACTGAATTTTCAAGTG
>CAYYMH010000060.1:0-24658 GCA_964472785.1 uncultured Cytophagia bacterium | reverse complement strand
TATCTCTGATCCCTCTGTGTCTCGGTGGCATTTTTCTAAAGCCTGAATAGGTACACAATTCCTTACCTTATTCCTTTAATATCAGCAGATTAACCATTCAACCGTTGTTTCCATTATTATTTAAATATGACAAAAGTGTCTAATTTTCCTTGCTTTATTGTTAAAAAAACTTTATATTACCACCGTCTTTAATGATATTGTCAATCTCACCAGTCCATTAATTTATGAAGTCCCGGGACGAACCCGGAATGTCACATTTTTTACCATCACTCTTTAATAATATTTTCTAATTCATTTTTATTTAACAAAACTTTGGAGGGAAAGATGAAAAAATTATCTGTAATTGCAGTCGTTGTTTTGATCTTTGCTTTTTCTGTCAGCAGCTTTGCTTCTGAGACGAGAGTTTCAACAATGGGAGGTGTCGGATTTTTCTTTCGGGATAATTCGAATATTTCCTATTTTCCGGGATTGGTGAATACCTACAGCAATTTGGTTATCACTGAACTTCGTTCCTATGGCGAATCAAATTATACTATTGGTGCATTGCTGCCATTTAATTCGCTCACTATCGGCGCTTATTTAAATGATCCACTGCTCTACTCTTTTAGTGGTAACTATGTTGAGATTGATCATGGAACAACGCTTTTATTGGGCAGCAAAATGGGCGGCTCAAACCTGGGATTGGCTTTAACTGTGGCGATGGATAATTATACGGATGAATATTTATCGAACGATAAAATCGAAGAAGAAACGGAATCGGCACACTTTTTCGGGCTTTCCGCTGGTCTTTCTAATGATCAGTTTGATGGTGGTTTTCACTTACACTTTCCTGGTTCAAAGTATGAAATGGGAGATGTGGAACGAAAATGGGGCGGCTTTTCATTACTCGCGATCGGTCGTGCATTTATCCCGCAGTCAGAACAGCTTGAGCTTGTTCCGGTTGGTGCATTTTTTCTAGGATCAATGAAACAAGAATACGATGGAACTTTCTCGGATAGTGAAACTAAATATAACGATTTAACAATATCTCTCGGTGTCGGACTAAATTATCAACTCGATGAAAAAAATCTGGTTGTTTTAGGTTTAGAGGCATTTACTTATGACAAAGAAACTGAGGATGTGAAAGATGGGACAGAGTCAACAGAAAGTGAGATCACCTTACCCGGTTTATATTTAGGTCTGGAGTCTCATGTTTCTTCCTGGTTCATCGCTCGTGTTGGCGCCTCCCAGGTCTGTGTGATCGAGTCAGAATCTACCAAACCAGACGGTGGTAAAGAGACAACCACCAGCGCACGTGATTCCAGATTTGGGTTCAGCCTGGGCTTTGGTATCAAATTCGGTAGTTTTCTGTTTGACGCATCTTTCAACGAAGGTATGTTTTTTGACGGACCTTACTTCCTGAGTGGTGAAACCAATAGACTGGCCAATCGACTTTCACTATCTTATGTTTTCTAATCGGTTCAAAATCAAAAAGTACAGAAGCTAATTTAGATTTTAAAAATACAAAGGGCAGGTGAGATTCCTGCCCTTTTTGTTTTATTGTAGTTATTCAGCGTGTTTTCTTTGCCACCAGGGCACCAAAACTCAGAGTTACACAGAGAAAAACATCTCAAAAAATATGCTAACAGTCTTCTGTGCTTTTCTTGGTGCCTTCGAGATTTCGTAGCTGAAAAGGTTCGTTTTATCAACCGTTAGCCATGCATAATTTTCCACAACCGCCCGAATGTATTTTCCAACGCCTTACCAAGCGGTTCACCGGCAGCGCTCGTCAAATCCGATTCGTTGTGGAAAACCGCATAGGGAATTTTGATTCCTTTTATCGTAATATACTTGGGATCATCTTGGGTTAATTTTTCCCAGTCATTAGTTTTATAATAATATTCCATTTTCTCATCGGGTAAAGAGTGAAATAAAATGGAATCTTCCTGACCTTTGCGGCTGCGGGCACGGTTTTTCCGGAGCGACTCTTCGTATGACACATCGATGTAAAAAATACCTGCTTTTTTCAAAATATTGTCATCCAAATAGGATAGCGCCTCACCGATGCCGTTTTCTCCGCCCCGGGCAAATTCAATGATCGTTGTTTTTGTGTCATGATAATTCGGTTCATAAGCTAACTTTTTAGCGTACGCTACGTTAATTTTTTCGATAAACAGATTCCACACAAAGTGGTCTTTAAAGTAATAATCCTTATCCGTAAACAGCCGCTCTTTGCCGTGTTTCGATAAAATATCATCGATCACAAAGCTATCCCAGACATAGGGGAAATCATCCAGCTCTTCGAACTCGGCGATGTGAAACCGTTTTATCCGTGTTTCGACGTCCGTATTTTTTAAATAATGAATGACTTCGGATTTTCCGGAAGCCGGACGTGCTGTCAAAATAATAATTGGGAAATGATTCATTTGAGAAACTCCTTGAGATTATTTCAATATTTTTTTAATTTTCGATTAGAACCAAATCTGTAACATCAATTAAAGAATTTTATTCCCACAAAACAGATAAGATGACGCTAAATATTTTTCATGTATTTCGCGGGATGCATTCGTGAATTTATTTTCCCTTCCGTTTAGCCTGCGGAAACGCATGCCAGATTTTTATGGCTAAAACAAATCCGATCACAGCGAACGGCAGCAGAAATGGCGCCCAATAATTCCAATTTTTCGACAGCAGAAATCCAAGCGTAATAGACTGAAAACCGGTGCCTAAATACACAAAACCATCGATTAAACCCACCGCAGTAGCAGCGCCTTTTCGGCCGCCAAAATCCATCGTTGCCGTACCGGATAACATGCCATGGGTGCCGATCACAGCTAATGACATTAACGTGACTATTCCACCCAGGATAAACGGATTTAAATTTAATACAAATCCCATTACCGCAGTTAACACGATCATCATACCGTAAAATAAAGCAGCGACCGGACCGCGTCGGGAGCCGAATATCTTATCGGAAACGAATCCGGCAAATATGCCACCGAAAGAGCCTGCCAGCATTAGTAGCAGTCCCCAGTGTGCGCGCATAAAATGATCGGCGCTAAGACCGATTTCTTTGGTGAAAATTAAATACCAGTGCATAATTCCCTGCCGCAGTACGCCGGTGCAAAATTCGATGAGAGCGATGGTGATGATAATTTTATTAGTCAGTATTTTTTTCAACAGTACTTTGAGATTAAATTTAACATCTTCTTCACCCGACGAAGCGTCTGCCGTATCGAAATCTGTCAAGCCCGCCTGACTGGGATGATCCCGCAGCAGAAAAAGTTCGATGATGAAAAATGTAAAAAGCAGCATCGAAGGAATGAAAAATACCCACCACGTTTGATCAATTCCGGTTTCGGTGACGCCGATCATACTGCGCAGTAATTGTTGAACCCAACTCAAATCGGTTTGAACCACCGAACGCGTCGCTTCAACAATAGCGGTTCCCCAATCGAAAGCAAAATAAATTCCCATCGAAATCAGAATACCGAAAATACCACCGAAAATCCCCCGTTCTCGGACATGAAACCAAGACGAATTCACTTTAACGATTGCTACCGCACCAAAACTCTGAAAATACATATTCAGCGAATAGAAGATTGAAAAAACGAGCGGGATATTGATCGCTGCATTTTTCGCTACAACTAAATAGGTAAATATACCTAACAACGCATTCATCAATGACGCCCCAAGAGCGCCGGCGAGGATCGCCTTCTTCCCTCCCATTTTGTCGGTCAATGGTCCGTTAATTAAAAAGGCAAACGCATAGGTTATCGTGCCAGCGCCGAAAATGATCCCGAAATCCGGTTTGGACATCAGGTCACCCAGCGCGTTTTTGGAAACCGTTAAATTGTAACGTCCCATATAAAGGAACGCATACGTCAATCCCATCGGAAACCAGTTGAGAAATCGCCGTATCCGAAAAGCACGAGAGTGGACTGGTTTCTCCAAAACAGCTCCGCTCATAAAATTCTCCTTTTCTACCTTATTCAATGTATTAGCTAAATGGGTGAATTCAATCCACCGACATGAATTTCGGTGCCATTCATAGAGTAACTGACATAATAATAAACTGGATTGAAAAAAGCAAGCTTAAAAATCAATTAAGCCCCCATTTTCCTTAATGCAATTAATCCTTCATTGCAATTCAATAACTTTGTTTTTAATATACCGCACGCCAAATCATTTTTCATGGATACATCCTGTGGTCTGTCCGCCGAAGTCTCGATGTCGAACATGGATTTTTTTACGAGATAATCCAGCGGTAAGCCAAAAATTTCACAAGTTTTCACACCGAAATCATATCTGCTGATACGCTCTCCCCCGCTCAAATGGAGTATTCCTGTAAAATCATGTTCTGCCAACTCTACAAGCGCTGCGGCCAAATTATTCACCAAAATTGGTGTTCGGAATTGATCATAAAAGAGAGAAGTTGGTTTTCGCCGCTTTGCATTTGACAGCAGATGTTCAAAGAAAGATTTCTGTGTGCTGATGCCTAATCCGTAAACCAATGCCAACCGGGCGACCACCGCATTCGCATGAGTGCCCGTGATTAGTTCTTCTGCCCGCACCTTTGTTTCTGCGTAAAAACTTAATGGATTTACCGAATCTGACTCCTTATAATTTCCTTTCCGACCATCGAAAACCATATCGGTCGAAGTGAAAATAAATCTGGCTCGATTTTCTTCTGACCAGGAAGCGAATTCACGGGTAGCTTCTGTATTTATTTTCAAAGCCAACTCTTTATTATTCTCACAAACATCGGGTTTTGAAATCGCGGCGGTGTGAATAATGATATCAGGTTTCAGCTCATCTAAAAAGGATGGAATAGCCTCGTATTTGGAAAGGTCGAATCGGTGGGTAAAACATTCAACATCTGGCGGTGTATTTCTAAAATACATAGCATGCGTTTCAAAAACATGTGACGCTCGTTTCAGTAAATGTTCACCGACAAAACCACTGGCTCCGGTAATAAGCAATCGCTTCATTCACTCTCCGCATTATTTGATCACAGTAAAGATGGTTTCCTTTGTAATTCGTTTATCTGCGTTTAAATCTGTCACATTAATCGTTAGCTTTACCTTTCCAGCTATCGATTCATCCAATTTAAAATGCTGATATTGTACCTCGGTTGTATTTTGTCCCGTGTAAATGTAGCTCGTCGCCACTTGCCCCTTCTCTTTTAACAAGCCGATACCGCTCAGCATTTTTTTCCAAATGGGGTACGATTTATCATCCGCTGAAATTTGATATTCAATACTGAATCGAGTGTCACCATCTTGATTTTTTTGCAAATTATAAATTTCATAAAAGATGGCAACCGGCTCACTCACATTAAAAGAGCGTAACGGGTTCGGATAAATTTCAAAATCGGTGCGCTTTACTGAAAGCGCCGTGTATAATGGCTGGATTTTTTTCGCGAAAAGAACATCGCTCATTTGCAACTGATCGACTGAAAAAGTATCAACTTCAACCTCCTGGTGATTGACAGACCGTTTTCCTGAAATGGCATCCTCAAATTCCAATGCGTAATTGTACTGACCCGGAGTTGAAACTGCGGCATCATGATACAAGAAATATGGTTGACCAGCGATTTCGAACATTCGGTTTTGATCCACAACAACTTCTGCTTTGAGTTGATGAATTGGATTCCATTCCGAATCGAATAAAAAGAGTCCCTTCTTGATTTCAAGATCAATTAATTCCGCATATCTTGGGAACACATCGCTGACAGGAATGGCGTAACAAAATTCTAACGCTGTCTTTCCCTGCTCGCCCTTAAAAGCAACAATATCCAATGGCACTTCAAACAGCATCGAATCCGGAAACACCTGATAGTAATCCGGTTCCTCTTCGATCATTTCATCGTAAATTAATTGATAATCGAACTCAGGTTCGATATGCCGAGCCAGCTTATAATTACCGGATAAATATTCATCCTCAAATTTAAATTCGAAATCAGGATAAAGCCACAGCTCTCTCGAATGCACCAGTGGATTGCGTGTGCCGCTCATCATTTCGCCGATATAAGGCCGGGTACGGTAACGGTATTCCGGCATTCCAAATCGGATAAATACTTTGCCGCGATCCGTTTGCCAGCCTTCAATGTTTTTATCCGGCTTGGAAAAGCGAAGATTGACATAAGCCAATCGACTGAAGTGTTCCAGCTTTCTTTCATTCACTTCGGACAAAAAGAAAGGCTCTTTTTTGTTCCAAAATCTTTTAACAAACCGGTTCTTTTCAGCGGTATTTTTATGTTGAAATTCGTTAACCTGAGCCGGTGATAAAATGTTCTCAATATTTTCTAACAGTGCCCACTCTGATTCCGACATCAGCGACTTGGCTCGTTCGTATTCAGCTAAGGCGAATTCATATTTTTCCAAATTTTGATAGGCAAAACCGAGAAACAGATGGGCATTTTTATTTTTCGGTTCAATTTTGACGGCGCTTTCCAGCAGTTGAACCATTTCGTTGTAATTTTCAAATTCATAATAGAGCAATGCCAGCCGATGATAGGGTTCCGTGTTCGCTGGTCGAATGGAGATTGCTTTTTTATAATAATCTGCCGCGTCCTGCAATAGTTCCCGGGCAAATTTATCAAAATGGATAATACCATCACTATTGAGATCAATGCTGATCATATCCTGATAATGGAGCATTTCAGCTTCTTTGAGCTCAGCTAACTGAATATATGCCTGATAATGATTGGGTTGTTGCTCAATAATTTTTTCAAATTGGCGTCTGGCTTGATAGTCAAAACCTTTTTTCAAATTTAACATAGCTTCATCAAAGCGATAGGTTAAATTATCCGGCTCTAACTTGACCGCTTTCTCCATCGCAATCGTCGCATTAAATCTTCCATAAACGGTTCCCTCATCCATGTGGATCAAAGCCAGCAAATGATGGGCTGCCGCCATTTTACGGTTGTGTTTTAATGCCAATTTTACGTGAATCATCGCCGAGTCACTGTTCCCGGATTCATAATATTCCTGAGCAATTTGGAAGTGCTTTTCTGCCGCACTTTTCTTATCTTCCGAATTGCCTGCTTCGAGTGATGATAAAAGCAACAGGCATATCAAGCCTATTTGTATTTTGATTTTTCTGTTCATAATTCCTATCTGGCATAAAAAAAAATCTCTGCCATAATGTAATAAATAGCAGAGATTTTTTCAAGCTTAATATTTTAAATTGTACTAAAAACGAATTGACATGGATGCAAATAATTTGTTTGTGGTGATCTTTTCATCGACGACGTTGAACCGATCAAACACATTGTCCTGTCGGTTATTCCACCACCCATGTACGTAAGCGACATCCAGCTTCACCTGCTTATCCAACAAGAAACCTGCCCCAACTGTGACAAATTTTCTATCTTCGGTTGTTGGTGGATCATCGTAAACCGTGATGCCGTTCACTTCATTTTCAACCATGAATGGCGTCGGCTGATAAATGAGTCCGGCTCTCAATTGCGTGCTGATTAGCGGTACTGTAAATTCACCTCCGACTCGATAGGTAGTTGTCGGCCGGAATCCCTGTCGGAATTTTTCGTTCTGTTCGTACTTTTCACCTTCCGGCGGTTCGGAAGTGTATCGGGTCTGCGACCAGTCCGTGTATTCGACATCCCCCGTAACGACTATATTGGGTAAAAGCGTGAGCGCGGCGCCTACCTTGAATGTGAAGGGGAATTTAATCGAATAATCCCATGTTGCCTCATCAGCATCATAAAAAACCGAATCCGCATACTCCGGATTATAATTATCGAAGTACTCTGTTTCCTCTCGCCACTTTTCCGAAGCATCAAAATTGATCGGCGTTTCGATAGATGCAGCAACACGTCCCAAAAATCCGAGCTTGTAAAGCGCACCTAATTTAAAATTTACTGCACGATAATCTGTCACGATATTTTGATTGTTATCAAAGTCATAATAATAAATATTTAGATTGCTATCAAATTCTCGAATCCAATTATAATCATCTTTCCCGCGCCATATATTTAATGCGGCTCCAACTGATAAATTATGGGTTACCTCTGTTGCACCGGAAAGTACCCAATTTGTCATGCCGCCGCTTTCGACTTCGGTATATTTTCGATGATGCGCAGTATCAGTGCCAGCGTCAAAAAACGATTCTATTGAAAATCCACCGTCAAATTCCCGGACTCGATTATATCCGACAGCCAGCACCATGCTGCCCCGATAAGTCGGAATCGGAAAAGCAAACCCAATCGAATTGAATTTTGTCTTTGTTGTGTTATCCGTCTTTGACAAGCCCAAATAGGATGCATCATTGGAATATTTAAAATTGGAAAGCGAGACAAACAACTCCATCCTGCGCAACTGAGTTAAACCTGCCGGATTCCATAGTGTGGCTGAATAGTCATCTGCAACGGCAGAATAAGCGCCTCCCATGGATAATGCCCGACCACCAACACCAGATGTTGTTCCGATAAAAAATGCTTCGGTCTGCGAAAACCCTGATGCGCTAATCCCAATTCCTACAAATATCATCAATATTAATTTTAACGTCTTCATCTCTCACTCCATTTGCTTAATCTCAATTAGTCTTTATTTCTTTTTCGAAGAAGATTTGCTACCCGAACTATTGCTGCTTTTACTACCAGACGATCCCGAACTGCTTTTTACAGAAGGACGCGGAGTTGACGACCTCTTAATCGATGGCGTGGACGGTCTGCTCATTGTTGGTCTGCTTGTTGGCTGCGACCTCCTGACGCTGCTTTTCGGTCTCGATTCACCTGAACTTGGTGGTTTTACCATTCTCCGAACTGCTGGTTTGGAATTTCCGTCAGGTCTTTTTACTTTGGGACTTGGTTTGTTCACCGCCCCCTGCTCGCTCGGCCGAGGTCGGACAACTCGCTTTATTTTGTTCGACGGTATATAGATTTTCCTCGGTTGTGAATACTTACTCTCTTTTACTTTTGGCTTTGAACTCGTTTCTGAAGATTTGACGGGTACAGGTTTCACAATCTTTCTTCCGGACTGATCAGACACTGGTTTGCGACCGATAATTCTCTTTGATTTTGATTCATCGCTGATGGTACCAATCTTTCGTTTATCAACAACCGGTTTGGATTTTTTATTGATATTCCTTTCGTCTGACCGAGGAATAACCTTTCGATTTACTATTTCATCTTTGTCGATGAGAGCTCTGGGCCTGTCTAAATCTTTCGTGCCCTGTTTCGATACCGATGTAACCCCACTGTTTGGAGAACGTTTCTGCTTCATATCAAAAGGATCAGATGATCGACGCGAAAACTCTCGTTTCTGTTTTGGTGATGTTGGTGTCACATAATATCGTCCGCCATAGTGGTGATAGTATCTCGGATATCTGTGCCAGTAATGGCCATAACTCCAGTAACTCACCCACCAACCTGGCATATACACTTGATAGAATGGGTCCCACCAGTACTCCGGATAATAGCCTGAATAATAGTACATATCATAAGGGCTATAATAATAAGAATAGCCATAGCTGTACCACGGATCATAAAAACGAGTGTTCGGATAATTATAATTATGGACATCATAGTAATTATAATTCACCACCGTACTGTCAGCCCAGCCTTCTTCATAATAGTTGGTATCTTGCTCCTGATATTCATCATAATATTGATCTTCTTCTTCTTCAATCACGTAGTATTCATCATAAGTATCCACCTTCGGCGCTGCAAATTGTGTATAACACCCATTAATGATGAATATACTGATAATCAAAATACCAACCAGCGAAAATGATTTTATGAAGCTACGCATGTGCTCCACCTCCAATTATATTTTGGTAAAATTTTTTATTATTTAGCAAAGCGGATAACTCGAAATCATTAAAAATCTGTAAATCAGAAAGTTACATCACATTATCAGTCGAACTATTAATTTAGACGTTCACAAACTGAAAAAGTTCATTGATTTTTGGATGGATTGTACTTGAAAAACTCCGGGTTTGAAAGCTCGGATTATTATCAGATTGTGTTTTTTCAATCATCCAGCTCCGGCAATTTCCGATACAACGTTGCTTCGCCGATTCCCAGCGCTTTGGCTGTTTTACCACGGTGATAATTATTCTGCTTTAGTCTCTGCAAAATATAATTTTTCTCGAATTCCTGAACCGCTTGTTTTAAGTTGAGTCCCGGCGGGATTTCAGATTTGACGTTGGAGGTCTGTACAATTTCCCGAGGCAGGTCGCTGACCGTAATCGTCTCCCCCTCACAAAAAATCATCATGCGTTCGATTACGTTCTGCAATTCCCGGATTTCACCGTGCCACTGGTGATTGATTAGCAACTGCATCACGTCCGGTTCGACGTTTTTGACCGGGCTGTTCATTTGTCCCCTGAAATTTTGAATAAAATGGTTCACCAACAGCGGGATGTCTTCGGGACGCTCATCGAGTGAGGGGAGTCTGATGTGAATGATATTTAACCGATAGTATAAATCTTCACGGAAATTACCTTTCTCAACTTCATCCGTGAGGTATCGATTGCTGGCAGCAATGATACGCGCATCTACTTTTATCGGCGTGTTTCCGCCGACCGGAATGATTTCTTTGGTTTCGATGGCGCGCAAAAGTTTCGCCTGTATCGAAATTGGTATTTCACTGATTTCGTCTAAAAACAAGGTGCCGAGTTCAGCCGACTTGAAAAATCCCTGGGCATCGGAAACTGCGCCGGTGTAAGCGCCCTTTTTGTGTCCGAATAATTCACTCTCAAATAGCGTCTCTGATACCGCCGCACAATTGATGGCAACAAACCGTCCCTTCATCCGCGGACTGTTAAAATGGATCGCCCGTGCGACGAGCTCTTTGCCAGTGCCGCTTTTTCCGGTAATTAACACGTTGCTATCGGTCTGGGAAACCTGACGGATAGTTTTGAACACATGTTGAATGGCGTCGCTCTTTCCCACGATATTTTCAAATTTGTACTGGTCATTCAATTCCTGACGCAGCACCTGATTTTCAGTAATCAGCTCTTTATGTTTCAGTAGCTTTGCCACTTTCAGATATACATCCTCGAAATTCAGCGGCTTAATCAGATAATCAAAAGCGCCTTTGCGCAGCGCCATGATGGCCGTTTCCATCGAAGCGTAAGCAGTGATGATGATGAAAGGAATCCGGGGATTGAGTTGCGTCGCTTTTTCCAGCAGTTGGATGCCATCCATTTCAGGCATGGCAATATCCGAGATAACCACATCGAATTCCTGTGTCGAAATGAGGTCGTATGCTTGCTTGCCATTTTCGGCTTGAACGCATTGATAACCCCGGTTCTGTAATACCGCAGTCAGCGATTCTCTCAAAATCTCATCGTCATCGACAATTAGTAATTTTTCACTCATCTTTTTGTTCATCCAGATTTTTAAATACCGGTAAAACAATATGAAATGCTGTACCTTTATCCGGTTCGCTTTCCACTATGATTTCACCCGCAAATCCCTGAATAATGTTGTAACACACCCACAATCCCAAACCGGTACCTTTCCCCGGTTTTTTGGTTGTATAAAATGGCTCAAAAATATGATCCAGTTTATCTTTTGGAATGCCTACACCGTTGTCAATAATCGAAATAATGATCTTCTCCCCGACCAATCGACTGTGAATGGAAATCTTGCCATCTCTTTTATTCTCAAGCGCGTCCCCCGCGTTCAATAAAATATTAATTAATACTTGCAAAAGCTGATCAAACGAAATTTGGATATGGGGGATATTGGGAAACAGTTGCATGTCAAATTTGAAATGTTTCAATCGCTTATCGTAGCTGATAATCTGATACGCTTCTTCGATCACGTTATTCACCGATACTTCGCCCACTGTGGTGGAAATCGGTTTGGAAAAATTCACCAGTTCGCGGACAATCCGGGAGATTCGGTCGATTTGATCGCGGATCATTTTTAATTTATCCCGGTCCCATTCGTCTTCACTTTTTTCGTACATCAGTTGCGCCAGCGAGGAAATTGCTGTCAGGGGTGAGCCGACCTCATGGGCAATACCGGCGGCTAATTGTCCCACGGCGGATAATTTCTCCGACTGAATCAGTTGTTGCTCCAGTCGCTTCTTTTCGGTAATGTCGTGGGCAATTACCGAACTTCCCAGATAATTATTCTTCTCATCACGAATCGCAGTACGGGTCAGGCGCAGCATCAGCTTCCTGCCGTCAACAGTGATCCGCTCTGTCTCCCAGTCTTTGACATATCCTTTTTCTTTCACAATCTGGTTGATTTTCAAAATTTCCTGCTGTGATTCCTCGTCATTGGGAACGATGTGAGAAATATGTTTCCCGATCATCTTATCAGCGCTGTAACCGTACATTTTGGCTGCCTGCTTATTCCACATTTTGATCCGGTCATTTTGATCCAACACAAAAATAGCCTCGGCTGCATCCTCCAAAATATTGGTCACGAAACGCTCGTATTCTTTCAATGTTTCTTCATCTTTTTTACTGTCCGTTACATCATTGACCAGAACGTTAACGCCGATAATATTCAACTCATTATCTTTGAGCGGTGAAATTTTGAAATCAATGTGCCGTTTTCCCTTTTTGAGCGACTGGTGCGGAACGGAAATGAGATCAACAGAGTTTCCCGTTTCTAACACCTCCAAAATTTTTTGATAAATTCCTTCCTTTTTCAAAACCGGAAAGCTCTCTAAAATGTGACGATTTAAAACTTCACGCTCATCAATTTCATAGAGACGCTTCACCCCTTTGCCCCAATAAATAATCTGCAACTCCCGATTTAAAATAAATAATCCGATGTTGGAAAAATTCACCGCATTTTTCAACAGGTCTTTCGTTTCCTCCAGGGAAATTCTCTGTAGCACAGATTTTCCCAATTTATCCCCTTGAACGCGATTCAGAAAATCAATCAATAACTTATCACACGATTTAGCCAAATTTATTATCTGATCGCTGATGTCGAAATCATCCGACATCTGATTAATTAGAATACGCAGTACGACATTTTTACCGACAGTTAAATCATTAAAAATCATTAATGGATAAAACTGATCCGCTTTAATATACGTCTGACTTATCCGTTCAATTCGATCAATTCCGTTGAGAATATTCTGGCCAGCACAAGAGTCTTTCATCAGATCAAGCAGATCGAAAAAGTATTGATCAGACAATTTCCGAACTTTATCTTCATCAACTTCTTTTGTCCAATCGTCCACAATTTGTTGTTTCAACTCATCAATTATTTCTGTTAAATCTTTTGCCATGAATTCTCCACATTATATTAACGCAACGATAAAATAATATGTGATCACAAACGATACGGCGACTTTTAAAATCGTCCCCAGAATCGTTCCCACAAATACACCCCAACCGGCTCGAAAAGCATCTTTTCCCTTCTTCCCCACCAAATATTCAACAAAAACGGCTCCCAAAAATGCACCCAAAAAAATTCCCCACGGCGGGAAAAAAGCGACTCCGAAAATCATTCCAACAATCGATCCCCAGAAACCCCATTTGGAGGCGCCGTATTTCCGGGCACCTGCCGCCGGGATAATGTAGTCCAGTACTGTGACAGCTGTTGTAAGCACTGCCAGAATGATTACCACATTCGAGGTTAACGGCGGCTCGAATCCCTGATAAAGAAGCACTAAAATTATCGCTACAAAGCTAAGCGGCGGCCCCGGCAGCGCCGGAATAATGCAGCCAATTAAACCTAAAATGAGTAGAATCGCTCCAATGATAATGATGAGAGTCAGCATTTAATTCTTTTCCTCAATTAGTCATTTTTGAAATAAAAATCTATTGAGATTTTTCAAATATAATAAATCTTTCCAATAAATGCAATTCTATTCTGATAAATTCATTTTCGATGACTCGAAACGGTTATTAGCGCACCACGAATACAAAATCGGTAAAACTTTTTTCATCTCAAACAAGTCATAAAGTTAGATGTCCGGAAAATCATTTCAATAATCAAATTATACTAATTCAATTAACCATCAAAGCAGAAGGAGTGACCCATGAACAAAATTGCAAAACAAATTATGATCACGTCATTGCTACTTTTTATCATTTTTTATTTTGCTCAACCCATGTTAGCCGACGATGAAAGCAAAAAACATGGCTATCTTGGCGTCTATGTCGATCCGCTCGCTAAAAAGCTCGAAAGAGATTTAAACCTTGATTACGGTGTCATTGTGAGCCGCGTCGTCATCGACAGTCCGGCTGATGAATACGGGCTGACCGAAGATGATGTGATTTTAAAAGTCAATGGGACAAAAATCAGAAAACCGCACACATTAGTCAGAGTTGTTCGAAAAATTGAACCGGGCGAAAAAGCCAAAATCGAGTTGATCAGGGATGGCAAGGATAAAACAGTTGAAGTTGTCATCAGTGAAGCCAAAGAAGAAAAATCATTGTCCATCATCCGTGAGCCCGGCGAGCATAAGATAGCTTTCTTTGGTAATGAAGGTGGTTATCTCGGTGTACAATTACAAGAACTGAATGAAGACTTGGCGCCCTATTTTGATGTGAAGCCCGGAGAGGGTGCCCTGATTTTGGAAGTCGAAGCGGACAGCCCGGCTGAAGAAGCAGGAATCAAAGTCGGTGATGTTATCGTCAAAATCGGTGACGAGCAAATCAGTGATTCTGAGGATGTTCAAGAGATTATTTCCGATCTTGAACCGGAAGAAAAAGTGGATGTGACCTTCGTCCGTCAGAAGAAGATGATGACGCTATCCGTCGTTTTGGGTGAACGTAAAGGATTACAGAAATTTTTTATATCACCGCCAGGAAAACACAACTGGCACTATAAACATCCCTCTGATGAGGAGCTTTTTTTTAAATTTAAAAAGGGTGATGATGTCGATAAAAAAGTCAAGAAAATTATTATCAAAGAATCAGAAGAAATCGAAAGTACTATTTAAATTTTCATAGTTGGTATCTCCCGCTGAATCTGCATTGAAAACTGATTCTGCGGGAGATTTTTTATTTTTTTTGCATCCAAGGCTCCAAGACTCAAAAATACAAATATTATAAATACTATTTATCTTCGCTTTTTTTAATTTTCAAAACTTTGATTCTCCGAGGCTCGTGGCATCTTTTATTCGCTTCGCCCCAATCCCCAAAAGAAAATTTTAAACTTCTTTAACAAAATCACAAAAATAATAATTTTGTTGATTTTATCATTTAGATTGTTTATTATAATAATGGTAAATTCAACTGATTTCCGCAGAAGCACCACTCATCAGAAAATAAAAATTTTTCTCAAACCCCCTTTTGGGAAAAAGATTTTGAACATATTAAGAAGGAGGAAGCACCATGAAAACATTAAAAATATTTACTATCGCCATCGCTTCCCTGTGTCTCCCGTTTCTCATTTTCGGACAAACTGACTTTCAATTTGATGATTACGCGCAATTTCTGCAGACCAATCAGAATCTGGAAACTGACCAGCTTTTGTCTCAGTATGCCCCCATTGCCGATTATTACAACGGGAACGATGCCAATATTCCTTTGGACAACTTTAACTATTTTGATTCGGTTCAGACAAAATATCGATTGACCGAATCTGAAATTAGTTTACTGCAAAAAAATAGTTTCGTTGTTACCGAACGATTGAGCTACGAATGTTTCGGGCGGGCACTGCACGATATTTACATTAAAGATCTGCCCGTACTCGTAACCACAGACGCTATCCTTCAGGCTTTGCACGCCTCCTACGATTTGATACTGATGGATCTGGAAATCTATATTTTGGAGGCTAATCTGGACACATTTTTAACTGCGCTTTATAACTCGTTCCCGTCACTTCAGCAGCAATACGGTGACAATCCTCAATTGCAGGATGCACTGTCCGATGTGGATTTATACGTCACGATTGCCAGATCACTGTTGAGTGATACAAAATTATCCCCACATTTTACTGATCCGTCGCAAGTGAACACAATTTGGAACGCCATTCTGGCTGAGCAATCCATTGATATTCCGCTATTTTCGGAACGTTTCAGACATATCGATTTCAGTCAATTCAAACCCAGAGGTCACTATACGAACATTTTTTATGATGCCGGCGAAGAACGCACGCTGGAAGCCTATTTCAAAACCATGATGTGGCTGGGACGGATCGATTTTATGCTCACGGCGCCGCCGGAAAATCCGTGGGAACCATCATGGACTGAAGAGGAAATTAAGCGAATGAATTTGGGAGCCATAATGCTCAACGAGTTAATCGAACTGTCCGGCGCGCGACAGTCGATGAATTTGAACAATCAGATCATTGACTTTATGGTGGGCGAAAGCGATAATCTGACGCCGGATGAACTTTCGGACATCATCAACTCACTCAACATTACCGGTGCTGATGATTTGCTGGACGATAGCACTTACGACAATTTTCAAACCGCGCTCTCCAATTCAGTCAATGCCGGGCAAAAAATTCTGTCCAATATTTTGCTGATGGATCCGTTCAGCGATGAACCCGGAGTACTGCCGGTTTCGTTCCGGGTAATGGGACAGCGGTTCATCATTGATTCTTACGTTTTTTCCAACGTGGTGTTTGACCGGATTATTTACCAGCAGCAAAAAGTCTGGCGCCCGCTCCCGGATCCGCTGGACGCGATGTACGTGTTGGGCAACAATGATGCTGCTCATTTATTAAAGAACGAGCTGGACACTTACACATATTCCTCCCAACTGGCTGCGTTGCGCTATCTTGTTGACTCATACGATACACCGTTTTGGGAATCCACCTTTTACAATCTGTGGCTTAATGCGATTCGCGCGCTCAATCCGGAATCGGGGCAAGTAAACAGCGCGCCATTTTTCATGAAAACATCAGCCTGGCATCAGGAAAAACTCAACACCCAGCTTGCGTCCTGGGCACAGTTGCGCCACGACAATTTGTTGTATGCCAAGCAATCGTACACCGGCGGTTCGGGCTGTTCGTTTCCCCATTCTTATATTGAGCCGTATCCGGAATTTTACCGGAATATTGCCACATTCGCGGAACGGGCGTATGAACGAATCTCTCAAATTCCGATCGATCATTGGCGCATATCATTTATTAAAGGCTATTTTCCGCGCCTGAAAAACGTCATGGTCAAACTGGAGACATTGGCAGAAAAGGAATTGAACGGTGAACCGTTCACGGAACAGGAAACCGATTTTCTGAAACGCATGTTGTTCCTCGAAGCCATGAGTGGCGCGCCTCCTTTTTCCGGGTGGTATGCTGATTTATATTTTCAGCCCGAAGATGCCGCCAAAGGAGATTTCATTGTCGCCGATGTTCACACACAGCCAACCGACTACAATGGCGCTCCGGTGGGACACGTGTTACACGTGGGCGTGGGAAAAATCAACCTCGGTGTATTTTTAGCCGACTCGCCCTCGGATTGTTATCAGCCGATGTGTTTTGTGGGACCGGTGATGTCCTATTATGAAACCATCACTGACAATTTTTACCGGCTTTCGGACGAGGAATGGGCGAATAAAGTCATGGCAGGCGATCTGCCAGACCGACCGGACTGGGTGAATATTTATCTGACGGACGGCGCCGGCGAATCGCTCCCCGTGGGCAGGGAGCTGCCCGGTTCAGTTTACACCGGTTCCGGTGGTTCGACACACACCGCACCGGAAAAATTCGAACTCTGTCAAAACTTTCCCAATCCGTTCAACCCCGAAACCACGATTCAATACTCGATCCCAAAAAACGAGCGTGTGCAGTTAACGATTTACGACATCACCGGCAGAAAAATCACCACGCTCATCGATCGGACTCAAGCGAAAGGGAGTTACCGGATTAACTGGAATGCCGGTCAGTTGGCCAGTGGCATCTATTTTGGCAAGATTCAGGCGGGTGAATTTCGGGAGGTTATTAAGATGATGTTGGTGAAATAAGGACAAATATCATTCTTTCAATCAAAAAATTTCGTGACTATTCAGATAACAAAAAATGCCACAGAGAAACAGAGAGCACAGAGGCACTTCAATAATTATTTTGTAGATTTTGGGGTAATAATGTGGTTTTAAAACTTAATCCGAAACCCTTATTCACAAAAATGAGAAAAATATCTGCTCTAAATGTTATTGATTTTTTCTCCGATTTCTCTTTGTCTCTGTGGCTGAATCGCTACAAAATTTCGGGTGTTAGTTTATTTTGAACATTGAATTAGCACTCAAATTTATTTGGGTGGATTGGCGGCGCGTACGACATGGAATCCAAAATGAAAAAATTAAAAAATCGAAAATCACTAAATCCTCAAAATAGTGAAATCATACTTTATCAGACCGAATCAGGCAAAACAAAAATTGAGGTCCGTCTGCAGGATGAAACGGTATGGCTCACTCAGAAGTTGATGGCAGAATTATTTCAAACCACCCCTCAAAATATAACACTTCATATAAATAACATATATGCCGAAGGTGAATTAGATGAAGCCGCAACTTGTAAGGAATTCTTACAAGTTCAAACCGAAGGGAATCGTAATGTTCGAAGGGCAAGAAAATATTATAATTTAGAAGTCATCATCGCAGTCGGTTACCGTGTCCGTTCTCACCGTGGCACTCAATTTAGGCGCTGGGCTACTGAAAAGTTGAACGAATTTGTGGTCAAAGGTTTTACCATGGATGACGAGCGACTGAAAAAAGTACAGAATATCGGTTCTGATTACTTTGATGAACTGTTAGAGCGGATTCGGGATATTCGTTCCAGTGAGCAGCGCTTCTATTTTAAAATCAGAGAAATATACAAGCTGGCAGTGGACTACGATCCCAAGGCAGAGGAAACGATTGAGTTTTTCAAGGCAGTGCAAAACAAACTTCATTTTGCAATTGCCGGTCAAACCGCGGCGGAAATTGTGGCTAAACGGGCGGACGCCTCAAAACCAAATATGGGACTCACGTCGTGGAAAGGTGATAAGGTGCGGAAAAGTGATGTGAGTATTGCTAAAAATTATTTGAATAAAGAAGAGCTAAAAGCCCTAAATCGCGTCGTGTCCATGTATCTAAATTTTGCTGAAGACCAGGCGCAACGGCATAAACAGATTTTCATGCGAGACTGGCGTAAAAAGCTGGATTCTTTTTTAGAGTTTAATGAACGTAACATTTTAGACCATGCGGGTAAAATCACCCACGAGATGGCAAAAGAATTGGCAGAAGCCGAATATGAGAAATATAATCAGCAACGTTTGAGAAAATTTACAGACGATTTTGAAAAATTAGTTGAAAAGGTAGAGACGGAAAACAAGCAAACAAAAGACAGGAAAGATGACTGAAAAATTTTTGTACGACAAAATCTTAGAGGAATTTGGCAGGCGAACAATACAGTCAACTGTATTATAATCGCTCGGTAACAGGACATTACTGGACGCATAAACAGGATTACTCGATAAGATTGAAATCGAACTGAGTAAGAATATTACCATAAAACCCTATTCATCATGACCGCAAAACAACGCATCACCCGAATGTTCGAACATCTCGAAGCAGATCGCATTCCGATTTTTGACTATCCCTGGCAATCCACTATCGAGCGCTGGCACAGCGAAGGTATGCCTGAAGGCGTCGATTATGTCGATTATTTTGGACTCGACCGAATCGTTACGATTCAGGTCGATAATTCGCCCCGCTTTGAGGAAAAGACAATTGAGGAAACGGACGAGTATCGGATTTATGCTACCGACTGGGGAGTGACGCTCAAGAATTGGAAACACGCGGCATCCACCCCGCAATATTTGGATTTCAAAGTTGTCGACCGAAAAAGCTGGGACAAGGCGAAAGTCCGAATGAAGCCGACCAAAGACCGGATTGATTGGCAATATCTCAAGCACAATTATTCGAAATGGAGAAAAGCCGGCAGTTGGATTCAGGCACTGCTCTGGTTTGGATTTGACATTACCCATGCCTGGTTTGTGGGAACCGACCGGCTGCTGTTTGCTCTCCACGATGATCCGGATTGGTGCCGCGACATGTTTCATCACGAACTCGAAACTAATCTCACATTACTGGAAATGGTTTGGGATGCTGGATACGAATTTGACTGCGTGCATTGGCCCGATGATATGGGCTACAAGGGGAATCAGTTCTTTTCTCTGGACATGTACCGCGATTTGTTAAAGCCATTTCACCAGCGCGCCATCGACTGGGCGCATGCGAAAGGCATCAGAGTTCATCTCCATTCCTGCGGCAATATTCTACCCTTTATTCCGGAATTGATCGAAATGGGTCTGGATGCGTTAAATCCCCTCGAGGTAAAAGCAGGCATGAATCCCATCTGGTTGAAACAGAATTATGGCAATGATCTTGTGCTTCACGGTGGTATCAATGCCGTGCTCTGGGATCAGCCGGATCAAATAAAGACAGAAATGGAGCGGGTATTGCCAGTTATGAAACAAAACGGTGGCTACATTTTTTCCTCGGATCATTCTGTGCCCTCGAGTGTCAGCCTCGGAGATTTTAAACAGATTGTCGCTTTAGCAAAAAACTTAGGGGCGTACTAATAGCCAATAACTTTAGAATTAATTCGTAAGGATTTTTTTAATCCATTTGGAAATAAAATCTAATATTTTTCCACACAATCGCTTCAGCTAAAAATTAACTCCATTTAATCAAAATAAATCCGCTTCAATCAGCGTTTAAAAAACAGATCGCCAAAAAATATTGAAACGAATCCGGTTGTTTTTAATCTAATTTCTTGGAAGTAAAATATGTCCTGAATAATTCATACGCCACAAAGTCTCTAATAAACAAAGCCACACAACGTAATGAAAATATAAAGTCTGGCAGGCAAAGGAGATTAATCGACTCAAAATATTTTTATGAATGCTTTTTTCACAACTTTGTGATCCTTCGTGACTTGGTGCCTTGGTGGCAAGATTTATGAATTAAACAGGATGTTAATCATTTTCTAATGAAAGGTGATAAAGATGAAAATAGGAATCGTGGGAACAGGTTTGGTTGGATCAACAACTGCTTATGCGTTAGTCTTACATAGTATTGTCAATGAAATCGTCCTGATCGATAAAGATCACCAACGGGCACGGGCAGAGTCAGCGGATATTTTGCACGCGGTACCGTTTACACAGCCGGCAGATATTTACGCTGGTGACTATTCGGATTTGAAAGACAGTAAGATTGTCATCATCACCGCTGGCGCCAGCCAAAAACCGGGAGAATCCCGTTTACAACTGCTGGATAAAAACGCAGCCATTTTCAAAAATATTATCCCGCAAATCTTAAAACACGCGTCAAATACGATTTTGTTAATCGCGACAAATCCGGTTGACATTATGACTCATCTCGCCGCACAAATTGCCACGGAATTTGGGATACCAGCAACCCATGTCATCGGATCAGGAACCACGCTGGATACAGCCCGCTTCCGAGCCCTTTTGGGTAACCGTCTGAAAGTCGATCCACAACATGTGCATGGATACGTCATCGGTGAACATGGCGACTCGGAAGTGCTGACCTGGTCTATTGTCGATATTGGCGGGTTGCCTTTAAATGAATTTCTTCGGTTGCGAAAAATCGAACTGGACAAGGACGAACGCTGTGAGATCGACGGAAAAGTCAGGCAAGCAGCTTACCATATCATTGAAGGAAAGGGTGCGACCTATTACGGCATCGCTGCTGCGTTGGCACGAATCGTTGATGTTATCGTTCACGACCACAAAGCAATTCTGACAATCTGTACACCAATGAAAGAAATTGCCAATGTTGCTGATGTCACACTGTCGTTGCCCCATTTGGTCAGCGGACAGGGCGTTATCGACACGTTGCCTTTGCAATTAAACCAGCAGGAAAATAACGCCTTACAAAAGAGCGCGCGCATCATCAAAAATTTTATCGAGCAATATGAGAAAAGCTGAATCAGCAACCGGATAATCTTTGACCAAATTTACAATGTCGCTTTATGACAGATGATCCGACAACAAATATTAAGTTTCATACACGAACGAATTTTAGCTTGACTTTTAACCATTTTTATTCTATTTTCTAAAATTAAGAAAAAACACCCCCCACACATCATCAAAAGGTCACGAGGCTATGAAAAAGACAATCATGATTTGCATCGCGCTAACTGTTTTCTTATCCTTTTTTATTAATAAATTATTTTCTTCCCAGGATGGGAATTCTCAATCTGTTGAAGTCATGTTACAATTTTATGGTGAAAAAGAGCATGCTCCGACACTTCAATTTTTCATTGATTTTAAAGACACTTTGGAGGAAACTTTTTCGTCATCGCCGTTCAACTCTGTTTATTACAAAATTAACGAACTTCAAACCACTGCACAATTATCAGAACAATCGCCCTCAATTAACGAAACTGAAAATAATAGAGATGAAATCACTCAAATACTTATCAATTTAGAAATTATTGAAAAAGAAGATGCCGGTTTCACATTCAAACCTAAAATTTATATAACTTATCCGATTGGGGAAAACGGTTTGAACCTGCCAAACTCAAATTATGGATTCGAAAAGATACTCCACAAAAAATTCTTTGATTTTCCCGACATCACTTCTCAAAACCTAAAATTGTTTAAAAACAATCTGGCCGGATTGATAAATTATCTAAAAAATGATTATGAAAAGGCGCTGGCATCGTGGAAAAATATGGAATTCTCTGCGGCTTTATTTTGTTCAGGCAATGCTTATTTGAAGCTGAGTTTATCGAAGGACCAAAGTATCACATTCAAAAAATCAAAAATTGACAGCGCTGTTTATTTTTACCATAAAGCTTTAAATAAAGCCATTTCACCGGGCGATTCAAGTTATGTTTTCCATAATTTGAGTCTGGCTTTCCAAACAAAAGGAGTTGCAGACAGCGCATTGCACTATGCACTGCTTGCCAACAACAAACCATCTGTTGTTGCTGACTTGTCTGACAGAATGAGAGTTATAAATAATCTTGGCAATTGCTATCTGATCAGTGGCAACTGGGCGCAGGCCATTCAAGTTTTTCAGGGAACGCTTGAAAATGCCAGAAAGTTGAATGACCAAAACAGCCAGGCAAAAGCTTTTGAAAACCTGGGACATATTTATCAGATGATTTATCAAAAAAACAAATCGATTAAATTTTATGAGCAGGCTTACGAAATACGAAAAGCGCAAAATGACTCCGAAGGGATGTCACAAATCATCCGTGCGCTTGGCGATATCTATTATGAAAAAAAAGATTACGATACAGCGCGGCTTTATTTCTATCGCGGAATGGTCATAAATGAAAAAATTCAGAATGAAACCGGAGTGGCGCTTTTTTCGGATCGGCTGGGACAGTCATATCATCAACTGAATCAGGCGGATAGTGCCGCCCATTATCTTGAAAAAAGCTCAGAAATATTTCAATTAATGGGAAATAAATTAGCCTACCTGAAAACGTTGATTCATCGGGCTGCTCTATATCAGGACATTAGACAATCCGATAAGGCGATTTCCTATTACGAACACACGCTCACTTTGGCAGAAGATATTGACCATCTATCGCTTTCTGCCCAGATACTGGATCGGCTCGGCGATATTTACAATACTCAAAATAAACTGGATCAGGCTTTTGAATATTACCAAAAATCTGCCAATCTTTACCAGAGAGTTGAAAGCCACGAGAGTCTTTCGCTAATCCTGTATAATATGGGATTGATTCGATTGAAGCAAAAAGAATTGGCAGCAGGTTATCAATTATTGAGCCAGGCGGTCCAGATAGACGAGAACTACGGATACGGTAATTTAAAAGGAGAATACAGTTTTATCCGGCGGGTGAAAAACTTGTTGGATCAATAAACAATTTACCGATATGGCAAAAAATCTGCACGAATTCCTCCGCAAAAACATGGAGCTGGCAGTTAATGACTTCCGGATGATTCATGCCGGGGATCGATTGATGGTCGGACTGTCAGGTGGCGTGGATTCCTTTGTTCTTCTCAAACTGCTAACAGGCCGAAAGATTTTTATTCCTTCCGATTTTAGCATCAAAATTGTTCACATCGACTTGGGATTTCAGGGTACAAGTCAACATCTTAAAAAATTAGCAGACTTTTTATCAGCAAACAAATTCGATTTTCATATTGATAAAACCCAGATCGGCAGCTATGCGCATAGCGCTAAAAACAAGAAAAACCCTTGTTTCCTCTGCTCACGCTGGCGGAGAAAACGCATGATTGAATTAGCAGACCAATTCCAATGCAATAAAATCGCACTGGGACACCATAAGGATGACGTGATCGAGACGCTGCTGATCAATATGTTTTTTGGCCGGGAAATCAGCACTATGATGCCCAATCAGGAATTATTCAAAGGGGAATATCATATCATTCGTCCGCTTGTTTATATCTGGGAAAAGAAAATTAAAGAATACGCAGCAAAACAGACATTTCCCATTTTCGAAAACCCCTGTCCCTCTGCGGAAAATACAAGGCGAATCTTTATCAAAAACTTGCTGAAAAAACTTTCCGCAGAAGACCCAAAAGTAAAAGAGAATATTTTTAAATCATTGCGACACGTTAAAGTTGATTACTTGTGGAGGACCAAATAGAGAAATTATAATAATTTAGCTTGATAGTGAAATTACCATAATTTTTCTAATTTTTCTCCCCGGCAACGCAGCGGATAGCCTCCTCGTGAGTTTTATGAGAAGGCATTTTTTTTGTAGATAGTTGGCTGACTTTTCAAATTAGTCCATACCGGCATCTCAAAATCGCTTTAGCGACGATATATTTAT
>CAYYMH010000059.1:23720-25068 GCA_964472785.1 uncultured Cytophagia bacterium | reverse complement strand
CGAACGAAAACCAAAACGGCAAATTATTAACTCATAAATAGTATTGGAGGTCGAAAATGAAAAACCTGACAAAAGTGTTGCTGATTCTCGTGTTTGCTGTCTTTGTTGCTGGTGCGGTTTATGCCGATGACGATGAGAAAATCAAAAAACATCCCGGCTACATCGATTTTGAGTCGATTGAAATTCCAACCGATGCCGAAGAAACGGTCGAAGTCTATGTCAAAGGACCGCTGTTGAAATTAGTTGCCAGCGCGACCCGCAACGAAGATCCGGCGCTGTCTGAAATGCTGTCGGATTTATTGCTCGTCAGAGTGAATACCTTTTCTATCGATCCGGGCATGTTAAAAACACTCCGTCCGAAAATGGACAACATCGAGAAGAACCTGCAGAAACAAAAGTGGGAAAAGATCGTAAAAGTCAAAAAACAGGATGAGCACGTCAACATCTATCTAAAATTTGACAACAGCGATAAAATTGTCGGTCTGGTCGTTATGGCAGTCGAAGCAGACGATGAAGCGGTATTTGTGAACATCGTTGGCACGATTGACTGGAATAACATCGCAAAGCTCGGTAAAAAGTTCAACATCGACGAGCTCGAAGGACTGGACAACTCGGATAAACCTGACAAAAAATAAGGAGGTATTTTCCGATGAAACTACGAACAAAATTTATTGCGCTGCTCTTTTTGATCATCACGAGCATGTGGCTGTTACCCGGCTGTGTTTTTGTGGACAGGGATTTCCGGTTGACCAGAAACGCCATCTTGAAAGAACTGGGACCCATGGATATTAAAACCGAGGTTCAGGTGCAAATCGGTTCCGGATTAATTTCATTAGGTAAGTTAGCCGCGTCCTGTGCCGAAGTTGAAGAAGAAGCGCTGAAATATTTGAAAGACATCCACAACGTGCAGGTTGGTGTTTACAAACTTCACCACGTCGACCGGGCAATGCCATTGGTGATTCCGCAAAACATCGCCAAACAGTTAGAGAAAAAAGGCTACGAGCCGATGGTCAGAGTCAAGGAACGTGATGAATCGGTCTGGGTGATGACCAAAATGAAGGGCAAGCGGCTTAACTCGCTGTACGTCATTTCCTTGAATCACGAGGAGCTGGTGCTGGTCGAAGTCATGGGACGTCTGGAACGGTTGATCGAAAAGGCAATTCAGGATCAGGGCTTAAACAAAGGCGAGTTCACGAACATCTAACCGAAATCAGCCAAAGATTATAAAACCGTAAATTTCAAAAAAGATTCATTTTGGAGTTTGCGGTTTTTTTTGTTTTAAACAAGTGAAGCTTTTCAAAAACTTCTTGCTTTTTTCAAAAGAAATTTATTAATTACTAATGTCACA
>CAYYMH010000059.1:0-23620 GCA_964472785.1 uncultured Cytophagia bacterium | reverse complement strand
TTTTCAAAAACTTCTTGCTTTTTTCAAAAGAAATTTATTAATTACTAATGTCACAACTGGATCTGCACTGAGAAAGAAGGGACTGGCTTCTACTATTTTGGTTTTTATTTTGTACTTATAATCAAATTTTATGACAATGAATTTTCTAATATTAGGAAACCATTTTTTCCTAATATTGGGAAATGTTTCCTAAATTTAGGAAAGTTTTCCTATTATTAGGAAAAGATTTTGGTGAATATTAAACTTATAAACTAATATGTTATACGTAAAAATAATAGGCAAATTAGAATGAACTTAATCGATAAAGATATAATTCAGTTTCTCAAAATAGATGAAGAAATTAAAACTCAAATTAAAAATGGTGATTTCCTCAAAGAAAAACAAAAGATTGAATCATTCTTTAGTAAGATTTTAGAATTTTGTGAAATCAGATTAGAGATTAAAAAACAAATCGCAGTTCATCCAATAATAACATTTAAAGATACTGATTTGAAGGAAGTAGTAAAAAAAATATCGAAACAGAATGAGTTTACAGCGGATATCGTATTGAAAACATTAAATAAGAATTTAGATGAATGTAGTGAGATGGTAAATTTTAATGAGAATGAAATTGATGAACTCTCAAGTAAAATATTATTTAATTGGTTTGGCCCAAGGGAATATATTGAAGGGTTGATCGAAATTGGCTTGATGGTTACAAATGTTCATATACCAATCAATCTTAAAAGATATATTGATGAAGCTCGAAAATGTTATGCATTTCAACAATATAATGCTGTAAATGCTTTAGCAAGAATAATACTTGAATCTGCAATGCGGGATATTGCTATCCGAAAAAAACATATTATTCTGATTAAAAATCATAAACAATTCTATAAAAAATACCCACCTAGGAAATTAATCAAAAAAGTATCGAAAAATGCACTGAAAACAAGAATAGAAAAATTATACTATGATAAATTAAGTCCGCAGATACACGGTTTAAAAAATATATCAGACAGCGATGTAAAAATTGAACTTAAACATACAATCGATATTATTGAAGAATTATATCGTATAAATAGCGTTAATGTTTAGTCTGAAGAAAAAAAGTTGGAGTCCATTATGTGTAAAAATTTTTTATATATGGTCATAAAACAATTTATCTTTATTCCTATTATCCTATTATTTGCTTGCGCGCAAGTTAAGTTTATTCCAACAGGTAATATCTATGAACCATGGGATGGACCTGTGAAAATATTGGAGAAACCACCTTCAAATATTCATTATGAAGAAATCGGTGTAATCACTGGTAAGATGAGTGGTATGGTTTCAGATTGGGGGGCAATCCTAAAGGCTATGCAGAAAAAAGCACGTTCAAAAGGTGCGAACGCAATTATATTAATTAACAAGGAGACATCAAAGCAATCAAGTTTTGGTGGTAGCGTTCAATATGGATTTTATGGTGGATCATATCAAGAAAAAAATATGATGGCAAGATTGATACGCATTTTTGATGATTCTGAAAGTTTAAATTTATACCAGCAACCCCAAAATGATTATTATAAAAATTATAATATTATAAAAGTAGTTAAAGGTTATTGTCTGATTAAAGTGGATAGTCATAATAAGTTTCAAATGGATGCAGTATATGATATTTTCAGAAAAGATGGTTTAAATTATATTGAAGTAGGTAGTGCAAGGGTTGTCAGGTTTAAAAATGACAACATCGCTTTTCAAATCATAGATGGCTCAATAAAAGTTGGAGATAAAATTAGATATAATAAGTAGTTAACGTATAACAAAAGTTTGCAGCCGACCGAAAAGCGGTGTTTGAATTTAGTTTAGTTAGGTGGGTTTACTCAAATTTTGTTTAAATATTGATGTTCAGTGCGTTGAAGCTTTTCGGCGGCTGAAACTAATCGTTCAAAATGCATTTAATAAATAAAAAAGCCCTTATTCCAAAAATCGAAATAAGGGCTCTTTAAATTTTATGAAAAAATCAAAGTTACATTCTCCGCTTGATCATATCAATTTGATATTCCGCGGCTTTGCGCCAGTTCCTCGATTGAGCGGCAATCTGGTAATATTTTATCGCGTTGGTAAACTGTCCCATCTCTTCATAAGCCACCCCCGCTTCGAAAGCAGCCGGTGCGTAATTTTTCCTGTATTTTAGACAATTTAATGCCGCCTCCAATGCTTCCTGATTTTTTCCCAATTTGTTATACAGCTCTGCTAATCTAAAGTAGGATTGATAATAATCTTGCTTGACTTCAATTGCTTTTTTAAATGCTTCAATTGCTTCTTCAGACTTTCCAACTTTTGAGAGCGCAACTCCCTGAGCGTTGAATGCCAGATAGTATCGCGGTTGCATTTCTCCGGCTTTCTCGAACGCCTCAGCAGCTTTATTATATTCTTTGCGGTCATTATAGATAGCGCCAAGCTGGTAGTATGCTTTATAAGATGCAGAATCTGTTTCAACTGCTCTCAGGCACGCTGTCAATGCTTCATTGAATCGATCCAAGTCGCTATATAATTTTGCCAGGGCGAACCAGGCATCCGAATATAACGGGTCAACCTGAACTGCTTTATGATACGCTGCAAGCGCTTCCTCGTAGCGGCGCAGTTTTTTGAGGGCAACTCCCTTTCCGTAGTAGGCACTGGCGAATTGCGCATCGTATTGAATAGCCGTATCGTATGATTCCAGCGCTTCCTGATTCATGCCTTTTTTAAGAAATGTGTTAGCATCATTATATGCTTTTTTTGCATAATTTTTCGTTTTCTCAATCTCTGTGGATTGCTCTAATTTCGCTTTGATTTCCGAAATTTCAGCATTGAGCTTGTCATATTCCGCACGGAGTTGGTCGTATTCCTGTTTGGAAATGCCTTCCTCCTGCATCTTGGCATTGATCTCTTTTGCCTTGACTATCTTACGGTTGTACTCTTCCTGTAAATCCTGCTGTGAAAATGCGAGACCCGCAAACAGACAAATTAGAACCAAGCTAAAGACTATCGAACTGATTTTGCTGAGCATGAAAAATCTCCTTTTACTTTGTGGTCTTTTTTAGTTTTGATGGTGCCGAAGGCGGGATTTGAACCCGCACACCCGTTGGGCACTACCCCCTCAAGATAGCGTGTCTGCCAATTCCACCACTTCGGCAACGAAATATGTTTGATTTATTTTTTTGTCAAATTTATTTCGCTGTATCCCCTTCTGCCGGTACTGGCGATGGTGTCATGACCGGACTTTCTGTATCTTCTGACGGAACAACAGGCAAAACCGAAGCCGGAGATGACGCCCTTCGTTTTTCTATTTCTTCTGCTACGATATTCTGATCAATTCGTTTGCCTTTATCAATATAGCTGATCAAAAGCGATAGTCCAAGAAATACAATGGCTAACACCGTGGTAATTTTCGCTAAAAAGGAAGCAGCCCCACGGCCTCCGAACACTGCGCCCATGCCGCCGCCACCGCCTCCGAACACGCCAGCCAATCCCCCACCCTTACTCGATTGTAACAGGATGACAACCATGAGCAACACGGTAACTATAAAATGAATAACAATCAAAAAAGTTTCCATTTTTTTCCTCAACTTTTATTCAGATAATTGTTCTGCAATCTCTATCATTTCAACAAACGCATTAATATCCAGGCTCGCGCCGCCAATTAATCCGCCGTCAATATTTTTTTGTACCAATAACTCCCGGATATTTGACGGTTTGGCACTGCCTCCATACAATATATGGATTCTGTCAGCAATTTGTTCATCATAGATTTTTTTAATTAAATCACGAATAAACTGGTGAACCTCCTCCGCTTGTTCCGGAGTGGCTGTTTTTCCGGTGCCGATAGCCCAAACAGGTTCATAAGCGATAATCAAGCGTTGCATGTGCGCCGGCGTTAAACCTGCCAAACCTTCTTTTAATTGCTTTTCAATCACGTTGTTCATCTCACCTGCTTCCCGTTGCTCCAGCGTTTCTCCGATGCACATGATCGGTGTCAAACAACAAGTCGTCAACGCCCGCTTGATCCTCTTGTTTACTGTCTCATTGATTTCACCAAAATATTGTCGCCGTTCCGAATGCCCGATAATGACGTATTCACAACCCGCATCTTCGATCATCTCGGCAGACACTTCTCCGGTAAACGCGCCGGAGGCTTCCCAAAACATATTCTGTGCGCCGACTCCGGCTCTGGTCTCTTTTAATACATCACAGATCGGCGCCAATGCAATGTAATTCGGACATACAACAATTTCTGTTTTTTCAAATTTATCAATTTTTTCTTTCAATTCTTTTGCAAAGGCAACTGCTTCTGATTTGGTTTTGTTCATTTTCCAGTTGCCGGCGATTATTTTTTTTCTCATAAAACCAACATTCTCGCTTTCTTCAAAATAACATTCAAACAATTAAAACATCTTATCCACTAAATCTGCGACCCGACAAGAGTATCCCCATTCATTATCATACCACGAAACAACTTTGACAAAATTTCCATCCATAACCATGGTCGAAAGGCTATCAAAGATACTGGAATGTGGATTGCCGACTATGTCCACGGATACGATCGGATCTTCCGTGTATTCGAGAATGCCTTTCATCGGACCTTCGGCGGCTTCTTTCATGGCGGCATTTATTTCTTCGGCTGTTGTCGATTTTTTCAGTTCCGCCACTAAATCGACCACTGAACCGTCAAATGTGGGCACACGCATTGCCATGCCGTCAAGTTTGCCATTTAAATCAGGAATGACTTTTCCCACAGCTTTGGCAGCACCGGTTGTAGTCGGAATGATTGACATGGCTGCAGCACGGGCACGACGTAAATCTTTATGCGGTAAATCCAAAATTTTCTGGTCATTAGTGTACGCATGAATTGTGGTCATTAAACCATGGACAACTCCGAATTTATCGTTCAACACTTTGGTTACCGGAGCCAGGCAATTGGTGGTACACGATGCATTGGAGACGATTTGATGTTCATCTTTTAAATGATTATCGTTGACACCTAAAACAATCATGGCGTCTATCTCATCTTTTGCCGGCACAGTCAAAACGACTTTTTTAGCACCAGCTTTCAAATGTTTTGCAATCTGATCTTTTTCTCGAAACACACCAGTGGATTCGACGACAGCTTTAACACCTAATTTTTCCCAAGGTAAATTTTCAGGATCGCGTTCCGCTGAAATTTTAATCGTCTTTCCGTTGACAACGATCGAGTCATCGGAGACTGAAACTTCGCCCTTAAATCTTCCGTGAACAGAATCATACTTAAACAGATGCGCCAGCGTCGCTGCATCAGTGATGTCATTTATTTGAGCAACTTCAAATTTTTCATTATCCAATAATGCACGTAACACTAATCGTCCGATTCGACCAAATCCATTAATACCTACTTTCATTGCCATTTTGTTTCTCCTCCAAATAATATTTTCAAATTTACGCTAATCTATTATGCTTTTCCAGCACTTCCCAATATTTCGATTTTGTTTTTCACAACTTCCTTGATATCTTCCCTGCCAGCGCCGATAATTTTCCGGGGATCGAACAGTTCCGGTTTATCAGACAATATTTGCCGAACGCCTGCGGTAAAAGCAAGGCGCAAATCCGTGTCGATATTGACTTTGGTAATCCCCATCGAAATTGCTTTTTTGATATCCTCAACCGGGACGCCTTTTGCCGCTCCTAAATCCGCGCCGTATTTATTCGCTTTCTCAATCACTTCCGGAATAACACTCGATGCGCCGTGCAAAACCAGCGGAACATCAACCAGATTGTTAATTTCTTCCAGCCTGTCAAACGCTAACTTAGCTTTTCCTTTAAACTTATAAGCTCCGTGAGAAGTTCCAATAGCGATCGCTAACGTATCGCACTCGGACTCTTTCACAAACTTCACTGCTTCGTCCGGATCAGTCAACCGGGCGTCGCGTTCATCCACCGAAATATTGTCTTCAATGCCGCCCAATCGACCCAGTTCTGCTTCTACTGAGACTCCGACAGCGTGGCAGATTTTCGACACTTCTTTTGTCAAAGCAATGTTCTCGTCAAGGGGAGCATGTGACCCATCGATCATAATCGAGGACCAACCGTTGCGAATACAGCTAACGATCAAATCAAAATCGGTACCGTGATCCAAATGCAGGCTGATCGGAATAGATGCTTTTGCCGCCATTTCCCGGACCATTGCCGACATCGCTTCAATGCCACAATATTTGATCGCGCTGGTTGATGTGGCAATGATGACCGGCGCCTTTACTTCCTCGTGCGCTTCGATAATTGCCTGTGTTATTTCAACGTTACTGGTGTTGAACGCTCCGACTGCGTATTTTCCTTTTCTTGCTTCAGTTTGTAAATCCTTATTCGTTACTAACATGTACGACTCCCAAAATTTTAAAACAGCTCAAAGATATTAATTTGTTATTTTTACACGTGGGTGGAATGTTATGCAGGAACTTGAAAATTCTAAAATTGACGTATATTATAAGAAAAAAATATGTTAATGTCAAGGATTTTTCTTAGAAATGTGAAATTGGAATCGCAATTAGTTATACACTATTAGCTCCTGAATTATATTGAGTTAAATTGATTTTCAACTTCGCCTATCAATCCCCACATAGATAAAATTTCCTGATCAAAAATCATCAGAATTGTTATTTAAATCAGTATCTGCTCCTTTCCCGAACAACTTCTTCCACCACAATCCAATACTCGCAATCCCAAGGATGATGTAAATCCAGGAATAAGTCACTGTACTGCCGGGATTGGGAAGGATCAGCTTTCCAAATCCGACCAGCAGCAGGTAAAGCGACACACTGGTGGTGACCGTCAGGTAGGTGGCTTTCTTGAAGGCTTTGATCGGGTAGCGGGTTTCTTTTTTCAACTTGCTGGCAGTATTCTTCCAGAATCCGGGCGGATCGACCTTTTTGTAAAATTCGATCAGCACTTTTTCATCTGTCGGTCTCGTGAGCAGAGTGACTGTCACAACAACAACTGTTGAAATCGACGACATCAGCAGCAGACGCAGCCATTCGGCTTCCACGGTAAATAAAATGATTGGCGCGAAAATCAGTGAGACGATGATGGCGGAAATTTCCGAAAACAGATTGATGCGTTCCCAGAGCCAGCGCAGAACCAGTACCGCACCGGTACCAGCGCCAAACAATAACGTGATGTACCAAGCCGTTTGAATTGATCCCAGATTTGCCATAATAATTAGCGCAATGGTGATGATCACAACATTGGATAAACGAGCAACAATCACCTGCTCTTTGTTGGAAGGTTCCCTTTTGAGCCAGGCGCGATTGATAATCCGAAGGTACAAATCATTACTCCAGTAGCTCGCTCCCCAGGTAAGATGGGTATCAATCGTCGAGGCTAATGCCGCCAACATACCGGTGAGCATAATACCTCTGACACCGACCGGAAGTAAATCTTTGATACCGGTGGCGAACATCAGTTCCCGAGCGGCGACAAATGCTTCTCCTCCGCTGCTTGCCGGATTAAACGGATAAATCACCAGCAAACCGACACCGATGATCAGCCAGATGAGACTGCGCAGAAAGATTTGCAGCCAGGTGAAAATAAACGCTGCCATTTTCGCATCGCGATTACTGCGGCAGGACATCATCCGCTGTGCGAAATAGCCGGTGCCGTCGCTGTTTCTCTCAAAAAACCACTGGAGACTGATAATCACCAGAAATGGCATCAGCGCTTCCCAGGTATTGGGACTGAATGATAAAATCTGACTGGTCAGTGCTTTGCCATAGGTTTCCACCAAACTGTTAACGATATTGGTGACGCCCCCGGATTTTACCAGTACGATAATTGCGTAAATTAGCGTGCCCAGCATTGCCAGACTGAACTGAACAGTGTCCGTAGCGATCACCGATCTCAATCCGCCGGTGGTTGAATAGAGCGCTGTAAAAAGAATGATAACCAAAATGCTGATGATATTATTGGTGGTGGCAATAAATGGTTCCAAGCCTGTTGAGCCTGATGCTAAAGAGATGCCAATTGATCTGACCAGATTGTAAATACCATGATAAATTCCAGCCGGCAGCCATTCGTGCCACGGAAGAAAAACTTCGCTAATACGGGTGGCAGCAACCAGCACCATCGCCATAATGGTACAGTTCATCACTGTCCCGTAATAAATCGCCTTCAATCCGCGTAGTGCGAGCACCCCTCTTCCGCTGTAACGAATTTCCGTAACTTCGGCGTCGGTGATCACCCTGGCGCGCCGCCATGCACGTCCTAACAAAAATCCGATCATCAGAAATCCCAGTCCGTAAATCCAAAGCCGCCATAACATGAAGACACCGCCGGTGGCAATTAATCCGGTGACCAATAGTGGCGTATCGGCAGCAAATTGAGTCGCCGCCAAACTGAATCCGGCGCGCCATCCCTGAATAGAACGACCCGCTAAAAAGTATTCCTCCAGATTTTCCGATGCTTTGGATTGATTTCGGAATCCGTTGCTAATGCTGTAGATGATGAACGCGAAAACAATGATTAAGTCTATCATCAGTACATCCTCTGTTATTATCTGTCGATTTTTATAATTTTAAAGTTCGATGTTATAATTAAATCTGCTTTTTTTTTATGGGAGGCGATAATTTTATGTTCAATTTCAAGAACCTGTTCGATGAACTGGTCTTGCTTGTCTCTGGCTCGTTGATCGCGAAACGCTTTGGTTTGTCTGTAATCCAAATCGATAAAAATTCGGCAATTGATATTCCTCAAAACAGTGATATAAGTTCCCTCCACAATGACAACTTTGACATTGTTGAGGGAAATCTTTTCCCGGGTTATCCGGTCTTCCTGATATATGATTAGGGGTTTCTCAAAATCATTTTTGCCATCAATTAAATGCCGGAGATGTTCATCTAAAAGATCTAACTGTACTTCACCCAATCCGACCCAATGGATGTCTTTTCTTCTGGTTTTATCATTGGTCTCTGGCGGAAGGACAAAATAATCATCTTGCTGTAAAATTACGCTACCAAGATCATGTTGAGCCAGTTCAGCCTTTAGCGCCTGTGCTATTGATGACTTTCCGCTGCCCGATTCTCCGGCGATGGAAATTGTATAACGCCCTGAGCAATTATCGATCTCTGATCTCACAATTTCAAATATTTCCGCTGCAAGTTTCCGATGAATCGGTTTGATTGCCGGGTTATCTCCGATCATAATTTGAAGTTCTAATATGTTTTTGATGATGATGAATTACTGACCGAAGTAAAGTTTTTCGAGCCAGTCCTTTTCAATTTCATTCTTTTCAGGATTGATAAAATATTGATCCGGTTGAATGCTATTCTGTCGCGCATCATTTCCGGAGAGGATTTGTTCGATTTCTTTCAAATAGCCAATGGCTGTTCTTTCCCAGGTATATTTTTCCGAAACACGCTTCAATCCCAGCGCTTGAAATTTTTTCCAGTTTTTTTTATTCAGTGCTAATCGAACAATACCATCAGCGATATCTTTCGGGTCATGCGGGTCGACTAAAATAGCATATTGCTGTTGCTCATCCATCAGACTCTCACTTGGGCCGCCATTTTGGGTAACCACCGCAGGCAAGCCCGCTGCCATCGCTTCCAGCGGCGCCAAGCCGAACGGTTCATAAACTGACGTCAGGACAAAAATTCCATTTCTATTTTTTCCCAAATGCCGGTAACAAGCCGCTAACTCATTCTGATTATTCAAATCAAAAGCAGTTACACATTTTTGAAGATGATACTCTTCAATCACTTCCATGAGCTGTCGAAAAACCCGGGCTTCACTATCTTGCAAAAATGTCTTCCATGTTTTAAGGGGATTTTCTACTCCGCGGACGATGATCGCTAAATTTGCAGCATCTCTCAATCTTTCGCTAACTGTCCAGGCTTTGACTAATGCCAAATGATTTTTCTTTTCATCCAATCGGCTGGAACAAATTGCCACTGGTAAATCGCATCTTTCAGCCGGAATGTCTCTGGTTAACATGTGTTCAACTTTGCGGGCAATTTTTTCTTCATCCTGTTTTTTTTGTTCAAACCCAAAAATACGCAGATTGACGCCCGGTGGTATGATAGCAAATTTTTCATCCTGATTGGGATCAACCGCGTTGTGATACAATCGATGGCCATACTGTTGAAAGCGTTCCTGGTTTGTACTGGTAATGATTCGACTGGCGCGGTTCATGGATACACGCTCGGAAGCTATTCGTTTGGCGAATTGATATCGGTTTACCATTACACCAAAGTCTTTTCTGCTCCGAATGAATTTGTCCATTTTTTGAGCGCCCAGACTATGTCCCGTGAAGGTAAATGGTAAATCTTGTTTTTGCTGGAGCAGAACTGCAGCTAATCCACCGTCTCCATAATGAGCGGTCAATGCATCAGGCGCGCTCTCCTGACTTTGATAATACTCTAAAATATTATTCGTCCATTCGAATAAAAAAGGCCAGAGCTGTTCCTTGGGAAGGAAACGATCCGGTCCGCATTTAAAGCGGAGAATTCGAACATTGTGATGATCCGGATAGCTGTCACGCTCAGCATTGAATTTTGACCATTTCGGATCATTAAATTTTCTTGTAATAATATCAACCCGATGCCCCAGGTCTCCGATCGCCAGGGCAAGCTCCTTGACGTAAACCAATTGCCCGCCAAAATCCGGATGTTCAGTCCACCCAAAATCTGTCGGATCAAAGTTACCTTGCGGATTCAAGAAGGCAATATTCATTCTTATCTCCTGAATGAATTAAGTCGTCAAATCAACCGAAGAACAATTTTTGCCCGTTCAAATAGCAATGAAGTATGAGTGCGCCCGCAGCACTCCAGCAAAATTTATCAGCGCCCCCCTGTTTTTTTTTATCGGCATGACCAAACTCATAGAACGTCCAGGTTCTGTCTCCGTTGACATCTATTTTATTAAAGTTATAGATCGAATTTAGCACGTCCTTCGCTTCATCGTAATAACCAGCCTTGATCAGTGCCAATCCCCACCAACCATTAATTATAGGCCAGACTCCGCCATTTTGATATTGGCAGGGCTTACACTTAAACTGATGCTGGTAATTATTCAACAACTGACTCCATTCCGCATCCGTTTCCTTTATTGAAGGCCAAAAACAAGGAACCATGCGCCACGGATTTTTATTTAAAATTGATTGACCAACATTAATTATCGATTTGATTTGTTTTTCATCAGCGATATGGAGCAAAACCGCGAGCGCATTACTCAATGCATCAAATTGATCAAAATAACCACCGGGCGTTAGTGACAATAAAAAATATTCCGGTTCCTGATTTATTTCCAAATAATTTTCAAACGCCTGTTTGTGATAAATTTGTGCTGATTTGAGATTTTCTGGTTGTGGCCAATAATTTATCATTAGCAGTTCTTTTAATTCCTCTATGTCAGGAGATTGAGGCGCTTTATTAAATAATTTGCGGTAACAATTCAATGCCCAGCAGCGCAACAATTGATCGTAAAGAATATAGCCGTGAAAAATCATTTCATCGGCCCAATTACCGGATTGAGGAACATAAATTAACCCCCGGGAATTAAACTCCCAACATCTTAACAATTTAAGTCCGGTTTCTATTTTAGGCAAGAGACTATCAGATTTTTCAGCGTCATTCGTAAAATGAATGTAATGGCAGGCGCCGATAATAAACCACGAAATCGTATCGACGCGTCCGCAAACGCCACCATAACTTACGTGCTCTATTTCATTAGTTTCGTTCAACCGGACATTTGAAGGAATTTGACCTTCCGGTCCGGCAGCTTTCGCCAATGTCATCAAAGTCGCTTTCAGACCGCTGACGATTAACTCATCATTAGCAAGTAGTCCAGCTAAACCGCATACGATTCCGTCACGTGCCCAAATCCGTTTGTAGTTTGCAATTTCTGTTTGACTCGCTAAAATGCCAGCAGACGTCACTGCACCACGAATAAGCGCTAACGATTTATCAAACCCCATCGACGAAACCAGACTTTCATCTGCTGTCTTTTTTTTCTTCATCGGAATTTCATAAAATATTTTTGTATTGGCTAAATTGATTTACCACCACATAATCACCAACGCAATAGTCAAAACAACCAGAATAATTGATAATATCCGATAATTTTTATACCAGGGCACACCTACCAACAAACGGGATTCGGAATTATAAAATTTTCGGTTCCAAATCAGCCCTTCTGTTTTTTCTTTCGGTGGCGGAGATGTTAACAAACTCACAGCAATCATCACCGGAATGACTAATAAAAATAAAATCAGCGCGACATACAAGAAATGGATATGAATTACTGCTGCAAATTCATTTAATATAAACAGTGTAACGCCCGCAACAAAACCTGTGATAATAGCTGAAATCGCTCCCTCGGCGTTTGCCCTCTTCCAGAAAATACCAACGAGAAAAAGCGCAACGATCGGTGGTACCGCATAGGATAATACTTTTTGTAGATATTTAAACAACGAAGCGAAATTCTCAATATAAGGAGCCCATACAGCGGCTAATACCATAAAAAATGCCGTGAACCCCCGACCAACCCACATCAGCTTTTTACTATCAATATCCGGACGTTTTTTATGGACAAAATCCATCGTAACCAAAGTTGAGGCAGAATTCAGTGTTGAGTCGATTTGAGACATCAAGGCAGCGACAAAACCGGCTAACACAATTCCTAAAACACCAACAGGCAGCAGGTCAAAGAGCAAGGTCGGGTAAACCAGGTCTGCTTTGGGCAAATTTGGGTACATTACTCTTGCCATAGTTCCCGGTAAAACCATAATAAAAAGCGGTGGTAATTTTAACAAACCGGCAAAGATGGCTCCCCAGCGGCCATGATTTTCATCTTTGGCACTCAGTACGCGTTGAACCATAAACTGGTTGGTACACCAGAAATAGAATCCAAGCAGCGGCACACCACTAATCAATCCCAACCAGGGCACTGCCGGATCATCCAGTGGACGTACTAAACTCAACATTTCAGGCGAGGTGACTTGTTTAACCGCATCCCAACTACCGATTTTGACAAAAGCAATAACAGTGATAATAACTGATCCGATGAGCAGCAATATCGCCTGAATCATGTCGGTATAAATAACAGCGGCCAATCCTCCGGCGATGGTGTATAGTCCGGCAACCAGCGCCATGATAGCAATTGTCTGCCATATCGGTATCTCAGGAAAAATTAGTTTGATCAATAGTCCGCCGGCATACAAACTACCGGCTGTATCGACGACGATATTGAGGAAAAGTGTTAAGATTGAAAAGTAAGTTCTCGATCTGCCGTCAAACCTTTTTTCAAGAAATTCCGGAATGGTGTAAATTCTTGATCGGAGATAAAAGGGCAGAATAAAAATGGCAAAGAAAACCAAAATAATTGCTGCCATCCATTCATAATTATACACTGAAATTCCGGTACTGTAAGCATCCCCTGCAAGACCGACCAGACTTGTGCTGGACATATTTGAAGCCAGTAACGAGAATCCAATGAGCGGCCAGGTCATAGAACGACCGGCTAAAAAGTAGTCTTCGGCGTTTTTATGTTTTTTAGCAAATCTTAAACCTAAATACACGACGATGATGGCGTAGATTCCTACCAGAGATAAATCAATCGGGTGAAGTTGAAATTCTGGCATATTGAATTCCCTTGCTTAAATTCGTGGTTCATAAAAAAATTATAATTGAGAAAGTTTCCTCTAAAAAAGATAAATAAAATGGGGGGAGAAGTCGATCTCCCCACCATTTTTTAGCTTCGCAACGATACTTCAAGTTTAGAAGTTATAGGTAATCGATCCGATAAACGAACGTCCCAGGATTGGTCGGGCCATATAAATATCCTTCACAGCGCCAATGACCTGACCAGTACGCGGATTACCTTCTGTCAATCCGATGGTATTGGTTAAGTTTGCACCATTGAATGATATTGTATAATCACCTAATTGATAACTTGCTCCGGCATAAACTGCACCCCAGGCAGGTAATTTATTGTTGTTTGCATCATCAACATAACGTTCGCCAAAGAAACGATAGCTTGCATAAATATTCAAATTACCTAATGCATACGACGGGCTGACTTCGCCGAACATTCTCGGGATCCTTCTAACCTGATTGTCTGTGAAATCAACTTCTGTTGGCTGAGCTTGTGGATCATCATATTGATATAACAGATAATCTTTGTATTTTGGATCCTGAAGTGTTGCCGTAATATCCAATCCAAAGTTACCGAATTTGACAATTGCTTCTAATTCGGCGCCCAATGTCTGACTGTTGGCAAAACGGAAGGCCCGCACAATTTCTCCGTTTTCAACAACTTCATCAGAAAATGGAATGTTTTCAAATTGAATGGCAAATAATGAAGCAAATACAGCTAAATTCGGAGATGCATATTTGACACCACCTTCAAACTGTAGCACACTTTCCACTTTGTATGAACCCGGTGCATTAAACACAAAGTGCTGATCATCCGGCGTACGAAAACCTTTACTTCCGCGACCAAAGAACGCCATACCTTCAGACATTTTGTAATTGGCGCCTAATGAAAACGCGAGTTCGTTATAATCCCATTCGTAAGGATTGAACGAACCGTTTCCGTAAAGAACGTTATCGTCCGCTAATGTGGTTTCGTCACCCAGGTCATACGCTTCAGCATTTTCGGTAAAACCGTTCACCCGGCCGAACTCATAGCGAATACCCGCATCCAGTCGCAATTGATCATTGAGTTTAAATTCATCATTCAAATATAATGCTTTGGAGACTGCGTCCAATTGATAATGCGTATACATACTACCAATTCTCTTCAGTCCGTTTTGCGTTACTGATACTACATTCTCTCCCGCATCATTCGTCAAAACGAGATCAAGCGCTCGGGTATTATCATTTTTTCCACCCCTTACTTCAGCCAAAACATCCTGCCAGTACCAGAGTCCGTTGACTTTCCAATCCGTATGGTATAATCCGAGGGACAAATTGTGAGCGCCAAATGATTTTGAGAATTGCAGATCATTAGCGAAATTGGACATGGGTAGAGAGACACTCCACCAACCGACTTCCGCTACCAAACCATTTCCGTTCAGTGCTGTCGGGTCAGCAATTACGTCACCCGTTCTGGCGAATTTATATTGATAACCCGTAGCTCCGTCAACTCCTGCCATCAGATTTTCAGCATAAGAGCTTGCAGAATAAGGATCAGATAGTGAAAAAATAGCGTTGAATTCTTCGTTTATATCTGTGTAGCGGAAGTTATTTTTTACTGTCCAGCCTGACTCAAATTCGTAGAAAAACTCTCCGCCAAGCGCTTTAATCTGCGGATGCATTCCGTTGTCGAGTTTTTTTTCAAAGCTTCCGCCTTTGGGGGTGGGAACGCTCAGATAGTTCATATCCAAGCTGGTCATAGTTCCGTAATTGGCATCAAAGCCTGCAATTGCTTGAGGATCATCCGCATTTTTCAAAGGAATGGGGAGATAGAAAATATTTTTATCGTCTAAAAATTTGAAATTCATTCTAAAGTAACCGTTTTTCAAAAGACGGGTGAAATTACCTTTGATTTGACCACCTTGGTTGGCTGTAAATCCTGGCGGACGTACACCATCGTCATGACGGTAAAAACCACCCACATTGAAACGCCAGTTTTCTGATAATGGACCGCCAATATTAAAATCTGTTCGGTACAAACCATAATCGCCAAGTGTAATTTTTGCCAATCCACCCAGTTCGTTTCCTCCGGTTTTGCTGATAAAATTGATGATGCCACCGGGTGCATTACTGGCGAAGATTGATGCTGTTCCACCACGAACCGCTTCCATGCGATCAACAGTTTCATCAACGCGCATAAACAAGTCGGCATTACCGAACATCAATTCACCGTCTTCAAAAACCGGAAGACCGTCCTCTTGTAGTGAAACATAGCGAAAGCTACCATCCGCAGGAATACCTCGTGCAAACAAGTTGTTACCACCTTCACCACCCGAACTTTCAACATAAAATCCGGGGATTGCTTTTAAAAGATCGGCAGTATTGCGCGGAGCACGGCGCTCAATTTCTTGTTTGTTGACAGTGGCAATCGCTACACTGGACTCAATTTTCTTTAATGGATTTATCATACCGGTAACAACAACAGCATCCATGTCCAAAACATCGGACGCTAAAGCGAAATCTTTGGTTACAGTTTCACCGGCTGTAACTGTAATTTCGGCTTCTCCTGTTTTGTAACCTAAAAACCGGGCAAGAATGGTATAGGTACCAGGCGGAACTTTTACAATGGAATAATTTCCTTCTCTGTCGGTCGAAGATCCCAAAGTCGTTCCTTTGAGATAAACATTTGCTCCCACCAAAGGATTGCCGTCTGCATCCTGAATCGTTCCCTTAATTTCACCCGTCGTTTGCGACAGGACAAGAGAAGTAAGCAGCAGCAGCAATGTGAATGTAAAAATGATTTTCTTGGAATACATATTTTCTCCTCCTCAAATTATTTCAAAAGTTATAACAGGTAGTTAAACCGTTTGATTGCTAAAATTTTTGTTTTACATTCCTCCCAAAATTAATTAGCAAAATAATTAACAGCGACTCACGCATTAAAAGTACGTCACGTTTTACCCATAATTTTCCTCCTAATTTGGTTAACATACTCATTTTTAAAATAGGGCTATCTTGTTGCTGATTTAATAGTGATTTGATTTCCGCTTCTATTAACACTCGCCTGTAATGCTTTTGCTAATGCATGAATGATAACATCTAACTGTGAATTTTCAACAGAACCAGAGATAGTCTGTTCCAGCAACTCGTTTTCAACATCAAATTGTACATTATATGTTTCCGATAATCGTCGAACAATATTTTGAAATTTTGTGTTGTCGAATATCAATTGATCACTTTGCCAACTGGTGTGAACGTTGACATTCACCGGATAAGGTTTTAAAGATGAATCTCCGCGTTTCAACCAAACTAAATTTCCCGATTTTAAAGAGATTGAAGCTCCCTTTTTTCGAGACTGGTTTTGTTGCTTTTCAGCGACTGTTATTCTGAGGCACCCTTCTTCGACAGCGACTTTGGTGCCAGTATTCCGTTCATATACAACAAACTTTGTCCCAATAACATCAATCGCCCCATCACAAGTGTGGACAGTAAGTTTATTTTTTGACTGGCCGGGTCGATGATTTACATCAAAATATGCTTCTCCTTTCAAATTTATCCGGATCGGTTCATTTTTTTTCTTTGAATATTTTAGCCAGGAGTTTGCATTGAGTGTAATTTTAATGTCCTGATTAAGAGTGATGGTTTGACGCTGACCGTATTCTGTTTGAACATAGCTGAATTTGGGAACATCAAAATAGTTATTCGTCTTAGTCGAAAAATACCAAATTAAAATCGCCAGAAAAAAACATGCTGCGATTGCAAGTCCTTTCAACCAAATTTTTTTCTTACGCTGGTTTTCCGCTAATTTATCAGAGATGAAACGTTCAGCAGATTTGTATGAACCAGCATTCGCATCCGCTTTTATTCGATTTTTAAGTTTAAGCCATTCTTGCTTGATCATGGGATTTTTCACCAAACGAAATTGAATGGCTTTCCATACGAATACTGCCCTTTGATAGAGGATTTTATTGCCGGGTTTTGAGTTCTTCCACTCAACCCATTTTCGTTTTTCTTCGGTAGTAGCTGTTCCGGAAAGCCATCGCTGAAACGACTCATCAGTTAATAATGATTTTAGTTGGGAATTCTTATTTGTCATTAGTACCAAAATGATGATTTATTTTAAGAATCGGGTAATTTTATTTTATGCTTCAACTATATAGAGAGATTATTTAAAGAAATGTAATGTTTCAAAGAAGATTTTTTTTAAAAAAATGTAATAAAACCAGTTGAAAATTTTTTAATGGTCGTTACAGGAGCTAAGTTATCTTTGCGGCAGTTTATGAAGATAAATTAGAAGAATTGAGTATACTACGTAAACGCTGAAACGCTTCAGAAACATAATTGCGGGCAACTTGTGGGGAAACATTCATGATACTGGCAATTTCTTTATAAGATAATCCGCTGAATTTTTTTAAATACAGCGCTTCAGACATCCGCGGAGGTATTTTACTCAGTGCGGTTTTGAGCGTCTTTTTCCTTTCCTCTTCCTCTTCATTGATGATCCAAAGTTCTTCAGTTGAAAAAGTTGATTGCGGGAAAGTATATTCTAAATATTGATAAGAATCATTTTGCCTGTTTTCTTTTTTGATAAAATCAAACAGTTTTCTCCGCATTGAAATCATCAGGTAAGGCGGGACAGAGTCGATAGCAGAAAGAGTCTCCCGTTTTTCCCAGATATAGGCGAAAACCTCCTGAATGCTGTCTTTAACAAATTCCTGATTATTCGCAAGTTTTATTCCATAGTCATAGAGCATTGGGTAATGGCGTTTGAAGAGGATTTCGAGAGCATGTTCATTCCCATTTTTCATCTGCTCCCAAAGTCTTGAATCTGATGCTTGTTTTTGACGTGTAATGATTTTCAAACGACCCTCAATTCGGATTATTTGACAAATACTTTTACAACCTTTAACCAAGCTATTTTTATATCAATGATCGATCAAGTTTGAAGGTTAAAAATATATTTTTCACTATTGGTAACTCACAGTATCAATTACTGGTTGGTGGAATTCCCGAATAAAATTGTTTTATCCTCTTTTTTTAATTGAACTTCCAACGCTTTGGCCAAAGCTTGCATGATGACATCCGGATTTGTATTTTCAATTGAGCCAGACACCGTGTTTTTTAATAATGCGTCATCCTCGACACGAATTTGGATTTTGTAAGTATCTTCCAACCGTTGCACAATATCCTGAAAAACAGTATTATCAAAAACCAAATGATCGGATTTCCAACTGGTATGCACTTCAACATTCACAGATAATGGTTTTAATAAACTGCTTCCTTTTCTAAATTTTAGCAAGTTACCAGATTCCAGCAATATCGGTATTGACGGATTTTTTTTAGATCCGTTATTGTCTTTTGCAACCCTGATTTTAACAACCCCTTCCTCGACAACCACTTTTGTACTCTGACCCCGAGCATAAACAACAAATTTGGTGCCCACAACTTCAATTTGACCACTTTGAGTTTCAATAACAATTTGAGCAGGTGTAATTTCTGAATACGGAGACACGTCAAAATATGCCTCGCCATGAAGTTTCATGTGAATCGTATCCAGTTGTGATTGACTTTCCGGATATTGAAGTACAGAATTTGCATTGAGGATAATATGTATTCTTTCCGAAATATGAAGATCCTGACGTTGCCCATATTCTGTGGTTACTTTGTGAAAATGAACAGCTCCTGTCTGTTTTTTTTCTGCAATCTGCTTCCAGAAAAGGACAATAAGGAAAATACTGGCTGCGATTGCCACATAACGCCACCTGGCAATTTTTAAAGAACGAGGTGATTTGCTTTTTAGTTTCAAACGATTTGTTAATCTGTTCCATTCGTCTTTTTTATTCGTAAAAGACGTTGGACGAAACTGTACAGCATTCCATAATTGTCTTGCTTCGTCAAACAGATCTTTGTTTTCGGGGTCTGAATTTAACCATTCAGACCATCTTTTATTTTCGTCCGCTGATGTTGCTGCTGAAATCCAACGCTGAAAGGATTCATCGGCTAACAACTCGCTGAGTTGAGCGTGATGTTTTTGCATAATCTGCTTTTCCACTGTTGTTTTTATGGTAAATCGAATTAAGTTTGAAAAACTATTCATAAAGACTTGATGCCATCAGGAGCAATTGAAATATAAAGTAAATTTATTTTATAGTCAAGGGTAAAAGTAAGAAAATTTCAGAAAGGGGATACTAACCCGAACCAAACTGGTCTCTTTAAAACTGATAACTCATTGAGAGAGTAAAAAAGCGACCTAATTCCGGTCGAGCCATATAAAAATAATTGCGCGGGTCAAGTGTATTGTCTACTCGCGGATTCCCCTCTGTTAATCCGATAACATTTGTCAAATTGTATCCATTTAAAGTCAGAATAATGTCTCTGAATTGATAAGAAATGTTCACACTAAAAATATTATAGGCGGGCAACTTACCGGTATTAGCATCATCTGTGAAACGCATACCATAGTGACGCATCGTGTTAAATATGGTTAGGCGCCCAATCTTTAGTGACGGACTAATTTCAAAAAATATTTTGGGGATTCGCCGAACCCGATTGCCTGAGTAATCATCTTTTTTTCCGATATATTCATAATTTTTATATCTTGGGTCCTGAAAGGTAGCGGTAATATCCAAACCGATTCCTTTATAACGAGCAATTGCTTCTAATTCCGCTCCCACAGTTCGACTGTCAGCAAACCTGAACGCACGAACAATGTCCCCTGTTGTTGGATCAACAACTTCATCGGAAAAAGGCAAATTTTTAAAATTGTTAAAAAACAATGCACCGAACACAGCTAAATTTTTGTCAGAAAATTTTAATCCGCTTTCAAACTGGGTAATTTTTTCGATGCGATAGGATTCCTGCTCAAAAAAAACAAAATGTTGATCATCTGGTGTACGGAATCCATTGCTGACATTACCGTAAACTGAAATTTGTTTGTTGATTAAAAAATTACTCCCAACTGACAAAGCGACCTGGTTATAATTAAATTCATAAGGCCTGAATGTTCCGTCGCCGTACATGACATTATCATCCGCTAACGTTGTTGAATCATCTAAATTATAGCCGAACTCTACAGGATTTCCGTTTTCGTCACAAATTAAACTGCCCTGCTCATCAGTGCGGTGCTCTTTATACAGATTTTCTACAAAACCGCTATATTTACCCATCTCCCATCGGATCCCGACATCAAAGCGAATCCTATCACTGAATTTGAATTCATCTACCAAATAGAGCGCATTCACGCTGCCATCCATTTGAAAATTTAAATAAGTGCTGCCGAACCGGGTAAAGCCGTTTTTGGTGAATGAAATGTGACGATCCAGATCAACTAAATTTAACAATTTAGGTTTATCGGCGACTTCAATCAACAGATCCTGCCAATACCATAGTGACTTAACGGAGTAACTGCTGAAATAATAACCCGCAGTAAAGAAATGATTGTTAATTTCTTTGGATAATTGGGCATTGTTAGCGAAGTTATGCAGTGGTGATTCGACACACCACCATCCGACTTCGGCGACAAGACCATTACCATTCAAAGTCTCCGGATGGAGAATAATGTCTCCTGAATGGGCATACTGGTATTGATAATTTTCAAATCCGGCGATCTTCTCAGCAAACGTATTGGCATAGAAAGGATCTGAAAGTGAAAAAATTGCATTAAATTTATGATCAATGAATGTATTCCGTAATGAATTCTTCATGTACCATCCATTATAAAATTCAAAAAGAATCTCTCCACCAACCGATTTTACAACGGGATGCATACCATCATCCAGTACCGATTCAAACATTTCTCCACTTGGCGTTGGGACATTTAAATAGTTCGCATCAATTGATGTCATCGTGCCGTAATTGGGATTAAATCCATTTATTCCCTGTGGATTCTGTTTGTTTTGCAGAGGTACGGACATATAAAATATATTTCTATCGTTAAGATATTTCGTGCTTATATTAATATAGCCATTGTCGAACAATCGCGTTACATTAGCCCGTATTTGCCCACCCCTGTTGGCAGGGAACCCGGGGTCACGAACACCTTCACCGTAGCGAAAAAAGCCACCAATATTAAATCGCCAATTTTCTGAAATAGGTCCGCCCAGATTCATGTCTGACCGATATAAACCATAATTTCCGACAGTCATTTTTGCTACACCACTCAGTGTACTGCCGCCGCGTTTTGTGATAAAATTAATAATGCCACCCGGCGCATTGCTGGCATAAATCGAACTCGCTCCCCCACGAATCCCTTCGACAGACTGTGTGGTCTCATCCACGCGAATGAAAATATCAGGGTTTGCAAACATAACTTCACAATCTTCAAAAACCGGCAGCCCATCTTCCTGCAGCGACACGTAACGATAACTTCCGTCTGCTGGTATCCCTCTGGCAAACAAGTTATTGCCCCCCTCTCCGCCTGAACTTTCGATGTAAAAACCTGGGATTGCCTTTAGCAAATCCGCCGTATTCTGGGGTGAACGTCTTGATATTTCATTCTGATTCAAAGTAGTGATGGCGACACTGGATTCCAGTTTCGTCAACGGATTACGTGTTCCGGTAATGATAATCGTCTCAAAATCCAATACATCTGGGATCAGCATAAAATTTTTTATCGTCGTATCATTGGCGGGAATAGCGACTATCTCTTCGATTTTTTTAAAACCAAGATATTTTACAACGACATTTAATGTGTCAGACGGTATATTTTTGATCAGATAAAAACCCTCTGCATCGGTGGATGAGCCATAAGTAGTTGATTTCACAAAAACATTGGCGTGCCCCAAAGGATGATTTTTATGATCAACAACTTTGCCCATTAGTACACCTGTCGATTTTCCTTTTGATGGTATAATCACAAATGTCTTTTTGCCAACCTTTTCAAACGTCAATTCTTTTGATTCCAAAACTTGCTGCAGATCTGATTGAAGATTTCCGGTAATTCTAAAGTTGACCAGCGGAATATCTCCCTTGATCAGAGATTGTTGATAGACAATGTGAATATCGTACATCGTTTCCAAAACTGAAAACGCTTTTTCGAGGGGTATAAATTTGACCTGTTTCTCCAATGCCGGGATGTGTGCTTGCTGGCTGAAAGCAGGGGCGATGATTAAAAACTCAATCAGCAAAATTATAAATATATTGTAGAAAATAGAGGATTTAATTTTGAAGGCTAATATGTTTTTCATACACTTTAAAAATAATCAATACATTTTTTAAATGCAAGAAAATTCTTAATCCTGAACAATTCATACGCCACAAAGTCTCTAATACACAAAGGCACACAAATTGATGAAAATATAAAGTCTGGCAGGCAAAGGAGATGAATCGACTCAGAATATTTTTTATGAATGCTTCTTGCACAACTTTGTGATTCTTCGTGACTTGGTGCCTTGGTGGCAAGATTTATGAATTAAACAGGTGATGAGACTTAACCCAACTGGCAATTGTGATTCAACTTGATGATAAATTCGTCTGTTTAAAACCGGGGTGGGTTATCGAATGAACAAATAAGCTAAATAATCATTTTGTTAAATTTGATTTTCCCGATCGTTTTTCTACAGATCAATAAAAACTGACCTCGTCAGAGAACAGCGCTTTATCTGTTTAAATTTAAAAAAACAGCAAGCTCCACCTGCCTTTTACGCCATGCTTAATTTGCTCATAATTTCCTGTTTGATGGATTCGTAGGGATGGGCGCCGGTCATTCGCATCAACACATTTCCTTTGAAAAACATCATGATCGTGGGAATGCCCCGGATATCATATTTTTTGGCAATATGCCCTTTTTCATCGACATTTATCTTAATCACCGTAATTTTCTCCTTTAACCCCCTGGCGATTCTTTCAATGGACGGTGATACTGTTTTGCAGGGTTCACACCATGGCGCCCAAAAATCGACTAATATTGGCAGGTCCGACTGCTCGATCAGATCGAAAAATGATTTCGGTAATTGTTTATCCATGTTTAAGCTCCTATGATAAAAAGTTTCAATTCTACTCAGTTAATTTATTTAGCCATTACA
>CAYYMH010000058.1:0-25652 GCA_964472785.1 uncultured Cytophagia bacterium | reverse complement strand
ACCATATTTATCCCGGTAAAAACACGCTGCAGAACAGCATCACCTGCTTTTTACAAGATCGACAGGGTTTTATGTGGATCGGAACAAAAGGTGGCTTGTTCCGATATGATGGTTATGAATTCACCTGTTTCGTCATGGAACCCAATAATGACAACAGTTTGAGCGATAACCATATCAGGTGTATGATTGAATATTCTGGGGATGAACTTTTATTAATTGGCACCAATAACGGCGGATTAAATATTTATGATAAAAAACGCGATCGGTTTACTCGATTTTTGCATGTCACAGATGATTCCACCAGTATTGGCAGCAACAACATATTTGATATACTTGAGGATGAAAACGGAAAAATTTGGCTTGCAGCGGTTACGGGCGGTTTAAATGTGTTTGACATTGATAAAAGGGTTTTTAAAAAATACTTCATCAATAAAAAAAATAGTAACAGCAGCATAAGACCTCATATTAAAAGTTTATGCTTAGACGAATTGAACGGTTTATGGGTTGGAACTCGTTTTGGAGGTTTATTCCTATTTGACAGAAAATCGGAGAGCTTTGCAAGGTTTTCAAAACAAAAAGAATTGAATATATTACAGCCTGATGATATCTGGACGATTAGCAAAGATCATTTTAATAATTTGTGGATTGGTACTGAATTCGATGGGATTTATCTTCTTAAGAAAGAAAGGAATAATTATAAATTCGAAAAAATGGGAAAGGCGCATGGTTTTGACAAACGCGCCGCTTTGAAAATTTATTGTGATAGTAAAGGTACCATTTGGGTTGGCGCTTGGGCTGGTGGCATTTATAAATTCAATTTCATAACAAATCATTTTACACAATATAAAAATAATGAAGAAAATCCACAAAGTTTAAGCAGCAACCATGTTCTGGCGATTTATGAGGACGATGCAGGCGCTTTATGGGTGGGGACACATGCAGGTGGAATAAATCTGATTCAAGCCAATAAATGGAAATTTTATCCATATCAATTTACAAAATTTAAGAAAAACACAGTTCATCTTAATCAGGTGCGGTCGATTTATTTTCAAAAACAATTGAACACATTATGGGTAGGAACCATACAAGGATTATTTAAAATAAATACAAGTAATGGCGATCAAAAAAGATATCAGTATATTGATGGTAACCATCAGAGCATCCTACACAATGCTATTAATGCAATTTGTCAGGATAGAGATTTAAATTTTTTATGGCTGGGTACGCCGCTTGGGTTAACTCGAATGAATACGAAAACCGAAAAATTTCAACATTATCAATCCGCTGTCATTGATAGCTCAGGCCCCTGTAATATTAATATTACAAAAATTTTAAGAGATAAAGACGGGCTTCTGTGGATCGGTACCACGCATATCGGACTGGTTCGATTTAATCCTGAAAAACAGAAATTCAAAACCTACAAGATCTACTCGGCAGATTCATCGGCTTTTCCTTTGTTACCAATTAAAACATTTATTGAAAATGATAATGGCAAGCTTTACCTTGGAACTTCAGAAGGAATTCAAATATTTGATAAGCGAACTGAAAAATTTCAAAGATTTTCAACAGATATTAATACCAAATCAATAACTAATCTTGAAATAACATCAATTCTAAAAAAATCTACAAATATTTTATGGATAGGAACAGCAAACCATGGTTTAATAAAATGCGAGGAAAAGACTGGAGCCATTAAATATTTTTCAATAAAAGATGGGCTTGCGTCAAATTGTATTTACGGCATCGTGGAAGATAAAAATGGAATTTTTTATCTGAGTACGAATAATGGCATCTCATGTTTTGATTCATATCGTGAACAATTCAAGAATTTCGGCATAGAGGATGGGCTCCATGGAGTTGAGTTTACAGAGAATTCATTTTACAAAACAAGTACAGATAAATTTTTCTTTGGCGGAATTAACGGATTCACAATGTTTTCATCTGTTGAAATGGCGAAAAATGATTTTATCCCACCAGTCCATATTACGAAATTTAAGATTTTGAATTCAAAAGATGAGCCAGTAAAAAATATTTTATTTACAGCTTCGGTTGAACTGAGTTATAAAAACAATTCATTTTCTATTGATTTTGTCGCCCTGAATTATGTTAATCCAAAGAGGAATCAATATTTGTATAAGCTGGAAAACTTTGATCAAACATGGCAGGAGATTGACAATTTACCTGTAGCTGTTTACAAAAATGTTGCGCCAGGCAATTATACTTTCAAAGTCATTGGCTCAAACAATGATGGTATTTGGAATGAAGCTGGTGATTCACTTTCAATTTATGTCAAACCGCCGTTTTGGAAAACCTCAATCTTTAAAATTTTTATGCTTTGCTTTTTTGTCGGATCAATTTATTTGATAATACGAAGACGTTTCGCACTTTTAAGGAAAGAAGCAAGGATTCGCCAGCAATATACTCATAATCTAATATCCAGTCAGGAACAGGAACGAAGGAGAATTGCTGCGGAGCTACACGATAGCTTGGGCCAAGATCTTTTAATCATAAAAAATCAGACCAGTTTAGCGCTAAAAAAACAGGACAGCGAGAAAACAAAGAAGCTGATGCAAATTTCCAATGTCGCCGAGGAAGCGATCAAAAATGTCCGCCAGATATCTCATAATTTACATCCCTATCAGTTGGAAAAAGTTGGGCTAACAAATGCGCTTAAAGCGATGGCCGAAAAGGTGAATGAAGCGTCAAACATTACGTTTGAATGCGAAATCGAAAATATAGATGGTTTGTTACCCTCAGAACATGAAATTAACTGTTTTCGGATTGTCCAGGAATTACTGAATAATATCATCAAACATTCACAGGCAAAGCAGGCATGGATAAAAATAAAGCGCATAAAACAGAAAATCGAAATTGGGGTTCGGGATAATGGCATCGGATTTAATTATGAGAAACTATTGAATGAAAAACAAGGATTTGGATTAATTGGAATTCAGGAGCGGATTGAAATAATTAAAGGAAAGCTAAAGATCAAATCGAATCAAGAGTCAGGCACTACTTTTTTAATAATAATTCCCATTGCTCAATAACCGAATATTTGATACTCGTAAATAAATGGATAAAAACCCGACAACATTATTAATCGCTGATGATCATCCGTTGTTTCTCAAGGGATTACATGAAGTGATCAGCGACGAATTTGATTGGATGGTCATAAAACAAGCGACAAACGGTCAGGATGCGTTAAATTTGATTATAAATGATCCGCCGGACATCGCGATCCTTGATATTAACATGCCCTATAAGTCCGGTTTGGAAATTGCGAAATATATTGGCGAACACGAAGCACCAACCGCAGTGATCATTCTCACCATGTATGATGATGAACTGATTTTTAATCAGGCAGCTTCCTATGGCGTCAAAGGGTATATACTTAAGGAAAGCGCCATTGATGACATTGTTGACGGAGTCGAAAAAATTATGATAGGGGAAAGTTTCATTAGTCCCAAGTTTTCCGCGCGGTTTTTTACAAGTGATAAGTATACAAATGAATTGGAAAAAATTTGCCGTTTTAAACTGACTCAAACGGAGCAAAAAGTTATTCGGTTAATTGCAGAAAACAATACAACGAACATGATTGCTGATAAATTATTTATTAGCAATAAAACAGTTGAACATCATCGTTCCAATATTTGCAAGAAATTAGATTTAATGGGTAAAAACGCATTGTTGCGATATGTCCTGGAAAATAAAAATATAATTTTAAAGATTTTTAATGATTGGTGAAAAGGGAATAGCAGAAATGTATTTTTGTCATTTAGGCAATTTCGCTTTTCGAATCGAAAACTACATTATCAAACTGTTATTTTTTTAACCCATCATAATTTATTTAAAAACAGATTAGATGAAAATTCTCCCAACTTTTGCAGAAAATTGTCTTGACTTAAAGGTAGAAAATTTGTATTTTAATTCTACAGTTGTTTCGATTTACATGGGAATGCAAGAGCATCTGGTGAGCTCCGCGGACTTCAAATCCGTTGTGTCCCGACAACAGTCGGGATAGGTGGGTTCGATTCCCACACATTCCCGCTAATTTTATGGGTGACTCTCTGAGTTGCCCATTTTTTTGGTGAGTACAAACTTGTTTCGTTCAATGTAATAAAGTTAACTTTTTTCCAGCCACAGATTTATACTTATCAGCAGTGATTGTAGAGATTTATACATATAATTTTATTTCTATCTAATAAATATGTGAAAATCTGTGTTAATCCGTGGCAAATTATTTTTAAACTTAATGAATTTTTTATCTCCGTCGTATTTTCTATCAGATATCATCGGAATTTACCATGCACCTCATTATTTTCATATCAGTCTTTCTAATTATCTTGGGTGTGATCGAAAAGCACCGTCACACAAAACGATTGCAAAACATTCCGATTCGAATCCAAGTTAATGGCACCAGAGGCAAATCCACGCTGGTCAGAATGATTGTGGATTTGTTTAATTCTGCCGGCTGGAAAGTGGCCGGAAAAATTACCGGGGAAACGCCCAAGTATTTCATCAGCGGAAAAGGCTGGAATATTTGGAAAAGACGGGGGGTGCCTCGGATAGGTGAGTTAATTCGGTTTTTAAAATTTGTGTCCCCCCATAATCCTAAAGTTCTCATCGTCGAAAACATGGCGTTGCAACCGGAATTCCAGTATATGTTTGAAAAGAAGTTGTCAAAATCCACTCATCAAATTGTGACCAATATTCGGCTTGATCATCAGGAAGTGATGGGGAAGCATAAAACCGAAATTGCCCAAACTCTTGCAGCGTCCGTCCCGAAAAGCGGTAACATCATTGTGGAAGCCGATAGCGCACCATTGATCGGTCAATTCATTAAAAAAAAACGACTGCTGACAGTTATTAAAAATGATTATCAGGCAGTGAAATACGACCGGTTTTTGTTTAATCAAAAAGTGATTGAATATCTCGGCGAAATATTCAAATTCGATCCTTTCCTCGTTCAAAAAGTTGTTTCTACAAATCAGATTGAATTACAGGTGAAAGAATTAATACATCAATATATTTTTCAGAATAAAACCAAACATTTTGTCAATCTTTTCAAATGTAATGATGTCGAATCCACCCAGATGATGATTGATAAATTAATGGAACTGAAATTAATTCGCCCCAAATTTTCAATTATTTTAGCCTGCCGCGGAGACAGGCCTTTGAGGACGATGGCTTTCTTACGTTGGTTAGTTAATCAGCAGGAGTTCTGGAGTAAGTTAGTGATCTGCGGCATTGTTCCCAAAATACCGATTTTAAGAATGATAAAGCCACATAAAATTGATAAAGAAAAAATCTACCTAACATCAAAAATTAATTCGGAAACCACTTTGGGAAAATATCTGAAAAATAGCGACGTCATCATCGGTATGGGAAATTTTGTGAACAGCGGTGAAAAAATTTTAAATTATATTGAGGAATTAAAGCATGGCAGTTGAAGCGATTTTTATTGGTATTTTAATCGGACTCATTTATTATGAAATTGTCGGATTAACGCCTGGCGGCATAGTTGTACCCGGCTACATCGCACTCTATTTTGCTAAACCTTATATATTATTGTCGACATTCGCTGCTGCTCTTTTGACTTATGTGTTAATAAAATTAATCAGCCAATTTGTGATCTTGTACGGCAGGCGGGCTTTTGTCGCTGCTGTTGTGATCGGATTTTTGTTGAAGTGGATTTTTTCAGTGTGGTTGATTCAAGTCAGTTGGATGCCGACGGATTTGGAGATTATCGGATATATCATTCCCGGGCTGCTTGCCAACGAAATGCGCAAACAGGGAATTTTTGAAACTGTCTTTTCCTGTGTTATCGTCAGCGGCTTTGTCGCTATTCTTATTCAAGTTTATAATTATTTTTAAAATGAAATTCAGATATAAAAAAATATCTCTTGCACGAATTGCTGTCAGCGGTGTTTTGATTGTCGCGGCGTTTGTGATTCTTACTTATGATATGCACAAAATTCCCACCAGTTTTCAACAGGATCAAATCGCGGCTGCCAGATTAATGCACCGTTGCATCGACTCGTTGAGCGTTTTGTCTTTTGATAAAAATAGCAGAGAAAATGACCCGAACCAGACCAATCTGATCGGCGCGGAGTACTCGGAGATCACGACGACCCTTGGGGATTTGATTGCAAAGCGCACTTCCACAAATCCTGATTTTGCTGCCTTACTCGTAAAGTGGTTTCATGAGATCAATTTAAAACCTGGTGATGTCGCTGCTGTCGGTTGCTCCGGCTCATTTCCGGCATTGATTCTGGCGACGATTTGCGCGTCCGAAGTCATGCGCCTCAAACCGGTTATTATTGCTTCGCTGGGTTCCTCCAGTTTTGGTGCGAACCGGCCTGATTTCACTTATCTGGATATGGAAGCGTACCTGTACAATAAAAATGTAATTCAAACCAAAACTCAATTCGTCTCACTGGGGGGGGGGGGTGACATCTCAAAAGGACTTTCTGCTGAAGGAAGAGCGCTGCTCAAACAGGCTGTTCAACCGAATCAAAGAGAATTCATTCAAATTGATGATCTCGAAAAAAATATCGCAACGCGAATTGCGATCTATTTCAAAGAAAGGAATCCAAAGGTGTTCGTCAATATCGGCGGGGCTCAAATCAATGTGGGAGATTACGAACATTTGCAGAAGGTTGAACCCGGATTAAATATAAGAAATCCAAAGACAACCAAACAACCGGATTCAGTGATGGAGTATTTCGGGAATCAGGGCGTTCCGATTATTCACCTGCTCGGGATAAAACAAATCGCTCATGAAAATTGGATTCAAATCGATCCGGTGCCTTTGCCGGAACCGGGAGACAGTGGTGTCTATTTTACAAAAAAGATTAAGAAATTGAATCTGGTCATCGCATCAATTTTAGTCGCTATCTGTAGTGCAATACTTCTGATAAAATCGAAAAATGGCCGCTCTGAAAATTAATTTGATAAAATTCCTTTCTCTTTCAGAATTACTTTGACAATTTCGAGTTGATACTTTATCCGTTTTTCCAAAGGTAATTTTTTGCATGTCTCAACTGTAAATCCGGGAATGTTAAAATATTTCCCTGCCATCCAGGCTGTGCTGTTTTCAATAGGACGGTCGAGCAAAGTAAACTTTTTGATCTCTTCGGTAATCTGACTGTTCATGTGATCCAAGACGATCATCCCCAGCCAGGTCGCCTCTTCATTCAGTGTGTAAATCAGGGTCTGACCCAATCCGTGGTATTCATCTTTTTTGTTTTTGGTCTCTAAATGGAAGTACGGACTCTCATGCAAATCGAGCAAAAGCTCGACTTTTTTTTCCTTCATAAGTTGATTAATTTGATAGGCAGCCTTTTCCATTGGCAGGCCGTCAGGGTCACCCGGATAACAACGGTTTAAGTTTCCTCTTTCCCTGTCAGTATTTTCCGGGACAGGAATCCGACGGGAATTGTTTTGAACAGCAATTTTATTCGCTTCGGGAATGATGAAAACTGTGCCCTTTTCAAAGCCCTTTTCTAAAAGGTCTCGTAACAGCCGATGTGCTGCTTCAAAACCGGCAGGTTCATTACCGTGCGTCCCGCCGACGATGAGCACCGCCGGTCCCTCGGTTTTACCCTTGAATTGAAAGATCGGCGTCTGATATTTAGTATTGAGCATCACATGTCCGTAAATCAATGAATCTGCCGACCAGAATTGTGTGTGAATTTTTTGACTTTGTTCTGTCAGGTAATCCAAATCAGACGCAATAGCAAAGGCGTGGATTAAAATGGTGGAAATTACAAAACTAAAGAAAAACAATGACCGACTTTTATTCAAAAATGATAAACGCATTTAAAACTCCTGAAATAACAATTTGAAATTTATTTGAGCAGTTGAAATGATTTTGTGTCGCTGAATTTTTGTGATTGATTCCCTTGTTGATAAGTTGCCTCTAAATGGTAAAAATACAACCCGGTGGATAATTCATCAGCACGATAGTTTAATAGATAATGTCCGGGCTCATATTTAGCGTGAATCAGCGTCTCAATTTCCTGTCCCAGCACATTAAATATTTTCAGAGAAACTTGTGACGATGTCGGCACCGTAAATTCGATCGTGGTTGATGAATTGAACGGATTCGGATAATTCTGATTTAACATAAAATCATTCGTCATTTGATTAACAAACTGATCTTGAATATTGGTTATCATGCCATAATAAGCATTGTTCAGTATTTGAAGGGCGTACTGTGCCAGCGCTCTTTCTGTACTTAACATTTCGTTTTTATTAAGACCATTTGACCTCCAAATCTCCAGCCAATTTTCAGCGGCGGTGATGATGGAATCTTCGGCAGGAAAGGTATGTGCCCAGAGTCCGTTGCCATTTTCATCACGTAGCTTGTAGGAGTCGATATAATTTGAATTTTCCTGATAATCAAAAAGTTGAGCTCTGATCAGCAAAGCCACGTTACACAATGGCGCATAGGATGATCCGTCAGCTTCCGGCGGTGTTTCTCCGACAGGCCAGTACGGCACGAAAATGGAAGATGCCGGCTGTCCCAACAGTGTCCACATCGTGCTTAATTTGGCTGGCTCATCCGGTAAAATACCTTGAATGACCGCAGCCGAAACCGAAGTTGTTCGGCAAATGCTGACGTTGGCGAAAATGTAACCAAAGGGACGATAAGAAAGCCAGTGATCAGGAAACGGAACCGGAACCGGATCACTGTCAAAATCAGAAAAATCACGCATCTGATAACGTGCAATACTCCGATAATTTAGTGTGTCGCCAGCGTAATAACTATTAATCAGCGTTCTTTGTCGGCGATACCTTTCAACGCTATAAATATTATCATGAAGTCCATTTTTTGCAGCGCCGTTAAAGGCGAAATTTGTCCGTAGTATATAGCCGTTAGGAGCAGTGGTCGAGTCATGCGCATCGTACTTCCAAAACTCATGCCCGGCAGTTTCAAAGATGGCTGCGCCGCCTGTGGAGTCAATGACGCCAAAGTTGGCTGCGGTTTTTCTTCCGGATGCATTTGTGTTTTCCAACATTTGTTCGAATTCGTCAATCGTGGCACAGGTGCCCAGCGCCTCTCGCATGATCTCACCATTGCTGAACCCGGAACCTGCAGCATCCAGATCACTCGACAATGAATTTATGATGGCGAACCCTTTTTCGTTCACACCCATCCATGAATAAGTGCCACCTGCACTGACCACTGAAATGAATTTGATCGGAAAAGAAGTATTGAAAATTACTTCGTTATTGGGACTGGATGAGTTGTCTCTCGTTTTCCAGAGTAAAGGCCGACCGTCTGTGGTCGCTTTCCCTGAAGCCACACCAATTGTACATTCTTCGGTCAGATCTGGGGGAAAATTGGTTTGACTCAATACAATTTGAAATGATAAAATAATTCCAACAATTATAAACAAATACCGTTTTATCATTAAAACCTCAAGTTTGATTTAAAGAAATATTATGAATTTCGCTTTAATAACCTAATGCCACGCCGGAACGTCTGGGATCTGACGAACCCAGATATGATTTATTTTCTCTATCGACAACAATAAGCTGAACGCCGCCGAAATACATGTCTATCCCATTTTTTATATCGAGTGCGTGACCGTAATGCTGCAGCGAATCGATCAGCGCTTCGGAAAACCGGCTTTCGAGTGATAATTTATCTGCCCATTTCCGGCTGGCGAACCGTGGCGCGCTGTTTGCTTCATCAGTACGTTTCCCAAAATCAACAATATTGCAGATCACTTCCACCATGGTCGAAATGATTCTGCCGGCGCCGGGTGAGCCGATAATCATGAATAATTGATCTTCTTTAAAAATTAAGGTCGGAGCAATTGTTGATCGGGGCTGTTTTCCAGGCGACATCTGGTTGACCGAACTCGTCTCTGAAAAGCTGGTCATACCGTTATTGAGTAAAAATCCTTCCACTGTAATTCCCGAACCCCAGAAGTGGTTCAAAGTTTGGGTTAATGACACAGCATTTCCACTTTTATCGACTACTGAAATGTGAGTGGTACTGCCATCATTATCTTCCATAAATGAAGACAAATTGCCCGGCTCTGTCATTCGCGGATCAGCCGGCTCCGCTTTTTTAAAATTAATCGTCTGAAACCGCTGGGCAGCGAACTGTTTCGATATCAGAATGTCAGCCGGTACGTCCACAAATTTCGGGTCGCCCAAATAAGCTAATCGGTCGGCATAGGCGCGTTTCATGGCTTCTGCCATGAAATGAAGCGTGAAAGCATGATCGGCGAAATCACCCAGTAGGGATAGATTTTTGAACTCCAAAATATTGCATATTTCGATCACTGTGGAACCGGATTGGGGAGGTGGTGCACTATAAATTGGATGTCCCCGGTAAGTGCCGAACAGCGGAGCCATCTCCCGAACCGTGTAGTTTTGCAGGTCACTTTTTTGAAGTGTACCGCCATTTTTTTTGATGGCCCAAACAATCGAATCGGCGATCTCTCCTCGATAAAATAATTTTGGACCGTGAGCCGCTAACTTTTTCAATGTGTGCGTTAATTCCGGATTTTTTATGATCGAACCCTCGGCCGGAGGTAAATCGTCGGGCAGATAAATGGCTTTGGTTTCAGGGTGGAGCAGTAATTTTTCGTACGAATCAAGGATGATTTTGTACAAATTTTCATCAACCTTAAAACCTGATTTCACCTTTTTTACCGCAAGTGATAGCAGATTTTGCCATGACATCGTCCCGTAAGTTTTCAGCGCATAATGGAGACCAGCGACAGTACCGGGTACCAAAACAGCACTGGCGCTGCTCTGATCATTTCCGCGATTAAAATTTTCGGGAAGCTTTTGCGGGGCACAGGCATAATAATTGATGTAAGTAACGGAATCCAGATCGCTCAAGTAGAGCATCATCGTTCCGCCACCGCCTAAACCAGAGGCATTCGGTTCGACCACACCGGCAACAATCGCAGCTCCAACCGCAGCATCGATTGCGTTCCCACCAGATTTTAGAATGTCCACTCCAAATTCCGAAGCACTCCGATGGGCAGTCACAACCATGCCGTTTTTGCCGGTGACTTCTCCGGAAAATACAGGCCGGAAAAAGATGAGGGAAATAAAAAATATAATGTAAATCAACCGATCGTGTCGAGATATAGTTTTAAATGAGTATTTCATAACACATTCTTTTTAGTGAAAAGGAATTGTTTAAAAAAGGAACCTAATTTTACCTAAATTTCTAAATTGAGTTTATTACCTCAAATGGTAAATTGTTGATTTTCTAAATGAATGGAGTGCAATGCCTTTATGCATTGCAAAATGAATCGCATAAAGGCGATTCACTCCATAGTAAATAACAAATTGAAGCGAAGTGAAATTTTTCATTTTAGAATTTTAGGTTTTAAATGAAAAACTGGATTTAAACCAGAAATCCCAGTATCCACCAGAAAGTGGAGGTACTGGGATGACACAGCATTAATTGACAACAAATTCACTACTGCTGTTTCGGGAAAATGTCAGTGAGAATTTGACCGGCTCCCAAAATTTTTTCAATATATTTAATCGGAATATTTTTCTCTTTAGCAATGTCAGCAAAGAAATTATCTCCATCCCCATCTTTTTTGACAATCAGCAAATCCGCGCTTTCAGCACTTAAAGAGTTGAACATGTCCGAGAGCTTTCCCCGACGTGCTTTTCCTCCAATGTGCATGGTGACAATTTTTATCTCATTCTTTTTTGCTGCTTCGATGAGTTTTTCGATGCGTTTCAGTTCGTCTTCTTTGTCAATGTTGGCAGCGCCCAAGCCTTTGGTGCTGCCACCGGTGACCAGGATCAGCGTTTTATTTCCTTGCAGCGTATCCGGTTGTGCTTGTTTGTCAAAAGTAAATTCCAGGTTTGCTTTTTGGGCAAGAATTTTCACCATCAATGCGTCCGAACTTTGTCCTGCCGGTGTAAGCAAAAATGGCTGTTCAGCTTTGAAGTCATCTTTGCCGAAACTAACCTGTGCAAAAATGCTCACAACACATAATACTGTAACGATCAATCGAATTGGTTTCATTACGTCCTCCAATTATAATTAAATTTTGACCTGTTTTCTGATATCTTTGAAAAATAAATTTTCGACTCAGTAACTTTTTAATAAGTCACAGATTGACACTGATTTTTACTGATTTTTTATTTTTTACTAAATTCTTCTATAATGATTTTTGATAAAAGTGAAAATTTTTTTGGTAAACCATGAATGCCATTTTTTATAAAGTAAAATGTGTTTATCAAAATAACCCAAACATTGAAGATCAAAATTATAAATTCTCACTATTCAACCCCTACGGGGTTGGTATATGTGGTACTGATGTTTTTTGCTATAAATATTTAACACCTACGGTGTTGTCTTTAAATAATTAGTTTCGTTTGCTGAGAATCCGATTTGTGTTCATATCTGGAGCAATTCCATAAAATTGGTAAACCGTTGAAACGGTTTCTCATATCCTGTTTTGTAACAATTCCACCCCGATGAATCAGGGTGATCGTTCAACAAAAAAGTTGAATGAAAGAGCTGTATCAAAAGTCCCGATGCAAAATGTTTAGCCCAATTTGTAGTAGCGAATTTATTCGCTCCACACAATGTATAGTATTTGACGAATAAATTCCTCACTATAAATTTTTTTTTGATACAGCCCCATAACAGATGAAAAAATAATTGATTAACTGCTTCAGCAGTTTACATTTTTTTTTCTCATATCCCAAAATACCAACTTTTCGGAATTACACCCTTCATATCTGTATTTTGATTTTAAAATCTGTGTTCATCCGTATGAATCAGTGGCTGAAAATATAAAAAACACTAATTCAAATATGCCCCAATTCCTTTATTTTGAAGCGCATCAAAACTCGGAATACCTTCGGTAATAATTAACTTTTCCGGATGGTAGCTGTTCCAAATTTGCAAAAAAATATTGAACGCTGCCAGATGCCTTCCCACACGAACTTTGAGGGGGATGCCTTCTTTTGGATAATCCACTTTCAATAAATTATGGGCAAATGCCTCTTCATAAATTCGGTCTCTTCCTGATATGACCACTTCCGGAGTCAAACGACCGTGGTAACGTCCCTGAACCGTGTTGGCAGATTCCATTAAAATAGCCGGTATGTTTAAATGATCTCCCCATTCGCGATGGGACAGTCCCCGAAAATTCGCCGGTGAAGGTTCCAAACTAAAATTCAGTCCCTCCATTTGCAGATACATGACTGCCTCTCCAGCGAGATCAAAACCGGTTGGATGGGCGACGATTGCATTGATCACCGGATATTCGAGCGATGCTTCGTGAAGATCAAATGCCAGATCAACGTTTTCTTTACGCATCAATTCCATGATGCCGTATGTGATTTTTTCGGTCATTGAGCCGTCGGGTCGTCCCGGATAGGAGCGATTTAAATTGCGCGTTTCGGTTCCCGACAATTTTTGCCCTGACGGATAGTGGCGATAAACCTCCGGATCAGGCCATTGGTCGATGGGATTGGTGCTGCGCGAACCAAAGCGAAACCATCGTTCGCCTTCAGTTTTTTGGATGGTAAAGCGCTGTGGATTCGCTTCCTGAGGATCATTATGGGTAAACGCACTGTTGTTCGTGCGCGGAATAACAATGATTCGGCCGTAATTGGTTTTCAAATTTTCGATGAGCACGACTGCCGCGATAAATCCGGCAGGTTCATTGGGGTGGGTTCCGCCTAAAATCAGCGTTGTACCGCCCGATGAATCGCCGTCAAAAAAGTAAACGTCCGTATCCCCGCGGGTTCCTTTCAATTTTTCAAAATAGTCACTCAACTTTTTCGTTGACGTCAGTCCCTGTCTGGGAATGATCGGTTCTGGTTTTCGCATTTTTAAAAAATAGCGTGCTGAAATGACCGACACAATTAAACTGATAATTAAAAAAATAATAGCCCGATTTCTTTGCATTTTCATAATATACCTATTTAATCAATAAAACCCTCAACAATAACGGAATCAAAACAATGATGTGCGTGAGTTGCTTTTTCCAGTTTTTTTCTTCAAACAAATCAATCACGGTCAAAATCAAAAATACAGCAGCGATGATGACATAAATATATTTTAACATAATAATCCTTTTATTAAGATGATGACGAATTTGCTTCGGTTCTAAAACAGCAAAAATTTATCCAAAATATTCGCTAACAAGATCATCCCGATTCCATAGAGTGCCGTCAGCAGGGCATAGGGCAGACACACTTTGAGTATTTTGAAATAATTGGACTCGCCAACCACCTGCGCTGCAAAAATGCCGGCCAACGCTGTCGGTGGCATCAGGTCGCCCAGACTTGCAATGAGGGTTAAACCAGATGCGACGATGATTTCACTTTTCCCTAACAAAGCCAATAAAAATGGGACGCCCAACACATAAGAAGCGCCATAGGAAGAAATCGCTCCGAAAAACGGCAAACTGATAGCGATTCCGATATACAGCCAAAAAGAGGGCAACTGAACCGCATTCACAATAAGAAATCCCCTGACACCGGTCAAGCTCATGATTTGGATAAACATCCCAATGCCCACCAGAATTCCCATCACCGGCATGGCATCTTTGACCGCCGTTTTTGCGACGTGAAAAAAATTAAATGTTCGTCCGGATTTGAAAGCGGCCAAACTGGCGATAACAAAAATCAGCGGCATACCCAATGCGGTATATTTATTTGGGAAAATGCGTGTCGCTAACATCAAAATAATGAGAATAAAAATGGGTAAAAAAAGATGGATGCCGTGGTTGGCATATTGAGATTCCGGGAGGTCTTTCATGATTTTATTTAGATCAACGGATTTCACGTAACGATACGCCATAAACAATGTCGTGACAATTGCTAACGGCAGGGACGCGAATAATAGCGGCAATTCAAATCCGATGTAAGGCATATCAACTCCACCGCCGATGATCATTACCGGCACATTGATCGGAGGCGCAACCATGCCGTACAACGCAGCCATCGAGATAATGGCACCGGCTTTGACACGGGGAATTCCCAAGTGCATCAGCGCGGGAGCGACAATCGCACCGGTAGTCAGGACTGCCGCAGTGGATAAACCGGTGATCATTCCGGGAAACATGATAAACAGGGTAATCAATGTCAGCATCCAGAACGGTCGATCGTGAAGATTGAGAATGATCAAACGACTGATCTCACCCAGCGCGCCGGTTTCTTTTATTATTTCCATGAAAACCATGGCAGTGGCGATGATCAAAATCGGATCTAAATAAGCAAACGACCCTTCGACCAGATGCCGGATGGGAACGCCGAATCCGGCAACCACCGCTGCAATGATTGAGGAAATGACTAAGGAAACACCAATGGGAAATTTGCCAAGGAACACTGCGAGAGCAAACACAGCCAGCATCAGTAACAAGAGATAAAATTCCATCTAATAATGAGGCTCCTGATTTCGTTTTCAACAGCAAGATTTCAGTTATTACTTATACTTTCGCTTGTGAAAATGTTCCTAAAAATTCAAGCCAATCGTAAAGTGATGGACTTCATCCAGTTCGCCGTATGGAGCTAACGCATAATCTAACAAAAAGACCGATCCGCCAATATCGAATTTCAAACCCGCGCCGTAAGCAAATTGATTGAGATCGTAACCTGTTCCATAACCAAAGCGGGCAAACAGAATTTCCTGCCAGGCGTATTCCAGACCCACGTTCAATTTTTCACTATCATCGTTTGGATGAATACCGTCAATTGCCAGGGTGAGCCGATTGTTTTCAGAGGCTATGATTTTATCACCCATGCCGGCAATGTCCATTGCTATGCCCACGCGGAAAGTCACGGGCAAAGGCCAGGGTTCAGTGTAAAGGCGCGTATCCACATTCGCATTCAGTGTATTAGTCGGATTCGGGTCATACGCCCGGATTAAATCCCTGCCGCTTAGCTTTAAATTCCCACCGAAATTTGCAAAGCACATGCCGATGACAATACCCTTGTAACCGGTTTTTAAATAAGTGCCTAAATCTACTGCAAAGGTGGAAGCAGTTTCATTGTGAATTTGCTGAGAAATATATTTGGCAGAGAAGCCGATGGCAAAGCGATCGGTCATCCACCGTGCATAAGAGAGCCCAACCGCAATATCACTGGCATCCCAGAAATAGCCGGTTCCTTGAGGATTGGCTTCGGTTGTGATTTCCTCTTCTCCCATCGTGACGAACGTCGCGCTTAATCCAAGAGCTGATCCGCCGCTCACAGGAATTACCAAAGCAGAATATTTATGAGAAATATCTGCAAACCAATTTGTATGACTCCCGGTCCAGGCAATGTTTTTTAGCGTCACCATGCCGGCAGGATTCCAGTAAACTGTGTTTGCGTCATTGGCAATGGCTCCGAAAGCGCCGGACAGAGCCAGAGCCCGTGCGCCTACACCAATCTTTAAAAACTGAGCAGCCGACGTGCCGACTTTGCGGAAGGTTTTTCCGTATAAAAAGGTCGTTAAAAACAGGCTAAGTACAATGATAAAAACGACGTGCTTTTTCATAGTCATCCTCTATTTTAAAATTGCAATTTTACCAACTTTCTTTTTGCCGTCATCCGTGGAAACGACATACACATAAACTCCGAACGAAATATCCTGATTAAAGGTGTTCGTCAAATCCCAACTCTCGATGCCGGTGCCATCGTCATGCCGGATTTCTTTTACTTTGACCCCGCTCAGTGTGTAAATATTAATGTCACACTGCTCCGGTAAATACATGAATTTTATGCTGCGTACATTCTCTTTGGGATCGAATAGCGACGTTACGATGTAAGGATTCGGTACCACCCTGACGTTGGGCAGCATATCAGCAACCTTTGTCTCGTCAACCGATGGTTCGGAAATTGAAAATGCAAATTCATCAGCCACAGAATATTCGTTGTCAGTGATAAAGCCGCTTCCATCAGAAAAACTCGCATAAGTTGTGAGGACCACCTTTTGTCCGGTTACTGGTAGTTGACCTTCAGCCAACTTGGTAAAGGTTAACTGAATCGGAAAATCAACCGGAAAATTGACTGCAATCGAATCACCCACAGAAGGTTCGGTTTCAGGATAATCAACATTGGCGATATAAATGTTTTCCTTTTCATCAAATGTTTGATTTCCGTTGATGTCGTCATATTCACAGATGATTTTCGCGGTATCCGGATAAATTCGCCAGACTTCGAATGGCACGTTCATCAATGCAACCGGCGTTCGCCCCTTGGAATATGCCATCGAGCCATTCTCCGTAAAACGAATTTCGTATTCATTGGAACGTGTATCAATGGAGGATGGCGGAATAGCAGAAGCTGAAACGTACCAGGAATTGGTGTGATCAGATTTTCCCACTCCGTTGACATCATATCCCATTTCATCAGTGACCATATTGATTTCACCGATCTTTTGCTGGGAAAAGACGGACATCGAAATGCCAATTTGATTGATCACCGGTAACGTGGTCTGATTTATCGGCAGTGATTCCGCTAATAGTTCATCTGAATCTGATGTTGCATCGTAAAGGGAATAATGAGTTGCCGGAAATCCTTCAAAGACAATTTTAAATAACGGGGAATCGTAACCGCGATCCATTTTATAAATTTTATAATTTTCAGAATCAATAATTCGGATGTTAATTTCACCCTTTCCTTTTCCGGCAGCGTGAGTAAAATTGGTTAATGTTGCAGAATTGTACGCCAGTGGATCAGGCCTTGGGGTCACTGTAACGAAATTTTTCTCAGCCACACCAACGCCTTTGGCTGACTCAAATGATTGAATCTGATGGTCGGGATCTCCCCGGTCAAACGATGTAAGCGTGTAGGAGTAGGCAATGCCATTCATAACAGAGCTGTCCACAAAGGTATACTGCAAGCCCGTATTACTGCCCAAGTAATTTGCCGAGTTAACCGGATCGATTCCCTGTACCGTATTTTTTAAATCATATTGGGCAAGCGGTACGTATCCGATGACATTTCCTTGCGCGTCAGTAACCGGATCTCCCCAGGTAACACCACCGTCTTCGCTGCGGTAGATTTTGTAACCCTCAAAATCGAGTTCACCGGTGAGCGGGTCTGGTTTTAGTTCCGGACTGTCATCCCAGTACAGGGTGACTTTTTCGTCGCCGGGGACTGCCCACAGATTTGGTCCCGGAGGCGCAGCCGGGCCCACAAATCCTTTTTCAAACATCTGAATTGCCATTTCCGCGTTTTTTATGCAATCGTCATCGGTGTCGCCGACGACCACTGCGATGGAGAATTTCACCATGCCGTCTGCCGGCAGATCGAACGGACCGGTGGCGGCAGTATAAACGAGGTCCCAATTTGGATTTGTAATAAGAGAGACGTCGTCGATACGAGTATCGGCGCCGTGGAAATATTCATTCACTACGTTTGCGATGTCCGGGTCTGTTGGCTGACTGCTGACAATAGGCCAAAGCTCCTCATCAAACGTCGGACCGGGATCGGTGAAATAATGGAAATCCGTAACTCCCAAATCATTTGGAGTTTCTAAAAACAGCACACCGAAATCCATGTCTTCCAAACGTCCGAGACTGTTCGGATTCGTTGCCGCATCCACATCACCATCAAAATCACGTTGGATAATCAAAGTGAAATCATCTTCAAAACCGTATCCATCCGGAATAATGATTGTTTCATTAGAATAGTCACTGCAATCCGGATCAAGATAAACACCGAAATAGGCGCCGGTAATTGCCTGTCCGCTTTTGTTATGAATGAAAAATTCATAAAATTGAAAATCTTCGGCATAGGGTCTGCCGTAGCAATATGCCATTTGCTCGACCTCTATCCCGATGACATCCCCTTGCTGATTATTGCCATCAGTAAATACGGCATAGACATCCCGGTCAGAAGCAAATTCACCTTCGAAAATCTCTCCGCTGATCGGATCGCGTCGATAATATCCGGGCCAAAACCGTTCGCCGCTTTCGTTGAGAGGCCAGGTTTGGGTCAAGTCAGAGTGGGCGAGATAGGGCGTTGTTCCGTCAACATAGAGCAAAATCGGATCATCACCGCCGCCATCGTAATGCGTTTCGCCTAATGAACCGTCTTTGGCGATCCAATCCTCGTTGCCATTGTTGGTGTAACCGTCGATAAAATTTCCGTTATCTCCGTTTTTAGAATTTTTTTCTACGGCAAAAAATACGGAGAAATCATCGCACATAGAGCCGTACGGTTTTGTTTTCGGATAACGAAAATTGAAAAAGTCGTCAGTGGGACGGTTGCCCGGATCTTCCAGACGCGTATCACTGATTTGTCCGTAATTCATGGTGAGATTGCATAACTGCCCTTTGGTCATCACGCCGATCGCTTCGTCAACACGGGCAGTTGTCTTTCGGAGCGGCGTCGGTCCGGTCACATTATCATTGTCGTTCTGCAAATCATCAGCCGCAAATAACAGACTTATTACTATGATCAAGCTGATAAAAAGCTGACTAAAAACTCGAAATAATTTAGACATCTTTTGTTTACCTCATCTGTTTCACGAGTTAAAATTTAAAATATGCGCCAAGTCGTATATCACGTCTTGGACCGATATTTAAAGGATTTGCCTGTCGATCTTTTGATAAATAGGTATAAGGTCCGGCATTCCAGGGTTTACCGGTTTCAGACCAGACCAGGCGCGGATTGATACTATCAAAAAGATTGGTGACTTTGGCATAACAGATCATATTCAATGAATTTGCCAATCGAATGCGTTTATCCAACCTGAGGTCAACTGTATTGGTCCAGCCTTTTCGCTCCGAGTTTATTTCCAAACTCAAAGCGCCGCTTTCGCGCGGGGTGTACGGCAATCCGCTGGCTAATTGTACAAGCACATTGATGCCGAAGTCAGCTAATGGTTTGAATCCTCCTAACGCTGGTCCAAAATCGGTGGGAAATCGCAAATCGACATTGGCTGAAAAATCATGAGTTCGGTCAAAATCGAGATAGTATTCACGCTTGGGTCTCAAGTGCGATTCCTCTTCCCGATAATAATATCCTGCCAACGGATCCGAGCCAGAGCCTCTTGCCACGCTGTAAGTGTAGTTCAAATTACCGGAAATGTAATGGCTGTATTTTTTGGTAACCGTAATATCAAATCCTTTAATACGCCCGTAGTCTTCATTAATATAAATGGTGTAATTATAAGGCTGTCGGGAGTAAAAACGCGTGGAGGTCAGGTCTTTTATATCTTTGTAAAAACCGGTGAAGTCAATAGCAATGTCATCGGAGAACTGGTACTTTCCGCCGACTTCAAACGCCACGGTTTTCTGTGGTTTTAAACCCGGATTGCCGATAATGACATCGGACTCCTCAAGATTATACAAAGAGCGGTCGTTTCGGAACAGGTGGTAATAATCCGGATTTTGAAAAAAATGCCCATAAGCGAAATGAAATACGAGTCGCTCGGTTACCGGATGCGCTAACCCGATGCGCGGACTAATTTGAAACCGATCCGGCACATCTTCTCGTCCCTTAAACTGAAACTCTTTACTGGTGGAACCATCCGGATTTTCAACGGCGACCGTCTGTTGAATATCCCCCGGATCAGTCCAGTAAGTGTCATTGGCGTTGGCATAATCCAACCGCAGTCCCAGGTTCAAAATCATGAAATCATATTCCATTTTATCCTGTATATAAACTGCGCTTTCCCATGGATCACGGTTGTAAAATTCCAACCGATGGCGGAACGCACCGGGCCAGGGATCGCGAATTGCGTGTCGGAAAATATCGTACTGTTTATAATCAAAACCCGCCTTTATTTGATGGCTGGTATGAATTTGACTGGTGATGTCAAACTTGAAATTGTAACTTGTTGAATTTTCACGATACCAGTTCCGATAATCACCACCACGGAAGCCACTTTCGGCACCTGAAATATAGGTGAGTTTGATATAATCGGTTTTGTCTAATAATTCACCGGTTTGGGGATCGTAATAGACCTGTTTACCGGGAATGTTTGCCGAACCACTGCGATATAAACGCTGAAAATTTACCGTGTAAAAAGTCGCGCGGCTCAATGTATGTGTCCAGGTGAGAGTTTGGCGATCGGTAATGATTGTAGTTAAACCTCGCGATCCCCGCAGCCTGGAGCTGTAATTTAGCGAATCATCCGGATTGTTTGTCGCCGGAGTAATGTATTTATAATAATGACTGTAAATTTGCCGGTAATTCCAGTTATTTTGGACATCGGCTGATAATTTCATGTTTGGTGAGAAGCGATAGGTTAATTTGCCAAACAGTTGCCTATCCAGTTCAAAGCCCCACGGCAGATAACTGTCTTGATTTGAAAAAACACCCGAACCGAAAAAAGTCAAATTTTTCAATCCCGGCACTGGACCACTCAATGTACCATTAAATCGTCCCAAGATCGGAACAAGGATATGATCCTTTCCCACGGGATTGTCCAGCACACTCACGTGTTTGTATTGGGATTTGCCAATAGTATCGTCTGGTGATTCGTAGTAACGAACTTCGTCCCGGTATTCCTCCTTTTGCGCTTCTGAAAGCCCGTCAACCATATCGCTGTCCAGGAGCCAGTCCGGTTGATGGTATGGGGAACTATTAATCATCGGCGATTCATACTGTACTTTTCCGCTGTACTGAGAGGCACCTTCTTTGGTGGTGATGTTAATGATTCCACTCATCGCATCACCGTATTCCGCATTAAATCCGCCGGTCAGCACTGACAATTCCTGGACCATGTTTACGTCGAGATTTGTGCCCAGTCCGCCCTGTAACGGATTTTGCACCAGAATCCCGTCGATGTAATAAGCCACTTCATCGCTTCGACCACCGCGTAAGTGAAGTCCGCCGGATTCATCTTCAACGAATCCTGCTTGCAAGGTCAAAACTTCTTCTATCGAGGCAACGGGCATTTTTTCAGAAATGTCCACACCGGAAACAACTGCCATCTTTGCTGTGACGTCTTTTTTCACGAGCGGGCGTTCCGCGACGAGTGTGACAACTTCGCCTTCGATCACGGACTCTTCGAGAACAAAATCAACTTCTGTGGTCAAGTCAGCCGAGACTTTCACATTTTCCATTTCCAACTGCTTAAAACCCATCATCATGGCGCGGAGTGTATAAACTCCGGGCGGCACATTATTAATAAAATAATGTCCGTTTTGATCTGTTGCGGCTCCCATCGTTGTACCGCTAATGATAACATTTGCTCCGATTAACGGGTCACCTGTCAGATTGTCCGTGACTTTGCCTTTGATTTTACCGGTATTCCCGGCCATGACTATACTGTGGCTAAATACAAGTAATACACAAAACACTAAAAAACAGGAAAAAATTCTCTTCATTTTATCCTCCTGATCAACCTTCGAAGAAGGTTTGAATTAAAGAAAAAAAAGGCACAGGATTTTTTAAATCCCATGCCTTCCTAACTTCACATTTATTTCATTAAAATCATCTTGTTCGTCGAGACAAAATTTTGCGTGATCAATTTGTAGAAATAAACACCAGAGCTGAGATTGGACGCATCAAAATTGACGCTGTGAACTCCGGACTCCATCTTTCGGTCAATGATTGTTGCCACTTCTTTGCCTAATGTGTCAAAGATTTTCAACTGCACATTGCTGTTTTCTTGCAGTTGAAATTTGATCATGGTTGAAGCGTTGAACGGATTGGGATAGTTCTGGAAAAGTTGGTGAGTTTCCGGTAACTGTCCTAAATTCTCAGACATTTTTACATCGGTGGTATTGACCCACGGAACTCTGGCATACCATAATGAGTATCCGTCGGTAACCGAAGCATCTTCCTCCATCCAAAATGCGTCGGCGCCACCCTCAAAACTTGTTCCGCCAACTCCTGCAGGATGGATATGTCTGCCTATGTTGGGACTGCGAAGGATGACATCAGTATCACTGGTACTCAGTTGAATAGGATCGCTCCAGGTTTCGCCTCCGTCTGCGGACGTGACGACAAATACGTTTCGAACACCGCTGGCATCTCCCTGAAAATAAATAACATACATCGCACCGTTCGGAGCAATAACGATCTGTGGATAATCCGCAATACCATCGGGATCGTTCGTAATTCGGACCGGTTCGGTCCAGTCGCCGCCGTCTTCTTTTGAGGTGTAAAAAATCTGTCCCATGTCCGGTGATGTAAAGTCGTTCTCATCAGTATAAAATGCCACATGACGCTTCCCGTTTTCATCGAAATCCACAGAAGCCTGATAACAGTCGATCGAATCGTGGAAAAAATGGGTGAACGTTTCGACTGGCAACCAGGTTGATCCGTCGTATTCACGATAATATAGCTGATAGCGCGCGCTTACATCCGTATCTTTTTCGCGAAAAGTTACAGCAAGTTTTCCGTCCGGACCTGCAGCTAAATGGGTAACAGCATAGCGACTGGTAACAATACCCGGGACCACGTCACTGTCCAAGGTGTCTGGATCGCTCCAGTTAGCACCATTATCGGTACTATGGGCAATGAAGCGGTATTCGTTTTCATCGTCGCCCTGATAATACGTATTCCAGGTTATCCAAATTGTTCCTTCGCTATCAACCACGATGGAATTTTTATTACCACTCAGCGTGTCCTTTTGGACTTCGATTGGCGTGCTCCAGCTAACGCCATCGAATTGAGCATAGTAGATTCGATAATTTTTGCTCCAGGTGGCGTGAAAGTGATTGTTCTCGTCAGCAACTAATGCCGGAGTCGAGTGGGTCGGCGTCCCTTCATCCAGCACCTGTGCCGGATTCCACGTTCCGAAAACATCGTCGTACGTCGTCCATAAAACAGAGTTGCTGTGATTTTCGGCAGCCCCCCAGATACACATCACGGTCCCGTTTGGCGCCCGGTCAATACATGGACCGCTGTTGTAGATTACCGCGCGGTCATCATCTGATGTGCCAACCATGGATGGACTGGGTTGAGCCAAAAGTGATGATAAAGATAAAATAAAAATAGCAGCAACGGAAAGTATAGTAACTTTTTTGATCATTCGAACTTCTCCTTAATTTTTTGGGAATGATTGAGTTGCAGTGAATTTAAGTAAAAATAATTTTTTTTGGCGAAACCTCCTTTCTGAACAGAAAAATTCATGACAGAAATTAAGTTTTTTTAACATGACTATTATACAAATTCTTTTTTATAATGTCAAGAAAAATGCGGACTTTTTTTAAAAAAACTGGAGTAGCTATTCAGCCGAGTTACTAATGACTCGGATTAAATTTCAAAACCATATCATTTCAATAAAATCTACCAATTGATTATTGAAATGCCTCTGTGTCTCTGTCGCATTTTTTATTATCTGAATAGTCACTGTTGCAGAAGTCTTTTCACCAGCAATCTTAGAAGAATCGCAAGACGGAAACTTTAGTTTACTTTTATCTTTTAGATTTCTAATCAATGAATGATAAATTTTATCTTCATAAATTTAATGTTTTTTAAAACTAACCTACATCACCCGCAGAAATAGTGGTGCATTATAATAACACAAAGATCAAAAACTCAGGCGAAACGCCTGGCGATAAAATTCGAACCGGGCGATTTCTGTCGGATCATCTTTTATAAGCGTCTTTTCTATGACGTACTCGGATTATCTGAATTGTTAATATTTGTTTTTCAATTTCATAGATAATTCTATAGTTTCCAACCCTTATTCTAAATGCTTTATCTGAACCTGATAGTTTCTTGACACCAGGTGGGAATGGATCTGCAGATAATTTTTCTACAGAATCAATTATTTTAGGAATGTACTTTTTTTGTATTTTTTTTAGTTCCTGGAATGCGGACTTCTTCCAGGTAATTTTATAGCATGCCATCTTTTTTCAATTCTCTTAAAACGCTATCATGATCAAGTGTATCTTCGTTTTGTCTCTCTAATGCTACAACGAGATCTTCTATATCTTCAAGTAAATCCTCGAAGTCCTCAATTGATAATATGACTTCTTTTTTTGTACCACTCTTATCGGTGATATACTTCACATTTAATTTTTTTACATCCATCATATAATTTGCCTCATATTATTCTTTGATGGTAAGTAAGGATATGATATTTATTTTCCCAAGTATCTCAATATACAACTTTTTATGATATCAATCAATAGTAATCTGATTTGTAATATTTGATGAAATATTGCTGAACCAGCTAATGTCTCGCTCACCTGTTAAAGTGGGCGCTTTTTGCTCACTTTATCAGGTGAAGTGGGGTTGTTGGGCGGCTGATGGGAGAGCGAGACATTGAGCGGACGTCTTTTCAGTCCGCTCAACGCTTGAGTTATACTTTTTTAATTTATATTTACTCATATGTTCTCTAACGTTTTGCGTGTATGAGAAGTAGCGGATTAAAAAGCACTTCACTTTCAATTTGGCACTGACTTTTATTAAAAGCACTGACCTTTGATTTAGCACTGAACCCGCTATTTCTTATACACGCTGTTACAGGCTGGCGTTCTTTCCGCTCGTTCATTTTCTAAATCTTTGTTCTCATTTTTAGTTCAAACTTGTTAATATTCTGTCGTTCCTTTTTTTCATTAAATCCATTGTATGGTTTTTGTATTTTTTATACTCTTCAACAGTTTGCGGTAATGCTGGTCGAATAAAGTTGTCAAATGGCAAAGAAAATTCAATTTGTTTATTTTGGTTAGTAAAGTCTTGTAATAGACTTCTGCAAAATAAGAAACGACAATAAAATGGTTAACAAATGTACAGTA
>CAYYMH010000057.1:0-25841 GCA_964472785.1 uncultured Cytophagia bacterium | reverse complement strand
ACGCATTTTTGTCAAAATTGAGTAAAAAAAATTTTAACTGTCGAAGTTGGGTTAACTTCCTTCTGCATGGCAATCCGAAAAATACGATGATTGCTTTCTGGTATTCTGCAATGGCGCAAGGACAAGCATTATCTGCATTTATTAGAATGTATAAATTTACAGGTGATTTAATATTTCTGAGCGATGCAAGAAGTATTTTTAATAGCTTTAAGTTTTTTAAGAGTGAAATAGATCAGTGGTTTTCCATGGTTGACAATGACAACTATGTGTGGTTTGAGGAATATCCTGCGGAGCCAGAACCTACGCATGCCCTGAACGGCTTTATTTTTGCAATTTATGGATTATATGAATTTTACGTGCAAACAGAAGATCCTGTGTGTTTGAAATTATTATTAGGAGGGTTAACGACAGTTAAACATTATGTTGAATCATATCGTAATGTCGGGGACATGAGTTACTATTGTTTAGCACACCGCGTACAAAGTGAGAAGTATCATGGTGTCCATATTGATCAAATGCGAATGCTATATAAAATAACAGATGACATGTTTTTTAAAAATATGGCTGATTCACTTTTCAATGATTATCATTAGCTAAATTATTTATTTAAACTGGCAAGAACTAATGATTATTATCTATTTATCAGGTTCTCTCTACTCGTCCCCAAGCTGGTTTTTGAGATTTTGTCAGAAATCTAAAAAAACCGATGGCCAATGCCAGGTTGATCGCACAAAAATAATATGGATATATGATAATTTTTGTCGTGACGTTTTTTTTGGCCAAAATAAACCCGGCAATTGCACTACCATAGAAAAGTGATTGCGCCCAAAATAATAGTTCATACGATCCTTTTATCGCCAGAAATAAATTCGACAAAAACATTGCAAGCAAAAGAAATGGTGCAAACCAGCGAAAAATTTTATGAGACCAAAGGCTGATGGAGACAAATCCTTTCCAAGGTTTAAGCAAATTTTTGATTTCAACCAACGCATTAAAATTTGCGGCTCCAATTCTAATTTTTCTTTGGTATTCTCCTGATAAATCAGGGGACGTAGTTTCCTCGGCAAGTGCTTCGCCATCGTAAATAACATCATAGCCTAATTCAACTGCCTTAAGCGGAATCAGGAAATCATCCATCACAACTTTATCTTCAGGCAAGGGACGATAAAATTCTTTTCTAAGCGCATAAATCGCGCCATTCGCGCCAATCACGGTTTTAATTGTTCCCTCGCTTTTTTTAAGAATATTTTCAAAATTCCAATAAAATTGTTCCCCCATTCCGCCAACATTTTTATTCGGATTAACCAATTTCAGAAAGCCACAAACACCGCCTATGTTTTTATCTTCAAAATGACGAACCAGTTTTAGGATTGCGTCTTTATTATAAATTGTATTTGCATCGGAAAAAATATAAATTTCTCCTTCTGCCTCCTTCACTAATTTATTCAGCACCGCGGATTTTCCGCCTCTATTTTGATACAGAAAAGCGCGAATATTTTTCTCTTTAAGCTTGCTTAATATTTCATTTGTTGTATCTGTTGAAGCATCAGAGCCAATTACCAGCTCTATTTTGTCAGCGGGATAATTCAAGGCTTTGAAATTCTCAATTTTTTCAGGTAAGTTTTTTTCCTCATTATAAGCAGAAACGATCATTGAAACCATCGGTCTCAAATCTTCATTAACTCTCCTTGTTTTTGGAAAAAGCTTTGCTATCAATATAACCATAAGAGGATAAATGATATAGCTAAAAAGCAATATGGATAATGAGATATAGAAAATTAAGATTATCATTTTGATGATTTAATTTTTATGTATAAAAGGTTTTTTAATGCTTAATTAGATTTCGGAATATAATTTCAACAGATTTTTCTCAGACTTTTCCCAATTGTATTTTTCAAGAATTGCTTTTTTCCCGTTTTCGCCATAAGGGTTCTTACTATAATATATTTTAAAACCTGCCTCCGCAAAACTGTCAGGAGATTTTGATTTGAATATCTCTCCACATCCAGTTTCGCTGACAACGCGTGAAATTGCTTTCGTGTCTGAAGCGATTATCGGTTTTCCAAACGACATATATTGAAAAAGCTTGTTGGGGATACCATTATCTATGTATGAATTAGCGCCTTGCGGCAGGATACAAATATCACTTGAATTAAAGAGAGCAACAGCGTTTTCAAAACTTGTCCAACCGTTAAATATAACATCGTTTTCAATTTCCAATTGATTTGTGAGATTTTTCAGATTAGGCAGATGTGGTCCATCGCCGGCGATAATGAGTTTTGTTCCCGGAATTTTTCGTTTAATTTTGGGTAACGCTTCTAATGCGACTTCGAGGTCGCGCTCCGGCCCAATTTTCCCGAAATAAAAAAGAACAAATTTATCCGCGAATTGATCAAGTGTCTCATCGTTCTTTTCAAGTTGTTTGATAAAATTCTTAGATATTGTGTTTTCAACAACGTAAATCCAATTTTCCAGAATGCCTTGTTGAATTAATAATTGTTTATGTTCCGGATCGATAACGATGATCTTGCTAACACGCTGTAAACAATATTTTTCAAGTATTTTGGCTAATTTGGGATTTCTCAACGTCCATCCCATTATCCCGCTACGATACCATAGCTCCATCGCTGCCGGATAATTTTCATGCAAATCAAGGATAACAGGAATATTCAATTTCCTGCCGATTTTTATTGATGACAGCGCTAAAGGCAAATCGTGTACATGGATCACATCAATCTCATAGGCTATCGCTAATTTTTTAATGGCGCTCAACCATACTGGATTTGGATAAATAGGAATATTGATCCAATTATGTAAATATTTTCTGTGTGGTAATCGGATCACATTTATATTCTGAATCGATGCGAAACGTTCTCGTTTAATTCGATTATCACATAATAAATATACGTTATGTCCGGCTTTGATTAGTGATTGTGCTTCTCTTTCAACCCGCATGTCTGTGGGGAAATCTGATTGGAGCACCATTAAGATATTTATTGACATTTGTACAATGCTATTATTTAAGAATTTGAAAGATTTAATTTGTCATAAAAATTAAGTAACTTCCTACCTTCAATATGCCAATTATATTTTTCCTTTACAATGCGTCTGGCATTTTTTGACATTTCCTCGTACAACTTTTGGTTATTTAATATATTATTTATTGAATCGGCAATTGCAACTGGATCTTTTTCATTAATAACAGTTCCAACTTTATTATCAACGATAATTTTTCTCATTTCTGGAAAGTCACTAAAGACCACCGGTATTCCGGCTGATAAATATTCGAACAATTTATTAGAAAGTGAAAGATAATAATTTAAACAGACATTTTGTAAAGGAAAAACGCCCAGATCAGCAGATGCCGTATATTTTGAAAGCTCTTCCCACGGAACAGGATCTAAAATAAAGATTTGGCTTTGTTTGTCCGTTTGCTTTACCTTCTTTCTTAAGTTATCTAAATACGTTCCGGGACCTATAATGACTAGTGAGGCATTTTTAACATAATCCATAACTTCTAATAATATATCAACCCCCCTGTTTTGCTCTACTTTTCCCTGGTAAATTAAGATTTTGTTTTTAACTGGAATAGGTAACAATTCCCGTAGAAAATCTGATCTTGTGAACGAATCTAAGTATTGACAGTTCATGATTACTTCGGGGATAGCTACATTATATCTTTCAGCAAATATTTTTCCCCGTGATTGGGTTTCCATAATTGTTATACTTGTTCTTGTTGCAAGAAATTTTTCGATTTGATACCAGATTGGTCTCGCCAATCGATGCGTTTTGACACTATCAATGTATAATTCATGAGAGTCATAGATTAGAGGCTTGTTTTTTAATTTTGAAATAATGAAACCAATAGGTAACGTCTCAAGATCGTGTGCATGATAAATGTCAAAAGGTTGATTATATAGCTGTCTAATTATTTGCAGCAAAAACTCAATATATTTTAGAAAAAAGAAAAATTGTCCCTTAGGCAAAATGTAACGCGATTTTACTTCAGTTCGAATAATTTCAAAGTTATCTCGTTTTTCAGTAGATAATGTGTTTTTGCTTTTTAGAGCGTATACTTTAACCTTATGACCCGCATCAGCTAACGTCTTCGCCTCTTTTGTTACACGAGCGTCGTGGGTAAAATCGCTCATTAATATCATACAAACTTTCATAAATACACTCAAAAATAATTTACAAAAAACCAACCATCAATGAAATGATTTATCAACTATTTTATCAAATGATAGTTTAATTTTTCGGTTTCAGGGCAATAATTAAACCAGCAGAGAACCAGACTAACGCGTTCGAGAAGATTGCTCCGCTAAACATTGAATTCCAAAGCGTAAATACAAACAAAGCAAGCATGCATATACTCAGTTGAAGTTTTAAAAATTCTCCAGTTTTATTAAAATAAGTAATGGTTTTTATACCGTATACAGTTGTCAGATATAAAAAAAATAGAATTAAAAAGAGACCTGCAATACCATTTTCTCCGGCCATTTCAATAATTAGATTATGTGCCCATTTTAATTCTATCCAATTAGTCTCTAATTTAAAACTGCCTGTTCCAGTGCCTAAAAATGGGGATTTTAAAAAGTCCTGTATTCCTTTGAACCATGCTAAAATTCGAAAAGCAGCGCTAGCCTCTTGAGTAATTGGAGTAGTCATTCTTGTTGCAATTTGACTTGATGACCTAAATAACAAAAACAAAGCAGATGATAGCCCAATTATAGAGACAAAAAATTTTTTATATAATGATTGTTTTGGTTGAGCGAGGTAATAAACCAAAGCAGCCCCAAGTAACCCTATCAAAGGAGCTCTTGTGCCTGACCATATCATCGGTGCTAAGAGTAAAGGCATTGAGAAAATGATTATTAATTTTATTATTTTGTTATTAGCTTTCGCAAACAAGAACAAGGAAAATAATGCTGCTGTACCAAGAGTGCGGGAAAGTGTAATTGGGCTTACATTTTCGGATGGTCTGAATCTCATAAAATCGAAATACAAGTCGTCTAATGAAATAAGAATAGAAATTATCGATACTAACAAACCAATAGCATAAGCAAAGATCAGTAATTTAACAATGCTCATTTTATCTTCTTTTAGCAAAATCCCGACAAGTAAAAGTGGCAGGTTGTTGATAAAATAAAATGCTGTTTTATAAAGACCAAAGGTTTTATTGCTTGAATAAAAGTAGCCAAAGATCATTATTAAACCAATTAACATTGAAATAATTAAAATTTTATCCTTAATGAAATCAATGGTAAAATCCTTTTTTATTAAGAAAAAGGAAGTGCTTGTTATTAATATCAACGCATAGACAATGACAACAGGAGCAGTAATATTTACTCTAACATAATCAAAAAATATGTAAAGAAGAATATTATTGGTCAGGGCAAATGCAAAACCTAATTCTGGAAAAATATATAGGAAGAAGATTCCTGATATTAAAGCGATAAAAATAGCCCATAGAGCGAACGATTTTAATAACAGCAATAATAAAATCGCTTGAATTAGGGCTATTAAAAAAAGTTGGGGTTTGATGTCGATATTTTGGGTGTTTATATGCATACTATCTTCGAAATAAATCGCTTACAAAAGTAAAAACTGATTTGATTTCCTTATACTTAATTTCCCTGATTAATATCAGTGTAATCACAAATAAAATGAGACCAGTTGGAATGACGAGTAAAACCAATAAGATAGAGTCAGATATAAAAGAACTCATCATTAAAAGAAAAAAAGATAAAACAAGACAGGCTGCTCCGATCTTGAATATTGATTTATATGGTGGTTTCCACGCCATTTCCACTTTTACGAAATAATTAGCTAACAAAAAGTAAATCACATACGATGTCATGGCGGAAATACCTGCCCCAAGGAAACCGTATTTTGGAATTAAAATGATGTTTAATCCAATATTGGATATACCTGCTAATGCAGCCAATTTAGCGATTTTATAACTTTTCTTTGTTAGTTCGAACCCTTTTAAGACATATTGATTTAATCCGTTAAAAAAAACACCAATAGCGATAAAAGGGAGGACTGACGCTCCTTTGATAAATTTGTCGCTTGAAAAAATAAACAGCACATGTTCGGGAACGCAGACCAGTATGATCATTATTGGTGTGCAAATAATTAAAAAATAACGGCTGATTTCGGTAATTAATTGTTGGGTCTTGGCTTTACCATAGTTTTCCCAGTTGTCGATAATAATTGGAAATGCCGCTAACATAAGCACTGTGTATAAAAAGTTGAGCGTTTTTTCAGAAATTGCGTAGCCGACGGAGTAAAGTCCAACTTGAGTACTGTCCGCGAATATTTGAATTAAATATCGGTCCGATAGAGATAAAATCCAGAATGCTAAAAATGAAAATGTAATCGGTATTCCGTATTTGAAAAATTGATGCAACAATGATTTTGAGAAATATGCGGTTTTAAATTTATTATAAAAATCTATTTTAAACAGTATCAGTAAGTTTAATAATAGTGGGATAATCAAGAATCCCCAAAAAATGCCATCTCCTTTAAATCCGAAAATGAAAATAAGTCCAACACCGATGAGCGGTTTTCCGATCGAAAATAAAATCCAAAAGAAAGAATACTTTTTGGATTCAAGTCCAGCTCTGAAGATGATAACAAAAATTTCGAAGAAGGAATTAAAAATTGAAGCTGCAATGGCTAAATTAATAAGTGAGAATAATGCATCGCTCAGTCTGGACTTAAAAAAGAAAAAATTTATTAAAATAGCGATTATGCTAACGCTAATAGCACTGATGATTGAAATGATAAATAAAGTCGAATAGAAAACATTTTCCCGTTGTGACTTTTTATAGGATAAAAAAAATCTCGTCACACTGGTCGACAGCCAAACGGTGCTAAATACTCTAATGAGTCCAAATGTTGAAAGCGCGATCTGATAATGGCCATACTCATCAGGACTTAATGCCGTTGTTAATACACGGATTAACAAAATTCCAATCACTGCCGGAACAACTCTGGTTGGAAGATATGTCAAAGAATCTTTAAACGTCCGCTTTATTTGCCCGTTTATATTGAAATGCTGATTTTTGCTCATTATGATTTAAACCATCTACCTGGCTTCAGATCGTGCAGAATTTTTTTAATCCGAGAATATTTTTGGTGATCTGTTTCTCTAATATAATTTATTTTAAAAGAAACATAGGCTGAAATACAGAACAATAAAAAACTAAAAAAACCAGTTACAAGAACGATAATCATGCGTTTCGGACTTTTTCGTTTAATTGGTATTTTTGCCGGATCGAGAACTTGTACAGTAGGTGTGTCTTTTGCCTCTTGAATTTTTGCTTGCTCATACTGTGGCAACAGGAATTCCATAATTTTTTCTTGCAGTTTGACTTCACGATAAAGCCGTAAATATCTGACTCCCAGTTCTGGAGCCTCCCTCAACGATATGAACATATCTGGAGTCTCACTTTTAAGACCATCCTCCGAAATATTTTGACCTGTTTCATATTTACGGTATTCCTGACGTAATTCGGCCAATTCAGTTTTGACCTGTATCAATTTTGTGTGTGAATCCGTAACAAATTTGCTTAAATAGCCTTCCTCTACTTCTTTAGCAATGATTTTCGCTTTTAATTCGGCAGCAGTCTGGATTGTTGCTACCATCTGTTCCGGCAAAGCGATTATACCATATTCTTCTTGAAATTGTTTAAATTTATTTTCTGCGTTCTCGAGATCACTTTGATTCTTTTTATATCGTCTTTCAATAAATTTTCTTGTATGAGTAGCTCGTTCGGTTTTTAAATGTCGATTCACTCTATCTAATTCTTTGATGAAAAAATTAGCAATATCTTTTGCAAGATTTCTGGCTTCATCGTCGTCCTTTTTTGAAGATAAAGAGGGTGTTTTCGCTAGTACAGATAAGGTTACAGTGCCTTCATCGTTAATTTTTACCGAAGTTTTGCCGTATAATGTTCTTAAAGCCTCCTCCATATTTTTACTTTTATAACGGGTCGTTAAATCAAACTGCTGGATCACATTTTCTCCTACAGTACGGCTGTTTAGAATTGCTAAAAAAACATTTGTTTCTTCTGATATCATTCCCATTCCAAGCCCTAATCCTCCTACAGGTAAATTATTTAGAAGGGATGATATGCCAAGATCGCTTCTATCTCCGGTCGGAGGGAGAATCGTTGTACTAGATTTGAAAGTTTTTGGTAAAATTAAACTTATGCCCGCAGCAATTATACAAATAATCAAACAATTAATGATAATTTTTTTGCGCCACTTGGTAAGTAGACTCAGGTAATCAATTAAATCCAGTTTATTCTTTTCCATGTACCATCCAACTTTTAGTAATTATTCTTATTTAGTTCTGCGCCGCCATAAACGCAAAAACCAATGTCGCCATACCGGCTAATATCTGCAAATATTCTGAAAATTTCTTTCGAAAAGCCATTGGGACAACAATTGAGTCGCCACGTTGTACCGGAGCGTCCGGACCTTTTTCGATTGATTGATCAACAAAGTGTATGACTTCAATATTCTTGATATTGCCCATCTCCTGGGTCCCGCCGGCTAAACCGATATAATCACGCGCGCTGAAACCGGCATTGTAAGGATAAGCACCCGGATTCAAGACAGCGCCGCGAACGTAAACCTGATATTTCATCGAGGGGACAAAAATCCGATCCCCGTTTTTTAATTGAATATTTTCGGGTAATTTGGCAGGATCATTTTGTTCGCCTAACACATCAACATCGATGGCCAAATCTGCACCCGTATCGGCTTTTCTCAAAATATAGATTTCATTGGGATTCAATGTCCGATTGAATGCATTCAGTCGCAATAAAAAATCATAAAGCGATTCACCTTCGTTAAACAGATGAATGCCCGGTTTAGTTACTTTTCCTTCCAGCGTGACAGTATTTTTTTTCAGGTTAATCGCTGGCACATAAATTATATCGCCATTCTGCATGTACAGATTATCTTCCAAAACACCCAATTTTTTAAATAGAAAAAGGTCAAGCGTGTCAATCGATCCGTCAGCATGTCTGATTTCAACATGTCTTTCATCTGCCCATTCAGTGACAGATTGAGCGCGGTCAATTAACACCGATGCCCGGTCTATTGCCTGGGATAAATACGTTCCCGGATTTTTAACCTCGCCGAGGATATGCACGCGGAACGTCCTCAATTCCATCAAGTTCGCAGTAACGATGTTCAGTTTATATTTGGTTTTACCCGCCTCTCTGACTGTCTTTTGAACCTCGGAAAGCGTTTTTCCGTTCACGTAAAATGTGCCGATGGTTTGAATGACCAATTTGCCTTCCGGTGTCACTTGAGTAGGAAATGATGTTTCCGCATCACCTGAAATATTAATATAAAAGAAATCTCCCGGTCCGACAATGTACTCATCCGGATTGATGACTGTTTCAATCGCCTGGACAGAGGGGATCGGATACCCGCGTTCCTTAAAAATATTGTCATCAGGAGAAGCGATCTCTCCCGGCAGCTTACGCATCGTTTTTATTTCCTGATCTTCGGGAATTATTTGGCAGAAGGATAAGTGCGTGGAAAAAAGAGCAGTCAAAAAGAATAAAATAGTAAATAATCTTAATTTATTCAAATTAAACTCCCAACATTTATAAATGATGAATCAAGATGGTTAGTTTCAATTTATACAAATACTTATTGGTTTATTCATTTGAAATAATGTAAAACATTTAAAATATGGTTGGTAAATATAACCAGTACACGCATAAAAGTCAAGTAGATTTTCATTAACAGAAGTTGGCATTTTCATTGTTATTTCTGTTGAACAGGATTTCGAAAAAAAATGATTCAAGAAAATTTTACCAAACTGATTACACGCTTGCCAGGTCTATTTACATTGACGGTTTTAACTTAAATTTAATATTTTTTGTTCCAGGAACCCAAAAAGACCTTGCAAATTATTTTATAAGTTAGTATCTTTCATTCTATGATTTTTGAGCACTTAAGTTTAAATGGAAAGGTAGTGTTAGCGCCATTAGCCGGAGTGAATGATTCATCTTTCCGTTTACTATGCCGAAAAATGGGCGCGGCGATTGTTTTTACCGAAATGGTCAGTGCGGATGGCTTAATCAGAGGAAGTGAGAAAACCCGGCAATACTTGTTCTTTCGTGAAGCGGAACGGCCGATTGGATTTCAATTATTCGGAACTGATCCGTTGATCATGGCAGAGGCAGTTGAGTTGGTTGCTCCGTTGAAGCCGGATTATATCGATCTGAACTTCGGCTGTCCGGTAAAGAAGGTTGTGCGGCGAGCCGCCGGAGCTGCCCTGATGAAAAATCCCCCTCTATTGGAAGAGATTGCACAGGAGGTCGTCAAAAAATCGGCAGTACCTGTGCTGGCAAAAATTCGAAAAGGATGGGATGATCAGCATGTGAATGGTATTGAAATTGCAAAAAGGCTGGAGCAGAGCGGAGTCTCTGCAATTACTATTCATTCCAGAACCCAGGCACAGATGTACCGCGGGAAGGCAGATTGGGAGTATATCGCAAAGGTAAAGCAGGCGGTTTCCATTCCTGTTATCGGGAACGGTGATATTGGTTGCGCCGAAGATGCGAAGCAGATGCTGGATCAAACCGGCTGTGACATGGTAATGATCGGTCGCGCCAGCAGAGGAAATCCCTGGATTTTTAAGCAAGTCGATCATTATTTACAAAATGGCGAAAAGATACAACCCCCGAATTTGGATGAGCAATTGGAGATAATTTTATCCCATTTCAAGGATAAAATACAGATCGACGGTCAAAAAAGAGCAAATTTTGAAATGCGAAAACATTTTAGCTGGTATGTGAGAGGATTGCCCCATAGCGCGAAAATAAAAAGTCAGCTCTTTAAATTAAAAGATGCAGATGAAGTTGAAGCAGTGTTAACCGAATATTTTTCAAGCCTGAAAAAAAATGATATTGAATAATTACATATTCAGAGAAATCCGATTATTTACCGATGTGTGGCACCGAATGTTCGATGGATGAGGTTTCGCAAAGCAAACTGATTCAAAAATAACTGATGATGTAAACCAGAGGAATATGTAAATATAAACTTGAAAATATTTGGAGGTATTATGAAAAAGAAAATCATAATCATGGGCGCTGCCGGGCGCGATTTTCATAATTTTAACATGCGATACAGAAATAATGATGAATATGAAGTTGTGGCATTCACAGCAACACAAATCCCGGATATTGAAGGCAGAACATACCCTGCTGAATTAGCCGGAAAATTATACCCCAATGGCATTCCGATTCACCCCGAAGAAAAGCTGACCCAATTAATTAAAGAGCTGAAAGTTGACGCTGTTGTCTTTGCTTATAGCGATGTACCCCATGAATATGTGATGCATAAATCGGCAGAGGTCAACGCTGCCGGCGCTGACTTTTTGTTGCTCGGTGTGGAATCAACTGCCTTGAAGAGTAAAGTACCGGTAGTTTCCATTTGTGCCGTGCGCACCGGTTGCGGAAAAAGTCAAACCACCCGCCGGGTGAGTGAGATTCTGAAATCCTTTGGAAAAAAAGTCGTGGCGATCCGTCATCCCATGCCTTACGGCGATTTGGCGGCTCAAAAGGTACAGCGTTTTGCCAGTTATGAAGATATGGACAAACATGATTGCACCATCGAAGAAAGGGAAGAATACGAACCGCATATCGACCGTGGTGTTGTGGTTTTTGCCGGTGTAGATTACGGCGCCATTCTCGAACAGGCGGAACAAGAGGCGGATGTCATCCTTTGGGACGGCGGTAATAACGACACGTCATTTTATCAATCAGATTTACACATTGTGGTGGCTGATCCCTTGCGAGTGGGACACGAGACTGAATATTATCCCGGTGAGACCAATTTGCGGATGGCAGATGTGATCGTGATTAATAAAATAGATACGGCAGATTATGAAGATGTCGAGTTGCTCCGAGAAAATATCAGAGAGGTCAATCCAAAGGCGCGTATTATCGATGCAGCCTCACCGCTGACAGTTGAAGATTCTTCAGTAATTCTGGGAAAACGGGTACTGGTGGTCGAAGATGGTCCGACGTTGACTCACGGCGAAATGGCAATTGGCGCCGGAGTCGTTGCTGCGGAGAAGTACGGCGCAGCAGAAATCGTTGATCCGAGACCCTGGGTGACCGGTAAAATCAAAGAAACGTTTGAAAAATATCCCGACATTGGCGAGTTGCTTCCGGCCATGGGGTACGGCAAAGAACAGATTCAGGATTTGGAAGCGACAATCAATGCTGTTGATTGTGACGTTGTGGTTATTGGAACACCCATTGATTTGAGAAAAGTGGTAAACATCAAAAAACCAGCGGTTCGTGTCAAATATGATCTTCAGGAAATTGGTGCACCGACGCTGACCGATGTTTTAAAGCAATTTAAGTAAAACAGAAAATTCCCGGAAGCTGGGTTTCAGGTTTCGGGAATTTTTCTTTTTGTGGAATAATGGATTTGAGAGTAGATTATATGAAAAAACCAAAAACTGCAGTCGTTGCGCTCGGCGGAAATGCCATTAGCCGTGAGTTTGAAGAAGGAAATATTGCTCAGCAATTTGCCAATACGCGACGAAGTTTGATTGGTATCGTGGAGCTGCTCAAAAAGGGTTATTTGCTGGCAATCACTCATGGCAATGGTCCTCAGGTTGGTAATGCGTTGATTCGCGTTGAACAAACACGTCATATCGTACCTCCTATACCCCTGGGGTTACTCGTTGCCGATCTGGAGGGTGGTATGGGATACATGATTGCGCAATCGTTACAGAACAAATTACACGTAAAGAAAGTCAATAGGGAAGTCGCCACTTTGGTGACTCAAGTCATCGTGGATCGAAATGATCCATCCATTTTAAATCCCACCAAATTCGTCGGGCCCTTTTATGATAAAGAAGATGTGAAACGGTTAGAGAAGGACAGAAATTACGTCATCAAATACGATGAAGGCAGAGGATATCGACGGGTTGTTCCTTCACCAAAGCCATTGGAAATCGTTGAGAAAAATGTGATTAAAAAATTGGTCAAAGATGGCGTTATTGTCATTGCGTCCGGTGGGGGCGGAGCCCCGGTTTACATTGAGGATGACGGCACGTATGAAGGCGTTGACGGTGTTGTGGACAAAGACAGGGCTGCGGCGATTCTTGCTTGTGATATTGAAGCGGAAGAATTATACATTTTGACCGCTGTTGACAAAGTTGCGCTGAATTTTAAAAAAGCGAATCAAGTCGATTTGGATAGGTTGACCGTTGATGAAGCGAAAAAATATCTGAAAGAGGGGCAATTTCCCGAAGGAAGTATGGGACCAAAAATCGAGTCGGCGATTCACTTTGTTGAAAGTGGAGGTGAAACGTGCATTATCACGTCAACCGATCGCCTTCTCGATGCAATGGAAGGAAGAACAGGTACAAAAATAGTGAAAATTTGAATTGTTCATCAAAATAAATGTTTATGGCAGTTATAAGTAACTGATAATTTAAATTATTCAGGAGGAATAATGAAAATACACGAGTACCAGGCGAAAGATATTTTGCGGAAATTTAATGTACCGGTGCCGGATGGAAAGGTTGCTTTCAAATCTGAAGAAGCACAGAAGATAGCCGAAGAATTGGGAGGCGGCACCGTTGTCGTTAAAGCTCAAATACACGCCGGAGGCAGAGGAAAAGGAGGCGGGGTGAAGTTAGCGAAAAATCCGGCGGAAGCAGAGCAGTTGGCTGAAAAAATGATCGGCATAAATCTGGTGACTCACCAAACTGGTCCCGAAGGAAAAGTTGTTCGCCGGGTTTTGGTTGAACAAGGACTGGAAATTGAACGTGAGCTTTATGCCGGGATTGTATTAGATCGTGTAAAGTCACAATTGGTGTTTATGGTCAGTACCGAAGGTGGTGTGGAAATTGAAAAAGTGGCTGCTGAAACGCCGGAAAAAATTCTCAAAGAGTGGATTGACCCGGCAGTGGGATTTCAGCCATTTCAGGCGCGGAAGCTGGCTTTTGGATTGGGATTAACAGGTGACCAGCTCAAAAACGCCATCAAATTTTTAACTTCGCTTTATAAGGCATTTACTTCGGTCGACGCGTCTCTGGCAGAGATTAATCCGTTAGTCGTGACAAAGGACGGCCAGGTTTTGGCATTGGATGCGAAAATCAACATCGATGACAATGCATTGTATCGGCATAAAGATATTTTAGAATTACGCGATTTGGACGAAGAGGAACCGCTGGAAGTCGAAGCGTCAAAATATGACTTGAATTACATCAAGCTGGACGGCGATGTTGGCTGTATGGTGAATGGCGCGGGTCTGGCGATGGCAACGATGGATTTGATTAAATTAGCCGGCGGAGAACCGGCCAACTTTTTGGACGTCGGTGGCGGCGCCAGTGCTGAAACAGTGGAGAACGGCTTTAAAATTATTCTGGGAGACGAAAATGTCAAAGCCGTGTTGATCAATATCTTTGGCGGGATAGTCCGCTGCGATCGTGTTGCGACCGGTGTGGTTGAAGCAGTCAGCAAAATTGGTGTGGATTTGCCAATCATTGTCCGGCTTGCCGGTACCAACGCTGAGGAAGCGGCGCGTATTTTGGACGAATCGGATCTGAAATTTTTAGTGGCTCATTCTTTTCAGGATGCCGCTCAACGCGTCGTCGAAGCATTGAAAAATTAATGCCGATTTTAAAACGTAAGAAAGCGTTGAGAACAAAGATTTTTAATAAAATGATTTGATTGAATAAAGCAGAAAAATGAAATTTTAAAACTGGAGGATATAAATTGAGTATTTTAGTCGATAAAAATACCCGCTTGCTTGTTCAGGGAATAACAGGTGGCGAAGGGTCTTTTCATACCCGACAAATGATCGAATACGGAACGAATGTCGTTGCTGGCGTCACACCGGGGAAAGGTGGTCAGCAATTTGATGACAAAATTCCGGTTTATAATACTGTTGCAGAAGCCGTGGAAAAACAAGGCGCCAATACCGCCGTGATTTTTGTACCGCCGGCATTTGCCGCTGACGCCATCATGGAGTCAGCAGCCAATGGTATCGAGGTGGTGGTTTGTATTGCCGAAGGAATTCCGACGCTGGATATGGTCAAGGTTTTTGAATATTTGAAAAACCGTCCCACCCGTCTGATCGGACCCAACTGTCCGGGAGTCATTTCTCCGGGAAAAGCAAAGGTGGGAATTATGCCGGGATTTATTCACAAAGAAGGTGCCGTGGGCGTGGTATCCCGAAGCGGAACGCTGACCTACGAAGCGGTTCACCAATTGACGGAACGGGACATCGGACAAACGACCTGTATCGGTATCGGTGGCGATCCGGTTATCGGGACGAACTTTGTCGATGCGCTTAAACTGTTCGAACAGGATGACGACACAAAAGCTGTGGTTATGATTGGTGAAATCGGCGGTTCAGCAGAGGAAGAGGCGGCTCAGTTTGTCAAAGAAAACATGTCCAAACCGGTGGTCAGTTTTATCGCCGGAAAGACGGCGCCTCCGGGAAGACGTATGGGGCATGCGGGTGCGATCATTGCCGGCGGGAAAGGTACGGCGGCTGAAAAAATTGAAACACTCCGTAGTTGTGGCGTTCATGTGAGTGAGAGCCCGGCAGATATCGGAAACACGGTTGCCAGTGTTTTAAAATAAATTCGTATCTGAGGCTGTGTCAATAGTATCAAATAAAGATTATTAGTCGTTCCGGGCTTGTCCCGGAATTTCATAAATTCAAAAAGCTATTGGATACAGCCTTACATTTTTTAATCATTTAACTATAGTTTGGCAATTCATTTATTTGTATTGCATTTAATCATTATGGTAAACACGCTCACATCCATCCGCTTTATTCTGTAGAGATCAGTGGCACGAAGCCCATTTCGGTAAAAAAAGTCCGGTGGCATCCCCAAATTGAAAAACTATTTGATTTTATTAAAATAATTATTTATCTTATTGTTAAAGTTGTGATTGCTGTAACCGCTTATTTAATACCTTTGGGTCAATGAAAAAATCACTCTTAAATCTTCGGGAAGCTCGTGAACTCATCCGGTTGAAAAAATATAATGAAGCCGAAGAAATATTAACCGAATTGATTGCTGATAAACCGAATGACAGTTATGTTATCGGTGCACTGTTTGATGTTTATCTGAAAAAAGGGACGTATGACAAGGCGGAAAAAATAATAAACACGGTGTTGAAAAATGATCCTGAGAATTACTTCTTTTTAAGTCGCAAAGGTGACCTGTTAGCGGCGAGAAACAAGCACAAAGAGGCGCTCAAAATTTTTGTTAACCTGTATCACACCAAACACGACCCCCACGTTGGTTGGAGACTTGCCAATGAATATTTTCGAATCAAACAATTTGATAAAGCTGAATACTACTTTGATCAGACTATTCCCAAATTATACGATAAACCAGAATTGAATTATTTGGGATTCCTGATTAAACGGGCACTCAAAAAATACGATCAAGCCGGGGATTTAATTGATAGTGCGATTCATTACAGCAATCAATCCCGGCGCTACGTTTCCCAAAAGATGAAATTTCAGACTGAGATCAAGGGAATTTCAGCGCAGCAGTGGGAAAAGTCCATCAAGTATTCGACCAAAAAGGATGAGCCATTTGTTCTGAAAGAGCTGGCGGAAACGTTTTTAAAGGAAAACAAATATGCCAAAGCGGAAAAATATTATAAAAAAATTTTGAAAACTGAGAGTAACGACTTTTACAAAAGCCGGTTGGGTTATGTGTATTATAAATGGGAAAAGTATGATTTAGCGTTAGCTATCTTCCTTGAAATGCCATTGAAGAATTTTTTAGTTCCCAGTTTTATGACTATGATAATCAAAGCTGCACGTGAGACAGGTCAGCAGGATAAAGTGATCAACCATTTGCAAGATTTGCTGGATAAAAATCCGGACGCGAAACAACTGTGGGGAGCGATTCGGAGATTGTCGAAAACATGATGTTATCAATATCAATTGCACAAAATCCCGAATTATGAATAAGTAAATTATTGTTCGCTTTCATAAAAAACCCAAGAAAAAAATGAAAAAAATAAAAGACCTGATCGAAATACCGGAAATTGAAACCGTTATTAAGATTACTGATCTCTATGACTATGATCAGAAAAACGTGAAGGACAAAATTTATGATACGTTTATTCTGACAGAAGAGGTTGTGTTTGGTATTTCGCTGATTATCAAGAAAATTTCTCAACAAAAAAACGCCGGTTTTATTGTAAAAGGCAGCTATGGTTCCGGTAAAAGCCATTTCCTTGCCTATATGGCGGCGATTGCAGAAAACGTTAAATTGTTCAGAAATTTGACTTCAATATCACCTGAAATTTTTCGTTTCCAAAAAGATTTTTTCCCGGCGGAAATTCTGGTGGTGCCGGTTTCTTTGACCAGTTATACCCAGAATGTTTCGCTGGAAAATGCGGTGTTTGATTCACTTCGTAAAAAACTCATCAATCAGGGAATCGCTTTTCCCGCTTCCATTAGTCATAAAATAATGGAAGATTTCAAAACATTTGCCACAGAAGATTTAGGTCGGGAGTTTTTTGATGCGCACGGAAAGAGAACGCCGGAAGATCAAGTACTACTGTTGCGGGAGTTTTTGATTAATAAAAATTTATCTTTCATGCCGATAATTTCTCGGGATGATTTTTACCTGATTATTCAGAAGTCACTTCAGCAACATTTCCCCGGTGGTATTTTGCTGCTCATCGACGAGGTCTCTGAATTTTTGAGATCCCGCTCGGAAATAGATCTGAATAGCGAGGACATTCGGTTTCTGCAATTTTTGGGTGAGTGGAATTTGCCGCTGAATTGCTGGACAGTGTTGAGTATGCAGGAAGATATTGAAGAAATTTCCGGCGCTTCGGAATTGGCGCTGAATAAAATCCGCGACCGCTTTAATAATCGTATTCATTTATCCACAACGCATATCAAAGAGCTGCTGGAAAAACGCCTCTCTATTAAAATACCTGATAGCAGGGATCATATTGCTGCTGTTTACGCTGAATTCAAAGATTATTTCCCCACCTGGAAATTGAGTTTTGATGAATTTTACAATATCTATCCCGTCCATCCGGCGACAGTTTATTATTTGGAAAGCATTTCCAACCTGTTTTCCAAAGCTCGTGGTATGGTAGAGTTTTTTTACAAAAGTCTGCATGCTGTGGATGACGAAACGCAACTGCCTTACATTGAAAACGACGCGAATACGCTGATTACGCCTGATAAAGTATTTGATAATTTTATGGATAAAATTCAGGAAAATCAGGCGACACATGATTTTATTGATTTGATTTACAAAAATTTTGTCAAAGAGATACCACTGATTTTTCAAAAAAGTGAAGAGGAGGACAGCGAGGAAATTCACGAGCAAATCAAGATTGCGCAATCTATCATCAAGATTTTGATATTGACAGAAATTGCCCCGGGCTTGGACAAACTATCCATTGCTAAACTGGCTGAACTGACTGGTAAAGGCATCTCGCTATTGGAGCAGGAAGCGAATATAAATTTTATCCGTCATGTACTACATAAAATGATGGCATCATTTTCATACATTAAAAGCGAAGAAGTTGATGGTAACTTTGAGGATATCTATTTCATTTCACCTGAAAAATCCATCGTAGATCGGTTTGATGAAAAAGTCAATAAAAATTGCAAGCGTATTGCCAATATCACTAAAAAAGCGATAAGTTTGCTCATTCAGCGATGTGCCCACGCCCGGTTACCGTTGCAAAACTTTTATGAAAGTGAGATTGTCGAACAATGTAATTGGCAGGAAACCTCGCGTAAATTTCTTATCACCCTTGCCATGCCGGAGCGGATCAGTCCTGACAGTTTAGAATTTTGGGAACAGAAAGTAAAGCGTGGTAAAGTTGAATATGTGGTCGTTCTTGGTTTCCCTGTGACCGGTTCGGATCACACTGACGAAATGTGGCAGCAGATCATACCACTGTCAGACCGCTTTAAAAAATCTTTTGTTTACTGGCAGCCGACCGTTTTGAGCGATAAAAATCTGCAACTGATGAGCCGCTATTATGCCGAACAGTACACGTTTAATGTGATTCAAAGTGAACAGCCGGCTTTCTTAGGCAGTGAGGAATCCGCCATTCGCCAGCGCATTGATGACTTGAAAAATGAAGTGCTGAATATTTTGATTGAATCTTATTTCCCGCCGTTGCTAATCAGGTTCGGAAATGAAGATTTGTTTGATGATATTGCCCGCGTTATTATTGATTTCAATCAACTCAAGCAGCGGCTGACAGACAAGCTGCTTTCGCAATTCTATCCGGAACACAATAAAATAAAGCCCATCATTTCCGAACCGCCGCTGGCGTCTATTAACGAGGTTGTTAATTATATCAATGAAAATTTGACGCGGAACCATTTCCCTGTAGCGTCAGAATCGATGAAATCTTTAATCAAAAATTTGGTCGAAAAATTACATTTGATAAAAATTGTTGGATTCGACATTATTATTGATCCGCGGCCCGAACAATCCATTTTTATCCGCGAGTTGCTCAAAACAATCGAGGAAGAAAAACCGGACTATCCGTCCTTATTTGAAAAATATCGCCAATCAGCGTTTGGCTGCACCGAAACGCAGTTTGTGCTTGCGCTTTACCTGCTGTCTGCAGCGGGATTTATCCAGCTTTTTTACAGAAACAAACCCCTAAAGCCCAATCATGTAACTGTTGATATCATTGAAAACGCGGAACAGATCGCTCCGGGGGAACAGGTTTCTCAATTGTTTTTAAAGGAATTTTATAAATTGCAACCGCTGGTCGGGGAAATCAAACAGAGCAGTCTTCACCTCAAAGGACAGGAAACAGTTTGGGAAAATCTGTTGGAATTTAAAGAAAAGAATGAAGAATTTATCAACAATAAAATTATCCTGCTGAAACGAATTGCCAGGTCCAGACCCTTCTCGGACCAAACATTTTCTCAGCACCTGAAAGCGCTGAATTATTTAAAGGAAATGCTAAACCACATCAAGCGGTCACTCTCATCGGGGCAGGGAATTGAGGGGCTACTCAAGTTAATTGATTCAGAAGCGGAACTTCAGCAGTCCGTAATTTTACTGGAAAAAATTAGCGATATTGATCATGCCACGTTACAACACCTGATTTTTATTTTCGATTATATGACACATCCGCTGATTTCGCAAATTGTGGAAGGCACAGATTTAATTGAAGCCTATAATGCGATTACTGAAAAACTATCTTCTTTTGAAACCGATTTCCAGCACTATGGTTTGGAAGCATTGTTTACTCAATTTGAGCAATTCAAAACTGCCTATCGGGAATGCTATGTCGATTACCATGAAAAATTATATCCCAAAAATTATTATCCGGAAATGCGCAGCATCATGGATTCTCCCGAATATAAAATCATACAATCTCTATCGGCAATCGATTTAATTCCGGTTAAAAATGATTTCGGACGGATCAAGAATATCATTGATGAGACACTGGCGTCGTTTTGCACGCGCGACCTGTTCGACGAACTTCAGTCAAAACCGGTTTGCTCCTGCCAGTTGCAAAGAGCGGTTTCGGAAAAGAAATATTCAAAAAATGAAATCGTGGAAAAGATAAAGGCCGGTATTGCTGAGTACCTGCAGGCGATCAAATCAAAAGAGAATGTTGAAAAAATTGCCCAATATAAATTTGCAGCGAACCAGGTGCGTAATGAGGAAAATAACGATATCCTCGAATATTTTCTAAACATTGATTTGACTACATTCCCTTCGCTTACTGAACTGGCTAAGAATATCAATTCGCACACCATCGCGACTTTAAATGAAGCGCTCTCCGGTGATATTATTATTGTGGAGAAAAATCTTGATGATTTAACCGAGATGCTCAATGGCCGTAAATTCAAAACGAGTCAGCTTAAGCAACAATTTATTAATTGGTTAGCAGAAGACAAGCTACCAGAGGGCGAAGTTTATATTGCCATAAAAAATTCAGGGATAAATGAACTCACTTCTGCGATTGCGGAGCTGCCGGCGATTGTGATTAACGAGATGAATAAATTGTTACCTGACGAACCGGTCGAATCGGCGCTGGAAAAAATTATTTCCGGTTATCTGTATTCGACATTGAGGGAGTTTGATATCAGAATTCCGGGATTCGAACAGGAGTCGATGGATGAAAAGAAGGCCAAAAACATGGTCGATCTTTTGCCGCAGGAAAGTGATTTACTGAAATGGTTGTCACAAAAAAACAAAGCATTACTGTTTGAATTTTTAAAACTGGAACACCTAACTGTTGAATCTCTGCTTCATTTATACAATCGCCTGCCGCGATGTCAGGAAATCCGCGATCGGATAATCAAGGCGATTTATAATAAAATGAATACCTTTGATGAAAATGAAGTAATCGATAAATTGAATGATGCTTCGGTAGGAACCTTTTTTTTGAAAAACTTTTTATCCCTGACTTCGCTTAACAAGGCTGGTTTTGATATTCCGGATTCGTTTGTACAATTTATGCCTTTTGCTGTGGAAGAAACAGGTAATTTTTTGCTGGCGCAAAGCCTGTACCGCATAAATGAACAGCGGAATTATTTACCCCAAGAGTTTTCCCATTTTTTCGAGACCACCATCCGTAATCGCCTGACCAAATTAGAAAACCAGTTTGCCGATAAACTCCCAAATTGGGAAAAAGAGCGGAATCTAATTGCCTGGCACATCAAAAAAATTGTTGAAAAAGAAACTGTGAAATTTATTATCATTGATGGGATGCGAGCAGATTTTTATGCTGTTTTGCGGGACCATTTGATCGAGCAGATTGGTTTACTGCCAGTCGAACAAAATTTTTGCTTATCGCTGCGTCCTTCCGTCACCCAGACTTTTTACGAGTTTTTGGATAATCAAGAGCTCACATATTTCAAATGCGTGGAACGTGAATATAATATTCTGAAATTCAGAGAGCGTTTTTTGATTGATAATCAAAAATCCGGCTTTTATTTGATCTCTTTTTTGGATGAAAAAATCCACGCCGAAAAAGGTAGCATCGCCGATTTGTTGGCTGAATTTCTGGAACGTTTGAAATCGTTATTGTTTCCCATCCTTGCACAGTTAAATCAGAACGATGTTTTTTATCTTTCCAGTGATCACGGATTTATCGAAAGAACTGACCATCACGCAAAAGATAAACCTCGCTACTCCCACGGTGATGATAGTTTGTATGAACGGATTGTGCCGGTGGCTAAATTTAAGAAGGTATAAAAGAATATCCGTTTACACAAACCACATCAGGAGTTATTGAACCAGCATCACCCCTGATGTTGGCTCCAATGTAATTTTACCTGACACTGGCTCCCCAAAAGGTTCACTCCCAGCGTTCTGTTTATTAACAATGACGGGCCAGTTTCCTTTTGGTAATTTAAACTGAACAGCATGATTCGGGTCGCCGTTTATCAGAACAGCAATATCCTGATCTGCGTCTGATTTCGTTTTATCGATCACAAAGCCGATTGCAAATTCATTCTTACATTTTAAAAACTGGTAGCTTTCCTTCGGTGCGTTGCTCAACGCCGGATATTTTTTCCTCAATTGAATCAGCCCCTGATAATAATCATACAATTCACGATTCCATTCCCGGTGATTGTAATTGATCCAATTGGTCTCGTTGTCCTTATTGTAACTGTTGTGATCAATCTCGCTGACGTGCGACTCCGGCACATTGGTTTCGGCGATGACTTTGCTGCGGGCAAATTCTTGTCCCTGATGGATCATAACGGCGCCTTTGGATGCGAACAGAAACAGGGCGCCCAGCTTACTTATTTTTAACTGTTGTTCATTCAAACGAACATGCGCTTCCATGTGTTCATTCAAACGAACATGCGCTTCCATGTCTTTCACTTTTTGACCTTTTTTGTATCCGCCGGTAGTAATTCTCACAAAATCACCAAAGGTGTGATCGTCATGGGATTCAAGGTAATTTATGGAATGTTCCGCCTTTTGAAATTGTCCCCCATGTTCAGTTATGGAGCCGAGAATGTAGCGCTTCAAATGATCGGGTTTGGTGTCGCGCTCCCATTTTCCAAAAATGAAACCGGGGTTGTCGAATGGATTTTGTCCCTTGACGCCGTTGCGGATTTTGTCATTCCAGGCAGCCCAGCCGATTTTGGAGAAATAATCCGGCGCATATCCGTCGCCCCAGGGTTCTGCTATAATATAAACGTTGGGATTGATTTTCCTGGCTTCTTCGATGATTTCTTTGCATGTTTGTTCGTCAATCAAATATGCCAGGTCGAAACGAAATCCGTCGATGTGATATTCCGTCATCCAATACTTCACGCTTTCGATAATCATGCGCCGCGCCATGGGACGCTCTGTCATGAAATCATTCCCGCAGCCGCTCTTGGTCAAATGTTTACCGTTTTTATCCAGTCTGAAATAATATTTTCGGTCGATATATTTAAACGGATTTAAATCGTACTGGGACACATGGTTGTAAACCACATCCATGATCACGGCAATACCGTTTTTGTGCAGCGCTTTGACCATGTCCTTAAAATCGTTGATCTGCTGTCCGTGAATGCCGCAGTAATTGTCGCGTTCCATATTACCGCCGGACGCGTAATAGGATTCCGGTGCGAAGAAGTAGGACGTCATGTAGCCCCAGTGATTGCGTTCGTAAGGATTCCAGGTGTTGTAAACGGGTGCACTTTTGTCTTTGTACGGCACTTCTATATTTCCGAAATCATGACAGGGCAGAAGCTCGACAGCATTCACGCCGAGATCAAGCAGATAATTTAGTCCCCCTGTTTTGCCGTTCTCAATCACTCCTGAATATGTTCCGGCTTTATCAACTCCGGCGGACGGATGAATTGTCAAATCGCGAACGTGCATTTCGTAAATGATCAGGTCTTGAAGCGGCGTGTCGATCCACGTGTCACCTTCCCAGTCATAGTCTGTGTTGACGATGATGCTCTTTCCGGGATGGTGGTAGTTGTTTTGCGTCACTACGGCTTTGGAATAGGGATCGGCAATAATTTTTTCCGGGTCATAAAGCGTGTATTTATTTTTCGGGCCATCGATCCGGTAGCCGTAGTACTTGCCTTCATGAATGCCATCTAATTTAAATTCCCAGACACCGTCCTGATCCTGTTTCATCTCGTATTCGGTGCCCTGCTGGTCGTCGTGGTTGTCAAATGTGACCAGTTTGACGGCAGTTGCTGTCGGGGCGAACACACGGAAAAACGTATTCCCATCTTCGATGCTTAAGCCTAAAGTCTTTTGCGAGTAAAATTTATTCAATTTCGGGAAATGATCCGGATAGCGATTTTGGGCATCAGCAATGATCGGCGTAATGAGAAGCAGTGCAATAGTGAAAAGAATAATAAAATGAAACGTTTTTAAAAATTCGATTTCAAGACAGATCATGTTTTCTCCTATAATTTGGCTGTCCAAAATAGCTGTGTGAGATATTAAAAATTGCATAGATTTTCTGAATTTCGCTTGTGACAAATATAAGTCAAAAAAAAGAAATAATCAACCTTTGAATTAACGATCAGACACAAAAAACGGATCTGTTGAAAATTTCCTTGATTTTTAATTTTAAATCACTTAATTTATTAAAAACAGAATATTATTTGAAAAATATAATTTACAGGGTGAGATTTGAGGCGAAAAATCCTGAATATAATACAACCATCTGCAATTATCTGCTCTCTTTTTCTTTTGTTGTTCGTTATTTTGCAATGTGCCCCTTTGAAAATATTTTTTTCCGAAAGTCCGGTTCCGAAAGAGAACAAACCGTTTATCATTAACGAAAATTACATTCAGGAGGATACGATTCTGCCGGACCGGAAAACCGACCGCGATAGTTATGTTCAACGAATCATCCAGGCGCTCAATGAGATGAAGTTCCCTGTTGATTCGTGCGTCATAAACGAGACCAGCACATTTATAAAAACACCGTTTGTTTTTAAGAACGACTATTTTATAACGCCGAAACATCAATTTTTAAAATTGTCTTTGCTGATCGAGGTACCCAACGATAAAAGTAAAACGATGAATTTGAAATACGCCCTTTGCACCACCTGTGCGCGCTGTAAAAAATGGTACTGTGATGAATTGCTTGCCTGGGCTTATCAGGACAAATACAATGTCATTCCTCGCGTGCAGCAACTGATTTTTGATTTTAAGCAAAAGCTATTATCGGATAACTAATACTCATATATCAACATATTTTAAAACATAAAAAGCACCGAATATGCACAAAAATCAATTTGTTATCTTTTTTTTCGAGTCTTTGAGTTTGCCAGCTGGCGGATGGCAAATCAAATAGTGCAGTCAAAAAAAAAGAATAAAACGAGGATAACATGCTTCAAAAGACATTCAGTTTCTGGATCAGCCTGAATTCGATTATCTGGTTTGTGAGTTTCGTTTTTATCATTTTTCTCATGCTGATAAATTTCAGTTCCGCCACTGCGAACATTCCACCCGGCGGATTGGAAAAACTCAACAAAATGTTTTTCGATATTTACCTCCCGTTTTTGGGTATCGTGACCGGCTCCCTGTTCACCCTGTCCAAATCAAAACAGCGCGTGCTGAGAAACCAATATTACCCTGTTTTCGTGACAGCAATGATTTTGTTTTTTAACGGCTTTATGATCGTTGCAGCCATTATCTTTGTGGCGAATCCGACTTACTATGTACAAAATTTTTTAGATTTAATTCAGTCGTTCAACCGGTACGTTGCCTTTTTCCTCGCCGGATTGATGACGCATTTTAACTTGTTTTTCTAAAAATAAAAATTATGAGTCAAATAGCATAACCTAAAATTTATATCATGTTAGACTTCATTTTA
>CAYYMH010000056.1:0-26953 GCA_964472785.1 uncultured Cytophagia bacterium | reverse complement strand
ATCAGTGTCATCTATGTGCGATAGAGAAATAGAACACGGATAACACTGATGACGCAGATATGCACGGAAAATATGCTGTGAAAATTAGTGTAATCCGTGTCATCCGCGTACTAAAGAAAGAACACGGATAACACTGATGACGCGGATATACGCGGTAAGAAATCAGTGACAATCAGTGTAATCTGTGTCATCTGTGTGCTAAAGATAGAACACGGATAACAACTGATGACGCGGATATACGCGGTAAGAAATCAGTGACAATCAGTGTAATCTGTGTCATCTGCGTGCTATCAGATGTCGTCATAGATTTCTTCTCTATTCAATGTTTTTTTAAGACCCAGGTCACCTTTTGGTGGGAGAATATTTTTTTGGTTTAATAAAGTTTTTAAAACTTGATCGATAAATTGTAACTGATCGTCCGGTAAATCATCGATCATTTTTTTTAGTTTTTCTTTTTCATTCATAATGGTTATACCTTTAAATGAATGTTACTAATAAATATAATAAGTAATTTTTCAATCAAAATCAACTGGAATTTGGAACGATTTAACTAATCATTGAATAAAAAATGATTTATTTGATGTGTCATTTTCTTTGGGTTTTATTCATTATGAATTGTATCGGCAAAAGGCTAATCTTTTCTTTAATCATGTACACAATTAAAGAATCAAAAAATTAACCAATTAACGATTCTACCAATTAACTCAATTAACGAATTAACCACTTCACCAACTCGTACCCTTTGGTTCACGCTTCGTACTTAAAAGTACAATAGCCCCAAAATTTGATTCCAGCGAATACGCTCGCAAAATTATAACTTACAGTCTTTCAACAAATTACACGTGTAATAATTTCATTGGCATGTTTCTTGTAATTTTTAAATGTCCGAAAATCGAAAGAAGATTTTTTTTTAATAAAGGGTATTTAAAAAACACGAAATTGAAAGAGTGCTTTGTCTTCGATAAGTTTCAAAATTCATTGTTGTTAACTATAATTTAGTAAATCAAAAAAGAGGTGGAAAAATGACCACAGTAAGTCGCATCAGCAGTGTGTTTATTACAGTATTAATTTTTCTCACAGTTTCAATTTGTAATATTTATGCTCAGAACTACTCAAACGCAACTCAATCAGCAGACACGGTTTATACCTATGTCAATTCAGAAGGCATCGGCCGGATTGCGGTAAGGATCGAATTTCCCGAAAGACCGCGTTATTCGGAGGGCGCGCCCATTGTTGTCGAAGTCGGAACCTGGTTTGTTCATTATAATGAATTTCACCGCGTCAACGATACCAAGCGCATTGGAGCGGTGACGATTTCTTACCTTTGGCCCGGGCGCATTGATGCGGAAACGGGAATGCAGAGTGACGGAACGTATGATTACGGCGGACCGGTTTCGTTGCGTGCATTGAAAGATGTGATTCGCTTCAGTTCAGGGCTGATCCCGGATGAAAATGGCACCTACATTAGCGGACTTTCTTCGATGCCACTGTTGCTGGACAATGTCGGATTATTTGCTTCCTCGCACGCCGGCGTGGTGGGAACCAATGTGATGGCGTACTTTGGCGAGGAGATTCCCACAGTCAAATATTTCATCGGCAGGGAAAATCCGACCCGGGACGAAATGTATCCGCTGGAGTTAGGCTATTTCGATGGAAATCCGTCGGCAGAAAATCGGGTGACCAATCCCTTTTTTCGGGAAGACATTTATTTGCCTGATACGGTGATTGTGGATTATTCCACAGTATGCTGGTACCACCCCGAAGGCGAGCCGGTCGGGAGACCCTATTTTGCTGCCAACGATTCACTGCCGGAACACATTTTGGGACACGACAAAACGCCGCAAGTCAACGGGAAACGATATTACTCAAGGGCGCTCACGCGTGCCCTGCTCGACAATGGCGCGTTGACAGAGGAGAATTGGCCCGAGTCGATCGGCTCGCCGGCAGAGGTGGATACCTTTTGGCACTATCGAATCACTGTGAATAATTACCCGGACATTGCCACAAAACTGCCCAATCTGAAAGTGATGCTGGTGTTTTCCCGCTATGATCACGTTCAGGCGGCTCGGACAAAACCGCACATTCGACAGGCGTGGGATGGATTTTTTGAAACCGGGAATCTCTGGGTGCGCAAGAACCCGGATCGCGCCTATGTTCAATCTATCGATCCCGGCTATGGGCAGGTATTTCCCGATAATCTGGCAAACAGGGCGCCGCTGGACTGGAATTACATCGAGGATTGGGGTTTTCCGGCAGATTATCGCGTCCGCTATGATGTGTGGCTCGCTTCAGTCGCGGAAATGGCAGACCGGGTGTATTCCGATAACTGGTCGGGTGATCTGGATTCAGTCATGGTGCCGGTTTTACTTGACTCGGTGGATACTTCTGTAAATTATAAAAATTGTCTTTCAGCTCCGGAAAAATATCGGATGCTCGACAACTATCCCAATCCGTTTAATAACTCGACGACAATTCGCTATTATCTTCTGACCGGCAGTCATGTCAATTTAGCAATTTACAACATTCAGGGTGAAAAAGTGAAAACGTTAGTGCAAAGTCAAAAAATTGCCGGCTCGCACGAAATACAGTGGGATGGAAGGGATAATAGTGGATGGTCAGTTACTTCCGGTGTTTATTTCTGTCGAATGAGATCAGCACACGGTCAAGACATTGTTCGAAAAGTTTTTCTGTTAAAATAGACAGAGAATATTTTAAACAAATGATATCTAATCAGAAATGCCAATATCCACTATTGACGGACATTGGCATTTTTTGATACTATGAGGATCCATTTTCTTTTAAAATATATCCCTTTATCCGGCAAAACTCGATCCTTGATTAAACAATCATTCACTTCCAACCAATTTAAGAATCAGCCAATTAACCAGTTAACCAGTATCTTTTACCACCTTTTTTGTTTCTTCAAAAAATAAAAATCACTTGATTGTTTACCACAAATTTTATATAATATAAGTAGCACATAATGGAAGGGTATTCATTAAATATTTTTCTACCAATTTATGAAAAGACGGAAATTTATAAAATCCTGGTTACAAGCTGCCGGTGCATTTTACGTGAGTGGTGTTCCCGGCTGCCGTTCGCGCGCTGGTCAAAAAAATACCGGACAGCATGCCGATGAACCCAGGGTTGTTTTAGCCAAAAATGACGCAGTGCGGGATAAAAATGATCAGCTCATCAGTGACAACATCGGAAAGCTGCTCGATTCGGCGATGGAAAATTTGTTACAAGTGTCGAAGGCTGAAACAGGGTGGAAGCAGTTGTTCAAACCGGAAGATGTGGTTGGGATCAAAGTCAATTGTTTGGCAGGACGCGGAATTTCGACGCATTATGAGTTGGTGGAAGCGATTATCGAAAGTTTGAAAACAGCAGGAGTACCGGAGAAAAATATCATCATTTGGGATAGGGCAAATCGCGATCTGGAACGCGCCGGGTACAAGATTCAAACCAACCGCAATAAACTAAAATGCTACGGAAACGATCAGGTGGGGTACAGCCGTGAGCTTTATGAGTTTGGCGAAGTTGGTAGTTCACTCAGTAACATATTAGTTCATCAGTGTACTGCCGTTATTAATGTGCCGATTTTAAAAGATCACGGCATCTGCGGAATGACCAATGCGCTGAAGAATTATTTCGGCGCTATTCACAATCCCAATAAATATCACGACAATCTTGGGGAACCATTTATCGCGGATGTGAATATGCTGTCACCGATTCGCGCCAAAAACCGGTTGATTGTCAGTGACCTGCTCACCGCCCAGTACGAAGGCGGGCCGCCGTACATGCCGCAATGGGCGTGGCATGAAAATGGCGTTATGCTGGGATTCGATCCGGTGGCGATGGATACGGTGGGTTGGGATATTATCGAAAAAAAGCGAAAGGAATCTGGCAAGCCGTCACTTAAAGAAGCCGGCAGGGAACCCACATATATTGCCACGGCTGCCGATGAAGATCACCGACTTGGTGTGAATGATTTGGAGAAAATTAAGTTGATTCAGGTGTAACACATGATTTTTAAGAAAGATATTTCAAGACGAACATTTTTATCAAAATCCACGCAAGCCGCTTGCGGAACCTGTTTGCTTCCTGCTATCGGGCAAGGAAACGCATTTGCCGGTTCCCTGCGAGATGACAGCAAGTATATGCGGGAAGCACGGTATTACGAAAAGCTGCCCCATCGGAAAATTAAATGCGTGCTCTGTCCCCGGGAGTGTGAAATCGATGATCTGGAAACCGGCTATTGCGGCGTGCGGGAAAATCGCGGCGGGACTTATCAAACCTTAGTTTACAACCGTCCGTGCAGTGCGAACGTTGATCCGGTTGAAAAGAAACCGCTTTTCCATTTTCTACCCGGATCACTGGCATTTTCGATTGCCACTGCTGGTTGCAATGTGCTCTGTAAATTCTGTCAAAACTGGCAAATTTCGCAGGCGCGCCCTGATCAGATCAACAGTTATGATTTGACGCCCCGGGATATAGCCAATTATGCTCAACGCAATGAATGTAAATCCATTGCTTACACGTATAACGAACCGGTGGTGTTTTATGAGTACATGTACGATTGCGCAGCAGCAGGGCAGGACAAAGGCGTGCGCAGCGTGATGATCAGTAATGGTTACATTCAAAAGGAACCGATGCGGGAGTTGTGTCAGGTTTTGGATGGCGTGAAAATTGATTTGAAAGCATACACGGAAAATTTTTACCGGGACATGGTCGCCGGCCATTTGCAGCCGGTGCTGGATACACTGCTGCTACTGAAACAGGAAAACATGTGGACCGAGATCGTTTATCTGATTATTCCGACACTCAACGATGATCCCAACGAGTTAAAACAAATGTGCCGCTGGATCGTGAAGGAACTCGGGCCGGACATCCCGATCCATTTTTCGAGATTTTATCCGGTGTATCGGTTGAAAAATTTGCCGCCCACACCGGTTACCACGCTTGTCACAGCCCGGGAAATCGCAATGGAAGCTGGATTGAATTATGCTTATGTGGGTAATGTTCCCGGGCATGAAGGCGAAAGTACGTTCTGTCCAAGCTGCCAGCAAGTCGCGATTAAAAGAATCGGCTATCAAATTTTGCAAATGAATATCGACAAAGGCGGAAAATGTAAAAATTGTGGTCAAAAAATACCGGGGGTCTGGCACTAAACTATCAGAGGAATAAAAATGGAGCGTTCAAAAATCATTGTATTCATGTGTGTATTTTCTTTTCTATTCCTGCTAAATTGCAATGCTCAACCGAATGAGGAGGTTGAAAAAAAAGCTATGAATGAACAAGAAATTCGAAAAGCAGTGGTCGCCGGAAGCTGGTACTCAGATAATCCGGACAAGCTGCGTCAGGAGATCAATCGTTATCTGGAAAACGCCAAATTAGCGGACATCGACGGTGAAATTCTGGCGTTAATTTCTCCCCACGCGGGCTACGCCTATTCCGGTCTTACGGCAGCCCATGCCTACAAACAAATTATGGGCAAACAATATGACGCGGTAATCGTGCTTGCTCCCAGCCACCATGAAGCGTTTTATGGCGCTTCGGTTTATAACAAGGATGGTTATGAAACACCGTTGGGCGTGGTGCCGGTCGAGAAACAAATCGCCGATGCGATCATCGATTATGACGAGACGGTTCGATTTACTATGGAAGGGCATCGCGACGAACACTCACTGGAAATTCAATTGCCGTTTCTGCAGGTTGCTCTACCCGATTTAAAAATTGTCCCCATTGTGTTGTGGGACTATTCGTGGGAAAATTGTCAGAAGCTCGCCAATGCAATCTATAGTGCAGTCAAGGATAAAAATGTGCTGATAGTTGCCAGCAGTGATTTATATCATGGGCATTCTTATAAGGAATGCAAAACTATCGACAATAAAACCCTCAAATTAGTGACTGAACTGGAACCGGAAAAATTGTGCGCGGGATTTCAAAAACAGGAATTGATGGCCTGTGGTGCAGGTGGTATCGTTGTGGCAGAAATGGTCGCGATGAAAATGGGTGCCAATAAAGCGGAGATTATTTTTCAGACAAACTCGAACGATGTCACCGGATCCCGCGGCGGTTATGTTGTCGGCTATGGAGCTGTGGCAGTTTACAAAAATTCCGAAAAAGAAACTGAAAAAAAATCTGATTCGGAAAGCGGTCTTAAAAATGAAGAGAAGAAAGCATTACTGGAGTTAGCGCGCAAAACGATACGTTTGGTGCTGGATGATAAAAAACCACCTGAACCGCAATATAAATTTCCGGTGTTTAAAGAAAAGCGCGGCGCTTTTGTGACATTAAATAAAAATAATATGCTGCGCGGTTGTATCGGATACGTCAAAGCATTCAAGCCGCTGGAAGAGACTATCATCGACATGGCGCAGGCAGCCGCGTTCCGTGATCCGCGGTTTCCGCCGCTGGTCAAGGACGAATTCGATGATCTGGAAATTGAGATTTCAGTGTTAAGTCCGATTAAAGAAATCGAGAATGTCGAGGAGATCGAGGTTGGGAAACATGGCATTATTATCGAGCGGGGGATGAACAGTGGTCTTCTGCTCCCGCAAGTTGCCACGGAGTACGGCTGGGATCGGGAGACGTTTTTGGAACATACCTGCCAAAAAGCCGGTTTGCCGCGAGATTCATGGAAAAAAGAAGACACGACGATCAGGATATTTTCTGCTGAGGTGTTTCATGAAGAGTGATGGCGATTTAAGTTAACTCGACTTTAAAAATATTGTTTTACCACGAAGTTCACGAAGATCACAAGGTTTTAAATATTTGATATTTAAGCTTTGTGATCTTTGTTTTAATACATTCACTGTTGTAATTTTAAAAAGATTAAAAAGAAACAATTGTCCTTCACATGAATATATTAGGTCTAAGTCAATACGTCAAACCCAAATGCGTAATTTTCAACAGCGAGTTTAAATTCTCCATTGAATGCCTTGTAGGTTTTGTCACTTCAACCACTTTTTCCTGGTTCGGAATCATATCAAAAAAATTGTCCGAGAATCGTTGCTCAATTCCCTCCAATTCTAAATAGGTATGTTTTACCAATACATCACTTTTCAATTTGATCAAAAAATGATCTTCTTGTTCTTGCCAATTAATTTCAATTTTCGGTTCCGGTAACTCGATCTGTTTTAACGGAACGAAATGGACAATATTGGATGAAAGTAAATTATCACCATCATTGATCCAGCAATGGAAAAAATGAGAAAGTTTATTCAGTTTAGCTGATAATTGAAGCAGATCAATGGTCTCGATGAAAGTGGAGCTCAGCGGCACGACTTCAACGTTTTCGTGTTGCTGTGATTCAAGTGTATTTCCTTCCAAATCCATAATCTGCCAATTCACTTGACCTTTGAAAGATTGTTTGCGATCCGAAATGACATTTAATTCGATTCGATTTTTCGCCTGATTGGGATAAATCAGCACGGGCGCATAAAACCGTTTCGCGTAATAGTTCAGTGCCTTCCAGGTTCCTTCATAATCAATGCTCGCCCAGGAAGCCACAGGCCAGCAGTCATTCAATTGCCAGTACAAGCTACCCATGCAGCGCGGACGGATACTGCGGATGTGTTCAACGCCCACTTTGATCCCCTCTGCCTGAAGCAGTTGGCTGATCCAGACAAACGATTCGAAATCCTTTGGCATCCGGTAATGATCCAGCATGTATTGCACAATATTTTTATTACCGCCAACGCATTTTTGATGAACCTCCATCACCGGATGCGAGATATTTTGCTCTTCCGGTTTTGTAAATTTGTTGATATAATTGATTAACGGAAACGACTGAAAACCGAATTCGCTCAAAAACCGCGGGTGAATTTCTTTAAAATAGGTAAAGGGTTTGTGACCATGCCACACGTCCCAGCAGTGCATGTCGCCGGAGTTTTGATCGTTAGCGTCCATCAGATTTGTGCCCGCAGGTGAACTTGACCAGTAGTTTGTGTCCGGATCGTATTGTTTCACCAAGTCCGGGATTTCCTGATAAAACAATTTAAGATAATCTTTGAACAACTGCGGCGGTAGTTTACTCTCCCAACCCCATTCGATTTCATTGTTTCCGCACCAGAGCGCGAGACAGGGATGATGCTTCAGCCGAAGAATTGCCTGCTTCATTTCTTCGCGCACATTCTCCAGAAATGGTTCATCCACCGGATATTGAGCGCAGGAAAACATAAAATCCTGCCAGATTAACATACCGTATTCATCGCACAAATCATAGAATGCATCGGCTTCGTAAATTCCGCCGCCCCAGACGCGGAGCATGTTCATGTTGGCTTGAGCCGAGGAACGAATCAGTTGTTCGTAGCGTTCCCGCGTTATTCGCGGTAAAAAATTGTCCACAGGAATCCAATTGGCGCCTTTGATAAAGATCGGCACGCCGTTGACAATAAATTCGAACGCATGCCCCCATTTGTCCTCTTTTTGGTTTAAAATAAGTTCGCGGATTCCGACTCGTTTGGTGACTCGATCGATAGCTAATTCGTCCTGAAAAAGTTTTATTGTAACGGTGTAAAAAGATTGCTTCCCGTAACCGTTAGGCCACCACAGCCCCGGTTGATCAATTTTTATCGAGGTGGTGAGTTCAGTCTCTGCTGCTGAAAGTGAATATTCAGTTCGGGAGATTTGATTTTCCTTTTGGGTTAAAACAATTTCAGCAGTCAGATTTTGGACGCAGTTTGGAGGATGTTTTATTTCACAGCGAATATCCAGAACTACTTGGGTGATTTCCTTTTTTTGTTTTTTGAAAGATTGGTGAACATGAAGCTGGTTTATTTTTGTAAATTGTTGATCTTCCAAATAGATCGATTTCCAGATGCCCATTGTGACTAATCGCGGTCCCCAGTCCCAGCCAAAGTGATAGGGTGCTTTTCGCACGTATGGTGCAGTAGGTAAATCAGGTTCATTGGCGCTGGGCAAGGTCCGCTTCGTTGCAGGGACTTGTTCCGCCACTTTTTTGAACGGTGACGTAAAGAAAATTTGAATTTTATTGGTTCCCGGTTTGAGAAGATGTTGAACAGGAAAATCGTAGCGGCGAAACATATTTTCGGTGGCGCCGACTTCGTGTCTGTTTAAATAAATTTTGGCATAAGTGTCCAAACCCTCACAGATCAGGGTAAAACTACTATTATTTAATTGAGTATCATTGATTTTAAATTCCCTCTCAAAGCACCAGTCGCGTTCACCTACCCATTGTACTTTTTTCTCATTGTCGCGGTAAAAAGGATCCGGGATAAGTGTGTTTTGCATTAAATCCTGATGAACACATCCGGGAACCTTTGCCGGATATTTTTCTGGATTATCTGCTTGATTTTCATAAAAAGTCCATTCACCTGTGAGATCAATTACGCGGTCAAAAGTATCAGTCTTTTGATTTTTATCCATGTATTTTCCTTTCGAGGTCAATGTTTTTTTCAAACCTAAACCATATTATTAAAAATAACGAAATCTAATATTTTAGCGTGTGAGAAGGACAACAATCTGAACCGGAACTGCACCAAATTACGTCAACATTGCTGCTTGTTTTGACTATACGATCCGCATTCATAGGCATAGTGTTGCGTAAACTCCGCGCCAAGCAGTAAAACCTGAGATGAATAGTACACCCAGATCATAATAACGATAAATGAACTGGCGCCGCCGAACAAGGTGTTGATCTGACTATTTCCGAGATAAATCGCGATGAGAAATTTACCAATGTTAAATAGAAAAGATGTTAAAACAGCGCCGAGCCAAACGTCGTGCCAGGCGACTTTTGCGTCCGGCAGAATTTTGAAAATTGCAGCAAAAATGAGCGTTACCAGAACAACGGCAAATACGAAATTTATTGCCTGCCCGAAATAGATCAATGTTTTATTAGAGATGTATTGATTAACAAAGTCTCCGAAACTAACAAGTCCGGCATCAAATATAACTGAAACCATGAGCAGAAATCCGAGGATCAAAATCATCACGAATGACCAAATTCGGTTAAAAAATTGTTCCAACAGCCAATGACGATTTTTAATCTCAATGCCCCAGATCAGATTTAACGCTCGTTTTAAATTGTTAAACACATTGGTCGATGCATAAAATAAAATCAGCGCGCCAAGGATTGAAGTGAATATCCCCTGAATCGGCTGGCGGATGCGATCGATCAAAATCTTTACTGCCTCTGCGCTGTCAAAACCGATCGTGTTTCTGATTTTGAGAATGATTTCATGTTTGACGGTATCTTCGCCGATAATTGTTCCGGCAACGAAAATTGTGATAAGCAAAATAGGGGCAAGTGAAAATAGTGTATAATATGCCAATGCAGCAGCTAACAGATTGGCTTTGTGCTTTTTCCAATCCCGGAAAGATTTTTTGATGATATTCCAAAATATAGACAGGAATTTTTTCATAATAAAAGTGCTTTCTCAATATCTGGTAGGTGAAATGGATTTGATAGAATAAAGATTTTATTAACAACAGCTTTAACAATTTTTTGATAAATTTGTTTCATAATGCCAACCGTCGATTTAAGAATTCTGAAATTTCATTTCTGGGATGACACGATAACGGAATCAAAGGTTGATTGAGGATTTATCTTGACATTTACATTATTTAACAGTAAATTAACATGGTTTTTAAATCAATGCACTCATTTCATGATTTTTTAAAAAACGGAGGTCACTATGAAAGTACTGAAAATTGTCGGGATTATTATTTTAATTCTAATTGTCATCATTGTCATTTTAGGATTGGTCGCGCCTAAGGACTACACAGTTGAACGGTCGATCACGATTGATGCACCGAAACCACTGGTATTTGACCAGATGCAATATTGGAGAAACTGGCATGCCTGGTCTCCCTGGGCAGAAAAGGATTCGACAATGCAAGTCACCATCGAAGGCACGGATGGGGAAGAAGGCGCGATTTACAAATGGGAAGGCGAGCCTAAAATTACCGGTAAAGGAGAACTGGTCAATACTGGTGTAAAAGAAAACGAGGAAATCACCTATCAAATGCATTTTATCGAACCGATGGAGAGCGTTTCCGAAGGTTACAATCGGGTTGCTGATACAGACAGCGGTACACAAGTTCTCTGGGGAATGCACGGTGAAACACCGTTCCCCTGGAACATCATGCTACTATTTATGAATATGGATAAAATGCTGGGGGCAGATTTCGAGCGGGGATTGGACATGCTGAAAGATATCAGCGAACAAAAAGCTGAAGCAGTGAATTCCTATGAAATTAATCAGGAGGAATTCGATTCTCGAAATTACGCTGCTATTCAGCAAGAAGTGGCAATGCCCGATCTGCAGGACTTTTTCGCTGAGTCCTATCCCAAGATCGATCAGGCGATGCGGAAGATCGGCGCCCGAATGACCGGTCCGCCTGCTGCATTATATTTTGAGTGGGATGAACTTACCGGAGTTTCCGATGTCGCAGCAAGCGTTCCGATAAAGGGTGAAGTCAATGCTGGTGATGTCGTGACAATTACGGTACCGACTCAAACAGCGTATACCGTTGATTATTTCGGCGCTTACGAAGATATTTACGGTCCCTATTGGGCATTGGATTACTACTTCTCACAAAATGAACTCGAGCAGAAAGAACCGGTTATCGAAGAATATCTCACCGACCCGACTGCAGAACCGGATACCAGCAAATGGCACACAAAGATATATTTCTTTGCTAAATAAATCGAAATTGAAAATGCTCTGAAATTAAAAGCTAATTCAGCATCTCACATTTTAGGTGTTGGGTTAGCTTTTTTTTGGATTCGTCTGTCAGACGCTTTTTAAGATTAGATTTATTGCCACAGATTTCCACAGATAAACACGGATTTTAAATTATTCATTTCAGAAAATTCTTTAAATCAAGTATAGTATCTGTGAAAATCCGTGTTAATCCGTGGCAAAAAAAAATGTCTGGTCATAAGATTTGGATAACGATTATTTCAATGCTGAAAGTGTTTGTTTTTTTTTAAACGAATTCTTCTCCCAAATCAAAAATTTATTGCATCTTAACTCAAAAATCCCTATTATATTAGCGACAATTTTTAGTATCCACTCAATAGATAAGGGTAACAAAGCGCTGTCATTCCTGACGGAGCGAAGCGTAGATCAGGAATCTCCTTTGCACACAGGAGATTCCTGCATTCGCAGGAATGACATTGTCTGCTTGAAGGTTTCATTACCATAGAATATTGAGAGGATACAATTCTTACTTAAAACAATACCAACCAAATTTGGAGGAGAAAATGCCTTTATCCAAAGTGTGTCCATGTTTGCTTATTTTGTTTGTTTTGATTTTCTCAACATCTCTCACGGCTGATTTCAAAATAGGCAAAACCTACCACGGTTTCAAATTGCAGGAAAAGCGATTTGTCAAAGAGGTCAACGCAGAGTGTCTGCTGTTTAAGCATGAACAAAGCGGCGCCCGTTTACTGAAAATACCAGCGGACGATCCGAACAAGACGTTCAGTATTGCCTTCAAAACGGTGCCCCAATCCGATTGCGGCACGCCGCACATCATGGAACATTCTGTGTTAAACGGGTCCAAGAATTTCCCGGTAAAGAGCCCATTTGATGTGCTGGCAAAAGGTTCGTTAAATACGTTTCTCAACGCGATGACCGGCAGCTATATGACGATTTATCCGGTTGCCAGTATGAACAACAAGGATTATTTTAATCTGATGCACGTCTATCTGGATGCGGTGCTTTATCCCCTGATTTACGACGATCCGCGCATTTTTAAACAGGAAGGCTGGCACCGCGAATTGACTGACATGGACAGCCCTGTTGTTTATAAGGGGGTGGTTTACAATGAGATGAAAGGCGCATTTTCCAGTCCCACCCGCGAACTGAATTTCCAGATTTACAGGCACCTGTTTCCGGACAATGCGTTTAAATATTCTTCCGGCGGTTATCCGGCAGCCATTCCGGAATTGACGTATAAGAATTTCCTGAATTTTCACCGCACCTATTATCATCCCTCAAACAGCTACATTTTTCTCTATGGTGATGCGGATTTGGCAGAGGAACTGGAGTTTATCGATCAAAAATATCTGTCCAATTTCGAAGATACAAAAGTGAAAGCGGAATTTCAGTTGCAAGAGCCGTTTGATGAAATGAAAGAAGTCACGGCTTACTATCCGGTTCCTGAAGATGGCGAGACAGAAAATCAAACCTATCTGGCACTGAGTCTTGTTGCTGGTCAAAATACGGATCAGGCACTGGTGATGGCGTTACAAGTGTTGACAGATGTGCTGGTTAATCAGGAATCCGCTCCGATTCGGCTGGCATTGCAGGAAGCTGGCGTCGGTCGGGAAGTCCGCGCTTCTGTTGACGATATTAAGCAGAATGTTTTCCAGATTACGGTCCAAAACGCCAATGCCGAGGATAAAGAGAAATTCAAAGATATTGTGTTTGAAACGCTCAAAAAAACGGTTGAAAAAGGACTGGACAAAGAAGCAGTGGAGGGCACCATCAATCGGATGGAATTCCGTTTGCGCGAAGGAAACACATCCCAAAAAGGATTGAATTACAATTTTCAGGCACTCACCGGCTGGCTGTTCGCTGCTGATCCCTGGTTGAGTCTGGAATATGAAAAGCCTCTGGCAGAGGTGAAAAAAGCGCTTAAAACAGAGTATTTGGAATCGATTATTGAAAAATATTTAATTGACAATCCTCATTCATTGGCGCTTGTACTCGAACCAAAGCCTGGTTTGGAAAAAGAAAATAATCAGAAAATTACTGCAGAGTTGGAAGAATATAAGAAAAAGTTAAGCGAAGAGGAGCTAAAGTCATTGGTCGAGGAAACGCAGGAATTAATTGCTTATCAGAAACGCGAAGATTCTCCGGAAGCGCTGGCAACTATCCCTTTGCTGGATTTAAAGGATATCGATCCCAAGGCGCAGTACTACGAGGTGGACGAAAAACAGGTTGCCGATCTTCCGACGTTGCATTACGACACCTTTACCAACGACGTGGTTTACATGAAACTGTTTTTTGATACGCGGGTGCTTCCCGAAGAACTCATTCCATATTCGGCGCTGTTGGCTGAAGTGTTAGCCAGTTTGAACACGGAAAATTACAGTTACGGTGATTTAGACAAAGCGCTGAAAATTCATACGGGAAGCTTTGGCACATATTTGAGCACCTATCTGGAAAATCACAGCGATGACAATCTCATTTCAAAATTTGTCGTGTCATCAAAAGCGATGAAAGACAAAGTGGATAAAATGTTTGAGTTGACCGGTGAAGTTGTTAAACGCACTATTTATTCAGATCAGGAGCGTTTAAAAGCTGTGCTTACGCGCCACCAGTCGCGTCTCGATTCGCGGGTCAAACAAAACGGATTCGGCTATACCATGATGCGGCTGGCGTCTTACCTCCGCAATGAGGGTGCATTTAACGAACTGACTGGCGGATTGGATTACTACTGGTTTATTACTGATCTTGTTAACAATTTCGATGAAAAGTCAGCGGAAATTAGTGATAATCTGACGAAGGCTGCAACGCTGTTGTTTGCAAAAAATAACCTGATCGTCGGGGTGACGTGTTCGGAATCAGATATGCCGGTTTTTTCTGACGGACTAAAGACATTTGCCAAAGATTTACCGGGGCATGAAGTTGGGGTAAAAAACTGGACATTTAATCTCAAACCAAAAAACGAAGGTATTCTGACTGCTTCTAAAGTACAGTATGTTTTGCAGGGATACGATTTCAAAAAGTTAGGTTACCAGTGGGATGGAAAAATGCACGTGCTCAACCAGATTCTGTCTCGGGATTATTTACAAAATCAAATCCGTGTCATTGGCGGTGCTTACGGTGGCTTCAGTTCGTTTTCGCCGAATGGCATGGTTTATTTTGCCTCATACCGTGATCCGAATTTGAAAGAGACTATCGAAAATTATCGCAATACACCGGAGTACTTGAACGATTTTAAAGCGACGGACACGGAGATGACACGTTTTATCATCGGAACGGTCGCTCGATTGGACAGACCGCTGACACCATCAAGCGAGGGGGATGCCGCTGTTCGGTATTACTTTGAAAAAGTGAGTCAGCAACAATTGCAGCGTGACCGTAATGCTGTACTTTCAACAACGCCGGAAGATATCCGTGCGATGAAGAAATTAGTTGCCGATGTGTTGGAACAAAAGGTATATTGCGTGTACGGTAATCAGGAGAAAATTGAGACGCAACAGGATTTGTTCGACGAGTTAGTTAAACTGAACCGATAGTTAAAATTTATTGATAAATTTTTGAGTGGGGCTGTATCGAAAACTCTCATCCAGGTTGAAATGTCATACCGGAAATGTTCCGTAGTTTCAAGGGAATGACAGAAAACGCCACTTTTGATATAGCCCCATGAAGCAACATTGTTTTTTACTACCATATTGATTTTCATTATAAAAAGGAACAAATTTGAACAAAGCAGCAGAACAAATTATCTTATGCTTTATTGAAAATAATGAAATTTTAAACCGGGTAAAAAAAACATTGCAATCATCGAAGTTTCGGTTGATTTTCGAAAATCAGATTGACAAATTGGATGATTACAAAAGAGATGACCTGATCCGGGTTATATTGATTGAAATTTCTATCGGACAAAAAGCTCCGCGTAAGTTTTTCGAATTATTGAAGCATTTTTCATTATCCAATCCGCAAGCTGATGTTATTTTCCTGGTGGAGCCGGAGAATATCGAATTTGCCATGAAAGCAGTGAAAATTGGTAAATTCCAGTATTCGAAGTTACCCATCCGTGATGAGGAGCTACGATTGTTAGTTCAATCCGCGATTGAGGATAATCCAGCGTCTGAAAATGTCCTGCTATCTTCATGCAGCAGTACAGATCGAGACAGAATGGGCAGCCTGGTGGGTCGCTCGGAAAAATTTCAGCAGGTGTACAATTTGATTGAAAAGGCGGGGCAAAGCGATGTCCATATTTTACTATTGGGTGAAACCGGCACAGGTAAGGATTTGGCATCGAAATTGATCCATCAGTTGGGCAAGCGAGTTGACGGACCCTATCTGCCGATTAATTTAGGAGCGATTCCGTCTGAATTAGTAGCCAGCGAGTTGTTCGGACATGAAAAGGGATCATTTACCGGAGCCGCGAGCCGAAGGCAGGGTATTTTTGAACGTGGACAAAACGGAACGGTTTTTTTGGACGAAATTGAGTCGATAAACGAAAAAGTTCAAGTCAGCCTGTTACGCCTGATCGAGCAAAAAGAATTTTTTCGCTTGGGCGGAAAGATACCGATTAAAAGTAATGTGCGCATCATCGCAGCTTCGAATCAGGATTTGAGGCAGATGGTACAAGAAGGGCAATTTCGAAAGGATTTATATTACCGGCTTAATGTTTTTAAGATTTGGATGCCCAATCTCCGAGAGTGCTTGAACGATATCCCCTTGTTAGTTCAGGAATTTGTAAAAAATTTCAATCGATCATTTAATAAACATATCATCAAAATCTCACCCGATTTTATCAAATCACTCCAAAATTATGATTGGCCCGGGAACGTGCGCGAGCTTAAAAATGTCGTGCAGCGAGCCATGCTTGTCTGTGAAGGAAATCAGTTGTTAACCAAACACCTCCCGATGCGGTTCAGACATGTTTCTGTTGAACGTTCGAAAGTGACTTTTACTATCGGGACTCCACTGAAGGAGGTCGAGAAAGAGATGATATTGCAGGCTTTGGAAGCATCAAATAATAACCGAACAGAGGCGGCGAAACTTCTCGGCATCAGCAGAAGAGCGCTTTACAATAAATTGGACAAACATGATATTCATTGAGTGAAAAAATAGTACATCCTTTACAAGTGATTATTTATGCACACCTATCATCATTCCTGCTTTATTTATTGAATTTTATAGACTTAAAAATATATAATAAATTTAAATAGAATTTAAAACGCTGAACTTGTACAAATATTTCACACCTTGTTTTAGTAGATTAGATTATTCTGTACTGAATATTCACACATCCATTAATTTATTCAATATTTTTAAATAATTTCCCAATACGCAACTGATGATATAATTTATAATTCTATCATAAATAGTTACTTATAATGTATTATTAATGTGATGGTACAGGAATTGCGTGTAACTATGGTAATGGTAAATAGTAAATTTTAATCACAAACAGTAGTAGGTTTGCATCATGAGTCAGGCGATGTCTTTGCTTTTGTTATCGAACGATGAAAAAAGTGATTTGGTCGATGATTTATTCAATTTGGGTTACACCATTTATGTGCGTAACAACATTAACGATATTATTAAAATAATGCGTCATCATTCTTATTTTGCAGCGTTGATTGACCATAATTCTGTGGAGGTGGATGTGCTCGAATCCATACTCACGATCCGGGATTTTTATCCGGAATTACCCATCATCATCATTGACGGATTTTTCGAGGGTATGGATGTGGTTATGAAGCAGAAGAATATTTTTATTATCAATCACGAGTTTCAGGAAATTAAAAAAAAGTTGTCCGAAGTTTTTGCTTAATTCTATTGGGTCACTAATTTTAGTTTTATATTTTTCAAAAGATTTTATTGATAACATTAATTGAAGGAGAAAGAAAATGATCATTTTTCATTTCCTTTTCGCACTTATTGTCGCCACGCTGATCACTTCGATCTTTGTATTTATTTTTCGACGGACAGGTCCATGGTCAGTGTTCATCTTTTTTCTTTTGGTATTTTTAGGCACTTGGGCAGGCGGTATTTGGTTGATGCCGATGGGAACGACGATCTGGAATATTTACTGGTTACCGTTTCTCATCGCCGGGATTATTTTTGCGCTGCTAATATCTTTAGTGGAAACACCAAAAAGATATCGGGTCCGTTTTATAAAATCCAAAAAGGTTATCGAGGGAGAAGAGGAAGACATCGTTTCGGTATTGTGGTCTTTGTTTGGGTTATTGATCATTTTCCTCATTCTCGGGATATTGATCCGATATTTGTAATTTATTTAAAAATTAACAGTTAGTATTTAATCATTTAACTTTAAGGAGATGTGTTATGAATCGCAAAGAATTTATTGATCAGTTAGCAGAACAATTAAAAAAATGGGATAACGAGATTGAGAAACTTGAGGAAAAGACAAAGAACGCACGAGCGGAGACCAAAACAAAATATCAGCAAAATCTGGATGAATTGAAAGCAAAGAGAGAGCAAGCACAAGCGAAATTCGATGAATTGAAAAATGCCAGCGAAGAAGCGTGGGATGAAATAAAATCCGGAGTTGAAAATAGCTGGTCAGAGTTGAGAAAATCGCTGGAAAGTGCAATCAGAGTTTTTAAATAAGTGATGTGATGTTGTTTTAGCTGATAATTGCATTATATGTTCGTTTTTTGTATTTAAAAAGTGATGAATCATTTTCACAGGAGGTATATCATGTTAAGAAGTTTAAAAGATTTACAGGGTTATCGACTATTGGCGATTGACGGGGAAATCGGAAAGGTGCATGACTTCTATTTTGACGATCATTTCTGGTACACACGGTATTTAGTCGTCAGTACAGGTAAATGGCTGCCCGGTCGGTTAGTGCTTATTTCACCGATGAGTCTCGGCCAGCCGGAATGGGAAACCAAAGATTTGCCGGTGGATTTGACAAAAGAGCAAATTGAAAATAGCCCACCAATTGAAAAAGCAAAACCGATATCCCGGCAGATGGAGATGCAGTTAGCGAAATATTATCAATGGCCCATGTATTGGACAGGAAACGGAGCAACCATGCCCAGCATGCCACCGATAGAAATGGATAAAGGCGCAAAGGAAGCGGAAAAAACAAAGGAGCAGAAGCAGAAAGAGCGAAACGATTATGAGCCAAATTTGCGAAGTGCGCGCGAAGTGATTGATTATGAAATCGAAGCGCTCGATGGTGAAATCGGACATGTTGAGGATTTTGTTGTTGAAGACGATACCTGGGTATTCCGATATATGGTAATCGATACCAGAAAATGGTTGCATTTTCTGCCCGGTGGCAGAAAAGTGCTTGTGTCACCCGAATGGATCGAGCGAGTGGACTGGGGCGAATCAAAAGTGGTTGTCGATTTGACGCAAGAAAATATTAAAAATAGTCCGGAATTTGATCCTAAAGAACCGATCAATCGGGAATATGAAGTGAAACTTTACGATTTTTATGGCAGACCGAAGTATTGGATTTAGAGATTAATTTTATCCTATGGTAGTGTCAAAAGTTTTATGAAAAAATGAAAATTACCCCACTAAACAAAAACCGGAAAACGCAGTGTGGAAGGCGATTTCAGCCTTTCCCATGCGTTGCCGGATAGCAAAATTGGGGGGAGAGAAATTGTTTGTGGGGGGGAAATTGTATGAAACCAGTATTCATGAGGTTTCTGTCATCTGAATCATAAAATAATGTATAGAACTTTGACCACTACTTATCCTATAAACAGGAGAAAGAAATGTTTGGTAAGAGTTATAAAATTTTTCGGCTGTTTGGTTTTGAAGTGAATATCAATCCGAGCTGGTTTATCATTGCCGTGTTGATTACGTGGTCATTAGCAAAAGGATTTTTCCCAAGTCAGTACGAAGATTTGTCTGAAATGACGTACTGGTGGATGGGAGTTGCCGGTGCAATCGGATTGTTTATTTCCATAATATTGCACGAACTCTCACACTCATTGATTGCCAGAAAATATGGATTGCCAATCAAAGGCATTACACTTTTTATTTTTGGTGGCGTCGCCCAGATGAATGAAGAACCACCCAGCGCAAAAGCGGAATTTTTCATGGCGATCGCCGGACCGCTTGCAAGTATTGCTATTGGCGTGGTACTTCTCGGTTTCAATGCAGTCACAAAAGGAGTGTTGTGGTCTGAACCGGCACACGCTGTGATCGGTTATCTTGCGCTGATCAATTTGGTGTTAGCAGGATTCAATCTGATTCCGGCATTTCCGCTGGACGGTGGCAGAGTGCTGCGTTCGGCTTTATGGGCGTGGAAGAACAATCTGAAACGTGCAACAGAAATTTCATCGAACATCGGCTCCACTTTTGGTACTGTATTAATTGTATTAGGTGTAATTAATTTTTTGTTCACGAATTTTATCAGCGGCATTTGGTGGGTGATGATCGGAATGTTCATTCGATTCGCGTCCAAAATGTCTTATAATCAGTTGTTGATGCGCAGAGCACTTGAAGGTGAATCTGTTTCAGATTTTATGAAGACTGATCCGGTTAAAGTGGAGCCGTCAGTCAGCTTGAATGAATTGTTGAAAGATTACATTTATAAATATCATTTTAAGATGTTCCCTGTGGTTAAGGACTCCAAAGTAATCGGCTGTGTGACGACAAAAGAGTTGAAAGAAGTTCCTGATGATCAATACGAAGAAAAAACCGTGGGAGATATTGCCAACAATTGCACCGATGATAATTCAATATCACCGGACGCTGATGCGGTTGAGGTATTTACAAAAATGAAAAATTCCGATATTAGCCGACTTATGGTTGTTGAAAATAATAAGTTAGTTGGCATCATCACTTTGAAAGATATGTTGAATTTTCTGTCACTGAAAGTTGATTTGGATACAAAGACAATTAAAGCTTAATGGGTTTTTAACGCAAATTAGAAAGAAATATTTGGATTACATTATATTTTCCAAGTTCAATAAAAAGTACGAAAGTGATGAAATTCAGGTTCAGGCGAAAAAGACGTTTTGATTTTAACCGGTTATTATTCCATATCCGCTCTTTTTTGGAAATACTATTCTATAAGGCGGTTCGGTTTTTCCGGATATTTACCGGAAAAGTCAGACGCCAGGCGGCTATTTCTCAGCTTAAAAAAGGCGATATTATTCTGGCATCACCGCTAACGAGAAGGTTGACTTTTATTTCCTTGTTCTATCGGGTGTTGTTAAAATCTCACTATACCCACAGCATGCTTTACATCGGAAACGGAAAAATCATTCACACAACAGATCGCTTTGGTGTGATTGTGACCCGAGTGCCGAGAAAAATTTATCGCCCGGATATTTACAGTGTCTATCGTATAAAAAAAATCGATGATTCGATGAGAGATGCCATCGTTACTGCAGCATTCAAATGGCAGAAACATCGGTTGGATCGAGCAGGTTTGGTAAAAAATTTGATGATGAATTTATTCAGATTGAAGAAACCAGTATCGGAAGGAAATAAAAATAAAATTTGGTGTTCGAAGATGATTTATTTATCGTATTTATTCGCTGGAATTGAACTGTTGCCCAAAAATCAGGCAGAACATATTACTTCTGATACTTTAAGCAAAAGTTACTTATTAGAGCGAGTGAGAGTATAAACTTACAAAATCAAACTATTTTACGAGGAATTAACACAAAACTTTCGAGGCGACTGTTGAACAGCAAAAACAAAATGATCGATTATGCAAAGGAATTGGAGCGACTTGATGAAATTATGAAAGATAGTGAGCATCTGTTAATTATTGTTCACAATAATCCGGATCCGGATGCGCTTGCATCGGCAATGGCGCTGAAATATTTGATCGAAAAACGAAACGAAAAACAGGTCAGCATCACTTATGGCGGCAATATCGGTCGCGCCGAAAATCAGACCATGGTGCGCAAGTTAAAAATACCGTTGAAACAGATCGGAAAAATTCATTTTGATAAATACGATCGAATAGCGCTGGTCGATACGCAACCCGGTTTTGGGAATAATTCGCTGCCAGATGGTGTAACATGTCAAATTATCATCGATCACCATCCGCCACAACAGAATTTAAAAAACGATCTGGTAATTATTGAACCGGATATTGGGGTGACCGCCACAATAATTGTCGATCTTTTAAAGGAAAGTAAAATTACAATTCCGGCTGATATAGCCACTGCATTATCCTATGCAATCAGTTCGGAGACACAAAATTTGGGCAGAGAAGCATGCCGGCGAGACATCGAGGCGTATTTGCACGTTTACATCAGATCCAGTATTCGCAAACTGGCAGAAATTATATTTCCAAAATTACCCAATTCATATTATGTAACATTGGAAAAGACTTTAAAAAATACGCTTTACTATCAAAATTTAATCTGTGCCCATTTAGGGCCTATCCCGGCGGCAGAGTTCGTTGGTGAAATGGCTGATTTTTTATTGAGACATGATCGAATCGGTTGGACGCTATGCACCGGATTTTTTAAAGGGCGGTTGTTTTTAGCGGTTCGTACATCGAATCCAAAAAATAATGCTGGAAAATTAGTCAAAAATTTGGTAAAGGATAAAGAAAAAGTGGGTGGACATGATATGATCGCCGGTGGCTACATCCCACTGGAAAGTTCCAAAGCAGAATTGAGAAAGGATTTGGAACAGCAGCTTACTGAAAATTTCGCCAAACAGATGGGGTATGATAAAGATATCGAATGGAAAAACTTGATAGATAACCAACAAAATAAAAAAAAGAATAGAACGGGAAATGACAATGGAAAATGAGAATAAAAAAAATACTTCAAAAACCCAATCGATGTCAGCCAATCGATTCTCGATGCGGCTGGATGAAATTTGTAGCGAAGACCGGCACGTGTGTCCGAAAGTACTTCGCCATGTGATTGAACTTGCCATCGAAATTTTTAGAGAGGGGAGAGAGGGCAGAAAAATTGGGACGATGTTCGTTGTTGGGGATGAGGAAAAATGTTAGCTGCTTCACGCTGAAATTCACCCGAAAACTCAACTCATCAATTTATCAGAAGATCAATTCAAAACCATTTTTGAGAAAATGAATGATGTATTTGAGAAAGCCATTGATAAGCAAGTTAACCCGGAAGATTTCCCAGATTCATTCCTGATCAACCACAGAAAGCCCGGAGAAAAATGTCCCATCTGTGGTGGAGAAATAAAGAAGAAGACTATTTCCGGACGGTCAGCTTATTTTTGTAATTCGCATCAAAAGCATTCACTTAGCAACTAAAGGAATAGTACAAGGGATTAGTGAAAATAAGTTTGCAAAATTTGCAGAAAATGAAAAAAATGACTGTCCGGTATCACAAGCCCTTAAAGGTGTGGAGATATCTATCGAAGCAGACCTGGATGTCACGAAAAAATAAATTAATTTGAACTAAAGAGGAGAGATAAAAGATGTCGTTAAATGGGAAAAGAATAGCAGTGTTTGTAGCTAATCTGTTCGAGGATTTGGAATTTTGGTACCCTTACATTAGAATGCGAGAAGAAGGCGCAGAGGTTATATCGATTGGACCAAAAAAAGACACTTATACCGGAAAACACGGATTAACTGCAAAAGCGGACAAAGCGATCCATGAAGTTCAAGCTTCGGATTACGATGCGTTGATCATCCCCGGTGGCTATTCTCCGGATCACATGCGCCGCTCACCGAAAATGGTTGAATTCGTGAAGGAGATGGATCAGGCAGGAAAAGTCATTGCCGCGATTTGCCACGGTGGTTGGATGTTAGCGTCCGCTGATGTGATCAGGGACAAAAAAGTAACCAGCTTTTTCGCGATCAAGGATGATTTGGTGAACGCGGGTGCACACTGGGATGATAAAGAAGTGATAAATGATGCTAACATCATTACGTCAAGAATGCCGGATGACTTGCCTGTTTTTTGTAAAACGATTATCGGGAGTCTGAAATAACCGATTATATTTGAAAGTGACCCTTCAGACAACAAAAAATGCCAAAGAGACACAGAGAGCAGAGTATTTTAATAATCAATTTGTAGATTTTTGTGTGATGATGTGGGTTTGAAATTTAATCCTAAACCCTGATTCACAAAATGAGAGAAATCTGTGCACTAAATTTTGTTGATCTTTTCTCCGAGTTCTCTGTGACTCAATGGCTGAACAGTTACAAGAAAATAACATAGGGACTATTTTTTTTAAATGAGGAGAATTAGCTCAAATGGTTGAATACCGTCAGGACAAAAAGCAATTTTTTATCACCCCAGAATGGTTCGCGAAAAATCAGTCCAGAAAAATGATGTCCCCACGAGGACATCTGTTAATCGCCAGTTGTCGATCCGGATCGAAATTAGCAAATTTGGTGGTTAAGCGGTATCAAGAATTGCTAAAACAGGCTGACAGCGATGAAGATGTCCTATTTTTGGATAATATTGATTATCAATTTACTGATACCGAAACTTGTGTCAGGCTGGAAAAACATGTGGGCGGATATGATGTGTTTCTTTTTCAGTCGATTTTTGATCCGACATCAGAGCGGACAATTGATGAAAATTATATGGCATTTGTGATTGCAGCAAGAACATTAAAGGAACATGGCGCCAAGCATGTTACCGGTGTGTTACCATACCTGGCTTATGCGAGGCAGGATAAGCCGACTAAATTTATGAGGGAGCCCACGACTGCGAAGTTGATGGCAGATTTGGCTATCGATGCGGGGATTGATCGCTTGATAAATTGGGATCCGCACAGCAGTCAGATTCATGGCTTTTATGGTGGAACACCGTTGAATTTACTTGATCCGCTGACTTTATTCAGTGATGAATTTAGTCGCTTCAAGGGTCGGGATGATGTCATCGCCGTAGCACCGGATGTTGGTGCGTCCAAATTTGCAACCCATTTTGGCAGAGCGCTCGAGATAAACAGCGCCATTGCCTCAAAATATCGCCCCAAACCGGAGGAAGTAATCGCTACTGAAATCATTGGTAATTTTAAAGGAAAAAATATCGCTATTGTTTTGGATGATATGGTGAGTAGCGGCGGAACTGTTTTTGCAGTTATTCAAAAATTAGTCAAGGAGAAAGATATCAAAGAAGTATATTTAGGGATTTCCCATAATTTGTGTGTTGGTGAGGCGCTCAATCGCCTCCGAAAATTACATGAAGAATATCATCTTAAAGAGATGGTAGTCACCAACAGCATCCCACAAACCAAAGAATTTTCATCCGAACCATTCGTTAAGATTCGTTGTCTCTCCGATATTATCAGTCGTACCATCAACCGGATTCATTACAACAGCTCAGTGAGTGAAATTTTTTATGAATCATAAAAATAAAGAAAAAGAGCTGCGATATTTGAATCCATTAAATGGTTAAGCTATCTAATAATACAGAGAGGATTTCAAGTAGTGCAATCAGATGTAATGGAGGATAATATGTCAAATTATATTGGAAAATCAATGCTGATCATTTTGTCCGGAGTTCTTCTTTTGGTGATGAGCTGTCAAACTTCGGATACATTCAGTGAATTAGATTACCATAACGTAGTGAAAGCAATTGCTGTGTTACATCCAACTGAAGGAAACCAGGTGTCTGGCACAGTCACTTTTTCACAAGGTGCCAATGGGATAAAGATTGTTGCTGATGTTGAAGGACTCACGCCCGGAAAACATGGTTTCCACATCCATGAATTAGGTGATTGCAGTGCTGCGGACGCGACTTCAGCAGGTGGACATTTTAATCCGAAAAATAAACAGCACGGCGCGCCAGATGATTTTGACCGACATGCTGGTGATCTGGGAAATCTGGAAGCGAACGAGAATGGAGTGGCACAATATGAACGTGTGGATAAATTCTTAACTTTCAGAGGACCCAATTCGATAATCGGGCGGGCAGTCATTATCCACGCCGGCGAGGATGATTTTAAGACTCAACCGACCGGAGCTGCCGGTGCTCGGGTGGCATGTGGTGTGATTGGAATTGCTGAAGTCATTGAGAAATAAATTTCTAAATAATTTCAAAAATAATATTTAACAAAGTTAAAGGAGAGTAAGACAAATGAAAAAAAATATGGGAACAGCAGACAGAATTATTCGAACAATATTGGCTATTTTAATTGCGGTTTTTTATTTCACTGGTCAGATTTCCGGGATGGCTGCAATTATTCTGGGTATTATTGCAATAGTATTTCTCATTACCAGCTTTGTTGGATTTTGTCCGGCGTATGTACCGCTTAAAATATCAACAAAGGGTAAGGAAAGTTAAAACTAAGAATGCCTCGGATTCACATCTGGCCCGACAATATTGAAATTGATCCCTCAAAAAGAGAAACAGGGTTCGAAGCGGCTTTAAAACATAATATCTCGTATAATGGAAAAGGTCGCTGTTCAACATGCTGAATTATGGTGACTGAAGGATTGTCGAATTGCAATAAACGAACAATCGAGGCACAGATTATTGCTTATAAAATATCCTTCAGTCCAGCCATTCGAGGTTGACATGTTAAACCCGAATTTCTGACGATGTGATGATTAGAAGTCTTGTATTAGATGATCATGATGTCGAACTGACAAGTCTTTATATCGAAAATGAAATGTCGGAACATACCGGAGTTGAAAAGCATGTTTTTATATTGTTTGCAGATAGGGGGTTTATTTCATTTACTGAAAAATTACTACCCTTCGAGGGAGCAATTCCATAAAGTTGGTAAACCATTGAAACGGTTTCTAATATTCTGTTTTTTAACGACTCCACCCCTATGAATCGGGGTGATCATTCAACAGGAGGGTTGAATTAACACCCAGATTTATCTAGGTGTTAAAAGAAGATAAATCAATTGATTAACTGCTTCAGCAGTTTACATTTTTATTATTTATTTCCCAAAATACCAACTTCTCGGAATTGCACCCCCTTCGATGTTATTTATATTTTGAACCGTTATTTTAAATTTAAATAAACAAATCAGTTATTAATTGAAGGAAGGGAATACTTTTAAACTAGAAATTTATGATGGTTTCGACAAACCTGTAAATAAAATAGATGATAGTAAACAGATGCCCGGTATAAAAACGGTCTCCTGAAATGGTAAAAATTTTCAAAATGAACGAGTGAGCAGTGGGATTTATTTTTACAGGTTGTCTGTTTCAGGATTCCAAAAAACTAAAAAATTGTTGTATTTGCGTTGATCCTAACAAGAGGATTAGGAGGTTACTTTTATGAAAAAATATGCACCCTATGTTTTAGCGATTTTATTGATTATTGTTTTGCTACTTGTCGTATTCAGGGATAAAATTAACGAACCCAAAGAGCAGTTCTCTG
>CAYYMH010000055.1:0-29119 GCA_964472785.1 uncultured Cytophagia bacterium | reverse complement strand
AATTTAAATGGACCTAAATTGATTTTGATGGGGAATTTTGGTGGACTTTGACAATATTGATTAGTGATTTGAAACAGTGACAATAATCTTTTTATAAATTATCTATTTTTTTTCTAATCGAATTGAATCATTTTAAAGGAACTTTTAATGGATATCACTGAAATTAAGCAATCATTGAGTACATTAGTATCTAATCATCTAATATGCACAAATTGTAAAATTGTGGACAAGAAGATTGAGAGAATGAAAAGAGGATTTTTATGCCCCACATGTAGTTACGCTAGCAATGCCGGGAGCTTATATTTCAAAATTAGTATTCATATACTGATAGATTTAATTCAAGATTCATACCATTCGGCTAAATTAGATTCAGGTGTGGAAAAATTATATGAAGGTGAAAGTTCTCAGGATATTTCAGTAATAATTATATTTTGTACATTGAGAGAAACTTTAATGGACAATTTAATTAGTGAGTTACTGGAGGCTCAAAATATACCTGATAACATTTGCAAAAGATTATTATCCGATAATAGATACCATACGCAGAAACAAGATAAGCTTTTTAAATCATTAGCAAATGATAGATGGAACGAAGCAATCAAAAAATTATCAAATGAACATGATGTGAATTATGGGAGATTAAATACTTTTATTTCACAAGTAGTAAAAGCAAGAAATGATTTCGTTCATGAAGGTGTTAAATGGTCCATTGATCGAAAACTGTCAACAGAATGTTTAAAGAACGTTAAGAAGCTTATTGAACTATACGTTGGATTACACAACTTTTATGTTCATCCATATTACTTGAAAAAAATCGAATAAAATTTAAAGTCGTAATTTGATGTTATCCATATATTTTTTGATTAACTGAAAAATTATTTTTAATGAAAATGAAAATTACTGACCTTCAAAAAACCGACCACTCAACATCCCTATTAAAAGCAAATAGCCTAACAATACTATCCGTCACCTGAATTTTTGCCATCATGCTGGAACTATATGCGCTCATTCAAAACAGCTACTATATCAGCAGCCTATTTGATCGGATTTTTCACAATCCTGTACCAATTCCCTTTTTATCGCCGGCATCATTGTTAGTGAAATTCTTCATGGATTGAATCTAATTGTCAAAACGGCAACTCCGCAGGCTCCTGATAATACGTCTCCAGCAACATCTTTGCCAGCGCAGCATCCTTCTTCCGTAATCCTTCGTAAAAGAAATACGACTCGCCGTTGTATCCGTTTTTGCGGTTGGCTTTAACTGTGTTCAGCAAAAACTCTTCTGACATGAGATAATCCCCGACTTTCATCAAAATGCCGGGATACATAAAACAGTCATCCAACGAGACTCCCACACTATCCGGATGCTGGGATTTAAGTGCTTTCTTGTACGCTTCGAAATCGTAGCGGTAAACCTGGGGAATTACAACATCCGCGTAGCCACCGCGAATCCAGTTCGGCCAATCCTGCAAATATTCGTCGTAACACCACGGATAAATACTGGGCGCCCAGGAAACGATGATATCCGGTTTAATCGCTTTTACCTCCTGATACAGCCTTTTTGCAAACACGTTCAATTTATTTCCGCGCCATCGCTGCCATACCGGATCACGGTAATTTTCAGGCGGCGCTTCGCCGTTGTGTTCTTTTTTGTATAATGACACCGTGTACTCGGAATAACCACCCTCGATCGGCTGGGCCGGCAAACGGTCATCTCCCTGCACGCCATCAACATCGTAATTGGCAGCCACCTCTTTGACCAACCCCAAAATAAATGCCTGCACTTCCGGATGATAGCCATTCATCCATTCAAACTCGTTTTTGGTGAGCAATTTTCCCTGATTGTCCTTTGCCGCCCAGTGCGGATTTTTTTCGATCAAATGCCCGCCGTTATTTTTGTAACTGGATGCAAATCCGTATTCGAACCAGGGGATGACTTTGATGTTTCGCTGGTGCGCTTCCTCGATGACTTCCGCCAGCGGATCGCGGCCCGCAAAGCGCGGATCAATCGGGATGTTGAACAGACTGTCCATAATCTGGCTGCGATACATGGTTTTTGCATCGTTCCAGACCACCGGAAACACAACATTAAAATGGTGATCTTTAAGGAACTGCATCGCTTCACGGATGGCGTCCCTGCTGTCCAACACCTTACTGTCCACGTTGGTCAGCCACACAGCGCGCATTTCCTTTGGATTCTCGTTTTGGGAATTGCATTGATTGAGGAACAAACTAAATACCAGCACACAAAAAACGAGCATTCTTTTCATGATTTCTCCAATTGTGAATGTGAGTTTTCAAGTCAAATAGAGCGGGATTTGAAAAGGATCAAGCACCGCATCAATGATTGCCGCAAATTGATCTCTGCGAATTTCTTTTTTCGCTGTTTCCTTTACTATTTTCTCTACCTGATCAGCTTTGTCCTGGTCATCAATGTGAAATCTCAACTGTTCTGTAAGCGGATCATTAAAAACTACCTCATTTTTATTTTCAATCAAATTGCTGATTTCAATAATCACTCTCAAAACATCACTGCCGAAAACCGGTTCCCTTTTTAATTGATGAATCGCTTTCCAGGATATATCAAATAATGACGACATAATTTTGAGCGCTTCGTTCGCTTCATTGAGCGACACCGTTTTTTCGGGCTGGAAATGCATCTCGTTTGCCCAGTCTTTGGGAAGTGGTTCCCCTTTGAGAATACCGCACAGCGCGACTCGCTGAACTTCCTGAAAATATTCATCGCTCGGCATCTCATCACAGAACGGCATCAACCAGCATCCCGCGTCCAGCAAGACTTGCTGCACTTCCCGAACATTGATCTGGCGGGGACTCATTTGATGCTGAATGCTCACTGCAGCCGCCGCACCTGCTGCCTGTCCGATCTGCATGACTACCGGATGTAAACGCGTGCACCCGTTGACCAGATGGGTGACCGAAATGCTTTTTTCCGCCACCAACAAGCCGTCTATTTTTTGTGGAATGAGGCAGCCAAATGGAACATTGAACGCGGGAATCTCTGGAAAACTTTCCTTTACCGGCGCCGGAGATTTTTCGTGATGATGATCAAGCGGATAATCACCGACCGCGATGCCAGATTGATAACGTGAATTGCGATACGGATTTACCAACTCGTTTGTCGTCAACCTGTCCACCCCTTTGACGCGTCGGCTTTCCCGAATGTACGGAATCAGTGCCAATCCGTCAGCCGTCGGAAATTCATCGTCGGCAATCCCGATATTTTTCCAGCCTAAATTTTGCTGAACAAAATAAATCCAGCCCAGCGTAAAATTTTTGGCATGCTGAAATGCGGCTTCCCTTTCATCACGGCTCAGTTCGAGATAATCGAGGTAAAAATCATTTCCGTGATTAGGCCAATTGATCATGAATTTATTGTTCGGCAGCCGACCGTAATTCAGCATGGTTTTGCAATCGACAACATCTTTTTTGGGATTATCGCACACTTCTCTGCACATTCCCTGATACATCGACGGATCGTAATCCGGCGGTTCGGGAATAGACCTGTTTTCACCTTCTCCGAAATCTTTCAAGATGGCGACGTAAGTTAAATCCTGGATAATCTGATCACCGGCTTCGGGCGCTTGAGGTTCTCCGGTTTCACGCTGTGCATCTCTCCCCACATCATAGTCGCAACCTGAAACCGCTACCAAGTCGCCGTATTCAGTCGCATCGATTGTTATTTTCGCTTCAATTCTGATGGAGGTATTTTGTTTATCTTTAAAAATGGCGCCAGTCACATCATTTTTCTTGCGCAGTACGCCCACAAATTCGCACTCATAAAAAATCTTGATATTCTTCTCCTGTTGCACCATCTCTTTGAAAATCTTATCGCCAACACGCGGCTCAAACAATGTATTGCTTACCCAACCTGTCTTCACTGCATCTGGTCCGCCGTAATAATCATAGAGTTTTTTCCGGAACTCGCCCCAAAGTCCGGACGGTAGTTTATGATTTCCGTCCACCGCGCTAACGCCCGCGGCATTCAGCATGCCGCCAAGCCAGGGCGTTTCCTCAGTCACAACGACTTTCATTCCGAGACGCACCGCTTGAATCGCAGCGCACACACCACTGGTACCTCCGCCGACAATTAAGACATCGGTTCTGATTGTTGAATTTTGCATTCCCTCTTTTCCATTTTATTTCATTTTGTTAAAAATAAATAATCTGAAATTCAATTGCAAGGAAAAATTATCTACATTGATTTTCTCATACTTCTGATAAAATACATCAAACTTAATCTGTAATCGATCGGTAACATAAATTTATTATCCCAGAAATATGATTTTCATTTGTCTGTAATATTGTTCTTTTATTTTGAAAAATATTTTAATCTAACTGTTTAAATTTGTGAATTATTAAAATGGAATTTGGCTAGATGAAAAAATTAAACATCAGTACTATCCGATTTCTTTTTACAGCCGTCCTATTAACTTTACTTTTTAATTGCCAGAGTCAAAGCCACATTACTCATCAGAGTAAACCAAAAAACATTATCCTTTTTATCTGCGATGGTTGGGGCTACAACCACATTGATGTGACGAATTACTATCAATTTGGGGACAATAAAAATCAGATTTACCAACATTTTCCGATCAAATATGCAGTCAGCACCTTTTCAGCCAGCAGCAAAGGATATGATCCTCAACAAGCCTGGTTGAAAAAAGATTACATTAACATAAAGCCCACCGGTTCTGCTGCTGCCAGTACAGCGATAGCCACCGGTGTCAAAACATACAACGGTGTGATCGGGTTGAATACCGAAAACGAGCACATCGAGAATATCTGCGAGCGGGCGAAAAAAAAAGGTAAAGCAACCGGCGTCGTGACCAGCGTCCAATTTAGTCATGCGACACCGGCTGGTTTTGTCGCCCATCATATTACACGAAATAACTATCAAGAAATATCACAACAGATGCTGACTGAAAGTCAGGTTGATGTAATCATGGGGTGCGGTCATCCGTATTACAATGATCACGGTGAGATTGCCTCGGATACAACTTTTCAGTATGTCGGTGGTGAAAAAATTTGGAATGCGCTTCTCAACAATAAAGCATTTAACGATGCAGACCAAGATGGGATTGAAGATACCTGGTATATCGTCCAGAGCAGAGAAGATTTTTTAAAACTGAGAGAAAATGCCTTTGCAAAACGCGTCTTGGGCATTCCAATGGTGAGATCAACCCTACAATATAAAAGAAAGGGCAATTCTCAATCGCTGCCCTTTGAAGATCCCTATCTGGAAGACATTCCATCATTAGCGGAAATGTCAATGGCGGCAATTAACATACTGAGTCGGGATCCCGATGGATTTTTCCTGATGATCGAAGCTGGTGCAGTGGATTGGGCAAGTCACGACAACCATTCCACTCGGATGATCGAAGAAATGATTGATTTTAATAAAGCCGTTGAGAAAGTAGTAAACTGGGTTGATTTAAAAAGTGACTGGCAGGAAACCCTCCTCATTGTCACTGGAGATCACGAATGCGGCTATCTGACTGGACCAGGATTTAGCAATCAAGATAATACGAAATCAAAGCTTCAATGGCCAGTTATTAAAAACAATGGAAAAGGTAAGTTGCCTGGGATGGAATGGCAGTCAGGGTATCATACGAATTCACTTATTCCACTGTTTGCTAAAGGTGTTGGTCAGGACGAGTTCCACCTATACGCCAATGAATCCGACCCTGTGCGAGGAAAATATTTGGATAATGCTGAAATAGGACAAATATTATTTGACTTATATCCTTTGGAAGGATCAAATGGAAAATAGACAATAAATTAGCCGCGGATTATCACTGATTTTTTTTACTATTTGGTATTTATCTTTTACATCATTGTATAACGAATATAAGTGTATTATCAAATTATGAATAATCAAAGGATAAAATATTCATTCGTCATTCCGGTTTTAAACGAACAGGATAATCTGTTTCCACTAAAGGATAACATTCTTTCCGCAATGTCGACAATTAACGACACATTTGAAGTCATTTTGGTTGATGACGGCAGCACGGATGAGAGCAGGAAAATCATTAAAAATATAAATAATGAGGATTCACGTTTTCGCTATCTCTTTTTTGATCAAAACCACGGACAAAGTGCGGCGTTTGATGCCGGCTTCAGAGCAGCAATTGGAGAATTTATTATTACCTTAGATGCCGACTTACAAGTTGATGCCCACGACATTCCCGGTTTGCTCAATAAATTGGGAAACTATGACGCAGTGGTTGGGTACCGCGAAAAACGCAGAGATAACTTTGTAAAACACATTTCTTCAAAAATCGCCAATTCCGTCCGCAACCAGATGAGCCATGAGAATATACGCGATGTGGGCTGTCCTTTGAAAATAATTAAACGTTATGCGCTGCGCAACGTTAAGATGTTCAATGGTATGCATCGTTTTTTACCCACGTTATTAAAATTAGAAGGCTTTTCGGTGATTGAAGTCCCGGTTTCTCATCATCCCAGACGTCACGGAGAATCGAAGTACAATATCCGGAATCGCTTATTCCGTTCTTTGCGCGATCTATTCGCAGTGCGCTGGATGCAAAGCCGTTATTTTCGTTACCAAATTATTGAAAAGGGATAGTCCATGTCTTACTTAAAATTCTTGAAAAAAAATGGGTTGTTTTTCTGGTACATGCTGATCGTACTATTGATGATTTTGGGCATACAATATGCAATTTGTCCCATTTACAACTTTCAAACACCGACTCCGTTTCAAGGGCAACATTGGTACAATCCTTATAAGCAGCTCTATCCAAATTGGTATCAGGCAAATTTTCATTTGCATTCCAAAACCTGGCGAGGCTTAACAAACGGTAAGTATTCAGCAAAAAAAGTCTTCCAGCACTATAAAAACCTAAATTACGATATCATTTCACTATCCAATTATCAATCTATCGCTGATTTATCTTCTCTTGATCCGAATTACATTCCGGTTTATGAACATGGTTACAATATCGGAAAAAAACATCAGCTCGTCATTGGTGCCGGAGAAGTACAGTGGCGGGACTATGTTTTTACCCAAAACAAACATCAAAAACAGCACATTTTATCATATTTAAAGATTGATTCCACATTTATCGTGCTGGCACATCCAGAATGGGAAAACGCCTATGCTCAAAAAGACATGTTATCTTTGACCGACTTTGACGCCATCGAGGTTTTCAATTCTCATAAAACATCCATCGAACTGTGGGATCAAACACTTTCTTTGGGCAAGGTTGCCTGGGCACTGGGTAATGATGATTCTCATAATATTCTGAAAGAAAAAAGAACAGGTGTTTGCTGGACCATGGTCAATGCTCCGGCAAAAACAAAGTCATCCATCATAAATGCACTTCAAAAAGGTTCAATGTATGCCGTACATGGTAAACATGGTGTGAATCAAAACACTTTAGAATTCTGCCAAATTCAAGATAATACCTTGATGGTTAAATTGGATTCAACAGCAAAGGAAATTCAATTCATCGGGCAACAGGGAGAAATCAAACATTCACAATCCGATACCAATTTCGCTGCCTATTTATTAACAAAAAATGACTCGTACATCCGAGCGCATGTCTTCGGTGATGATTATCAGATTTTATTAAACCCAGTGTTTCGCTACGATGGAGAAACTGTGCCGACATATCGTTCTTCAGTGAACTATTTTTTAACCTGGTTGCAGCGTTTCGGACTGATGTTCAGCATAATTACAATTGGCTATTTTTACACTCGCCACCAGAGACGAGAATTGAGAGCACGCTCAACGAAAATAACTCATGTTCCGAAATCAGTCGAACAAAAACGAAAATACATTGATCATTCTCCGGTGGAATGAGTCAGACATTTCAGGTTGTTTATAAAAGGCTAAATAATGGGAAAAGACACCAAACTAACTATTGTATTTTTTTTGATTATCCTTTCGTTGATATATTATATTCCGGGGTTGATATCACCTCGGGATTTTTGGGTGGAAGACGAAGCCCGGTACGCCGAAGTTTTACGTGAAATGATTTATGATAATCAATGGATCGTGCCCCATTTGAACGGGACATTTTATCCGGATAAACCACCCATCTTTTTTTGGATGAGCGCGCTCATTTCAATTATATTCGGACAAATTACGCCCTTCACATTCATGATCATTACATGGATGAGCGCGGTGGGCGTCATCGTAATTAACCTTTACTTTGCCAAAGACCTGTTCAATATACATTCGGCATTAATCAGTTCATTGTTACTTATGGCATCCTTTCTCATGATCAGCTGCGCCAAAATTGTACGCATGGATATGCTGCTCACATTTTTCGTTCTGATCTCCTATTACTGTTTCTGCTTTGGCTATCATAAAAAAGAAAAAAAATATTATGTGCTTTTCTATCTTTTTGCCGGACTGGCAGTGCTGACAAAAGGACCGTTCGGATTCATTTTACCTTTTCTGCCAGCGATTATTTTTCTGATGACACGAAAGGAATGGAGCGATCTGAAACAGGTGATTTTCAACTGGGGTTTTATTTTATTATTTGCTATCATCGGTGGCTGGTTAACCGCTGCCTGGCTTTCTGGAGAAAAAGAATTTGTCAGAAATTTGTTCGTGCAGCAGATTGCTGGCAGGGCAGTCAATGCATTCAGCCATAAAGAGCCGTTTTATTTTTACCTGTTGCTATTACCAGTGGTAATTTTACCCTGGTTAGCTTTCTTCCCAAGAGCTCTCATCCGAATCTTCAAAACTGATCGATCAGAAAGTTTGCAGTTGCTATTCTGGTATTTTACAATCAACTTCATTGTAATTTCTGCGGTGAGTGGAAAGTTGTTCATTTATCTGTTGCCGTTGATGCCTCCTTTAATGATCATTTTAGGCGTCTATTTTAATGAAACAGTTTTTCGAAAAACAGAAAAAAAGGTGAATTTGAAATTCGAGGGCATCTTTTCAGCAATATTCACATTCGGACTTTTTTCGATTTTACCATTTATCATTCAAGATTTTCCGGTTGTCAAAAATCTAAACATCATGCCACTGACTTACATTTTCCTTCCAATTTTTATTATCACGATTGTGTTATCCATTTTACACCGAACGAAATTGGTTCTGTTAACTTTATTTTTAGGTATCTGGATTCTTTCGATCTATGGATTTCTGGTCATCGCACCAAAGCTGAATGATGCTTTTTCCGGGAGACAAATCGGACATGAAATTGTTCAGTTCGAGAAAGAAGGTTATGACATCTCGACATTTAAAGTCCGACGCGGTATTTTTAATTTTTACGCGGAACGTCTTATAGCTGAAATCACAAAAGAGGACATTCAAAAGCTGATAAATCAACCGAATCAGTTACTAATTACCAAGCGCAATGTATACAAAAAACATCTGACAGAGCATCATGAGCAGCTCAAAATAATTAGCGAGCATAATATCGCAAATGAACATTATCTCATAATAGCAAACAGAAAGGACGATGACAACTGATGGATGTATGGTTAATCGTTGGATTTATTGCCCAGTCATTTTTTGCCACCCGATTTTTAGTTCAATGGGTTGCCTCTGAAAAGAAAAAAGAGAGTGTGATACCGGTCTATTTTTGGTACATCAGTTTAGTCGGCGGCATCTTGTTGCTGGCTTATGCAATTCATATCAAAGATCCTGTTTTCATTTTGGGTCAATCCACTGGAGCTATTATCTATACACGAAATCTTATGCTCATTTTTTCAAAGAAAAAAAAAGAGTCTCAAAAAATCTCCAAAGCGATCTTTTGAACAAAGAACAGAATCCTGCCTATCAAAAAAATTAATCAACTTTGTTTGACAATGAAACAAATAGCCTCTGCAATAGTTAAAAATTATTAAATAAACAAAATTATTTTCCGTGGGAGTGCTTATTACAATCTGAGTAATAGGCTGAGAGCATAACCCTCGCACCTGATCTGGATAATGCCAGCGCAGGAAACGGAATCAATGTCAAACAATAATTGATTAAAACCGTTCTGATGCGTTGGAACGGTTTTTTTATTTTGAAACGGAGGATGTTTATGAAAGCACAAATGCCGGATATCGGAAAAGTTTCTGCTGATATTTTTGATGAAATTATTTTACCCCACTTGGGCAGAAAAAGACCGGAAATTTTAGTCGGTCCGCAAAACGGCGTGGATGTCGGCGTGGCGGATTTGGGCAACAATCAAGTAATGGTTACCACGACTGACCCGATTTTTGTGGTACCGCCTTACGGCTGGGAACGCTCTGCCTGGTTTGCCATACATATTTTAGCGTCCGACGCTGTGACTTCGGGACTGGCGCCAACTTACATCACACTCGATTTGAACTTACCGCTCTCGATTACGCGGGATCAATTTGAAACGATGTGGAAAGTGATGCACCGCGAATGCGATAAAATTGGCATGGCGATTATCTCCGGACACACCGGTCGCTACGAAGGCGTGGACTATCCGATGATCGGCGGCGCTACCGTCATCAGTATCGGATCAAAAGATCATTACGTTACGCCAAAAGATGCGCAGCCCGGCGATTCGATTATTATCACTAAAGGACCAGCGGTGGAGGCAGCCGGTTTGTTCGCCGTAACCTTCCCGGATAGAGTGGCGGAAAAATACGGAAGAAAATTAGCTGACGAAGCCGAGGAGGTTTTCTGGCAGATGTCTGTTGTCGAAGACGCAATGACTGCTGTCGAAGCCGGCGTTCGGGAAAAAGGCGTCACTTCTATGCACGATGCCACCGAATGCGGTGTTTGGGGTGGACTTGCTGAAATTGCTCAGGCATCCAAAGTGGGTATGCAAATCGACAAAGAAAAAATTATTGTTCAGGATGCTGTTCAAAAAGTATGCGAGCTTTTCAAAATCGATCCCTTCACCTCGATCAGCGAAGGAACGCTCATTATCACCTGTCGTCCCGAAAAAGCGAACGAAATCGTTCAGCGGTTAAACGATAAAGATATCTTAGCCAGTGTTGTCGGTGAGGTGACGGATGCGGAACAGGGATGCCATTATTTTGAAGATAATAAGAAATTTGAATTGGTGCATCCGAAAGTGGACCCGTTCTGGTCTGCATTTGGGAAAGCAGCCTCACAAGCACAAAGCTAATTTTTCATTAAATTGCATTTATATTGACAATTTGAAAAAGAATTTGTTTTTTACAAAAATTTCTTTATCTTGAAATCATGCCGATTCTTCAATTCACAATTCGATAAATCGGTTGGTTAAATTATAATAGGTGGATTTCAATGGATTTCAAATCACATATTAAAGATTGGCGACTCTATGTGATCACTGACGAACCGCTGAGCCGCGGGAGAAATCATTTTCAGATTGCGCAGGCAGCGATTGAAGGCGGGGCGAATGTCATTCAGTATCGGGACAAAACTGCCTCCAGCCGGAAAATGTATGAGGATGCCCTGCAACTTCAAAAGCTCTGCCGCAAAAAGCAGATTCCGTTTATCGTTAACGACCGGCTGGACATTGCTCTGGCTGTTGATGCGGACGGTTTGCATGTGGGACAAAAAGACCTGCCAGCATCTGTCGCCCGAAAATGGCTGGGTCAGGATAAAATTCTCGGTGTCTCTGCAGAGACGTTGGAACAGGCAATCGCTGCTGAGAAAGATGGAGCAGATTATCTGGGCGTCGGTCCTGTCTTTGAAGCTCGACGGACAAAACCGGATACCATTGAACCGCTCGGACTTTCTCTCCTTTCGGATGTTAACAAACATTGTCAAAAACCCATTGTTGCCATCGGCGGGATTAAAAACGAAAATGCCGCCGCTGTCATCGAGGCAGGAGCAGATTGTGTTGCTGTGATCTCCGCCATTGTTTCAGCAGAAAATATCGCGGACGCAGCGCGACAGATAAAAAATACTGTTGAACAAATGAGAAAGAATTAATTATGTCGAAACAAGCAACGGTGGCAGAAATCGGGGAATTCGGGCTAATTGACCGTATTCAACATATCCTGCCTACTGCGAAACACAATGATTTAATTTTGGGAATCGGCGATGATACTGCCATAATCCGGCTGGATTCCAAAAGAGTAATGTTCGTGACATGCGACATTCAGGTGGAAAATCAGCATTTCCGATTGGAAAACACAACGACCTACCAACTCGGGCGCCGGGCAATGGCAGTCAACCTGAGTGACATCGCAGCCATGGGCGGCAACCCCACTTTCGCGCTGATTTCGCTGGGATTTCCCCGAACAATTTTGTTGGAAGATTTCGACAGTTTATTTGCCGGGATGAAGGATGAGCTTTCCGAATTTGACGTGGCAGTTATCGGGGGAAATCTCTCCCACTCGGAATCCGGGTTAATTATTGATATTACGCTAATGGGTGAAGCCGCACAATCGGAATATTTAACCCGTTCCGGAGCACAGCCCGGTGACAAAATTTTCGTGACCGGAAATTTGGGCAATTCCGGAGCCGGATTCCAGGTACTGCAAAAGTTCGGGACAAAATTTCCGCAGCAATATGAAAGATTCGTTAATGCGCACCTCCAGCCAAAAGCACGAGTAGCTTTCGGACAAAAACTTGCTCACAGCAAATTGGCGACCGCCATGATCGACGTCAGTGATGGCATTGCCAGCGATCTGAATCATATCTGTGAAATGAGCAAAGTCGGTGCGGAAATTCGCCAATCTAAATTACCAGCCGATCATGAGCTGCACAGCATCATCGAATTTTCCGGTAAGAATTTTACGGAGCTAACGATGCACAGCGGTGAGGATTATGAATTGTTATTCACAGTGAAACCAGATACTGCTCTTCAAAAATTACAATCGATTTCAGTTGAAACCGGAATTCCCGTGACTGAAATCGGTACCATTTTGCCAAAAGGATCCGGGTACTATTTGATTAATGAAAAAAACCAAAAACAAAAGATTCAACCATCTGGTTGGGATCACTTTCGAGAAAAATAGCTTTCAGGAGGATGAAGATGATTAATAAAGCAATGACTATCGCCGGTTCAGACAGTGGCGGAGGCGCCGGTATTCAGGCTGATTTAAAAACATTTTCCGCCTTTGGCGTGTTCGGCACGTCGGCAATTACGGCGTTGACCGCTCAAAATACATTGGGTGTCCAGGGTGTATTTGAAATTTCACCGGAATTTATCCACAAACAAATTCAAAGCATCATGACAGACATTGGTACTGACGCTGCCAAAACCGGCATGCTGGCGAATTCAGCCATCATAGAAAATGTTGCCGATGCAATTACCGAATTCAACATCCCAAACTTGGTTGTCGATCCGGTGATGATCGCAAAAAGCGGTGATCCGCTGTTAGCGGAATCTGCCCGAACATCCATTATCGAAAAACTCATTCCGCTGGCAACCGTCATCACGCCCAATGTATTTGAAGCCGAAACAATGCTCAACACTAAAATAAATACGCTGGACGACATGAAATCCGCAGCCAAATCGCTGCGCCAATTCGGCTGCAAATGGGTCGTTTTAAAAGGCGGACACCTGCAAAATAATGAAGAAGCGATTGATGTTGTCTTTGACGGTGATGATTTTCATTTATTGAAATCGCCGCGGTATGAAACTAAAAATACGCACGGCACCGGCTGCACTTTTTCATCTGCCATCGCTGCCGGTTTGGCAAATGTGTACGATCCTTTATCCGCGATTGAGCAGGCGAAAAAATTTATCTCTCAAGCCATCAAAGAGAGTTATGATATTGGCAGTGGTCATGGTCCGACGAACCATTTTGTGGGAACGAGAAGAATATGGTAGTTATCGCTGCAGCGAATTCAATTTTAATTTGCTATCAGATAACAGCGACTTGATTTTGCCGAAGAATAATTTCTGAAAACCTAGCGTAATTAGTTTGCGACGCGACTGTTCAACGACTTCATCCGGCGCTTTGTTTAAAACAGATTCGATTTGATAAAGCGTTTTCAATGTGCCGTCATAATTCAGATGCGCCTTTTTAAAATGATTTATGTTTGTCCGATAATTAGGTAGCTCTTTAATAAAATCTATCAGATGTCTCACATTTAAATTTACCAAATCAAAAGCATCTCCGCACCCGCTGTCTGCCAATCCGGTCGCATTAATTTCCTGTTCGATGTCGTTTAATTTGGGAAAAGCAAATACCGGTTTGCCTAAAAAAATCGCTTCCCCAATAACCTGATTCCCAGCAGTGGTGATTAACGCCATCGAAGATGCCAAGGATTTAATAAATCGGTCCTGATCAATATCACACATTTTTACATTTGACATATCAGCCGGTCTGCGCTCAAGTAGTTTCCAGTTGGCGAAAATTTCAAATTCAATATTTCGGATCAACTTCAATTCATTCAGAAGCTTATAAACGTAATACGGCTCTTTCAAATAGACAGTCATTCGATTCTCATTTGTCACTGGCTGTTTTGCTATTTTTTCGGAAATGTAAGGGCCTACGAAAACGGCTCCGCTGGATTGTTTCGGTTTGAATTCGTAAAAGGAGCTGATCACTTTTTTATCCGGATAAGAGGCAAGCAATAGAATGAATATTTTGTAAGTGAAGATTTTTAATTTTTTAATCGGCGATTTAAACTGCGGCAGTTCGCATTCGGTAAACATTTGCTGGTGATCAATGGATATGGTTGGAATGCCCTGTTTGGGACCAATTTTCAGCACATAAGGTTCAAAATCGGAGATAATCAAATCCGGTTGTAAAAACTTCACTTTTTTTAAAATTGTGCTGTACTTTTTTCCGATTCCAAAAAACAAACCCAAAAATTTAAACGCGTTTTTCATTGCCATGCGCGGAATGCTAACGCTGCCATCTGATCCGCAATATAGTCTGAACAGTGGCACTTCAGTTACATCAAAATTCTTTCCCTTTAGCAGCGGCATCGCATCGCCCCCGCTGAAAATAAAAATCTGTCTGTTCTCCCGGTTCAGTTTTTCGATCAGATGCAGGCTGCGGGACACATGTCCTCTGCCCTCGCCCTGGATGCCGTATAGTATTTTTATCGGACTTAAGTTTTCCATTTTTGATTTGAATTCATTGATCAATTTTAGTTACTGATTGGCAAATATTTTTCACTGATTCTTTTCAAGCGTGCATTCTTTTTTTTAATCGGTGTCGAGCCGTGTAAATCGGTGGCGCTATCACCTTCAATGCCTACAATAAAAAAATGATATGAACTTTAGATGAAGAATGGATTACAGTTTGATGATGTTTTAAAATTACATTTGACAAAATTGGTAATTTTCCTTATCTTTGACTATCAGCTAATTTTGAGGAGAATGTTTTGAAATTTGAAGCCTTTTTAAAAAATCTGGGCGTACAGACAAATCAGCATATTATTTTACATGCTGCATTCAAAAAAATCCGTTCCGCTTTCCCGGGCTTGTCGATCGAAGAATTGTTAAACACAATTAAATTCATGGTGACTGAAAACGGGTCGTTGATTATGCCTGCCTTTACTTACTGTTTCAAAAGATCATCGGGAGATAATGAAATATTTGACCGGAAAAATTCCCCGAGCAAAGTCGGAGCCGTCTCGGAAGTGTTCCGGCAAATGCCAGACACGATCCGCACATCATCGCCAACTCACTCGTTCATCCTGTGGGGAAAAATCACACAGGACATTGACAAAAAAAATGCGTCCACCAGTCCACTGGGAGAAGGGAGTGTAATGGATTGGATGGCGCACCATGATGACACATTTACTTTGCTGCTCGGTGTCGATTTTTCGTCGCTCTCTTTTTGCCATTATATTGAAACGAAAACACCGCTACCCTGGGCGGATTTTTCGCCATGGGATTATATGGGTGTGGAAAACATTGGTGTGTCCAAAAATGGTGAGCAGCAGTTGAGAGAAATTCCCGGGTGTAGTAAATCATTTGTCAATTTTGAGAAATTTTTTATCGAGAATAGGATCATTACGCCGAAACAATACAAATCCCTGAAATCTCATTTTTTCCCGGTAAAGGAAATTCTGGAAGCTGGATTACCCTACTTCCGAACGCATCCGGAAAATTTGCTTTGCGAACCCGGTACGTGTGACGCATGTGACTCGCGCTGGGAATTTTATCTCAAGAAATTAATTGACACAACAAATAAGTGATCGGCAGTCTTAAACAAGGAATCGAACATGATAAGCAAATTTCTGAAGTTTGGGATCGTAAGTTTAATCTTTAGCCTAATAGGGAATCGGACATTCGGAAAATGTCTTTATCGGCCCATCGCCGAACATGCAACTGCGAATGCTGTTTTCAAATTTTTCTTGACATTAAAATTATTAATCTGTATTTTTCCCACTTAATTTTTCAAACCAAAGCTGACTAAAAACGAAATTATCTTATGGAAACATTACAGATTATTCTCTTTATTGCAATTTTCATCAGCATGGCGCTGGCCATGTTTTTCCGAAAAATTCCTGCCCTGATTGCACTCCCGATCATGGCTTTCTTGATTCCGCTTGTCGCGGGTGTCTCACTAAATGATACGATTCAACTGGTCATCGGGCAGGGCGCACTGAAGCTGCACAATGCCTATACCGTGGCTTTGTTTGGCAGCATGTTGAGTATCTTGCTTCAAAAGACCAAAGTGGCAGAAAATTTTATCAAGAAAGGCGCCGAGTTGTCCGGTGACAATCCCTGGGTGATCGCCGTAATTATGTTGACCTTGATCACCATGCTATTTACAACACTGGGCGGTTTGGGTGCCATCATTATGGTGGCAACCGTGGTGCTGCCGATCATGTCCTCTGTGGGCATTGGACCGATGACTGTCGTGGGTATTTTTTTAATCGGCTTAAGCATGGGCGGAATTCTGAATGCGGGCAACTGGGCAGTTTATGTTGATGTGATGAAGCTTTCCCTCGATCAAATCAGACCGTTTGCGCTGATTATGTTCGGTTTGACCTATTTGGGCGCACTGACTTATATCACGATTCAGCTTTATCGCGATGGTCAGAATTTGAATTTTAGGAAAATTTTCAGTGTTTCTGCCACCTTTATTTTTGTCATCGCGATGTTGGCGATTATTTATGTGAATTTGGGAGAGAATTTCAAATCATTATTAAACGGTTTTTTCTCGATTTTAGGGACAGTTTTCAGGTACTTGATCGCGATTCTGATTGCCAGTCTATTCGCGTTAAGTTTTATCCGCATGTTTCGAAAAAAACCTGACGGAGAAATTTACTGGACAGTTTATTTCATCCCGCTGATCCCATTATTCCTGATTCTCATCTTCAGCATGAATTTTATCGCTGCGTTTATTTGCGGATTGATTTACGGTTTTATTTCAACCTATAAAAAAGGAAGTCTCAACATCTTCGTCCAATCTGTTCTGGAAGGTGGAGGCGTAGTCATGCCGGCAGTGGTGCTGATGTTCGGTATCGGAATGCTGCTCAATGCAATTATGGGACCGGTAGGAAATTGGAACACGCTTCATCCCGAAGGTTGGCCTGTTCTGAATATGCTCCGTCCCATTATGGCTCAAATCATTCCCCGGGAACCGATCACATTCGTGCTCGCTTTTGGACTGGCAGCACCGCTGGCGCTCTACCGCGGTCCGCTGAATGTGTGGGGCATGGGCTACGGATTAGCCGCTGTATTTTTAGCAAGCGGCATGAATCCCGGCGCGATTATGGGCTTACTCATGGCCGTGGGACAGGTACAGGGTATCAGCGATCCGACAAATACGCACAACGTCTGGCTGGCAAACGAAATGCAGCAGGACGTGCAAAAAGTGCTCTGGAATACGATTCCCTATTCCTGGGGATTAGCGGTACTGGGGTTGGTGTTTGCGGGAATATTATTTATGTAGTTTTAAAAAATCGTTAATTGGTTAATTTTGTATATTCGTTAATTTGGCTGAAATAAAATTTAGATTTGCAAACTAAAATCCAGATGGAGTAAAGAATGACTGACAAAAGAAGTTATCACTCAACTTTGGAAACTTTGGATGTCTGGAAAGCAGCAAGAAAACTCAGAAAACTGTTTTCCGATTTTGTAAAAACACTCCCCGTTAGTGAAAAATACAAATTGGTTGATCAAATGATTAGAGCATCTCGAAGCGTTACAGCAAATATTGCAGAAGGTTACGGTCGATATCATTACCAGGAAAATATTCAATTTTGCCGTCAGGCAAGAGGTTCTTTGTTTGAAATGCTTGATCACTTTACAGTGTGCCTCGATGAAGGTTACATAACTGAAGATAAATTTATGAATTACCGGAAAAACATCTTGAAAATGATCAGGCTTTTGAATGGATACATCAAATATTTAAAAGGAAGGAAAGAAGATAAAAAATAGAAAATACCAATTAACAAATCAACCAATTAACAAAATTAACACAATTAACAAATATACCGGTATGGAACCAAAAATAAAAATCGGCATCGATGTTGGCGGGACGTTTACTCATGCGGTAGCAATTGATATTACAGATTATTCCATTGCAGGAAAGGAATGCGTGCCAACGACCCATACGGCACAGGAAGGTGTTGCGTGCGGCGTTGTTGAATCATTGAAAAAATTGCTTGAAAAATCAAAGATAAAAAACGAGAACATTGTTCTTATTGCGCATTCCACGACTCAAGCCACCAACGCGCTGCTGGAAGGTGATGTGGCAAAAGTGGGTATTATTGGCATGGGCAAAGGTTTTGAAGGAAAGCTGGCTAAAAAGCAAACCAATCCCCAGCATATCGAACTGGCGCCGGGAAAGTTACTTCGAACCAACCATGTTTTTTTCGATACATCACGGGAATTATCCGAATCCGAAGTGAAAAAGGCTGTTGAACAATTAGCAGATCAGGGTGCCGAAGTTATTGTTGCTTCAGAAGCCTTCGGTGTGGATCAACCAAAAAATGAGGAGCTCGTTGCCGACATTGCTGAAGGCATGGGATTTTTGGCCACTGCTGCCAGCAGAATTTCCAAATTATACGGATTGAGGATCCGAACCGCCACCGCTGTCATCAACGCCAGCATGATGCCGAAAATGTTGGAAACCGCCAACATGACTGAAGACTCCGTTCGGAAAAGCAGCATCGAGGCGCCGCTGATGATTATGCGTTCGGACGGTGGTATCATGAGTATCGACGAAATGCGCAAACGTCCGATATTAACCATGTTGTCGGGTCCAGCTGCCGGAGTCGCCGCAGCCCTGATGTACGTCAAAGTATCCGACGGCATTTTCATCGAAGTCGGGGGCACATCAACCGACATTTCAGTTATCAAAAACGGAAAACCTCAAATCAAATCCGCGCAAATCGGTGGCAACCGACTCTATCTACGAACATTGGATGTCCGAACGCTGGGAATAGCCGGGGGCTCCATCCCCAGAATCAGCGATCAAAAAATAATCGATGTCGGGCCGAGAAGTGCGCACATTGCCAATTTGCATTACGTGTCTTTCAGTGACCAGGATGATTTCTCCGATCTGGAATTAAGTACGACTCAACCTATGGCCGGAGACCCGAATGATTATTTAACGATTCATCAAAAAAAGAATGAAAAAACCGCTTTTACCGTCACACCCACCGGTGCTGCCAATTTTCTAAAAATGATAAAGGATGTCGGTCACGGTGAAGTTAATCAATCCGCCATTCAATCATGTTTTAACAGTTTGAAAAATTTACTGAATCAACCTGCGGAAGAGATTGCACGCACCATTCTCACATTGTCTGCGGAAAAAATAAAACCAGTTATCAAACAACTGATCCGGGAGTATAAACTGGATTCGGACTTAATTCAATTCGTCGGCGGTGGTGGCGGCGCGCCTGCCCTGGTTCCCTTTTCTGCGCAACACATGCACTACGATCACAAGATCGCTGAAAATTGTGAGGTGATCTCTGCCATCGGAGTCGCGCTGGGCATCATCCGGGACTCAGTCGAGCGAAGCATCGTCAATCCCACTGAAGCGGATTTAATCGACATTCGGCAGGAAGCCATGGAGTCAGTTCAATCAATGGGCGCTGTTCCGGAGAGCATCGAAGTCACTGTCGAAGTTGACAGCCGGAATAAACGCGTCATCGCAGTTGCGACCGGTTCCAGTGAAATGCGCACCAGAGATGTGGCAGCCAAAAAATTATCAGAGCAAGAATTATTAAGCATTGCTGCCAAATCGTTAAGAAGTGATCTTGACGAAGTATTCATTGCCGGTAAGACCTCTTTCCTCATCGCGGCTGCTGTTAAACAGATTCAGAAAAAATTGTTTGGACTGATAAAACAACAAGTGCAGAAACTCCGTGTTTTAGACTTCGAAGGAATCATTAAACTACAAATAAACGACTGCATGGTTTCACAGGTTGAGGCCGGACAGGTCAATCAAAAAATTCAGGAACTGACCGAAATTTTAACCACCTACGGAGACGCCGGTGCACTGGTTCCGGATATTTATCTGATTGTATCAGCGAAAATCATTGACATGACCGGTTTGGTGCAGGAATCCCAAATCAGGTCACTGGTGGAAATCGAATTGAAAGACTTTCCCAAATCAGATCCGGTGATCGTCATCGCTGCGCAGAAGAAGTGATTTCTGGATGTTTTGGATATATTTTTTTCAGCCACGGATTGACCTAACGCAGCAAAGCCGCAACCAAAATAGAACGCGGATGACACGGATTAAACGGATTTGCACGGATTAAAAAAATTGATCTGAAATTTTGTTAAAATAACAAGGTTTTTGGGTGTAATAGAACAGTGAAATCCTGTACATCCTGTACATCCTGTAAATCCCGTCAAAAAAAGTTATGAATAAATTAGACACCAATCAAAAACGAGCCGACGGCTTGGACGCACTACGTGGTTTTGCCATCTTAACGATGGTTTTATCCGGCGTTATTCCTTACGGCGTTTTACCGGCATGGATGTATCATGCTCAATTGCCGCCTCCGGAGCATCAATTTAATCCCAATCTACCGGGATTAACCTGGGTGGATATGGTTTTTCCTTTCTTCTTATTTGCCCTTGGCGCCGCTATCCCTTTGGCTTTATCCAGACGCCTCGAAAAAGGACAATCGAAACGCAACATCATTCTCCATATTTTCGAACGCGGATTTTTGCTCGGTTTTTTTGCTATCTTTTTGAAACATGTCAGAGCTCATGTGCTGAACCCGAGTCCCGAAACTGAGCACTGGCTGATTGCTCTGCTGGGTTTTGGCTGGATGTTTTTGCTTTTTACCCGCTCACCAAAAGGTTGGTCAAGCAGATTGAAATGGTCACTCAAAATCTTTGGATGGGCTGGCGCAGTCATCATTTTAGCATTATTAAAATACCCGGATGGCAGCGGATTTTCTCTCAGTAGAAGCGATATTATTATTGTCATGCTGACCAATATGGCAGTGTTCGGTTCCTTGATTTGGTTGTTTACCCGAAATCGCTTGTTGCTGCGGCTGGGTATTCTGGGCATTTTATTCGCCTGTCGCGTTGCCCATACGGAACAAAGTTGGGTTCAGTGGCTTTGGGATTTCTCACCGATTCCCTGGATTTATAAATTTTATTATTTGCAATATCTTTTCATCGTGATTCCCGGAACCATTATCGGAGATCAAATTTATCAGTGGCTTAAAACTGAAAAATACGAAACCAACTCCCAAACTCAGTGGTCACAAAAAAGATACATTTCCATTTTAATTATTTTGATATTGTTTATGTTTGGACAACTGGCCGGTTTGCAAACTCGATTACTTTGGCAAACAACGCTCTTAGATTTAATTCTTGTTTTTGCCGGTCTTTGGCTTTTAAAAAATCCGGAAAGTGAAAACGATAAATTACTGAAAACCATTTTTCAATGGGGTGCTTATTGGCTGATCTTAGGGCTCTTTTTTGAACCTTTCGAAGGCGGTATTAAAAAAGACCATCCGACGTTAAGTTATTATTTTATCACAACCGGTCTGTCAATATTTTTGCTGATGGCTTTTACCATCCTGATTGATATTTTGAACAAAAAGAAGTTATTTCAGTTGCTCATTGATAACGGTAAAAATCCGATGATCGCTTATGTCGGTTTTGCCAATTTTATTTGGCCTGTTCTGGCGCTGACCGGACTTGAGAATTCAATTTTGTCGATCACTCAAAATCCCTGGATCGGATTTTTACGCGGACTGATTTATACAATTATTGTGGCGCTGATCGTTCGGTTTTTTACAAAGAAAAAAATATTTTGGAGAACATAAATTTTTGACATGTAGAAAATCTAAAACTTTCGGGTGAAAATCAGATGAAGAATATTTTTATCAGTTTTATGTTTTTAATCACAACCACAATCGCAGCACAGCACCCCGTGGAATTTCGGGCGGTTAAACTAACCAATGTGGACAGCGATGTGCTGTTTTCCGATCAAAATATTGCTGAAGCCATGGATTATCTGTCCAAAATTGGCATCAATACTATTTTAACGGTTGTCTGGAACGGGCACCAAACAGATGGTGTTTATACGCTTTATCCCAGTGCGGTGATGGAGAATTTATTCGGTAAAGCGATGTATCCCTTATTCGCCAGAGGGCGGGATCCGCTGGAGCGCGTCATTATCGAGGCGCACCGCAACGGGATAGAAGTTTTTCCCTGGTTTGAAATGGGCTTCTCTCCTTCTTACTCACAGAACGGCGGGCATATTCTGCAGCGATTCCCCACCTGGGCACTGGAAAATAACGCCGGTGAACTGGTTGTCAAAAATGGTTTTGACTGGATGTCCGCCATCAATCCGGAAGTGCAGGAATTCATCATCTCCCTCGTGACCGAAATTGTGGATAATTATGATGTTGATGGTATCGAATTTTCCGATCGCATTCCTGCCATGCCCGTGGAGGGCGGCTACGATCTGGTGACCCGTTCGATTTATCAAAACGAACACAACGGTAATAATCCGCCAAACAATTACAGAAATCCGGACTGGATGCGCTGGCGTGCAGATAAGTTGAGTGAATTTAACAGCCACACAAGAGATTCGATCAAGATTCGCGCGCCGCATGTTATTTTTTCCTCCAGCCCCAGTGTTTATCCCTGGTCGTATCAGGAATATCTGCAAGATTCGAAAACGTGGGTGGAACAAGATATTGTGGATAATATTATCCCGCAGGTGTATCGGTACAATTATTCGGATTATTTTTACGAGCTGAATCAATCATTGAGTTTTATCCCGTCTGGCAAAAGAGATATCTTTTTCTCGGGCATGCTGATCAAAGTAGGTGGCTATACGATTTCGCCGGCATTCTTTCTCAACTCAATTCAGGCAAATCGCGACCGGAATGTATTTGGCGAGGCGTTCTTTTTTTATGAAGGTTTGCGAGATGATAACGATTTTTTGGGCGACACGCTGAAATCCACTTATTACTCAGAACCAGCCCTTCTCCCCCACCGAAGCGGTAACATCTGGCGTGCCAAAGCGACCATTGTCAATGAAGACGATGAGGGTGCTGAAATTTTCGGTGAGTGGGATCGATCGAATATCTCGGGCTTCAAGCCCAATGTGCTGATAAAAAAAGACTCGGAATATGCGGCGATTCATTATTATTTTGATGTGCCATTTAGCGCCTGGTTCGATGTTTTTGCCTACGTCTTCACCGGACCGTTAGCGACAACTCAGGCTCCTTTTACGGTCTATTCGGAGTCGGATTCATTCACTGTTTTGGTTGATCAAACCAATTATTACAACAAAGGCTGGCAGCCGCTGAAATCTGTCTATTTGAACAAAGGCAGACATAACGTATTGAAATTGGATAACAGTGGCGTTCCGGCAGGGCAATTTGTGGTGGCTGATGCCGCCATGATCATGATCAACCGGAAACTGTCGCCGGATGTGATCGTGACCAGAGTTGCCGAACCCGAATATGTAAATCAGAGTAAACCTTTGGATTTTGTGCTCTATCAGAACTATCCCAATCCGTTTAATAATTCGACGATTATCTCGTTTGTGATTTCAAAAAGATCACAAATCAACATAAAAATTTTCGATGTCAACGGACGGATGATCGAGGTTGTCGCCAACGAAATCAGATCAGCCGGACGGCATGAGATAATCTATCACGCTGACCATCTGGCAAGCGGTATTTATTTGTATCGGTTACAAGTCGGAAACCGGACATCAACCCGAAAGTTCATTTTGATCCGATAAATTTGGATAATTTGGTAACCGAATTCAATTATCAGTATTTACATCAAACAAATATTCGTTGCACAAATAGTACAGCGGTGGCTCATCTTCGATAATTTCCGGGAAACGGGGCGCGCTTAAAAAACGGTTGTCTTTTTGATCGTCATTCACTTTGGATACTTCACCCACCAAAACGGTTCCTCTGCCGGCTTCTCCGTAAAATTGATGGTACAGATACGCCTGCAGACAGATACTCTCCCCGGGTTTGAGGACGGCTTTTCCACGTGCATCTACTTGTTTTGTTAATCCGTCTATTTGGACATGAACCGATGTGTCCGCTAATTGTTCATCTGCGGTCGCATTAGCCAATTCAATCACAAGATTCCCACCACCGCGATTGATGATATCCTCGGTTTTATTCCAGTGAAAATGCCACGGCGTCACCTGCTCCTCCCGAACGATCATGATTTTTTCGCAATAGGTCTTGTACTCCGGTTTGTTAATATGACCATTGCGCAATGTAAAAAGCAACAGTCCTGTTTTGTAAAAATCTCCGGAACCGAAGTCGGTCACATCCCAGCCTAAACCATTTTGAAAAATTTCCTCCGCCTGTTCCCGGTTTTTGCGCCACTGTTGCTTCGTCCAGTATGCCCATTGTGGCAGGTAAAAATTTTGCTCCCGGAAAAAATCAACAGCCTCCTGTTGTAATGCGTTAATGTCAGAACGTTTCATGCAGTACTCATTTTATTTCATGATAATCATTTTTTTCACGCCAACAAATGGAGGAACATTCTCATTTTCAAATTGCGCTTTAATTTCATATAAATACAATCCCGAGCTCACCAAAGTTACAGCCTGATTCATTCCGTCCCATAAACAGGAATGATAACCGGCGGATTTTTGTCCCGGATTAAATTGCATCACCTGTTTTCCAGTCACATCAAAAATCACGATTTCAACCTGCGCTGGCTCTGCCAGTTGATAGCGAATGGTTGTGGAAGCATTGAACGGATTCGGTGCGTTTTGTTCCAACACATGCGTCTTCGGCAGCATCGAACGAACGTCCAATTGGGTGCGGTCAACCTGTACCTTGATTTGCCCTTCGTTCCCCTCGAATGATAGAATTTCCAGATCGATTGGAACTTGTAAATTTTTTACTGAAGATTCAAATTCCAATTCAAACAAAACCGCTTCACCGGTTAAGGGTTCTGCAGATGCCATAGCAACATTTATTTCGCCTGATTTTTGATGATATAGCAATTGAAAATTAGAGGCTTCACCTGCCTGTATCAATCTCTTCAATCTGAACTGATCATCGTCAAAATTAATTTTCGTTTCAACAGAAAACAGTTCACTGTTTACACTGATGTTGACCGGAATTTTAAAATGGTTTTTAGTGACAAATTCAACAGCACCAAATTCGACACGTGCCTGACCGGCGGACTGTTTGGCTAAATTTGTATTTGACCAATTTCCTGACACATCACCATATATGATCCCGTGAAAATTTTGATCGGTGTAATCTGTATCTAACGGATCAAAGACGATTTCTGCCGGGGCAGCATTCCAGTTTGTATTATCGATCAACGAATTTGCAGGGACAAATTTCCAGTCCGCGCCAATCGGAAATTCGGAAATCATACCCACTACATATCTCAAAACATGAGAAGCGTCAAAGGCAGATACACTTCCATTATTGGAAACATCCGCAGCGATCATCTGTTTCGGAGTGAGAGCGATCAGGCTGACAACATGTCTCAAAATCATCGACGCATCAAAGGCAGAGATAGCGTCACCAATGTTGCCGGAATGCTCAGCTCTCAAACTGTAGCTTCCCTGAGGCGCTTCCACAAAAGCGTAATTTCCATCAACATCCGTAACGGCAGTATCGCTCGCCAAAAATAAATATGCACCTTGAATTGGATGTGCATTGAAATAATAGAGCACATTACCGGATACATCATAGGAATTTAATAACACTTCCGGCTCACTGAATTCTGACGTATTACCGTTGGCATCAGTTGCCGTTGCGGTTACATTTGGACCGGTCAAAGAAATGAACTCAGCGAAATCACCTAAAGCATCTGCACTGAATGAGCCATCAAAAATTAATCCTTGACCTGACGGATCAGAGAAAATCTCAACAATACTATTTGGTGGCGCAGTGCCGGCAATCGCATCCAAAGTAACATTTACTATTTCAGGGCGCGGTAATTCTCCGTTTCCTCCATCAACATTGTTGATACCCAATCCACCATTTCCGGAAATCATGTTTTGGGTTATTGTATTAAAAAGAGTGGAATCGTGTTCTACTCGAACACCATCCAAAATATTAAACTTAATGCTATTTTGAGGGCCGACTGTGTTGTTTTTTGCACCTGTATGAAGTCTGATACCGTTTACTTCATTGGGCAGTGGTAAATTACCATTGACATCCGTTCCGATAAAATTTCCTGATATGGAATTATATGCCCCTACAGCGACAACCACACCATTTTCATCATTTCCGGAAATTAAATTAGCCTCACCGGTTGCTAATCCACCAATAATATTGTAACTTCCACTGATACCTATCCCGCTATGTCCATTGGGAAGAGCTGCACGTGCGTCACTGCTCGTGCCAATATAATTTCCAAAGACGCGATTCGAATCGGACAAGACCAATGAAATACCGCTCCATTGATTCCCGGAAATCACATTCCGTTCCCCGGGTGTTGTGCCTCCGATAATATTAGATTTCGCGAAGCTCCAAATATTTATACCAATCATATCATTTCCAAGAGCCTGCGTTCCAGTGACATCCGTACCAATGTAGTTGCCGATGACAATGTTACTATCCGCGTCATACGACTGAATTTCAACGCCACTCCAGCCATTTCCGGATATTATATTTCGATCATCAAGACGGTTTCCGCCAATCACATTCTTTTTCGCTCCGTTATAAATAATAATGCCACTGAATCCATTTCCCTGATCTTCTGTTCCGGTCACATCCGTTCCGATATAGTTGCCGCGAACAACATTTTCTCTGGCGTCACTAAACATAATATGAATACCAAACCTCTCAAATCGATTAACGACTAAACCGTCAATGATGTTTTTGGCAGATAAAATGTAAAAACCATCCGCCGACCCGGCATTCTCGCCGCTGATTTCAATTTCCGGTCTCTGGGGATTTGTATCTGTTCCGATAAATACTGCCTGGCTTTTTCCGTCGATAAACGTGCCGTTGTCTGTTAACTGCGGCAAAGCACTATCCGGTTCTATCGTCCATACGCCAAGCGTTGGATCGAAATTTAAATTCGCTTCAGGAATATTAAAGATGATGGTGTCGGGACCTACATTATTGTTTGCATTTTGGAGCGCATCCCTCAATGTTCCTAAACCTGAATCCATTGTATTGGTAACAATAAACGTATTAGAGAACAAAGCAACTGGCAAGATCGTCATAATAATGGAAGTAACGATCAAAAAAGAACGAATAGCTGGTCGGTTCTTCATTTTATTTCCTCCTTTTAGCTAATAAAATAATTTTTTATTGTTTAATTCTCAAAGCACGAAGCTGTAAAAAGAATCGTTCGAATAATCACATCAGTCTGGTGGGATAGTGTCAATCAATGTGCCTCATGGAATTGTTTTATAATTCTCATTTTAAGATAATGAATTTTTAATAAAAAGCAAGCAAAATTAGTTGGTTTTAAGTGCTTTCAGCAATTTGTTAAAATAAAGAATAACTCTTGTAAATATATTAAGTTAAACGCGAAAAACATATTTTCATTCTGAATTAGTTTTTCACTTTCAAAAATGTATTATGTTTAAATAATTCGATAAACGCGCAATTGCAATTAACCTTTGATGTCTTTGTGAGATTCGAAGGAAAGGCGGATATGCGATTCAGAAAGAATGTAACGAGATCAGTAGCACATTTGTCGGCAGCCTCTGGATTATGACCAGTGGAAATCTAAAAGCGAAACATATAAATCATAAAGTTTGACCAAAGACTATTAAAAATATTAGACTCTTGAACAAAATACTTAGAAAGTAATTCATCTTTACAAGCCAAACATGAACTATCGCCGTTTAAGTATAGATAAGTCCATAACTATAATAGGAAAATTAATAGAAAAGCAATTTTTATGTTTTTTTAAAATCGGTGAAGTTAGAAAAAATTAATCTTCGGCAACGACCTAACCCGGCTTGACTGAAAAAATAAATACCAAAACCCAAACAACAAATAAATCACAAAAACAAAAACTCAAAAACTGTAACTTTGAGCAGCAAAGATTTTTTTCGCTTTTAGAAAACTTTGGAAATTGAGTATTCAAATTTGAAATTTATTTGATATTTGGAAATTTGTGTATTTTAATTTTTCTACCCAAAACATAAAGAACTTTACATTTCTGCATCCACTCCCAAACCCCGCAATCCGGTCAAGGCTAAACAATAAACAAAAAAAGCCCCAGATATCAAAAACTGAGGCTTTCTTAAAATTAATTCCCGGCAACGACCTACTCTCCCACCCCGTCACCAGGGCAGTACCATCGGCGCTTATGGGCTTAACTTCTCTGTTCGGAATGGGAAGAGGTGTTTCCCCACCGCTAAGATCACCGGAATTTTTAATTCAAAAATTGAAAACGATAGTTTAGCGTTTAATTTATTGTAAGCGACTAACCATCTGCTGCCAAAGAGGCGGGAAGTAAGCCTCACGGCTTATTAGTACCACTCGGCTAAATGTATTACTACACTTACACCTGTGGCCTATCACCTTATCTTCTCTAAGGAGCCTTTAGTCCCGCCAAAGGCGGGAGGGATATCTAATCTTGAGGTGGGCTTCGCACTTAGATGCTTTCAGCGCTTTTCCCTTCCGAACATAGCTACCCAGCTATGCCACTGGAGTGACAACTGGTACACTAGAGGTTCGTCCACTCGGGTCCTCTCGTACTACGAGCAGCTCCTCTCAAATATCCTACGCCCACAACAGATAGGGACCGAACTGTCTCACGACGTTCTAAACCCAGCTCACGTACCGCTTTAATTGGCGAACAGCCAAACCCTTGGGACCTTCTCCAGCCCCAGG
>CAYYMH010000054.1:0-29140 GCA_964472785.1 uncultured Cytophagia bacterium | reverse complement strand
TTCCCCATGTTTTCAGTCGTAAAAACCCATTCGACTGTTCCTGATGTCGGCCCGGGAGTTTTTCCGCGTCCTGTACACTGTACATCACCTTGCGCAATTGGCCACGGACTATCCGCCAACGAAGGCCAGGGAATATCCACCTGAGGATGGGAGCCATTGCCCGGTTCAGGTTCAGTTGAATTTTCTTTTTGGCAGTAAAATGGTAATAGTAGAATTAATAGCCAAAATATGAACGCATTTTTTTTCATGGTGTCACCTTTTTAAATCGTTTTTCTCATGGCGCATGGCGTTTGTGGATGATTTTTTAAAAGCCTGACGGCTTAATTCCGGTAGTTTAATTTAATCGTACCATCAATTAGTAGATGCAATAAATTTGAAAATTCCATAAATTTTTAAAAAAATAATTCAGTTAAAATCTCCTCACCTTATTTGAACAGTAAAATCTTTCTGGTAACTTGCTGGTCATCAATTAGCAATCGAACGAAATAAACACCGCCTGCCAGTGATTGACCTTCAAAATTAACCGAATACTCTCCCGGATATTTAAATTCATTTACCAAATCAGTGACTTTCTGTCCGGTCGTGTTATAAACCGCTATTTGGATCAGACCTGCTTTGGGAACATCGTATGAAATCTTTGTCGTTGGATTGAAGGGATTGGGATAAATTGATAGTAAAGATATATCTTCCAGCGTGGTCTGATCATTATGTCTCTTTTGATCAGAACCTATATCAGGTAAGGGTTTACTGGCAATGTCAGTATTTATTTCAACAATATTTGAAGCATCCGACAGCGGTGAATTTGCTCCTTTTGCTTTTACATAGTAATATGTAGCATTGCCAAATTTATCAAGTTCAGCGCCTGTGTCTGTGTATGTAGTACAACTTAAAGCAATAGTATTAATTTTGATATAACCACTACCATCATCCCGGTATATATTATAAGTAAAGCTCGTATTCTCCGGATGCTCTGGAGTCTCCCACTTAAAGTCTGGATTTTCATTATAGCTCATATGATTAATACATACAAGATTATTAGGAGAAGTAGGCTGAAGATATTCTGCACTATCCCTCATATTCAAACTAGTAGTCTCACTTTCTTTCTTTTTTTGACTACGATTCCATATAAAATATTTATCTTGTCCATAATCATACATTATATCAACATCCCAACCTTTATATCCAAAAGTCTCCACTTTGAGTTCTTTCGATTTATCAGATACCTTGATTTTATACTCATAGGTCCATTGAAGACAGGGGTTGCCATCATAAACTGATGATGATTTATCAGTATGCCATCCATAATAAGTCGTTGTATCATTACCTGATATAATCAGAGAAGCTGGATTTTGAAAATTATCTGTATCAATAAGATTAGTTTCAGGATTCCATATTGGCTTATTTGCATTAACAGTTACATTGAATACAACTTGTGTTCCATTGGTATTGCAAGTATGCATAAAAATTTCTAAATTGTAGCTACTATTAGCAATAATATCATAATAAATTATAAATGTTATCCCTATAAATATAAGCCTTATTTTCATTGTGTTTACCTGCTAAAATTATTTAATGCAATACAATTTTCCTCCATCTACTCCAATGCCACTACCAACCAATAATCTACCGAAGGCAATTGCCGGTGAATTCCAAACTACTTTATTACTTTCTATTTTCCATTTTAAGGTACCTTTCGAGGAAATTTTAATTATTTGATTGGATTGAGATGAAAAATATATTGTACCTTCTAAATCATTAACCAAGGAACTTACTATAGGTTGAAATTCCTGATCAGAAAAAATCCATCTTAATTTTCCATTTGAATCGACAGAAACTAATTCAAATGCGCTTGGCGAATCACCGACTGCAAAATATAAATTTCCATCATAATCCATTGTAGGATCCATCATTGGTCCCATTTTTGCGCTATAAAACCACCGTAATTTACCATTTTGAGTAATCGAAAAAATACCTCTTTTATTAACATTATCTGATAAATTTGAGTGAGTAGGTTTACGTGCGCCATAGTAAATATTACCTTTATTGTCAACTAAAGGCGTTCCATAAGCTGGAAAACTTTGATACAACCATTTCACTACTCCATCGATTCCCACTGCTATTAATCCGGTTATTGTATCGCTTTCAGCTGTTCCCGTGCACCCCATATAAAGCGTAGACCCTTCCGGAGAAATAGCAATACCGGACATTTCAACACCTTGAAATTTATAATTGCCACCGATTTTCCATTTTAAAGATCCATTTGGATTAACCGCATAAAGCCAAAAATTGGCGTCAACGAAATAAATTGTACCATCTAATCCGATATTCATACCTAAATTATTAAGCCAGTCATCCGCTTCGTAAGTCCATTTTTTAGTGCCATCCGATTTTACCGCATAAAGCAGATTACCCCTGGTACCTATGTAAATAGTTCCATCCGCTGAAACAAGTGGAGAACATGCTTGCGTATATTGTGGGCTGTTATCGGATAGGTGATGCTTCCATTTTAAAGAACCATCCCAATTTACTGCCCATAAATACGGACCATTACTTCCAAAATAAATAGTTGAATCTGAACCGATTGCTATAGATGTGCCTATCTCATGTCCGACATGAAATTCCCAGTCAATAATCCCTTGATCTGGACCAATTGACGAACTTCGTCCTGTTGATTGGGGATTTCCGTGATGCATGGGCCACGGACTATCCGCCAACGAAGGCCAGGGAATATCCACCTGAGGATGGGAGCCATTGCCCGGTTCAGGTTCAGTTGAATTTTCTTTTTGGCAGTAAAATGGTAATAGTAAAATTAGCAGCCAAAATATGAACATGTTTTTTTTCATAACATCCTTTCAACACCATATTCACCTCTCTATCCTCCACCGCTGAGCGGACATTCATGCGAATCTTCCATTCCTTCCGGGAAAAAACAATGAATTTCAAAATGAAAAATATCAGAGGTAATGGCTTCATAATTTTTGAAAATTTTCACCTCGGCCTGGGCTTTCATTTTGATGGGCAGATCAAACTTTACCACCGTGTCCACCCAGGCAGTGTAAGTGGTATCGCAAAAATAGTCCCACTCATTATCCACACGGTCAAACGATGAATCCAGTCTCACAAAAAACATCTGATACGGATTTGTCTCGTGAATACTGTTTCCCTGTTCATCGATCTGATTCCAGATCAACGAATCCTCGGTGTACACATAATACGATTTGCCCGGATGCAGTACGATTAACGTGGAATCCTCCCTGAAATTGCGGTAGCTCAACATATAATCGATATGATGGTAGTTCGTTGACCAGAGATGTAATTTCACATCGATCCACTTGAGACCATCGATGGTTTCATCGAAAATATTGTTCACTTTGAGACGAAACCGGACCGCCGAATCCGTGGCATAGTCCCATTCTTCCTGGGTCATGTCCGTGGGGCGGATATAACGCGTCCAGTAGTTCGTCGGATGGGGAAACACCTTGCGGTCGAACGGAACATAAAGCTCGGCTTCCGCAACCTGCACTTTGGGCGGACCCTGGGGAATTTCTTCCTCGCAATAGAGAAGCAGTATCGAAATCACTGCAAGTATTAAAGAAATAAATTTTGTTCTCATTTTGACACCATATCATTGTTCTTATTTTTATTTTCGCTGTTCACCGTCAGGCGCGCGGAGAATGTTCGCGTTTTCCGTAAGCGATCACAGGGATAAATAATTTTTACGCAAAGACGCGAAATCGCAAAAGTAACGCAGAGAAAAATCTGATTATAAAGTGATTACCTTTAGTACGTGTTGTTATTTAACTTTTTTATTTGTCCTTGATTTACAATCTATTTCTTTGCGTGTTCTTTGCGCCTCTGTGTCTTTGTGTGGATTTTAATACGCTTTACCCAACCCGTGATCGGTTACCGTTTTTGCTGTTTAAAACTAACTATTCCTTTTCCGACATGACTAAAACCACCAGCCCAAAACCCGACACACAAAAACTCGAAACCCGAAACCAGATAACCCGCAACTCCAACCCGGACCTCACCTCACCACCACAAACTTCCCTTCTTTGCTTTTTCCCTGCGGCGTTTTCACCACGTACAGATACAATCCCGACGTCACCTCCATGCCCTCGTAGCTCTGCAAATCCCAGAACGCAGTACCCGAATACACATTGTCATGTTCGAGCACTGCCACGATTTCTCCGGCAACATTGAAAATCAAAATTTCACACTGTGCCGGCAGATGGGTAAACGACAGCCGGTGATCGTCGCGGTGCCGCTCCCAGGCTGCGGTCACCAGATACGGATTGGGCACCACTTTGATCAGCGAAAGTTCGTCTTTTTCCGCTGTTTGAGCTTGCACCGGAACCGTCTGCAGGCTGAACCGGTCACCGGAATGAAACGGCTTGGCAGTGATTATCCGCGCCACATCATCGGTCTGCGGCGGATTGTCAATAATCAGCGTGTCGATTACTGTCGCCGGATAGCCGTCCAGCGTGGTGTCCCGCTCCACGTAGCGGATTTCCGGGTTGCGGGTCATGCGCACGTCCCAGGTAAATTTATACGCCCCAGCCACTTGCTCCCGAATCCGGATGTAATCTCCGGAGCTCCAAACCGACTTCAGCGAATCGGTGCTGTCGGTTTTGGAATTGGTGAAAATCTCCCAGTCCAGCTTTTCCCGGCGGCTGACGTTCCACAGCTCGAAGGGAGCGGTCTTGCCCAAAATATAACTGGTGTCGCCGCGCCCGGTAAAACGAAACTCGTAGTTATCCAGCACCGCCTCTTTCAACAGCGAAACCGCTTCAATGGTGTAATTACAGTCCGAACTGTCGCCGCTGTCAAGCCGGAACCAGCCGCTGGAGTCGGCATACAGTCCGGCAGCGTCAAAGGCGCGGACGTTGAGCCGGATGCCGTCAAAGATCGGTCCTTCCTCGCCGTGAACCTGGCTCACCTGTTGTAGCACCATCTGACCGGTCGCTTCGTCCTTCACCGAATAGGTCAGCCAGGACTGGCTGGTATCGTCGAAGATCACCGTGTAGGTGTGCCCGCTCACCGCGGCTGCGTCAATGATTTCTGCGACAATAGGCCCGTTGCCTCTGCTGCCGGGCAGCGGGATCAACTTCAAGCTCGCTCCCATATAATTGGACGGCGCAGCCCCGGGCGTGACTCTGACCAGATTGCGCCACAGCTCTGCATCCGTGCCCCGGCTGTTTTCCAGCGATTTAAACCGGGCCCAGCCATCGGGATTGCGCAGCGAATCCGGGCTTATGCCCTGATCATAGGCGCAGACCGCGTACCAGTAGCTGACGCCATTTTTCACCGTGGTGTCGGTCCAGGAATGCTGAATGCCGCTGTCAAAACCCAGCTCCAGATGCGGATACTCCGGATCGAGTCCGGTGATCCCGTTTTTCAGATCGAACTGTGCCAAGGGAACGAATCCCACCAGCTCGCCGTTACCGTCTCTGATTTCTTCGCCCCATTGATTGAGCGCCGGGTCCACTGACGTGCGGTAGATGCGGTAGCCTTCAAAGTCGTGATAGCCGGTGAGAAAATCAGCCGAGTTTTCCGCGGCATCGTTCCAGTACAGCGTGACCTGTTTGTCTCCGGCAACAGCAGACACCGTAGGTGCTTCCGGCGCTTCCATGCGCCGGTAGTTGTGGTCGTACATTTTTTGGGCAACCCGGCAGTTGGCTTTTAAATCTTCCAGGTCTTCTCCGAATACCACGGCAAAGGCAAACTTGACCGTGTCGCCGGAATCCCAGTTGAAGGGGCCGGAGGACATGAGAGTTGCCGGATCAAAAGGCAAACGTATTGACTCAATATTGTCAAATTTTGGATTCAAAGTCGAGTCGTTAGGATAGAAAAATCGTTCTTCTTCTACTGGCAGTAAATTAGTTGTATCTCCAGCTAAAAGTTTGTATTGAATTAACTCACCCCGCTTTAGAGGATGATCTTTCAAATTAAAATATCCATAATCTCCAACCCAAATATTTTCACCAATCCCATAATCATTCAGTAAGTGCCACCCTGTCAAGCCTAATTGTTTTCTAATAACAGCGTGTTCAAAGGCATTTCTCTTATTTTTTTGTGGATGCTGATATGGAGCAGTCTGAAGTAATTTTATTCCGATATAATGAAATGGTCCCATTTCAGGAAGTGGTGTCATATCAAAATAATAATAGGATAAATCATAGTTAAATTCTTCTCCCTTTGGATCAATATCTCTAATGAGGTAGTTAATATTCTCATCATGTTGAGTATTTTGTCTTATCCAATCCCAATCAGCACGATATAGCGATGGTCTAAAATAGATTCCCGAATAGACTCCCTCGTAATTCCATTGACTTGTATTTATCATTTTTAAATCAACAAACAGAAAATCCTCAGCGTATTTATCTTCAAAAATTAATACATTTCCCATCACCTCTGCGCCGATATCATATCCCCTTAAAGGCATTTTTAAGAAACCTATTTCTTCATAATTTGATGGATAAGGGTTACCTGCATAAGAAATATCTGTAAATTCAAAATATACTTCCTGATCCGCTCTAAACTGACCAGAAATTTCTTTATTAGTTATGGGATCGATTTTCCATTTGCCGGGCCAAACTCTTTCACCATAAATATTCTCCGCCCATGTAGTTGGAAATTTATTATTTGTCAGCATGGGAAGGTCTAATTCATCAGTAACAGTGTAAACATCGCTTAGTAACAAGTCGCCAGAAAAACTAAGGTTTCTGGACCCCGGAACAGGTCCAAAATCTGTATTTTTAATGTAATAATACTTTTTAAAATCATGAAAAAAAGTGCCGGATACTGTAGGGCCTAAACTGACAGAATCCTTTTTTACATTATCCCATACTCTTGGTGTCCACTCGCCTTCAGGGACACCCAGCCACAAATGCAGGTCTCCCAAATAATATGCTTTTTTATATCTGATTCCGGAAAATTTTGAACTTGGTTGAAAGGAATTATATTTACTAAAATTACCATCATTTGTAAAAATGCACTTGATCAAATCGGACTCAACCAACCCGATTGCTAAATCAATTGAGTTTTTATGTGATAATTTTCTTGTTTTTGAAAATACAGTTTTATTGATCTGAAAATAAACACTAATAACTATCAATATAATTACGGTAACAATAATAGCATTATTATTCGGTTTGATGCTCATTTATATACACCTTCATAAATTTTTGCACGTTATAGATTAAATTAATAGATTTTTCAGCAGAAATTGTCGCTCCGGTCAAATTGTGGATTGTCACGTTATATTCATTTTCTTTGATCTCTGAACTGCCTTGAAATTGATTTAAAAAATCTGATGGATCAATTTCTTCTCCCTCTATCTCAATAGGATTTAATGACCTGACTCTAATTATTCGGCCCGCTATATCCAATAAAATGGAAAGCTTAATATCATTACATACATCACACAATAATTGTTTTTCTGCAATTACTAAGTATGCTATTAGATTAAGCTGCTTCGACTTTATTTTATAAAAAGATTCTATATTAAAAATATTTTGTGCGTCTTCTTTTATTTGGATTTGTTCTAAATAAAATGTATCTTCAATATCTTTACGTATATCTTCAATCAAATTTTTCTCTATATTGTATCCTGAATAAAAGTAAGTATTCAATATATTTTTTGAATCTATTAAGCGATATATCGTCACAATCGAAATTAATAAAAAAGCAAAAGTCAGAATTATCGCTTTTATATTATTATTCATAATTTTTCAAAGATCTCCTGATATTTTATTTAACAATATTTCATTTTTCTTATTATCCCCACTACCTATTGAAAAAAATTGAATTATTCTGTCCCTTCCAACTAATACTTTTGTTGGTATAGAAGGAATTTTTAACTTTTTGGAAATCAATTTTTTATCGTCATTAATAACCTCAAAATTAAGTCCGTTATTTAAAATAAATTGTTTTGTCTCTTCTTGGGCGCTGATACTGATCCCAATTATTTTAATATCTTTACTATTTATATTATTAATCCTTTTCCATAATTTGATATCTAAAGTACAAGCAGGGCACTGGGTAGAAAAAAATATTAAAAGAACTTTTTCTTCCTTTATATCAGACAATTTTAATCCATTGCCATTTAATGTTACACCCTGAAAATTTTGGATTTTTTGTCCTGTCTTTATTCCAACTTTAGCAAAATGAGGATCGTTATGAATTATTGAGATTAAATATCTATTTTGATTTATTAATAGTACTAATTCGACAACTAAAATTGTTATGATTATATATGCTAATATTAATAAAGTTTTTAATCTTATTTGCATTTTATTCCTTTACTAAACATATTAAAATTATTATATAAGGTATGGCAACTAACGCTAGTCATGGAATTGCCATACCTTATTTTCTTAATAGTCTACATTTGCATTATTCAATAAAGCAAGCACAGATCTCAGGGTCTCGGCAACATTTGTATGTTCCGCCTGAATTGATGCAATCATCGATATCCATTAAAGGACAGCTATACGGATCGTATTTACAATCATAGCCATATACCCACTTAGTATTGCAAAATACGAGTGAATCATCAGTATCATAAGCAAATACCTGCAAAAAGCCAACAATCAGTATTAATACAATTATTAATGCAAATGTTATGAAGTATGGTGAATATTTCTTATTCAACATTGATGTTCTCACCTCCTTCCATTAAAATCTCAGACATTTGGCCAAGAAAAAAGAGAATAGTTGAGAAATTTTGACCAGACATGAATATCTGAAAGAGAACGAAGATTCCACCGCCGATAGTAAGAAGAAGCGAAGACAATAGGTAGTAAATTCAAAAATAGAGCAATCAAATGCGATAACATTGTGACCAAATATCTGGTGTATTACATTAAAAAAAAAAACGAAAAAGTCAAGTATTATTTTGTTTTTTTAAACAATATTTACACATCAGTTTCCACACTCAAAACCCTAAATCCAAAAACCTGCAACCCGAATCCCAAAGCCTCACCTCACCACCGCAAACTTCCCCTCTTTGCTTTTCCCCTGCGGCGTTTTGACCACGTACAGATACAATCCAGACGCAACCTCCATGCCCTCGTAGCTCTGCAAATCCCAAAACGCTGTGCCCGAATACACATCGTCATGCTGAATCACTGCCACGATTTCTCCGGCAACATTGAAAATCAAAATTTCACACTGTGCCGGCAGATGGGTAAACGACAGCCGGTGATCGTCGCGGTGCCGCTCCCAGGCTGCGGTCACCAGATACGGATTGGGCACCACTTTGATCAGCGAAAGTTCGTCTTTTTCCGCTGTTTGAGCTTGCACCGGAACCGTCTGCAGGCTGAACCGGTCACCGGAATGAAACGGCTTGGCAGTGATTATCCGCGCCACATCATCGGTCTGCGGCGGATTGTCAATAATCAGCGTGTCGATTACTGTCGCCGGATAGCCGTCCAGCGTGGTGTCCCGCTCCACGTAGCGGATTTCCGGGTTGCGGGTCATGCGCACGTCCCAGGTAAATTTGTACGCCCCAGCCACCTGCTCCCGAATCCGGATGTAATCTCCGGAGCTCCACTCCGACTTCAGCGAATCGGTGCTGTCAGTCTCCGAATTAGTGAAAATCTCCCAGTCCAGTTGTTCCCCGCGACTGGTGTTCCACACCTCGAACGGCGCCGGCTTGGACAAAATATAGCTGGTGTCGCCCTGTTCGGTAAAACGAAATTCGTAGTTACTCAACACCGGATCAGGCAGCAAGGGCTCGGCTTCAAGGGTGTAGTTACAATCCGAGCTGTCACCAGTGTGACGATCGAACCAGCCGCTGGAATCGGCAAACAGTCCGGCATGGTCAAACGCCTGCACCTTCAGCCGGATGCCGTCAAAGATCGGTCCTTCCTCACCGTGAACCTGGCTCACCTGTTGCAGCACCATCTTACCGCTCGTTTCGTCCTTCACTGAATAGGTCAGCCAGGACTGGCTGGTATCGTCGAAGATCACCGTGTAGGTGTGACCAGTCACTGCCGGCGGATCGATCACCTGCGCTGAGAGGGGGCCGTTGCCTGTGGTGCCGGGCAGCGGCAGCAGATTCAAGACCGGCTGCTGATAATTGGACGGCACTGCGCCCGGGGAGACGTTGACCAGATTGCGCCACAGCCCGGCGTCGGAGCCTTTGCTGTTTTCCAGCGATTTAAACCGGGGCCAGCCATCGGGATTGCGCAGCGAATCCGGGCTTATGCCCTGGTCATAGGCGCAGACCGCGTACCAGTAGCTGACGCCGTTTTTCACCGTGGTGTCGGTCCAGGAATGCTGGATGCCGGTGTCAAATCCCAGCTCCAGATGCGGGTACTGGGGATCGAGCCCGCTGATGCCGTTTTTCAGATCGAACTGTGCCATGGGAACGAATCCCACCAGCTCTCCGTTTCCGTCTTTGATCTGCTCGCCCCACTGGTTGAGCGCCGGATCCACTGAAGTGCGATAGATGCGATAGCCTTCAAAGTCGTGATAGCCGGTGAGAAAATCAGCCGAGTTTTCCGCGGCATCGTTCCAGTACAGCGTGACCTGTTTGTCTCCGGCAACAGCAGACACCGTAGGTGCTTCCGGCGCTTCCATGCGCCGGTAGTTGTGGTCGTACATTTTTTGGGCAACCCGGCAGTTGGCTTTTAAATCTTCCAGGTCTTCTCCGAATACCACGGCAAAGGCAAACTTGACCGTGTCGCCGGAATCCCAGTTGAAGGGGCCGGAGGACATGAGAGTTGCCGGACGAACAATTCTTTCCTTGATTTCGCCGTCATAATTTGGATTCACATTTCCTTCTTTTGGGTAAAAAAATCGTTCCTGTTCCTGCATTGTCAATCCTGTGGTGTCTCCTGACATTAATTTATACTGTATGATTTCACCTCTTCTGTATGGACTATCAATTAATTTTGAAATTCCGCCACCTCCACCTATGGGAATAAATTTATACCAGCCAGCTTCATTAAGCCAATGCCATCCTGTCAGACCAAGCTGCTCTCCTTCGTTTCTATCTGCAGGCGGTGTTTCGAGTAGCTTAATTCCAAAATACACAAATTGTCCACCCGGTGGATTTGGTTCTATTTTAGAGTGATGATAGGCTAAATTATACAAATGACCATTTTTCTCAATAAGATAATCAATAAAATGAGTTTTTTCAAAATTCATCCAATTTAGTCCTTCTCTTATCAAATATATAGCAGTTCTCACTCCCAAAAAAACATCGTTGTAATCCCATCTGCTTTGATTCATAATTTCTAAATCAACAATAAAGAAATCATCATTATAAGTATCATCAAAAACGATAACTGATCCTGCTGCTTTCGCGCCGATTTCATATCCTCTTTTCGCATTTGTAACAGAATCTATGCTCTGATAATTTAATGGATAATACTTTGATGCGTAACTTTTATCTGTGAATTGTAAAAGGATTTCCTGATCTGCTCTGAATTTGTTTTGAATCGTTATGCCGGTGATCGGATCTTTAGAAAAAGTACCAGGCCACACTCTATCCCCATAGATATTCTCAGGCCAACTTAATTCATATTGAGAGTTTGATAAGAGCGGCAGTATACCCCCTGTATTAACAACAAATAAATCACTTAATAATAAGTCACCTGAAAATTTTTTACCTCTTGATTCTGGTATGGGGCCCCAGTCTGTACCATCAGGTATAAAAGCATTACCAAAGAACGTCCCAGTAACGGTGGGGCCTAAACTAACAGAGTCTTTTAACTGCTCGTTCCATTGCTTCGGTGCCCAAGGGCCATCCGGAATTCCGAGCCAAAGATCGACAGAGATAGCGTGACCATCGCCATTATAATTTAACCCACCGACTCCTTGCCATGAAGAATATTGAGAAGCACAAAAACCACCGTTGTTGAGAAATGTGTTTTTTATTAAATTTTGATTTAATATACCCACAGCTAAATCAGAATTGTATTGTTGAGCAGAAGAGAAAACAAAGAAATAATAACCGAAAATTAAGACAAAAAGTACTGCGAGTAAACTAAACAACAGACTTATTTTGATTCGCATATTAGTAAACCTATAGTTTAGTATTAAGTTTTTTTAATTGTTCCCAGACTCAAAACCAAAAGCGAAAGAAGATGTCATAATAAACAAGAGGAAGCAGCGTTCATAATTCAAAAATTCGACTGAAGCAAGTATAGGTGCAAAAGCTGAACGAGTAAATAAATCTGGTATTCAAAATTAAAAAAAAAACGAAAAAGTCAAGTATTATTTTGCGCATGGTGTCAGATTCATGGCGTTTTTAGATGATTTTTTAAAAGCCTGACGGCTTAATTCCGGTGGTTTAATTTAATCGTACCATCAATTAGTAGATGCAAGAAAGTTGAAAATTCCATAAATTTTTTTGATTTTTTTTCTCAGCAGGTTTTTTTCTCGAAAGACTGATCAGCTCACTGAAGCTATGAGAGGCTGTGGATTATTTTCAAAATCGCAGTCGGATCGGAAGTAGCAGTTCGTCAAAAAAAAGGCGCCAGAATCCTGACGCCTTCTCGATCTTGTCGTAGATACTGTGGCTTTGCTTAATTGTAAAATTTATATCGAAAATCTTTTATTTCTGCCTGTTCTTTGAGGTTTTCGTACCAATTATTATAGGCGGTGCGTTGTTTGGTCTGCAGAAGATTTTGTTTCAGACTCTCTTTTTGCAGCGCAAAGGTGGACTCATCAAAAGGCTGTTTTTCCACCAATTTGATCAGATAATAGCCCCGGTTACCAGCTACCGGTCCGGAGATTTTATTTTCCTGAAGACCGAAGGCGGTTCCGTTAAATTTTGGATCGCGTCCCACATTACGAATATATCCATCCATGCTGAAAAAATCGGTTTCCTGAATTTCCAGTGAATCTTGCTCTGCCAATCGCTCAAAGTCCTCGGGATTGCGAATCTGTTCCCGATTTTTTTTACAGGCTTCTCCTGCCAATTCTTTCTGCTTTTCAAGTCGGATGGTACTTTTGATCATATCTTCCACTTCGGACAATGGCTTGGTTCGTTCTTTTTGAATTTCAACAACTTCCCACACTACATAACCTCTATTTTCAATGTAGTACAACCGGCTCGGCCTATTGGGCTTGGTATTGAAAATCGCATCCGCCATTCGCGCCTGCATACCTAAATTTGGTACAAATCCGCTGTTTGAGAAAAAGTTACTGGTGTCAACTTCAACATTTTCTGTGCTGACTGCCCGATCAAATCCCTCTTCATTAGCGATCTCCACAAAGTAATTGGCGATATCCCGAACAGTTTCCGTCGTGTTTCGCGACGGTTCGATTTTGAACAGAATGTGACTGGCTTTCACCTGTTCTTCGTCGTCCTCTGTTTTTTTATCTTCAACTTTGAGGATGTGATAGCCATGGGTTGATAATACCGGTCCCACAATTTCCCCGGGTTCTGCCGAGAAAGCCGCTTCTTCAAACGGCTTCACCATAGTCCCTCTGGTAAAAAAGCCCAAATCTCCTCCCTTTCCTGCTGAACCTGGGTCGTCGGAATAAATTTCAGCCAACTCTGCAAAATCGGCGCCACTTTTCAAACTGTCAATCATCGAAACTGCCAATTCTTTTATTTCGGCAGAGTCCTGTGCAGTTGGCTTCAATTCAAACATGGCGTAACGGATTTTCCGCTTTTCATCCTCGTGATATTTCTCTTCATTTTTTTTATAATATGTTTCGATCTCTTTTTGGCTAATCGCTGCATCATCAATCTCATGTTTATTCGGATCAAAAAAGATGTATTTCACTTTTACTTTCTGATTGCGTTTTACATAATCCTGTTTAACTTCCTCATCGGTGACAAATACCGAAGACAGCACTTCCTGATGGATTTTTTCAAACGGTAATGATTGAGCCAGATAGTTTTGCACCACTGTCCAGTATTGCAGATTTCGTTCATCGGCCAACGCAGCCTGATATTTTTGAATATCAAAATTGCCCATACTATCCTGAAAAGTCGGATTTGTTTTGAGGAACTGCGGCGGATTTTCAAAAATATGAAACGCGATTTCGCTCTTGGTTACCTGAATATTCATTTTTTCAGCTAATTGACGAATTAACACATCGCGAATTACTGATTCGTAAATTTGCTGTTCGAGCTGCTGCAGCTCGTATCCGGTCGGTTCCTTCTCATTTTGTTCACGATATGCTTCGATCTGTTGTTGCCTCACCTGTGCATATTGATCATAGGATATCGCTTCTCCATTAATCATCAAAATGGTATCCGGGCGGGTTCCGGAAAGTAAACCGGTAATATCGGCACCGCCAACAAGCCCTCCAATTGTCATACTAAGCACAAACAATATCAAAAGAATGAATAATATAACATGCGTGTTCTCGCGCATTTTGTTCATTATTGCCATGATTACTCCCTCAACAATTTTTCATCTTACCCATAAATTGAACATACTTTATTTATTGACTTCTAATATAGTGATAACAACCTAAAAATGCAAGATTTTTTTATGGCTAAAGGACTGAGTTCCACTCTGATAACATTAAATAATTTCTTGATTTAAAATAATTATTTCGCTATATTATTTTCATTCAACAAAAAATTGTACAGCCCTGGAGTCATAGAATGAATAGAGAATAATCGCCAAAAATCTCTGTGTCCTCTGCGCCTCCGTGGCTTTATTATTCCAGATTTTTAAGGAACATTCAACCAAGGAAAGCATAGAATTAATTTTCAAATCAAATTTAAGAAACCAAATGACACGCATCGCCAAAATTCACAGACAAACCAAAGAGACAAATATTTCGGTTGATTTGAATATCGATGGCACAGGGGAATACCAAATCCAAACACCCATCGGTTTTTTGAATCACATGCTGGAATCATTCTCCAGGCACGGACTCTTCGATATCACACTGCAAGCCGAAGGTGACGTGCACGTTGACCAGCACCATTTGGTGGAAGATTGCGGGATTGTGTTGGGACAGGTTTTTAAAAAAGCGCTTGGGGATAAAAAAGGAATAAATCGCGCCGGTTACTTTGTCTATCCGATGGACGAGGCGCTGGCTGTGGTGGCAATTGACATTGGCGGGCGACCTTATTTGCAGTATGATGCATCATTCAAACGCCGGTTTTGCGGAGAACTGGACACCGATCTGCTGGAAGATTTTTTTCAGGGATTTGCCGTAAATCTGGGCGCCAATGTTGTGGTGCGCATGCCGTTCGGCAGAAGTGACCACCATAAAATTGAAGCCATCTTCAAAGCCTTTGCCAAAGCAATGAAAATGGCATGTTCAAAAGACCCTCGGGCAATGGAACACATACCAAGCACAAAAGGAATGATCGAAGATGATAGCGATAATTGATTACGGCGCCGGAAATCTGAAATCCGTCAAAAAGGCGTTTGATTTTTTGCAAGTGGAAAGCAAAATCGTTTCCGCGCCAAACGAAGCAGAGTGTGCCGATAAAATCGTGCTTCCCGGTGTGGGCGCTTTCGGCGCTGCTGTGGAAAAATTGAAACAAAGCGGTTTTTATCATTTTTTAAAAAATTGGATTGAAAGCAACAAACCATTTTTGGGCATCTGTCTGGGCATGCAATTGTTATTTGAAAGCAGCACCGAATCGGAAATCGTGGAGGGATTAGGTGTTTTCAAAGGGCAGTGTGTGAGATTCACAGAGGGGAAAATTCCACAGATCGGCTGGAATCAAATCAACAAGGTCAAGGAATCAAAGCTGCTGACCGGGATTGAAGATGAGTCATTTTTCTACTTTCTGCACAGCTATTATGTCCGTCCCGAAGATCAAAACATTGTTGCTGCAACAACCAGTTACGGCATCGACTATCCGTCGGTGTTTGAGCAGGGAAATATTTACGCAGTTCAATTCCACCCTGAAAAAAGTGGAGAAAAGGGTTTGCAATTACTGAAAAACTGGGTCGAATTATGTTAGCAACTCGAATTATTCCCTGCCTGGATGTGGAAAAAGGCAGGGTCGTCAAAGGGATAAAATTTAAAGAAATCAGGGATGCCGGGGATCCGGTTGAATTAGCCGCTGCCTATAATCGACAGGGTGCAGATGAGCTGACTTTTTTAGATATCGGCGCGTCCTACCAAAGCCGTGAAATTATGATCGATGTCGTGGAGCGAGTATCCAGCGAGGTTTTTATCCCGTTCACGGTTGGCGGTGGCATTCGCGAAGTTGCGGATATGCGGCGGATTCTCAATGCCGGCGCTGACAAAGTGGCGGTCTGTACCGCAGCGATAAAAAATCCTTCCCTGCTCACAAAGGGCGCAAAAATATACGGTTCGCAATGTATCGTACTGTCGATTGACGCCAAACGACACGGTGAGTCTTGGCACGCTTACATCAATGGCGGCAGAGTGGATTCCGGAATCGACGCAATTGAGTGGGCAAAACAGGGTGAGGAATTGGGCGCCGGAGAAATTTTGCTCAATTCAATTGATATGGACGGCACCAAACAGGGTTATGATTTGGAGCTGAACCGGACGGTTTCGGAATTGGTCCATATCCCGGTTATCGCCTCGGGAGGCGCCGGAACTCTGGAACAAATGTACGAAGCTATCGATAAAGGAAAAGCAGATGCCGTATTGCTGGCTTCATTGCTGCATTACGGAAATTATACTGTAAATGATATTAAAACATTTTTAAAAGAAAAGGGAGTTTGTATTCGATGATCATACCTTCGATTGACCTGATGAACGGAAAAGCAGTCCAACTGAAGCAGGGTAAAGAAAAAATGTTGGAACGGGACAATCCGCTGGAACTGGCAGATTATTTTAATCAATTTGGTGAAATTGCCGTCATTGATTTGGATGCGGCAATGAATAAAGGATCGAACAGGGAACTGATTCGCGATATTTGCCGCATTGCAGATTGCCGGGTCGGCGGCGGAATTCGTGACATCCATACCGCCAAGGAAATCGTTTCCTTTGGCGCGGCAAAAATCATTATCGGTTCCAAAGCGTTTGAAAATGATAAAATTAATCATCAGTTTTTGCAAGAATTAATCGATGCCGTTGGCAAACACAAAATCATGATTGCTATCGATGCTTATGAAGGCGAAATTGTCACTCAGGCATGGACTCACAAAACCGGCTTGAATTTATTTAAAGTTGTCAAAGACCTGAATGCTTATGCTTCGGAGTTTTTATTCACCTGCGTCGAAAAAGAAGGCGGATTAAGCGGAACCGATATTGAAGCTGTTCAAAAATTAAAGAAGATCACCAAAAATCCGTTGACGCTGGCAGGCGGAATATCGACGATTAATGAAATCCAAATCCTTGCTGCACTAAATGTTCACGGCCAATTGGGCATGGCAATTTACACCGACAAGCTCAAACTGGAAGAGGCTTTTATTGAATCATTGAACTGGCGGTCAGAATTACTTCCGGTCGTCACCTGCGACACAGACGGTCAGGTATTGATGGTGGCGTATGCAAATAAAGAAGCGCTACAGAAAACGTTTGAAACAGGAAACATGTGGTATTTTTCCCGTTCCAGAAATGAACTGTGGATGAAAGGTGAGACATCGCACAATACCCAGCAGTTTATCAAATTCAGAATCGACTGTGATGCCGATACATTGTTGGCAACTGTCAAACAAGATGGCGTTGCCTGTCATTTGGATCAATACTCGTGTTTCGGTGGTAAAAAATTTTCATTAAATGAACTTTACGCGGTCATCAAAGATCGTTTTGAAAACCCCCACCCGGAATCATACACCGCAACGTTAACCGATAAAAAAGTGAGGGAGAAATTTTTGGAGGAAGCGCAGGAAGTGATCGAAGCACAAAGCAAGGACGAACTCATCTGGGAAGCGGCGGATGTGCTGTATTTTTTATCTGTTCTGATGGCAAAAGAAGATGTCACGTTCGATGACGTGTTAAATGAATTACGAAGAAGGCGGATGAAATGAATATTATTCGCTACGATGAAATACCCGATGATTTTTTTAACTATCAGGAAATTGAGGGATTAGCTTCGGTGAAAGAAATTATCGCCGATGTCCGGCAGCAAGGGGACTCCGCAGTAAAAAAACACACCCGCCAATTCGATGGCGTTGAATTGGATTCGCTTCGAATCGATCAGAAAAAACTGGCGTGGGCAACAGATCAGCTAAATGAAAATGAACTGAATGCACTAAAAGCCGCAGCGGAAAATATCCGTAAATTTGCCGGGCAACAAAGAAAGCAATTCACTGATTTCGAAACCGAGATCCAACCTGGCGTTTTCACCGGACAGCGGATTATCCCGCTAAAACGCGTTGGCGTTTACACGCCCGGCGGAAGCTATCCTTTGCCTTCCAGTGTACTCATGGGTGCGATTCCGGCGGTGGTTGCCGGTGTCGAAGAAATTGTGCTATGCTCGCCTCCGACGCATCACGGGTCAATCCATCCGGCGATTTTGGCTGCTGCATCTATTTGTGAGATAGACGAGGTTTACCAGGTCGGCGGCGTGCAGTCCATTGCCGCCCTGGCATTCGGCACCGAAACGATTTCGTCTGTTGACAAAATTGTTGGTCCGGGAAATAAATACGTCACTGCCGCGAAAAAAGAGGTGTTCGGCGCTGTGGGCATTGATTTCATAGCTGGTCCGACCGAGCTGCTCATCATTGCGGATAAAACCGCAAATCCTGTTTTCATTGCCGCTGATCTGTTAGGTCAGGCAGAACACGATGTCCATGCCATTCCGATTTTGGTGACCGACTCTCACAAGTTAGCGATGAAAGTTGTCGCTGAAACAGAAAGGCAACTTGCAAAATTGACAACAGCATCCCTTGCTAATGAATCGATGGCAAACAACGGAAAAATTATTATCGTGGATAACTTAGATCAGGCGGTAGAAATATCAGACAAAAAGGCGCCGGAGCACTTGGAATTACAGGGCAAGGAAGCTGAAAAACTGTCGGATCAGTTGAAAAATTACGGCTCACTATTTATCGGCAGCCTGTCCGCGGAAGTGTTAGGCGACTACGCCAGCGGACTGAACCACACGTTGCCTACCAATACCACTGCTCGTTACACCGGTGGATTGAGCGTAAAAGATTTCTTAAAAATCCAGACAACGCTGCGTGTCACTGATCAGGGACTGAAATCAATCGGTCCTAATGCAAAAACGATCGGAGAAATGGAAGGACTGGACGGACACGCGAAGTCTGTGGCGGTGAGATTGGAATCTATTTGATTCATTAATAGTAATGAGTATTAATTTTTTCAGCTACGAATTTGCACGGTATTGAAAAATTACCTGAAATTAATATGATTGACATGAATTACTCTATAAGAAATTCATTGCCTATATTTGGTTAATAAAAAATGAAGTCACGGGAAATATTATTGAAAGATGTGTTTTGTACTTGCATATTATGTTAATATTAATTATATTTGTCCTTGTTAAGAGGGATGTTTTAACAACATATTAATAAATTTATGCTGAACAAAAATATTGTAAAAGAAATTATTTTAGACTTCCAGGATAGAGAACTTCCTAATTTCACAAGACGTGAAATTAATTTTGAATGTCCTCATAACAAAATTCGAACCATCATTGGTGCCAGACGAGTTGGCAAAACATTCTCACTTTATCAAATAATCCACGACCTATTAAAGGAGGGGATCAAAAAAAATGAGATACTTTTTATAAATTTTGAGGATGAGCGACTCATCCCGATGGAAACAGCCGATCTAACAAGCATCTTTGACACATATTATGAAATTTACCCTCAAAATAAAAATAAAATAGTACATCTATTTTTTGACGAAATTCAAAATGTACACCAATGGCAAATATTTGTTCGTCGCATTCATGAAAATGAAAAAGTTCGTATTAACTTAACCGGTTCCTCTTCAAATCTTTTGAGTAAAGAAATCGCAACACGCTTGCGGGGTCGTACATTTACCTTTGAAGTATTTCCTTTTAACTTTAAGGAATATTTAGCCTATAATAAAATAGATATAGACTTCTTCTCATCAAGAAATAAATCCTTTATTGTAAATGCATTCAACAAATATATAGTTACAGGAGGATACCCCGAAATACTTGGTGTTTCAGAGCCTGTTCGGACAAAAATCTTGCAGGATTATTTTAATCTTGTACTTTATAAAGATTTGATAGAAAGGTACGATATTCGAAATTATAGCCTTATGAAATATTTTATGAAGTTTATCCTTTCAAATAATGCAAATCCTTTTAGTGTGAATAAAGTATTTGCTGATATCAAGTCACAAGGATACAGAGTCTCAAAAGACACGCTTCATAATTATTTAACATATCTAACAGATGCATTTTTTATAAAACTAGTACCGATATTTTCAGAATCCATTCGAAAACAGCAGATCAATTATCGAAAAATTTATACATTAGATCACGGGCTCGTTACAAGTATGGTAAAAACATTAGCTTATAATACCGGACGTTTACTTGAGACAATGGTCTATAATCATCTTCGATCAAAATACTCCAGTGATCAAATCTTTTATCATCGCACCCGGAATAATCAGGAAATAGACTTTTTAATTAGTGATAGGGGACAGGTTCTAAATTTATTTCAAGTTTCTGAATCCATGGGAAACGAGAAAACCAAAAACCGTGAAACAAATGCATTAATTAAAGCAATGGATGAACTTAACTTAAAAACATCGTTCATAATTACGAGCAATGAAAGAGATACAATAAAAGAAAAATCAAAAAATATTCAAATAATTCCTTTTTGGGAATGGTCTCTTTCTTTTCTTCCGCAAGAGGTATAGAATTTTTTCAAACTGGCTCATCCTAAAACCTTACAGCTGCACGGAACATCAATTTTTTACAACCGACTCTCTTTACTTTGCACGTATCCAACAATCGCCTTCAAAAACCGCGGTCCGTAGTGCTTCAGTTTGCTTTGCCCCATACCGAAAATATTCCTTAATTCATCCCAGCTCGCAGGCACGACACTCGCCATTTCTTTCAGTGTGCGATCGTGGAAGATGACATAGGGCGGTACATTTCGCTCATCAGCAATTCGCTTTCGTAACTGACGTAATTGCTCGAACAATTCTCTGTCGTATTCCAGCTCTTCATCGCGGACTTTTTTGGGACGATATTCGACATACGGCGTCAGAAAAACTTTTTCATTGTCAAACAAGACCCGTTTGCTTTTATCCGTTAACCTTAATACCGGATACTGTCCCGTGGTAATAGCTAAATAACCCTGCTGGATAAGCTCCCGGGTAAACACCTGCCACTGCTTTTTTTTGATATTTACGCCGATGCCATAGGTCGGTAAATGCTGATGGCCGTTTTGAAAAATTCGTTCGCTCTTTGAGCCCCAGAGTACATCGATCACATAGCTCATGCCAAAACGTTGATCCAGTCGGTAAACGCACGATAGCAGTTTTTGAGCTATCAAGGTGCCGTCAAACTTTTTCTCATCCGCTTTATGATCAAGGCAATTGTCGCAGTGACCGCAATTTTCCACTTCAAAAGACTCGCCGAAATATTCCAGCAGCACTTTCCGCCGGCAGATTTTCGATTCGCAGTATTGAATCATTTGTTCAAGTTTCTCATAAGCGATTTGCCTCTCTTTAGGAGACTCCATTTCCCGGATAAAATATTCAATTTTATTTTTGTCGCCATAACTAAAGAAAAGCAAACAATCACTCTGCAGACTGTCTCTGCCGGCTCGTCCTGTCTGCTGGTAAAAGCTTTCTATATTTTTCGGTAAATCATAATGGATCACAAACCTGACATCCGGCTTGTCGATCCCCATGCCAAAGGCGATGGTTGCAACGATAATTTCCACATTATCTTTGATAAACTGCTCCTGATGCTTCGACCGCTGTTTGCTTTCCATGCCGGCGTGATAAGGCAACGCCCGAAAACCGCGCTGGTTTAATGCCTCGGCTAAATGATCCACTGTGCGCCGTGCCTGACAGTAAATAATTCCCGATTGATTGGGATGCGCTTCCAAATAGTCACAAATCCGTTCAAAGGTATCGCTCTTGGGCAGCACGCGGTAAATTAGATTGGGGCGATTGAAACTGGCTTTGAAAGTGAGCGGTTCATTCAGTTCCAGCAGTTGGATAATATCATCCTGAACCTGGGGTGTCGCTGTTGCGGTGAAGGCGGCGACAGGAACATCAGGGTACTTTTCCTTTAAAATTACCAAATCGCGATATTCGGGTCGAAAATCATGCCCCCATTCAGAGATACAATGCGCCTCATCAATGGCAAACAATTTAACCGGGAGCTTGTCAAGAAATTCCGTAAACTGATTCATCACCAATCGCTCCGGCGCCACATACAGCAGCCGGAATTTCCCGTCAATCAAATGAACTTTTGTCTCGGTGATTTCCTCCCGGCTTAACGAACTGTTAATAAACGCAGCCGGAATCCCATTATCCCGCAAGCTGTCCACCTGATCTTTCATCAGGGAAATTAACGGCGACACCACCACCGTCAATCCCTGTTGCATGACCGACGGCAGTTGGTAGCAGAGCGATTTTCCGCCGCCGGTTGGCATGAGTACGAACGTATCTTTTTTGGAAATTATCGCATTGATAATATCTTCCTGCAAGGGACGAAATTCGGTGTAGCCGAAGTATTTTTTAAGCGAAGTCAGCATGAATCAAAACCACCCAAATTAAAGTGTACTTGACAGCCGGAACACCCAGCGGAATTTTACATTATCCTCATCCGGTAATGGATCGCTCACCCAAATGGGAAAATCAACATGAATCCTGAACCAATTATAAAACATCCGAATGCCGTAATTTAATCCGACACCGGCATCGGACAAATTCTGATAATTATTCTCTTCAGTTAACACTCGTGCCTGATCGTAAAACAGGGTCAATCCGAGATGAGACCGTCTCGGCAGCAGCCAGCCAAGAAAGTGACGCAGAATCGAAGTTTCAAATTCAGCATTGAACGCTGCCATTTCGCTGGAGGCAATCGGCTGTGCGTAATAGCCGCGTAAATTGCCACCGCCCGGCTGGTGATAATTTATTTGCGGCGGCAAAGCGTTGACACTTCGCACATAGAATTTTTCGAAACGGGCTCTGGGATTGGCTGCGTCAATAAAAAATTGTTCCTGCAACGGAAATTCATCCCCGAAAAATCGTCCGCCAAAAAACCGTAATTCGAGGTGATTGAGGAAGCTGCCATAATTGAACTTCAGCTCTCCCGCTGCTTTGGAATAATCAAAATTGCTGCCGATAATGTCATGGGCGCTTTCCAAATTTAGTCCGAATTGAGAGCCCCAATTGGATTTTTCCAACTCCAAATTATAGGACAGAGAAACCTTGTTCACTTTCCCGGATTCCCATTCCGGAATTGAAATAATTTCATCACCGATGTCTATTTTGCGTTTGGTGTATTTCTCGCCGTCTTCCAATAATTGAGCGCCGCTAAGAGCCAATTTAATTTTATGAAACGGCGGCAAGGAACGCATTCTTTGCGCTCGAAAAATAAGCGCCAGTTCGCCGATTGCCCGACCTTCCTGTTTTACACCGGAAAGTTCGAATTGCAGCTTATCATTATTGGGAAGCAGCGGATGACCGAATGAAAAATTGTAACCAACCTCGGTGGACTTCACGCCATAGGTGAATCCGATTTCAGTTCTTTTAAATTTGCCCAAATAGCTTCCGCGAAAACGCAGTCCGAACCATAATCCGTCAACATCATTGTACCACATCTTTGGCGCGTATTTGACAAGATAGGCATTTCTGGGCCGGTAATTGTAGGCAAACGGACTATCGGGTAACACCTCAATTTTCCAATTGTCATTGTTTAACCGGTTTTTATCCAATATCTGATCATTGGGATCCAAAACGACGTTTTCGGGAGCGCTGTCCGTTTCAAAGATAACCGTTCCTTTTTCTGCTTTGCCGTTCCATCTTTTAGTCAGCTTTTCCCCGTCCGCTGTGTTGAGTTCAACCTCCACGGGCATAATGCCTTTTTCTTTCCGCTCGATTTCAACAGTCGTTTTCCAGCCGCCGTTAGGCTGTTTGTTCTTTTCGATTTCCCCTAACGCGTAATCGACGGTCACTGTATTGTGCAGCCACTGATCAAAATACCAATCCATCTCTTCGCCGGTCACGTCTTCGACCACTTTCTTGAAGCGCGCTTCATTCACATGCTTGAATTTCCAGCGATCAAAATAGGTATGACAGATTTCATCCCACAGGCTGTCGCCAACCACGTAGTGCAGCATCCCGAAAAATGCCGCGCCTTTGGTGTAAGCGTTAATTCCGTAGCCGCCTTTGAATTTGTGGGCGTATTGAGCTAACGGCTCGTTGTTGCCGCTGGTCAGGTAATCCACCAAATAACTGATGGTACCCTCTCGCTCCGGCATTCGGGGACGGAGTTTGAACGCCCAGGAACTCTGATCCGGTGGCTCGGCGTCGTAGCCCCAGGGACCATGCACTACTTCCTGATACCAGCCTTCCTGATACGTTGTAAATCCCTCATCCATCCACGCTTCTGCCAGTTCATCACTGGCTAAAATGCCGTAAAAATAGATATGCCCCACCTCGTGGGAAATCAGTCCTTCGGAGGCGCTGGAGTTCATCACCAGCATCGGATACTCCATGCCGCCGCCTAACAAACCGTGCGTGATACTCAATTGCGGGTAGGGATACATGCCGAAGCGAGTGGACAGCCACTCCAAAACACGCTCACCGCGCTGGGTCACTTTTTTACTCCAACTGGATTTGGCGCGTTTTCGATAAAGCACGTGGACTGGAATACTGTTCCATTCCCCACGCTCATAGAGAAAATCAGACGACGCCAGCCAGGCAAAATCGTGTACCTTTTCCGCGTGAAACGTCACCGTCCGCTCTTTATTTTTAATTCCCCGTTTTTCGATTTCCGCCAACTGTTTTTGGTAAACGTGTTGCCATTCCTCATGAGAAAGACTGGTATCAACTTCCACCCACGACCAGCCGGGGTCGCCTGCCACCGGCACGCCGGTCGCTCCGACGATGTAATTGTATGGCAGCGTGATTTCAACATCAAACGTGCCGAATTCACCGTAAAATTCACCTGACAAATGGTATTGATCCGGATGCCAGCCATTTTGGTCGTAAACCACTAATTTGGGATACCATTGCGTCAGATCATATTGATTACTTCGCCAGCCGCCGCGTCTGACCATCGACGAAATTTTCTCATAAAATTTGATGTAGAGCTGCAATTCCTCTCCCGGCGGCAGCGGCTCCGGCAACTTTGCTTCCAGAATCGTGTCATCGATTTGATAGGCACTGACCGGGGCGTTTTCTGCGGTGTCACTGGTGTCTTTCCGGGTGATCCGAAATTCGAGAATGTCGATGTAGCCGTTGTTGTACGGCGTGATCCGCTGGCGATAGTTGAGCGCCTTTGCCTCCTGCGCCATGGTAGAATTTTCATCTTTGAACGCGTTGGGATAGAGATGTAAATAAACCCGGTTCAGCGTATCCGGCGAATTATTTTTGTAGGTGATGTTTCCGTACCCGCTCAACGAATGATCATTGACGTCCAGTTTGACTTTGTAATCGTAATGGACAAATTGCTGCCAGTAATCACTTACGGCAAATGTCAAAGTTGAAAACAGAGAAGATAAAATAATAATGAAAAATATGTTTTTTTTCATTGCTCACTCCAATTTTGTGAATATTAAAAAAGATAACTATTTTTTTTGTTATTGTCAAATATAATTCTGGTAGATCGCTATTGATTTTCATTTATCAAAATTTCAAATATTAGTATCCGCTCAATATTCAATGGCAATAAGGATTTCTTGAAAAGAATGTCATTCCCGCGAACGCAGGAATCTCCATTGTAAAAAGGCGATTCCTGATCTCCTCCGCCAACTGGCGGATCCGTCAGGAATGACAGCGCTTTGTTACCCTTATTTATTGAGTGGATACAAATATTACTTGACAAAGTCAAATAAATATACTATAATACCCGACCCATAAAAAAATCTAACGCTGTAAATATATGAGGTCAAAAATGAAACATTTGGAAAAACTCTGGACTCGCGGTAAAAATTTTTTAGGCGTGGAATATCCGATCATGGCAGGCGCCATGACCTGGATTTCCGATCACAGACTGGTTTCCACTGTTGCCAATCACGGCGGCTTCGGCTGCCTGGCTGCCGGAAACATGCCGCCGGATTTATTTTCCGCCGAGATTGACAACGTGCGGGAATTAACCGATAAGCCGTTTGCCGTGAATTTAATTACCATCGCCCCCAACTACAGAGAACATCTGAAAATTGCAGCGGACAAGCGCGTCCCGTTGATCATTTTTGCGGGAAGTTTTCCCCGCGGATCGGAAATCAAAATTGCCAGGGAGAGCGGCGCCAAAGTGATGGCATTTGCCTCCAATGAGTCCATTGCCAAACGGATGATCTCATCCGGAGTGGACGCGCTGATGCTGGAAGGCAGCGAAGCCGGCGGACACATCGGACACGTATCGTTGACTATTTTGTTGCAGCAGGTCCTATTTGCTGTGGACGACATACCGGTTTTTGTGGCGGGCGGGATAGCCACGGGCAGGTTGATGGCGCACCTGCTGCTGATGGGCGCGGCTGGCATCCAGATGGGCACCCGGTTTGTGATGACCCGGGAATGCCACGTCGATCCCAAATTTAAAGAAGCTTTTGTCCGGGCAAAAGCCCGCGACGCTATTGCCACGCCCGGCGTTGGATCGGAACTCAACGTTGTTGCTGTGCGGGCAATTCGTAATAAAGGTATGTCGGATTTTGCTGATCTGCAAATGGAACTGATACTGAAACACCGGCGCGGAAAAATTTCCAAAAAAGACGCCCAATTTGAAATTGAAAAATTCTGGGTTGGCGCGTTGAGAAATGCGGTTCAGGACGGCGATATCGAACGTGGCTCGCTGATGGCGGGACAGAGCGTCGGTTTAGTGAATAAAATGCAAACCATGAAAGAAATGTTCGATGAGATCATTGGCGATGCTGAAGCGGAATTATCGAAAATTTATCAGCGGTTGGGATGTTCGCCGGAATAGTGGTTTTCTTTGGTTTAGATTGAGCGGAAAACTTTCGTACCAAATACTTCAAAAACAGAACCGGCTTTCTTGTTATAAAAAACAATGATTTTTCTTGACTTTATCAAATTATTTTTTAAATTGAAAATGAATGTTATGCAGGTCTGTATAATCACATGTGCAAAAAATCAGCCGTAAAATCAATCATTTTAGGTTCGCATTAACCTTGATTTTTTATTACATTTCGTATAGAGTATTGCAATTTTAATTAAAGTAAATTGTGACATGGTTTATAGAAAAAACATATTACTCGCAATTGTTGAGTCCTTTTGCGGTGAGCTAAGCGCAACAGATTTACAAAAGTTACTCTTTTTATTTTCTGAACAGCAGGAAGAAAAAAAATTCGGTTTTGTCCCCTATAAATTTGGTTGCTTCTCCTTTCAGGCGATGGCTGACAAAAGTAAATTGATTAAGGAGGGACATTTAGAGAATACGAAGAACTGGAAATTGAGATCAAATAATTCCAATTTCAAATCAAAACTAACCGAAGCAGATAGAGATACCTTAACAAACATTAAAGCAAAATTTGGGAGCTATTCAACAAATGAATTGATTCGTTATATCTATAAAAAATACCCTTACTATGCCTTAAACAGCGAGATCGCCTCAAAAACTTTACCTCCCAAAGAATTTGAAGCAATTCAGAAACTAAAACCTAAAAATGAAGAAAAAACTCTTTTTACAATAGGCTACGAGGGAAAAAGTTTAGAACAATTCTTAAACGCTTTGATTCAGCAAAATATTAGAGTTTTATGTGATGTTCGTAAGAACCCATTAAGCAGAAAATATGGATTTGCAAAAAGGACACTTCAAAATGCTTGTGAGTCGGTTAATATTGGATACTTACACCTACCTGAACTTGGGATTGTCAGCGAAAAAAGAAAAAACCTTAAGAATCAAAATGATTACGATTTGCTATTTCTCGAATATGAAAATACTGTTTTAGCTGAAGAGAAAAAGACGATTCGCTTTTTGGATAAATTAGTAACAAAATATGCAAGAATTGCATTTACCTGCTACGAAGCATCACCAAAGCAATGTCATCGAACCCGAGTTGCAAATGCCGTTCACACAATTAACAATGGAATATCGATTTGCCATCTATGACAACTATGAAAAGAGTTCTCATCACCGTAAAAACATATCCTTCCATATCGACAAAATACGATGAGCTCGTTTGTACCGCTGGTTTAGACGAAAATGGAAATTGGATTCGAATATATCCGATTTTTTTTCGAAAACTGGAATATGATAAACAGTATCAAAAGTATCATTGGATTGAAATTGACCTTGTCAAAAATACTAGCGACTTCAGACCCGAAAGCTACAGACCAAGAGATATTGACGCCCCGGATATGATTAAATTTGCTGAAAAAATTGGCACAGAAAACAATTGGGCTAGAAGGAAAGAAATTGTTCTTAAAAATGTATTCAATGATATGTCCAAGTTAATTGCTGAATCAAAAAGTGATGGCATTAGAACATCTCTTGCAGTCTTTAAACCTACCACAATTGAAGGCTTTATTATAGAACCAACTCAAAGAGAATGGAGCAAAAAACAACAAGACGCGCTTAGGCAAAGGAGCCTTTTCGCAAACACAAAGAAATATGAAGTAGTAAAAAAGCTGCCATATAAGTTTAGCTATGTCTTTACCGATATCAATGGGAAAAAACGCACCTTGATGAATGAAGATTGGGAATTAGGGGCATTGTATTGGAATTGTCTTGCAAGAAATGAAGGAGATGAGGAGGCGGCTTGCTCTGATGTAAAAAAGAAATATTGGGATGATTTTGCAAAAACCAAAGATTTATATTTTTTATTAGGAACAACACTGGCTAATCATCTTAGAGCTCCTAATCCTTTTATAATCATCGGAACATTTTATCCCAAAAAAGAAAATCAATTAAAACTTGATTTATAATTTAGTTAGTGCAGGTAGGGAGCACATAACAAACAAATGCAGCCGATTTTAACCGCCGATTCTTTCAGGCACATTTCGGGGCGATTTCAAATTTGGTTCGTTTGCGCTGGTTCATCTGATGCGGTTAAAACGGCTGATTTAATTGTTATATTCTATATCAATAAACAAATTTGTATGTAATCATAAAGATTTAAAATCGGAGGTA
>CAYYMH010000053.1:0-29217 GCA_964472785.1 uncultured Cytophagia bacterium | reverse complement strand
ATATGTTGCAAAAATTTAATTTTTTATTGGGCTGAAACTCAAAACTATAGTATATTTGAGTAAATTTGAGTTTTGGCGTCTTGGTGGCGGAGAAAACACTTTGAATAACTACGATACTATTTCATCTATTTTTCTTTTTTTATGAATAATAGCGTGGGAGAAAATGATGGCGCAAAAATCTTTTGAAAAGGCAATGGAAGAATTGGAACAAATTGTCGAGGACTTGGAAACCGGCGATATTTCACTTGAAGAGACGATCAAGAAATTTGAAAGAGGCATTGAGCTCTCAAAGTTTTGCCAGGATAAATTAAATCAAATCGAACAAAAATTAAACAAGCTGGTTAAAACCGAAAACGGTTTTCAATTGGAAATAATCGAATAGGTGAATTTATGGAGACACCACTATTAGACAAAATCAAATCACCTGAGCACCTGAAAGGTTTAAAGGTACCGGAATTAGCTTGTTTGGCCAAGCAAATCCGTGAATTTATCATTACGAACATTTCCCAAACCGGCGGTCATTTAGGACCCAGTCTCGGCGTTGTGGAATTGACATTGGCATTACACTTTTTATTTGACAGCCCCCGCGATAAAATTGTCTGGGATGTCGGGCATCAGGCCTATGTGCACAAAATTTTAACTGAAAGAAAAGACAATTTCTCAACAATCCGTCAGTACCGCGGGGTAAGCGGATTTCCCAAGATAACCGAAAGTGTTCATGATTGTTTTGGCACCGGTCATGCCAGCACGTCCATCTCATCAGCGTTGGGCATGGCCTGCGCTCGCGATTTGGCACAAGAAGATTATCACGTGATTGCCGTAATCGGAGATGGCGCTTTAACAGGCGGATTAGCGTTGGAAGGAATGAATAACGCGGGTTCTTCGGGTAAAGATATCATTGTGGTGCTTAATGACAATGAAATGTCCATTTCAAAAAATGTCGGTGCATTATCACAATATCTGACAACAGTTATTACGACGCAATCATATAATAAAATTAAAAAAGATATTTGGGAGCTTACGGGTAAGATTTCCAAGGTGGGCTTGAAAATACGGGATATTGTAAGCCGATTAGATGAAAGCCTGAAATCCATTCTGGTCCCCGGTTTGTTGTTCGAACGGTTGGGGTTCAGATATTTTGGTCCGATTGATGGGCATAATATTGCGCGCCTGCTGCGGGTACTGCGCACTGTCAAATCTCTCAAAGGTCCAATGTTGGTTCATGTCATCACTCAGAAAGGTCGAGGCTACCCGCCGGCAATAGAAAACGCGCCCAAATTCCACGGATTAGGCGCATTTGACAAAGCAACAGGCCAATCCGTGAAAAATAGCAATATCCCTTCCTATAATAATGTATTTGGTCAGACATTAACTGAATTAGCAGAAAAACATAAAAATGTAGTGGCGATCACCGCTGCGATGGCTTTGGGAACCGGTCTGATTGGGTTTGCTGATAAATATCCTGACCGCTTTTTTGATGTCGGGATTGCTGAAGGTCATGCTGTCACGTTTGCCGCCGGTTTAGCCACACAGGGGATTCGTCCGGTTGCGGCAATTTATTCTTCATTTCTTCAGCGCGCTTATGACAGCGTGATTCACGATGTGGCTTTGCAAAAGCTGCCGGTAATTCTTGCTATTGACCGGGCTGGTCTGGTGGGAGAGGATGGCCCTACTCATCACGGTGTCTTTGATTTAAGTTATCTCCGGACAGTTCCGAATCTCGTAACAATGTCTCCCAAAGATGAGGGCGAATTGAGAAATATGCTTTTTACTGCTGTGGAATATCAGGATGGCCCCGTCGCGATCCGCTATCCCAGAGGTAGTGGCCGAGGTGTGGACCTGAATCAACCAATGCAGGAACTGGAGATTGGGAAAGCTGAAATCGTTGCGCATGGGAAAGATGTGCTCATTATTGCTATCGGACCGTTTGTATATCACGCGCTGGAGGCACATAAAAAAATATCAGAAGATAATATCGGCTTACAGGTGATTAACGCAAGATTTGTTAAACCGTTGGATAAAGTGTTATTCACCAAAATGTTTAAAAAATTTCGTCTGATTTATACGCTGGAAGATAACGCAATCCAGGGGGGATTAGGAAGTGCCATCGCAGAGCTATTAACTGAAACGGATGCGTCTGATGTGAAATTAATCCGATTAGGTATCCCGGATCGGTTTATTGAACATGGTGCACCGAAACAGCTTTATCAGGAATTGGGACTGGACGCAGACAGCATCGCGAGGCATATTATTCACGGGTTTCGTGGGTTAAAAAAGAAACAGCGACGCCGGTTAAAAATATGGGTTTAAATTGTTTGCCAAACAAATTTTAATTCCGACAAAAAGTACACTTTAGTTCAATTAAAACCTAATATTCTAAAATGAATTATAGCAATGAAAAAATAGGTTTAATGCCTATGAAACACGCAAAATAGCGCTAAACTTAAAATCAAAAAATAATATTTCGTGTGGTTTTGTGTGGTTAGTGGGCTACGATTGTATAATAATTTTTTTTTAGAATTTTAGATTAAATTAAAATATTAATTTCAAGCTTCAAAAATCATCGGAGTAGCGCCAAATGGTTTTTGGAATCGTTGGCAATACCACAAAAGGTATCGTAAAAGGAGTCATCCCCGATCTTCTCAATTGGTTAACTGACAGAAAAATTGATTGTGTTTTAGAGAAAGAACTTGTCAACTTTCTTCAATTGCCATATCATGTCGAATCAGAGACGTTAAATAATTTACCGGATAAATGCGATGTTGTGCTGGCATTCGGAGGTGACGGAACCATACTTTCCACTGCCCGTGCAGTGGGTAGCTCGGGTGTGCCGATTTTAGGGGTGAATCTCGGTGGGTTAGGGTTTTTGACCGAAGTTGTTCTGGAAGAGTTGTATCAGGCTCTTGATGATATCGTTAGAAAGCAATATTCAATTATTGAACGAATGGTGATTGAATGCACCTTTGTTTACCAAAATCATCAGGAAAAATATCATGCGCTCAATGATATCGTTGTCGATCGAGCCGGTTGCAGCCGGGTGGTTCGTATTGATGTCTTTGTGGAGGATAATTATCTGAATACGTATCTTGGTGACGGACTTATCATTGCCACACCAACCGGTTCAACTGCCTATTCTTTGTCAGCTTCAGGACCTATTTTATTTCCAAAAGTCAAAGGGATTATTATTAACCCGATTTGTCCGCATTCTTTGAATTCCCGGCCTGTTGTCATTCCGGATACAAGCGTTGTGCGGATCAAACCCCACTTTCGGGGGAGTATTATGTCGATGAGTGTTGACGGACAAATCAGCCGGCAATTTCAAAAGAATTGGCAGGTTGAAATGACGATAAAAAAAGCAGATTATTATATTCGATGGATTCAGCGCGAAAGCCGGAATTTCAATGATCTGCTGCGAAAAAAGCTGAACTGGGGGCTTGATAATCGAACGTTTTAACTTAAAATATTCTTTTGCCCCGAAGATACGAAGGCTCGAAGATAACACTGCGGTCTCCGCGAACTCAGAGGCTAATTACGGATTCCCTGAATACGTTCAATTTTTTATAACCTGTTATTTCTTCGTGTCTTGAAGTCTTGGTGGCAACCATTAATGAATAATACAGTTTAAATTCAGATTGAATTATTTGGAAATTTAGCGTGGGTAAAAAGCCTAAACAACAAGATACCAGTCAAAGCAGCTCACACTCGACGCCTTTGATGGAGCAATATTTAGCGATCAAAAAAAAACACAAAGACGCAGTGTTGTTCTATCGTATGGGTGATTTTTATGAGATGTTTTATGAAGATGCCAGGCTCGGAGCAGAGGTTTTAGGCATTACCCTGACTTCCCGTTCCCACGGAAAAACAGCGGATGTGCCTTTGGCAGGATTTCCATATCATGCTTTGGACAATTATTTAACAAAAATGATCAAAGCTGGCTATCGGGTTGCTATCTGTGAACAAGTCGAGGATCCTAAAAAAGCGAAAAAGTTGGTCCGCCGTGATGTGGTGGAAATTGTCACTCCGGGCACCACGTTTTCTGAAGAACTATTGGAATCGAAAAGAAATAATTATTTGGTAGCTGTATTTGTAAGTCGGGAGACCTGCGGTTTATCTGCTGCCGATATTACGACCGGTGAGTTTTTTGTGTCAGAATTTCCAAAAACGAAATTGAGCGAACAATTACTTTCGCTGCAACCTTCCGAAATTATCGTTGCGGAAACACAGTTTCCTTACATTAATAAAGAAGTCGAGACGGATTTGAAGCATTTTATCACCACGCGGGAAGACTGGATATTCAGCAGGGATTTTGCATACGAAATATTGACCGATCATTTCAAAACAGCGTCGTTAAAAGGTTTTGGGTGTGAGGACATGGATGCTGGTATTACCGCTGCCGGCACGATTCTGAATTATCTGAAGGAAAATAAAAAAAATGAAATGCAGCACTTCACCCAGTTGCAGCGGCGATATAATTCCGACTATATGACCATCGATCCTACCACTCAGCGGAATCTTGAACTTACCCAACCCCTTTCGAATCGGGATAACCGCGGTGTTTTATTGTCGATTTTGGATAAAACCTGTACTGCTATGGGAGGACGGAAATTAGTAAATTGGCTGCTGAACCCGCTCAATCAATTAACGCCAATTAACAAGCGTTTGAGCGCTGTGGAAGAGTTTGTCAATTCGGAATTAATGCGGAGAGAGCTGCGGGACATTTTGAGAAAAATGGGCGATCTGGAGAGGTTAATATCCAGAATCACGACCGGACGGACCAATGCCCGGGATTTAATTTCATTGAAGTCTGCATTACAAATAATCCCCAAATTAAAATCCACACTTCAGGAAGCCGAATCCGAATATGCCATAGAAATAAAGAATAATCTGCATTATTTGAAAAGTGTGGTCAAAGAAATTGAAGAAGCGATTGTTGAAGAACCACCCTTGTCCACCACAGAAGGCGGAATTATTCGTCGGGGTTATAATGAAAAACTGGATCATGTGCGGGAGATCGCGTTTTCAGGTAAAGATTGGATAGCTCGGTTACAGAAATCGGAGCGGGAACGAACTTCGATTCCTTCACTGAAGGTGAGTTACAATAAAGTATTTGGCTATTATATCGAAGTCACCAAACCCCACCTGGCGAAAGTGCCGGATGATTACATTCGGAAGCAGACGCTGGTGAATGCAGAGCGGTTTATCACACCCGAACTCAAAGAGTACGAAGAACAAATACTCACGGCTGAGGAAAAAAGTGTTGAACTCGAATACGAACTTTTCGACGAGGTCAGGCAAATGGTCAGCCAGCATGTCCGGGAAATCCAGCAAAACGCACGCTATATCGGCGAGTTGGATTGCCTGCTGAATTTGGCTCAGATTGCATGCGATCATTCGTACACGCGTCCCCAAATGACTACCGATCATAAAATTAACCTGAAAGAAGGACGTCATCCTGTGGTTGAGCGACTGCTTCCCGCCGGCGAATCATTTGTTCCCAACGATATTTATCTTGATAATGAAAAAGATCAAATTTTGATTATCACGGGACCCAACATGGCTGGCAAATCCACTTATTTAAGACAGGTTGGGTTGATTGTGCTGATGGCGCAGATCGGAAGCTTTGTGCCGGCGAGCACAGCCGAGATCGGATTAGTGGATAAAATTTTTACCCGCGTTGGTGCTTCGGATAATTTGGCAGGCGGAGAGAGTACTTTTTTAATGGAAATGAACGAGACCGCCAATATTTTGAACAACGCGTCGCCCAAAAGTTTAATCTTATTGGATGAGATCGGACGGGGGACCAGTACGTTCGACGGACTATCAATTGCCTGGGCTGTGGCGGAATATCTGCATAACCATTCACAGGTGGCAGCAAAAACGTTATTTGCCACGCATTATCATGAATTAACGGAACTTGCACTAATTTTGCCTCGTGTAAAAAACTACAATATCGCTGTGAAGGAATGGGGTGATAAGATTATTTTTCTGAGGAAAATTGTCGAAGGCGGATGTGACCACAGTTACGGAATTCAAGTGGCGCAGTTGGCAGGACTGCCCGCTAAAGTTATTAATCGGGCAAAGGAAGTGCTGATTAATCTTGAAACAGATGAACTGACTGATAATGAAATGCCGAAGTTAGCCCGACCTGTTCAGAAAGGTACGAACAAAAAAAATAAAGATCAATTAGATATATTTGAAAAGCGAGAGCAAAAACTAACGGACGAATTAAGTAAAATAGAAATCAACAACTTAACCCCGATTGACGCCCTTAATAAATTATATGAATTGAAAAAACTGATCGAAAATAACAAATAATCTGAAACGCGACCACTGCCAGCGGAGTTTAACGGTAAACAGAAAATTTATTTGGGTCAAGTTTAATTCCATAAAAAGACGGATACACTATGAAAACAGGTAAACTATTCGCACCTTTAGCATTCATATTCATTTTGTTCGCTTCCTTTGCTGAAGCAGGAGATATAGTAAAAGCAAAATACGCTGGTGAATTTTTAGCCACCGGTGTCGGGGCAAGGGGATTAGCCATGGGCGGCGCTTTTGTGGCGGTGACCAATGATGTGACTGCCGGTTACTGGAATCCGGCATCTCTGGCCCAGATAAATTACCCGCAATTAATCGGCATGCACGCTCAGCGGTTTGCCAATATTGTGAATTACAATTATGGCGGGGTAGCAGTTCCTTTCGGCCGTGCCAGTGCGCTAAGCCTTTCTCTGATCAGGTTAGGTGTGGATGATATTCCCAATACACAGAATGCTCTGCTTGATTATGGAGAAGATGGAATCCCCGGAACCGGAGATCCCGGCGAAGGAAATGGCATCATAGATCGCAATGAACGGATTGATCCGAATAAGGTGATTTACTTTAATTCCGCAGAGTACGCTGTATTTCTTAGTTACGGTACCAGGACCAATGAATCCTTTTACTATGGCGGGAATATCAAAGTATTAAAAAAAGGGATTGGAGACAATTCGGCCTGGGGTATGGGATTTGATTTAGCTGCTCTGTGGAAACCGTCTCAAAATTTAAATGTCGGTGTGAACTTACAGGACGTTACAACAACCCTGTTGATCTGGGATACCGGGCGGCAGGAAGCGATTATTCCCACTCTTAAACTGGGTACTGCCTATTTTTGGAACACAAACTGGATTGCCGGGAGACTGGTTCCCGCGCTGGATGTGGATGTCCGTTTTGAAAATCGGCGATACGCATCCCAGTTTAATATCGGTAATGTAAGTTTTGATAGCCATTTCGGGTTGGAGTATCAGTTTCGCCAGTTGATGGCGATCAGGTTCGGAGCAGATACAGGACGATTTACTGCTGGTGTTGGGATCAAATTACCAAAACTCCACGTTGACTACGCATTTTTAAGCCACAGTGATCTGGGTGACACTCACCGAATTTCATTAAAATTAACAATTGAAGAGGACAAATTTAAGCGACCTTAGTTGACAAAGTTACTGGAAATTTGTCAGTTTTTTTGGTTCAGTTAAAAAAGCTATGTTGATTTTTTAAGTGTCAACTATTTCCTGCAGATAGATATTACTATCTTCAATTCTCAACAAGCGCTGACTGATGATTTTTTTTGTTTAGCCTGACATTTAAACAACAAAATTATTTTGATTCATGCTCATCTTTTTTTTGAAATAAAGCAAAAATGTAATTGCACCGAACAAAAAATCATGAAATCTACAAAATTTGTAACGATAAGAATAAATTTTTTGACGTATAAAACGTCTGCATGGGTTGCATTCATCAGAATTATAGGTAACTTCATAAAAAAGAATAAAAAAACCGAAAAAATAAATTGACAAATTCAAAAAAATTTTGTATAATTAAAACTAACTTAATTTATTATTTTTAATTGACTACTGAAGGTGGCTGAAATGGTGTCGAGTATGACTGGATTTGGGCGGGCGGAATATAAAAATGACGGGCTTGAGATCGTTGCTGAAGTCCGGTCTGTGAACAATCGATTTTTAGATATTCAGGTAAAATTACCCAAGAGTTTTTATCATCTCGAATCCGAGTTGAAGACGTTTGTCAAGAAAGATGTCAGTCGGGGGAGGATCAATATTTTTATTAATGTCAATTCCTGTGAAGAAGAGAATACCAATGGATTGAAAATAAATCACGATTCGGTGCGTACATATCTTAATCTGATTAAAAAACTCAAGCGGAGTTACAATATTGGCGGAAAAATTCAACTGGATCATTTGTTGAGTTTTTCAGATATTTTCACTTTTGAGGAAGACAGCCAGTTTCATGAAAAAACATGGGAAGCGATTAAAAATACGTTATCCAAAGCGCTGGAAAATTTTTTGATGATGAGGCAAAAGGAAGGTCAGGAATTGGCAAATGATTTAATGAACCGGATTCAGAATTTGGATAACAAAGTAGCTGAAATCGAAAAATTATCAAAAGAAAGACATGAAAGCGATCTCATGAAACTGAGGGAACGCGTCAAGGAAATTATTTCGGAAGAAGATCTGAACGAAAATCGTCTCGAAACAGAGATCGCCCTGATGATGAACAGGATGGATGTCACTGAAGAATGCGTTCGTTTCAATAGCCATAACAAGATGTTTTTGAAGTCGTTGCAAAGTGACGATACAGTAGGACGAAAATTAAACTTTTTGCTCCAGGAAATGACAAGAGAAGCGAATACAATTGGCGCCAAGGCAAATCATGCAGATATTTCGCATTTGGTTGTAGAAATAAAAGAGGAGGTTGAAAAACTCCGGGAACAGGTACAAAATATCGAATAGTACTTTAAATCCTTTGTTGTATAATTTAAAGACTTTTTAAAAGGACGAACAAAATGATAAGCATAGGTTATCGAAATTATCTTGCAACTGAAAAGATAATTACCGTTACTTCACCGGATTCCCGACCCTCTAAAAATATGATCAACGGAGCCCGGGAACGTGGAAAATTGATAGATGCCACGATGGGAAAAAAAACAAAATCCGTTATTGTGACTGATAGTAATCATGTCATTCTTTCGGCGAATTCGCCGGATACGATTGTGCACCGGATAAAAGCATCTACGCATGTCAATCAATCAATCTGATCAGAAGAAGACGAAAAAAGTTTTTAAAATGGCGAATGAGAGCGGAAAGTTAGTTGCGAACAGCAGAAATGACAAGTTCTTTTGGGTCAAGCGGCAGAGTGGAAATTTATGAAAGGGTTATTGATATTGCTGGCTTCTCCATCGGGAGGCGGAAAGACTTCGATTATCCAATTGATATTGAGCAGGGAACCGGAACGATTTGTTTATTCTGTTTCTACAACAACACGACAGCCACGTCCGAATGAAACGGATGGTGCTGACTACTATTTTGTAAGTGAAGCAGAATTTAAAGACGGCATTAAGAACAATCGGTTTTTAGAATGGGAAAAGGTACACAGATTTTACTACGGTACGGATGCTCGATTGATTAAAAAGTATCTTGAGAGCGGGAAGCATGTTTTGTTTGATTTGGATGTCAATGGCAGCTTAGTAATTGCTGAAAAATTCGGAAGCAGAGCAATCACAATTTTCATTCAGCCGCCGTCTTTGGAAGCGCTGACGGAGCGATTAAAGAAAAGAAATACGGATTCGGAAGCGGAAATTGAAGAGCGGATGAAAAGGATTCCACTGGAGATGAAAAAATCGTCGGAATTTGATTATATTATCGTTAATCAAGATTTGGAAGAAACGGTTGACCAGGTTTTAAGAATTGTAAAAGATAACGAAAATTAATGAAAGGTTTTCCGCTGCATTAGGCGGGATCAAAATTTTACTTAAGATTAGATTTCAGGAGGAATAACAATATGGGATCGACAATATCGCTGATTGATTTTGAAAAATTTAGTGATAATGTTTATGAAGCGATAATCATTATTGCAAAGCGAGCACGGCAGATTAATGATGAACAGAGATTAATCATTGAACAGATGACAGGTGTATCAGACTCAGATAATGAAGAGAATGATGAAGAAGATGTTGAAAGGTTCGATGAAATTAATGAGTTTAATTTTCCTAAACCAACTCAACTGGCACTTCAGGAGTTTTTTGAAGGAAAAATAAAATATGATTACGGTGACGGTGATAAAGAGTAAAATCTATTATGTTTTCCGGTAAAAAAATATTGGTTGGTGTAACCGGGGGAATCGCAGCATACAAAGCTTGTCAGATCGTTCGCGATCTAAAAAAAATGAATGCTCTGGTGCGCGTTGTGATGACAGATGCGGCAACGAAATTTGTAACACCACTTACTTTTTCAACACTGAGTGACAGTAAAGTGTTAACAACACTATTCGACAATGAACGAGATAGTACGACAATTCATATTGAAGCTGCCCGATGGGCTGATTGCGTTTTAGTATGTCCGGCAACTGCCAACACGATCAACAAAGTTGCCAATGGCATCGCTGATAATTTATTAACCACCTTAATCATGGCAGCTAATGTGCCGGTCGTATTTTGTCCGGCGATGAATATGGAAATGTACAAAAATCAGATTTATCGTCAGCACGTAGAAAAGTTGAAAAAAGGTGGCTACATTTTTATTGAGTCAGAAACAGGGAGTTTAGCATGTGGTGAATATGGCGCCGGTCGATTAGCAGATCAGGAAGTGATTGTTCAGGAATTGAAAAATATTCTTCTCAAAGGCAACAAACTTGAGGGGAAGAAAGTACTCATATCAGCCGGACGAACCGAGGAACCGATTGATCCGGTGCGTTTTATCAGCAATCGCGCGACAGGAAAGATGGGTTTCGCTCTTGCAGAAGCTGCGTTGGCAGAAGGTGCTCAAGTCACATTGGTTAGTGGTCCGACACAACTGGTAGCGGCAAACGGAATAAAATATATTTCGGTGAGGACAAGTGCAGAAATGGCTGAAAAAATTAAAGCTGAATTTGAGGATCAGGACATCGTGGTAATGGCAGCGGCGGTGGCTGATTACAGTCCGAAAAATTATTCAGGCCAAAAAATAAAAAAAAACGCTGAATCAATTTCCATTGAATTGGTCAAAACACAAGATATTTTAAAAACGCTCGCCAGGAAAAAGGAAAAGAGAATATTGGTCGGTTTTGCTGTTGAAACTGAAAATGAAATGCAAAATGCACGGCAAAAGTTAGCGGAAAAAAGTCTTGATTTAATTGTTTTAAATAATCCGGCAGTGCCTGGTGCGGGCTTTGAGGTTGATACCAATATAGTCACAATTATTGATGCGGCAGGAAATCAGGAGCAACTTCCGAAGATGAGCAAACGAGCCGTAGCGGATGAAGTGATGAAAAGGATTGTTCGATTCGTAAACAAATAAAGGAATTTATATGGATTCAGCTTCATTACCTGTAAATGAATATCTGACAATTCTTGAACAGACTAAAAATTATTTGTTAAATCAACAGCAGCAATACGGCGATGAAATATTTCTGAACGCTGATATAAATTTTGCAGCCAGTGAAAGAAAAGAGTTTCGAATAAATACGCTGGAAGATTTGAAAAAAAGCATTCAGCATTGCCAGGCGTGTCCGCTGTCCAGGGGAAGGAACAAAGTTGTTTTAGGGGATGGCAGGGCAGATGCGGATATCATTTTGGTCGGTGAAGCACCGGGTTATTTTGAGGATCAGCAAGGGAAGCCATTCGTAGGCGAAGCAGGAAAACTTTTAGATAAGATTTTGAAAGCGATCAATTTATCTCGTAATGATATTTATATCACCAACGTTGTGAAATGCCGACCGCCCAATAATCGGGATCCGAATCCCGAAGAATGGGGAGTATGCCGGAAGGTATTTGAACAACAAATAGGATTAATCAAACCCCGTTTTATGTTGGTACTGGGGCGAATTGCTGCGAATTATTTGCTGGGTCAAAATAAATCGTTGAAAGATTTTCGGGGCGCACAGTACAAAATTTATGGTACAACAGCGATTGTCACCTATCATCCGGCAGCCTTGCTCCGCGATTCTGATTTAAAATATAAAACATGGGAAGATGTTCAACAGTTTCAAAAGTTGTATGAAAAATGATGGAAAAAGTAAAAACTGAAAATATGACTGAGCGTGTGCCACCGCAGGATGTTGAAGCCGAAATGGCGGTGCTGGGCTCTATGTTTATAGAATCTGACGCCGTGGGCAAAGCAGTTGAGCTGTTGGATGAAAGCTGTTTTTACAAAACCGCTCACCAGGTCATTTTTACTGCGGCCGTAAAACTTAATGATCTGCGTCAGCCGATTGATGTGATCACCATGGGCGATTATTTAAAGAAAGAAAAGAAACTGGAAGCTGTTGGGGGTAAATATTATTTAATCCAGCTTTCGGAAAAAGTCCCCTCGGCGGCTAATGTTGAATATTATGCAAAGATTGTTTTAGAAAAAGCGCTGCTGAGAAAATTAATCAATTTAAACACAAAAGTTATCAATCGCGCTTACGATTACGAAGGTGACGTTTACAGTTTGTTGGACGAATCCGAAAAAGAGCTATTTGCCCTTACCGAAAAAAAGTTGAGACAGGGATTTACTGAAATATATAAAACGCTCCACAAAACCATGGAATTGATACAAAGTTTTCATGGAAAAGAGGGGGGAATAACCGGGGTTGGTTCCGGTTTTGCCAATTTGGATAATTTGACATCGGGTTTCCAAAATTCCGATTTGATTATTATCGCCGGAAGGCCGTCGATGGGCAAGACTGCGTTTGCGTTAAATATTGCCAGAAACGCCGCTATTGAGCACGGTGTTCCGATCGGGATTTTTAGTCTGGAAATGGCAAATCATCAATTGGCGCTACGTATGTTATGTGCTGAAGCAAAGGTCGATTCAAACGCTGTGAGACGTGGGAAACTACCGATTGAAGAGTGGCAAAAGTTAAGCTTAAGTGTAGGAAAATTAGCTGACGCTCAGATTTATATCGATGATACGCCGGCTTTGAATATCTTAGAAATAAAAGCGAAAGCACGACGCTTGAAATATGAAAAGGGCATTGGTTTACTGGTTGTTGATTATTTGCAACTCATTCACGGTCCTTCAAGGAGCGAAAGTCGTCAACAGGAAATTTCGACAATTTCTCAGTCACTCAAAGCACTGGCGAAAGAGCTGGATGTTCCGGTTTTAGCATTATCTCAATTGTCCCGGGCAGTGGAATCCCGCGGTGGTGATCGGAAACCTATGCTTTCGGATTTGAGAGAATCCGGCGCTCTGGAGCAGGATGCAGATGTCGTCATTTTTATTTACCGTCCGGAACAGTACGGAGACACCGAAAAAGAAGGACAAGCTGAAATTATTGTCGGAAAGCAGAGAAACGGACCCACAGGTCACGTTGAATTAAACTTTATCAAAGAGTATGCGTTATTTGCAAATCCGGCAGAATCATATTACAATGAAGCTCATGCAAAACCATTCTAAAGAAATAAATTTTCAAAATACGACGGTCGCTTCCGGTTTGACTGGCGTGGCTGAAAAGTATAAAACCAAGCTGAAAAACTTACAGCGGAAAATACGCAACTATAATCCGGGTTATGATTCGAGTTTGTTGAAGAAAGCGTATATTTTCAGCTACGCAGCCCACGAGGATCAGCTGAGAAAGTCAGGTGAACCTTACTTTGAACATCCGCTGAAAGTGGCAAATATTCTGGCTGATCTTAGAATGGATCTGTTCACGATCTGCGGCGGATTATTACATGATGTGGCTGAAGATACCGGCGTAACTTTAGATGAGGTACGCGAGCAATTCGGTGATGAAATTGCCACTTTGGTGGATGGCGTAACAAAAATCAGCGAGATCAAATTTGATAGTCTGGAAGTTCAACAGGCGGAAAATTTTCGCAAAATGATTATCTCGATGATTGAAGATATTCGGGTGATATTGATTAAATTTGCCGACCGGTTGCACAATATGCGTACGATTGAATTTCTTCCCGAACGAAAGAGAAAACGTATCGCCAGAGAGACATTGGAAGTGTACGCACCGTTAGCCCATCGATTAGGGATCGCCAGGTTAAAATGGGAATTAGAAGACCTGTCCTTTAAAACAATTAATCCGGCAGAATACGACACTATTTTAAAAAAAGTGAATAATCGCAGGGAGGAGCGGGAAAAATATATTCAAAAAATCACCCGGCCGATCCGGAAAGATTTGAAGAAGTTTGGTTTTGAAGCGATGATAACAGGCCGCCCCAAACATTTTTACAGCATTTATATGAAAATGAAAAGGCAAAATTTAACTTTCGAGGAAATTTATGATTTATTGGCAATTCGGATTATTCTGAAAAAAATTGAGGATTGCTATTTTACCCTGGGCATTGTGCACAGCATCTTTACGCCAATACATGAAAAGTTTAATGATTACATTGCAACTCCCAAATCCAACATGTATCAATCATTACATACGAAGGTTATTGGCCCTGAAGGAAAGACGGTGGAAATCCAGATACGTACCGAAGAGATGCACCGGACAGCCGAAGAAGGTATTGCAGCGCATTGGCGTTATAAAGAAGGGAAGGCCAAGGAAGACGAATTAGACAAAAGTCTCGCCTGGCTGAGGCGTGTGCTGGATTGGCAACAGGATGATCCGGAATCAAAAGAATTTATGGAATATCTCAAAATAGACCTTTTTCAGGATGAGGTGTTTGTTTTTACACCCAAAGGTGATTTGTTTCGGTTGCCCGCCGGAGCAACTGCGGTGGATTTTGCTTTTGCTGTTCATACAGACGTGGGGTACCATTGTTTGGGCGCCAAAGTAAATTCAAGGATTGTGCCGTTGAGCTTTCAATTGCGAAGTGGCGATACGGTGGAAATTATTACTTCTGAAAAACAGCATCCCAATCCGGACTGGATCAATTTTGTCAAAACATCCAAAGCACGATCCAAAATCAAAAAATGGAAGCGTGATTCATTGTTTGCTCAGAGTCAGAGTTTGGGCGAAGACATTTTACAAAAAGATTTAAAAAAATATAAAATCAGGATGGATAATAAAGAACTTCGGGAAATCGCTCAGACTTATGGTTATTCAGATATTTCTGATTTATATGCTGCTATCGGACGCGGTGAAGTGTCATCGCATGGCGTGCTGCGTAAGTTAGCTCCTCAAAAAACTGTTGAGGAGGAAGAAGATAATTTACTAAACCGATTGTTTCGAAAAACAAAGTCGGCTGAAAAAGGTGTCCTGGTACAGGACATGGATAATATGATGATTAAGTTCGGCAATTGTTGTCGTCCCGTGCCGGGTGACAGAATCATTGGATTTATAACAAAAGGAAGAGGCGTGGTTGTCCATCGTACCGAATGTAACAACATGTCCCATCTGGCGAAGTATCCTGATCAGTTAATTGAAGTCAAATGGGATGTGGGGAAAGACAAAGTTTTCAATGTACCGCTTTATATTCTTGCTCATGGCAGCAAGGACTTTCTGCTGGAGGTTTCGGAAACATTGTCGAGGGCAAACGCGAACATTTCGGATCTCGAACTGAAAACCGAAGACAGATTAATTCATACCAATGTATTGATCGAAGTAAGGAATTTGGATCACCTGAATCATATTAAAAAGAGGATAAGCAAGTTAAAACATGTTATCAGGGTGGAACGGTTGAACGGTCACAAGCCAGCTTCCGATAATAAAAGCAAGGCGAATGCTGTCGGGTTCTTGAATAAAAATTAATATAAATTTAATAATTGTAGAGAGCATAAAAAAACAAGGAGCAGATCTGATGAAAAGAACGATCACAAAAAAAGACGTCTCTAAAAGAACCGCTAAATTAGTTGGGGAGAAAATTTATTTAACTGAAAAAATCGTGGATGGTGTTTTTACGACATTGAGAGAGTTTATGTCAGAAGCTGATCCGGAGATCCGAATCGAAATTCGCGATTTTGGTGTGTTCGAAGTTAAAACGACCAAACCGAAACCGAAAGCGCGTAATCCAAAAACTGGTGAAATTATTTATGTCCCGGCCCGACGAAAAACGCATTTTAAAGCCGGAAAACTATTAAAAGAAGTTCTTAAACAACCATTGGAATAATGAACAAATCAATTATAATCCGTCAGAGATGTAATCGGCTCTGGCGGTTTTATTAACTAAGAACATGGATTCACAAAACAAGACCGGTCGCGTGTTGTGTATAGATTTCGGTAGCCGGAGATTTGGGATCGCCATTAGTGATCCGCTCCGGATATCTGCACAAACATTGCCCACAATACATTTTCGCAATACAGGCCAGCTATTGAATGAAATAAAATCCATTGTCGAACAAAAAAAAGTGTCTGAAATTGTTGTGGGAATGCCGTATCATCTCAAAGGCGAAGCTGGTGAAACTGCACAGCAGGTGGAAAAATTTATTCAAAAACTCAAATCCTGCACAACAATTCCGGTAAATTCGTGGGATGAACGTTACAGTTCGATTGCCGCTGAGCGAACAATCAGGGAAATGGGAAAATCCCCCAGCCGAAACAAAGAAAAAATTGATCAGATATCCGCATTAATCATTTTGCAGTCGTATTTGGATTATCTCAAGTTAAAGAAAAAAGAGAATTAACAATTTTACCTTCTGTTCGATTCGGTGGCAGGAAAACATAATGCTTGTTGCGATTACGGGAATAATCCTAATTGTTATCAAACCTGTTTTTTTGTTGCACTGAACTTTTTTAAAAGTGAAATTTTGAGGGCATTTTCAATGAGCGGAAATTATGGTAATGAGTAAACAGAAACTGAAAGTTGCTTTGAGTGGCGCTAATGGCAATGCCCAAATTTTACACCTTCCGATATTATCACGAATGCCAAATGTTGAAGTTGTCGCTATTTGCGATACAAACTATGAACGTGCTCAACGAATTGCATCAAAATTCAATATCCGGGGCGTTCATTGTGATTATCTGAAAATGATAGATATTTACGATCTGGATATTGTCGATATTTGTACTGCGGTGCAATTTCACTATCATCAGGCTATTGCAGCACTTGAAAAGGGCTGTCATGTATTGATTGAAAAGCCATTTGCGGAAAGTGCTCAACAGGCGAGTGAGTTAGTTCGTTTAGCAGAAGAGCGCGATAAGAAAATCATGGCAATGATGAATCTGAAGTTCCGACCTGATGCAATAGCGCTTAAAAGTATTATTCAAAACCAGGCAATTGGGCACGTGTTTTGTGTGAAATCCGGCTGGTTGCGCCGAAGTGAAAAATGGTTACAACAGCAAAGTTTCCTGAAGAGCGAACAAGGCGTTATCATGCATCTGGGGACTCAGGTTATTGATTTAAGTTTGTGGTTAATGGGTAATCCGAAAGTTAACCGAATCAAAGCTGTCAGTTTTAATCGGATTATGCAGTCGTGGGTTGAGGACTCGGCATTTTTGTTTCTTCATCTGGATAATGACGCTTTAATTACAGTGGAGATAAGCTGGAACTTCGATTCAAAAAACGATAGCCTCTACGTCGATTTACTGGGCGATCAGGGGATGGCCCGGCTGAACCCTTTTACATTGTTCACGCGACGAGAAGGCCGTTTGGTGGATGTTACACCGTCTAAAGGAACGTTCAAAAGCGATCCATATTTAAAATCCTATGAAAACGAAATTTCTCATTTCGTTTTTTGCCTTTTAAACAATCAACAAATGCAATCCAGTGGCAGAGAAATTATCGAAAGGATAAAGATTATCGATGCGATTTACCAATCAATTAAGACCGGAAAAGAGGTGAAATTTGATGAGACGTGATCTGTTATTGTCGCTGACAACTGCGGTGCTCCTCTCTTTCGCTTATCCTCCGTTCAGATTCGGATTTTTAGCATATATCAGTTTGGTACCCTTTTTTTTCCTGCTTCGGGATAAGGGGTACAAGGAATCTGTGCGCTGGGGATACTTAACCGGATTATTTTCCAATTTAGGCACATTATATTGGATTAGCTGGGTGACGATACCGGGAGCTATCGGATCCATTCTTTATTTGCCCATTTATTTCATCTTTTATGCAGTTGTGCACACTTTTATCAGGCGACGATTGGGTGAAAAATATCTTTATTGGTGTGTACCCTTTTTGTGGACAGGGATTGAGTTTATCCGTTCCTTAGGTGTATTGGGGTTTCCGTGGAATTCTTTAGCCTACACGCAATCGTATTATCTATCGCTCATTCAATATGTGGATTATACCAGCCTTTTCGGCGTCTCGTTCTGGATCGTTGTCATTAATGTGATCATTTTCAAAATATTTACTAACGTTGCCCATTTTAAAAAGATCGTTATCTATTTTATGATCTTAATTTTTTTATTGATATTACCCTGGTTGTATGGTCAGTGGGTTATGCCAGATAAAGATCAACAAGCCGAGGAAAATATCAAAGTTGGTGTTATTCAGGGCAACATCGACCCTTACGTGAAATGGGAAGGCGCCTTTTTTGAGGAAAATCTCAGGATTTACGATCAAATGACGCGCCGCTACGAGGGCGAAGGCTTAGATTTAATCGTCTGGCCCGAAACTGCCACGCCGGTTTATCTGAGAGATTCGGCAACTTATTTGAACGCGGTGCAGGATCTTGTGCAGGAATTAAAGGTGTCCTTGCTCACAGGCACCCCAGACTATAAATATTTGCCCGACCGATCCTATATTACGTTTAACGCTGCTTTTCTGTTTACTCCCAACGAGCGGAATTTTCAATATTATCACAAGATTCATTTGGTCCCGTTCGGCGAGCGCGTGCCATTTACTGAGGCATTACCGATATTGAAATCATTTTTAGAGAGTCTGGAAATGGGCGAGGGAGATTTTTCACCGGGAAAGGAATTGGTCGTGTTTGAAATGCCAAAGAAAGTAACGGCGGATGAGGATAGTGCTGCGAATCTGGTTGATAAAGAGAAAATTCGTTTTTCAACTATTATTTGTTTTGAGTCGGTTTTTTCAGATTTGGTGCGAAGATTTGTAAATAAAGGAGCGGAGTTTTTGGTAATAATCACCAATGATGCTTGGTTTGGCAAGAGTCAGGCGCCTTATCACCACGCTCAGATTGCTGTTTTTCGCGCGATTGAGAACAGGGTGGCAATCGCGCGCTGTGCAAATACCGGTATTTCATCGTTCATTGATCCTTATGGTCGAATTTTGAAAGAAACAAAAATCTTCCAAAGAGCGACACTCAAAGAGACGATACCGTTGCGGAAGCATACCACTTTTTTCTCAAAGTATGGGCATGTTTTTTCTGTTTCAATAACTTTATTTAACATTATTCCGCTTTTATTGGCAGTTTTTAAAATAAAACAGATGAACAAGGAATAAGGCACATCCATTTCAACATAGCGGCTAAAAAAACAAGTAATCATTTAACGTTCAAAAATCGTCTAATTAAAACATTCGCCTTTATACTCTGAAGTGTAAAGGCATTTTAGTTTTAGTTGTTTTCACATCATCCAAGCAAAATTTTTAATGGAATTCAGGGAACAATTTATTATCAACTCAATTAAAGTAGTTTGGCTTTTCATTCGATTAAAACTCAAAATTGACCTTTCGATAAGAAATTATGTCGAATATGTACAGCCTTATAGGGTGTTAATAACAGATTCAAATCAGGAGTTAATTATCCTGGACTTCATTGAGATAAACGAATACATCAGGGTTGCAGATTTAGCATGAAAAAGAGATTTGTCATTTTAATATTATTGTTGGTCGTTGGTTTTACTTATGCTCAACAGGATTTATATTTATCCTTGAAAAATACAAAAGCAAAGCCGATCGCCATGGGAGGAGCTTATTGTTCCATCGAGGACAATATCGTATCCGCAGCCTACAATCCGGCAAGTCTCAATCTTTATCAAAACGATAAAAATTTTCGGCTGACATTTTTTCTAAATCCAATTACGCCAGTCATTTTATTAAATGATCGTTACGAAAATGACAGTCCGAAACAGACAAACGCGACACACTATTTTAAAGATGCCACTGCATTGATACAGGGAATCGCACTGACCATAAAATTTATTGATATCGGATTGATTTTTAATGAACAAATCATCGACAGAAATGAGCTGCTCGATCAAAAATCAGTTTTTGAAAACAACAATTTATGGAATAATAGTTATCACACACTCATCACCAGAATAAAATTGGCGGAGAAGGTTAATATTGGTGCGTCGGCAACGCTGTTTCAAAAAGAACAGAACGATGTCATTACAAGAGAATATGGTTACAGCTATGGCATTTTGTTGAAGCCTTCACCAAAAATGAATGCGGGAATCACCTATCACTATTTTCCCCAGTCATTATCCAAAGTACGTGTGCCAGTTGAACGATTGTTCGGACAAACGGTGAATGTCGGTATTTCCTACCGCCCATTCACAGGCACAACTTTATCGATGGATTTACGTAATTTGACCGAGGAGACTAATAAAAGTAAAATTCAACCCCATTTCGGTCTGGAGCAGCGCGTTTTATCAATTTTTGCCTTACGTGGCGGATTTTACGAACAGCGGGAAACTCATGGACGTTATTATTCAGCCGGTATCGGCTTAATCGATTCAAATCTGTTTTTTTCAAAAGAAAATGAGTTAAGCCAATCACAATTTATGCTGAATTATTCCATCGCTTTCCAAAAAGAAGCGGATGAAATGTTTAGATGGCATGTGATTTCACTCTTAATTCGCATTTAGTGTTGGTGGAACTTTATTAGCTAAGTTTAGTTTTATTAAACATTAGTTTATGAAAAAACGTATAATCCATATTTTTTTATGCCTCCTGTGTTTATTTTTCTTTGGTTTGTTCAGCCTTGCTCAGCCAAATCAACAGCCTGAAACGAATATCGACATTTTTAAAAAGCTGGCATATCAAGTTGTGGACTCAGTTTTAACCAGGCTTACAATTGATTCCACAAAAACATTCGTTATTCATTCTCAAAGTAAACAACACGAGGCGAATTGGTTGATTGAAAATGCACTTGTTCAAAAGATATTTCAGCAAGGTGGGCAGGTTCAGATTAGCGAGGCATGCGGTGAAAAAACTGCAAATCATTTTAAAATTGAATATAAAATTGACAATACCGCTTTGAAGTATGTGCCTGGTTTAAGAAGAAAATTGATACAGCGTCAATTCACCATGCAATTGGATATTCGGTGTCAAAAATGTCTGGATGGATCGATCCTGTTTTTGGAGTCAATCCGTAACCAGTTTTCAGATAGTGTAACGGTTGCAAATGTGAAGAGTTTGGAGAGTGATGTTTACAGCTTTGCAAACGATAAAATTGAACACGATGAAGGTATTACAAAATATATTGAACCACTGATTGCATTATCGACAACGGGAGTTATCGTTTATTTATTTTACAGTATGAGGAGCAAATGAGGGATAAATTTATGCGTATGTTGTTATTTCGAATATCAATTTTATTCATTCTGATGCTAACGTTATTTATTAGCTGCGGCAAAAAAAAGTTAAAACCAACCGCTTCTGCAGAAGAGCGAATGGCCTACGCGGAGAAACTGTTTAAAAATGGTGACTATCTGGATGCAAAGACAGAGTACCGGATCATTACGTTGAATTATCCAGGCAGTACTATTAGTGATAAGGCACAGTATTTGTTAGCTGAATGCCATTTCAAGTTGAAAGAATATATCATTGCCTCTGCCGAATATCAAAAGTTGATTCGTATGTTTCCGCATAGCAATTATGTGGACGATGCTCAATATAAAGTGGCACTCTGTAATTATGAACTGTCACCGAAGTTTTCATTGGATCAGGAATATACCCATAAAGCGATTCAAGAATTTCAAAGATTCATGGAAGACTATCCGAACAGTGATTTGCTGCCTGATGCAAAGATTTACATGCGAAAATGCAGGGAAAAGCTGGCAAAGAAGAATTTTAAAAACGCCGAAGCTTATCGGAAGATGGCATATTATCAATCTGCTATTATTTATTATGATTATGTTTTGGATAATTATTACGATACGCTCTTTGCCCAAAAATCGTTATTGGGCAAAGCACAGTGCTATAAAAAGTTAGGAAAAAATGAAGAAGCATTACAGTATTATCAATTATATCTGGAAAAATATCCAAAAGGCGCTAAAATCAAACAGGTGAAAGATGAGATAACAAAACTTTCAGATAACAGTGATTAAGTAAGGAAGTGAACGTCAAACAGAAGACTTGGATATGCTAATATAAAATTCAATGGAAAATTCCAAATTGAAAGTAGGCCTGCTTGGTGGATCGTTCGATCCTGCTCATAATGCCCACATTAAATTAGCCCGATGGACGATTGAAAACCTGTGCCTGGATAAAATAATTTTTATTCCTGCGGCAATTCCTCCCCATAAACAAGATGCTCAACTCACAGCAGCTAAACACCGATTGAAAATGCTCGAATTAGCCTTAAAAAAATACCCGGAAATGACAATATCTGATATTGAAATAAAACGTCAAGGTGTGTCTTACACCATTGATACGATTTTAGCTATAAAATCAGAATTGGGTTTGGATAAAAATCATTTGTATTTGCTCATTGGTGCTGATAATTTTATCGATTTTCAGAGTTGGAAACGACCGAATGAAATTATGGAAAATTGTCAAATCGCCGTGTATCGAAGACCAAATGTTAAATTATCTGATGTCGAAAATAATTTTGAAAGCACAGTAATGCTGCTATACACGCCGTTAATCAATATATCATCCACAGAAATTCGGGAACGGATTAAGCAGGGAAAACCGATCAATCATTTAGTACCGAAGGAAGTTGATAAATACATCCAGGAACACAACCTGTATCGAAATTAATTTTTGCAAAATGAATTAACATAAATGTGCTGTTGTAACATGGCTAATCACCGAAACATCTGCATGATGAGACGCATTTTTTTTCTTACTGTGTTTTTTCGGATTATGTTTTGTTAATCTCACACAATCACAAAATCAATATTCGGTTGAACGTCCAAAAATTGGACTGGTCTTGTCTGGCGGCGGCGCCAAAGGATTTGCTCATATCGCCGTTCTAACTGTGCTGGATTCTTTGAAAATTCCAATCGACTACATTGCCGGAACGAGCATGGGTGGAATAGCCGGCGCACTCTATTCCATCGGTTACAATAGCCATGAGTTGAAAAAATTAGCGTTCCGCAGTGATTGGGAAGAAATATTTACTGACCAGCCACCGCGTCGTGATTTGCCCTATTTTCAAAAAAAAGATATGGGAAAATACCAACTGGAATTTGGTGTTGAGGGATTTGAGCTGATCCCCCCGAGCGGGTTGATCTATGGACAAAAGGTGTCGTTATTATTTTCCAGTCTGACTTTTCCTTACGGAGATGTTGAAGATTTTGACCAACTGCCCATTCCGTTTCGCTGTATTGCTGTAGATTTGGTCACTGGTAATGAAGTTGTAATCGGAAAAGGTCCATTACCTAAAGCGATGAGAGCAACGATGGCTATCCCAACGGTGTTCAGTCCTGTTGAATGGGGTGACTCGTTGCTGGTGGATGGCGGATTAGTCAATAATCTTCCGGTGGATGTCGTTAAAAAAATGGGCGCTGATATTGTGATTGCCGTTGATGTGGAAGCGCCGTTAAAAGAGCGGAATGAGCTGAATTCGGCTCTCGCAGTTTTGAATCAAACAGTGACTATGCTGGGCATCGAAAACAAGCGAGAAAACCTGAAAATGGTTGATATTTTAATTCGACCTGACATAAAAGAATTTACACCGGCGGATTTTTCAAATGATAAAATCAGAAAGATCATCCGACGCGGCTACGATGCAGTTAACGATAGTTTGCCCAGACTGATAGACTTAAAGCAAAAATATTTTTCCTCGGAATCCCAGAGACGGGATGTCTCCTCACAGATTATTAAAAATGTCGATGTAGTTGGAAATGTCAAATTATCAAAATCACAAGTCTTAAATCAACTTAATTTACAAGTGAACAACGTTTTCAATCCAGAGGACATGAAAAGACGGATTTCAGATTTAAAAACGCTGGGCTATTATGAACACATCACCTGCCAGGTAAATCCTACTGCTGAGGATTCAGTTGAACTCACAATCACATTTATCAAAAAAAGAAAGCCGATCATTCATCGGATTGAAATTTTGAATAATAAAAACCTTCCCTTCAAATTCATTTACAATTTATTAGGCATTCAACCGGGTCAGCGATTGGACACAGACCTACTCAATCAAAAAATCATGAGTATGTATGGTTTGGGATATTTTGAACGTATCGATTACAGTATTGAATCGATGAGTGAGAGTAAAATTATTCTCCGCATTTTTGTGAAAGAACTGCCATTGAGAAAATTGAGGGTCGGCATTCGTTATGATGATGTCCATAAATTGGTAGCTGTTGTTGGCGGTCAGGCAACAAATTTGTTCGTACCCGGTTTGCGACTGGAAAGTGAGTTTCAGTTTGCCGGTTTAAATAAGTATCGGTTGAGGGCATCTTATCCTTCACGGGCGCTAAACTTGCCCATTTATCCTTTCTTCAGTTTGGGTTACAAAAACATTTCCACCGATATTTTTAATGGATTCGGTTCCCGGATCGCTGCTTATCAGGATCGTTCAACGAGTGGTGAAGTTGGGATCGGAATCCTTATCGGGAAATCATTTAACGCTGAAATATCTTATCAACACGAATATATGGACATCAAACCAGAAATTGCCCTGCCAGATCCGGAAATGTTTCCGAGCTGGAAACATAATTTGAGACGAATCGATGCAATTGTTAATGTGGATTGGTTGGATGATAGCTTAATACCTTGTGATGGATTTTATTTTACTTCCAGGTTTGAAGGGAGCCTAAAAGACTTAAAGTCTGATGTGCATTATTATTTTCTGGATATGTCAGTTGATTTATACAAAACCTTTCTGAAAAGGCATACGACCCGTTTCCACAGTTATCTGGGGTTGAGTTCAGTCAAGCTTCCACTTTACAAATATTTTAGAAAACACAGTCCGTTATATTTTGTCGGCATGGCACCGGATCAATTAGCCGGCAATAAAATGACAGTGTTACGTTTTGATTATCGGTATGAAATTCAGTCCGGATTATTTTTTAAACTAATGGCGAATATGGCGCTAAGTCTGGAATACATTGTGGATGGCACCACATATTACGGTGAAAATTTGTGGGGCACCGGTATCGGCATAAAATTGAGTTCTCCTGTTGGTCCGTTAGAGATCATTTTCAGCCGCGGCAGTGCCAGCTTATTTGGACCGGCAAAATCACAGAACGAAATCTATTTTGTTTTGGGATATCGTTTTTGAAAGGTAATGTTTTATCGCCACTGATGAACACGGACAAGAACAGATACGGAAAGCGATCAGCATTTACTTAAACGTTTATCCGATGTTTTATCATTTTTGATATGATATACTTTCAAACTAAAAAAATCATTGAAAATCCGGGTCAATCTGTGGCTAAAAAAATATTTTAGTTAGAAGAAAAAAATCAAATAGGAGGCGAACATGACATTTTTGTATTTGAGTTCAAACACAATGGGGACCGGCGATCCTGAGTTGGGAAAGAAGTTGCTGAAAGTATTTCTGGAAAAATTAGCTGAATCTGATGAAAAAATTGACTTGATTGGGTGTGTTAATTCAGGCATTTATCTGACCACCGAAGGCAGCGATGTGGTCGATATCTTGCGAAAGTTTGAAGCCAAAGGTGCAAAGATCGCCACCTGCGGAACATGTTTGGAGCACCTTAAGCTTAAAGATAAACTGCTCATTGGTCAGGTCGGTACCATGGATCAAACTATTCAGGTGATGACCAAAGCAGACAAAATTATCCGTCCCTGATCAAACATTTTGAAACTCAAAATCATAAATTAAACGAGATGAAGCTATGGCTCACCGTACTGTAAAATCCGGTTATTCAAATTTAGTCGAACGCTTGAACCGTTTTCCCCAGGGCGCGCCACCGTCCGATTTGTTGTTTAACATTTTGAACATGCTGTTCAGCGAAAAGGAAGCTGGTTTAGTGGCGCTGCTGCCGATCAAGCCCTTTACAGCCGGGAAAGCCAGTCGCGTCTGGAAAATGGATATTGCCAGCACTCAAAAGGTGTTGGACGAATTAGCCAGCCGGGCGATCCTGGTGGATATCGACAATGACGGAACCTCAGTTTACGCGTTGCCGCCGCCGATGGCTGGTTTTTTTGAATTTTCAATGATGCGAATCCGGGATGATATTGATCAGAAGGCGCTGAGTGAATTATTTTATCAATACATGAATGTGGAAGAGGAATTTATCAAAGCGCTTTTTACGGACGGGGAAACACAACTCGGCCGTACCTTTGTTCATGAACCGGTGCTGTCCGCTGAAAATGCTCTGCATGTACTGGATTATGAGCGGACGACTGAAGTGATCAACACCAGTTCGGATATGGCGGTGGGTATTTGCTACTGTCGCCACAAAATGCAGCATCTGGGAAAAGCCTGTGATGCGCCGCTGGATATTTGCATGACCTTTAATAATTCAGCAACCTCTTTGATAAAATATGGTCACGCGCGCCGAGTCGATAAGAAAGAAGGTCTCGATTTGCTCCAATTGGCGTACGATCATAATCTGGTGCAATTTGGTGAGAATGTGCAGCAGGGAGTAAATTTTATTTGCAATTGCTGCGGCTGTTGCTGTGAAGCCATGATTGCCGGACGGCGCTTCGCTGTTCTGAATCCGATTCATACCACGAATTTTATTCCTGAAATTCAAAAGGAAAATTGTGATGGCTGCGGCAAGTGTGCGGCTGTTTGTCCGGTTGAGGCAATGAGTCTGGTTTCAGCCAATGATCCGAAAAAGAAGAATCGAAAGTTAGCCAGACTCATTGAAGACATTTGCCTGGGTTGCGGCTTGTGTGCAAAGGTCTGTCCAAATGGTGCTATTCACTTGAATTCACGCAATCAGCGAGTTATCACGCCGGTGAACGGTGTGCACCGCGCTGTCATCATGGCAATTGAAAGAGGCAAACTGAAAAATCTGATTTTTGATAATCGTGTGTTGTGGAGTCATCGGGCGCTGGCTGCTGTGTTGGGCGCTATTTTGAAACTGCCGCCGCTTAAACAGGGGCTGGCAAATCAACAGGTGAAATCACGTTATTTGGAATATGTTATTTCGAAATGGGGACCATGAACCAATATTGTTTTTTTTATGAAATAAACAAAAAAATAAAATCCTGACGGATTAAATCCGATTGATACAATAAAAATGGAGGTCATAAATATGAGTCTCAACAAAAACAAATCCTTCCTGTCGATATTGATAGTTTTGCTCGTTATTTTGTTCGTGAGTGTCGCGCTCAATGTGTATCTCATAAAAGGGGGCAAGAAAATCACAAAATATCACATCGCAGCGGCGGAAAAAATCATTCGTCTGAAATTTTCATCATCAGAACGGAAAATGATGATCGACGATTTGAAGCAAAACCGAACCAAATATCAGCGGATGAGAAATTTTGCGCTGGACAATTCGGTATCGCCTGCGATTCAATTTGATCCGGTGATTTCGGATCTGACGTTGGATCGATCGGCATCTTCGTTCAAAATAGCCGATTATCCTTCCACTCGTGTCCCCGAAAATTTGGAAGACGTCGCATTTTATCCGATTCCGAGGTTAGCGCAATTAATCCGCTCCAGACAGGTCACCGCAACACAGCTCACGGAAATGTACTTGAGCCGCCTGAAAAAATACGGTCCAAAACTGAAATGCATTGTCACGTTGACCGAGGATTTGGCATTGAAACAAGCGCAAAAGGCGGATGAAGAAATTGCAGCCGGTCAGTACCGGGGATTGCTGCATGGCATTCCGTACGGCGTCAAAGACTTGCTTTCCACCAAAGGGATAAAGACGACATGGGGTGCAGCGCCTTACAAAGATCAGATGATTGATGAGGACGCCACTGTGGTGAAAAAGCTGGAAGATGCCGGCGCGATTTTGGTGGCGAAACTGACACTCGGTGCGCTGGCAATGGGAGATGTTTGGTACGGCGGAAAGACCCGGAATCCCTGGAATATCGAACGCGGTTCCAGCGGATCGTCTGCCGGACCGGCAGCGGCTGTTGCAGCCGGACTGGTTCCTTTTGCCATCGGTTCGGAAACGTGGGGTTCCATTGTTTCTCCGTCCACAGTGTGCGGTGTGACCGGACTTCGGCCCACGTTCGGGCGAGTCAGCCGTTACGGTGCGATGGCATTGAGCTGGTCAATGGATAAACTCGGTCCGCTGTGCCGGACAGTGGAAGATTGCGCCATCGTATTGCAGGCAATTCACGGACCGGACGGAAAAGATCAGACTGTGAAGGATCTGCCGTTTCACTACAATCCGGATATTCAACTTCAGGATTTGAAAATTGGTTATCTGAAAAGCGATTTTGAGAGCGATTACGGATTTAGAAAAAATGATTCTCTGGCGCTTGAAAAAATGCGGTCGCTGGGCGCTGAACTAATTCCCTTAAAATTGCCAGATGTGCAGGCACGCAATATTTCTTTTATTTTGTCTGCGGAAGCTGCGGCAGCGTTTGATGAATTGATTCGTTCGGACAAAGATGATTTGCTTGTGAGACAGGACAGAGATGCCTGGCCCAATACATTTCGGACTGCCCGGTTCATTCCGGCTGTCGAATACATCAACGCAAACCGCGTCCGCACCGTGCTGATGCAGAAAATGGCTGAAATGATGAACGAAATTGATCTTTATGTGGCACCGTCCTGGAAAGGGCAGAATCTGTTGATGACCAATTTAACGGGGCATCCGTCTGTGGTAATGCCTAATGGATTTTCAGAAAGAGGGACGCCAACCAGTTTTTGCTTCGTCGGTCAATTATTTGACGAAGGCACTTTACTGGCAGCAGCTCGAATTTTTCAGGAAAATACTGACTTCCATCTACAGCATCCGAAGATGGAATGGGTGAATGAGGATAAATGATTTTGGTTGAAGAAGTTCGTGCTAATATTTTAAATCCAAAAATCTAAAAGGAAAATTATTACAAAATCGTAGCCCACTAAACACACAAAAAGACAGAAAGATTATTTTTGATTTTGAATTTAGCGTTATTTCGTGTGGTTCGTGGGCAATAAATCAACGTTTTATTGCTGCAATTCATTTTAGAAATTCAGGTTATATTCGTATTTTTAGGAAACAAAACTAATTTAAAAATTTAATTCTTTGTAAGTTATTATTTCTTGGTATCTTGGATTCCGCCAGCTGGCGGATGGCATTTATTTATTCTATTACCAAATTAATCTTGCGTTTTTTTGCAAGATTAATTTGGTAATA
>CAYYMH010000052.1:0-29541 GCA_964472785.1 uncultured Cytophagia bacterium | reverse complement strand
TAGCACTGTTCAGTGCTATTTTTTCGTGTTAATTTTAAAATCGCTCAATTTGGGAGTATAATAGAAGTCAATCAGGCAGACATAGCAGAGAAATTGATGAAACGCATAAATCTCTGTGCTTTTTAAAAATATTCTGCTGACCAGATTCCAAAATTAAACAAAAAACGCCCAATGCAACATTATCACATCAGGCGTTAGCTTATATTAAAAGATGGAAACTATTCGTTCATCTTCTCCTGTTTCCGTTTCTCGACAATTTCCTCGGCGATGGAATAAGGAACCACTTCGTAATGGTCAAAGTGCATCGTCGTGGTTGCCCTGCCCGAGGTGATGTTCCGCAGTTCATTAGTGTAGCCGAACATTTCCGCTAATGGTACCTGTGCCTTTACAACGCGGGTGCCGTTTTTTACATCCATTTTTAAAATTTTTCCTCGTTTGGATACCAGGCTGCCCGTTACAGCGCCAAGGTAATCCTCGGACGTTGTGACTTCTACGCTCATAACCGGTTCCAGCAGTTTAGGCCCGGCTTTGGGAAAAGCAGAGCGAATACAAATTTTCGCCGCAGTGCGAAACGCCATTTCCGATGAATCTACTTCGTGGTACGAGCCATCAACTAAGGTACAGCGAATATTTACTACCGGATAACCGGCATAGGGGCCTTCTTCCAATGCATCGATGATACCGCGTTGGACCGCTGGAATGTATTCTTTGGGAATATTTCCGCCGGTAATTTTGTCGATGAATTCAAATCCCTTCCCCTCCTGCATCGGTTCAATATCCAAAACCAGATGCGCGTACTGTCCATGACCGCCGGTCTGTTTGACGAATTTTGTAGTCTCCTGCACGCGATTGTAAATGGTCTCACGGTACGATACTTGAGGCACGCCAACATCGGTCGCCACTTTGAATTCGCGTTTTAGCCGATCCAGAATTATCTCCAGGTGCAGCTCTCCCATACCGGAAATAATCGTTTCTTTGGTCTCCTCATGGGTTCTCACCGCAAATGTCGGATCTTCTTGTGCCAGCTTAATTAAACTCAATGACAGCTTATCCCGATCCTGCCTGCTCTGCGGTTTGACAGAAACAGACACCACTGGTGTCGGGAATTCAATCGCTTCAAGTAAAATTGGGTGTTCCTCAGTACAAATCGTGTCTCCGGTCGAAGAGTCCGCCAACCCGACGATCGCGCCAATTTCTCCGGCATAAATTGCCTCGCGGTTTTGAATTTTATTGGCGTGCACCTGAAAAATCCGCCCGATACGTTGCCGTTTTTGTATAGTGGAATTGTAAACATAGGAACCGGCTTCCATTCTTCCGGAGTAAACACGTATGTAAGCCAATTTGCCCCGGTGTTTGTCCGAGAGCACCTTAAAAATCAGGGCGGAAAACGGTTCATCGTCTGATGGCACTCGCTTCGGTGCTTTCTCTGGAATTTCTTTGGACACGCCAATAATCGGCGGTCGATCGGCGGGTGAAGGTAAATAATCCACAACTGCATCTAACAAAATTCGAATACCTTTATTTTTGTACGCTGCGCCCGGGATTGCCGGAACCACTTCCATGTCAAGAGTGGATTTTCGCAGCGCGTCTCTGACCTGTTCGAACGAGGGCTCTTTGCCTTCCAGATACATTTCAAACAATGTCTCGTCCTGCTCGGAAATTTTTTCGATCAGATTGCGCCGATAATTATTGGTCAGTTCCCTCATATCGTCTGGTATATCTGTGATTTCATATTTTGTGTTTAAGACTGGATCTTCATAATAAATCGCTTTCAGATTCAATAAATCGACCACACCTTTGAAATGATCCTCTTTACCGATGGGAATCGCTACCGGTACAACATTGGCTCCCAAAATTTCCTGAATCTCGTCAATCACTGTGAAAAAGTCAGCGCCGACCCGATCCATTTTATTGACAAAGGCAATTTTGGGAATATTATATTTTTCCGATTGCCGCCATACCGTTTCCGATTGCGGCTGTACGCCTCCCACAGCACAGAATAACGCAATGGTGCCATCCAGTACGCGCAGACTGCGTTCCACCTCTGCCGTAAAATCCACATGCCCGGGCGTGTCGATAATATTAATTTCACAGTCCCGCCATTTTGTGGTGGTTGCTGCAGATGTAATAGTGATACCCCGTTCCTTTTCCTGATCCATCCAGTCCATGGTTGCCTGTCCGTCGTGGACTTCTCCCAATTTGTGGATTTTACCGGAAAAGTACAAAATCCGTTCAGTGGCGGTTGTCTTGCCGGCATCAATGTGTGCCATGATGCCTATGTTTCTCACTTTATTCAATGGTAATATGTTTGCCACGTTAATCATTCTCCTAAAAAATGTTACTCGTTCAAGTATTTGATAAATATAAAAAAAGGAAAACCTTAGTTTTCCTTAAAAAAAGAATTGATAATTTAAACAATAAAAATGCAAAAGTCAATGTTTTTATCTGAAATATAAAAAAAAATTCTTTGTCATCAAATGAGGGGTACGGAGATTCCGGTATTTAACAAAAAACGGTGAAACAGAAATGACCGATATTAATAATTTTTTTTGGGTTGATGGCTGAATGCTGTCAGCTAATTTTTTGCTTACAATAAAATCACTTTCGATTGAATCAAAACGCTGATAATTCGAGCCAGACAAAAGCAACATCAAAATTTTTGAGATCCATTGCACCGGACACGATGAATATTGAACTATCCTTTCCCAGAATGGTTAAATAAAAACAAATGAATTGCAGTCGATCACTTTTTATTTTAGCATGAAAAAATAAAATCCTGACGGATTAATTTCTGAAGAAGGTATATATTTTTTTTTGCTTGAAAATTAAATGATTTTTGTTTATATTTTGGCTACAATCTAACATGGAGGAGCTAAACATGTCAAAAATGAATCGGAGAGATTTTATAAAAATTGCAGGTGTCACCGGAGTCGGATTATCCGGATTGGTTGATGTGGCGGACGTCTTTGGTCAGAAAAGAACGGTAAGTTCTTCGCCGGATGTAGCTATTGTTCAAAATGGTGAGCCGGCAGCACTTGTTCAAAAAGTAGTTGATATGTTGGGCGGTATGACGAAATTTGTCAAAAAAGGGGATGTGGTTGTGGTCAAACCGAATATCGGTTGGGATCGTACACCGGAGCAGGCAGCAAACACGAATCCGGAAGTGGTTGCTGAAATCGTGCGTCTGTGTAAAAAAGCCGGGGCAAAGAAAGTCCAGATATTTGACCGAACCTGCAATCAGGCGAGGCGCTGCTATGCCAGAAGTCAAATCGAGAAAATGGCCAGGCAAGCCGGCGCGGACGTGAGTCATATTTATGAACAGAAATTCCAGAAAGTGAAAATCAGCGATGGAAAAATGATCGATTCGTGGGAATTTTACCGTGACGCACTCAAGGCTGACGTGTTCATCAATGTTCCCATTGCCAAGCATCATTCGCTATCCAGAGTGACGCTGGGATTAAAAAATATGATGGGCATTTTAGGCGGCAATCGCGGCAAACTTCACAATCGTTTCGACGTGAAAATCGTTGACATAAATACGGTAGTTAAGCCGCAGTTAACGATTATCGATGCTGTGCGTATCCTTACGAACAATGGCCCGCAAGGGGGCAGCCTGGACGATGTAAAGCGGATGGACACCATCATCGCTGGAGTCGATCCGGTGGCTGTGGATGCATACGGTGCAACATTGTTTGATATCGATCCGAAGCAGTTGGGATTTTTAGTTGTCGCTCAGGCGCGGGGGTTAGGAAACATGGATTTAAGCTCAATGAAAATTGAGAAAGTCAACTTGATCGGATAAGTTTGTTCGAATTTTAATCTGAGGTGACCGATTCTTCAATAGATTGTGTTTTATAAATTTGAAATCAAGAATTAGAGGAATTGTATGCAATTAGTCCGGAGAATTACCCAAATTTTATTTTTCTCGTTTTTCGTCTATCTATTTTTTTTAGCTGCATTTCCCTATGAAACAACGCTGCCGGTAGATTTATTTCTTCGATCCAGTCCACTTGTTGCGGTAGGTACTTTTATTGCGACGAGACAGTTTATCAGCACGCTGTTTATTGCGCTGATTATTCTGGCGTTAACTGTCTTTTTGGGAAGATATTTTTGTGGTTGGATTTGTCCCTTGGGTACGTCTTTGGATTTTATGGATCGATTGTTAGGAAAAATAAGAAAGAAATATTCTCAGCAAACACGCAAACTTCGAGTGTGGAAATTTTCGGTTTTGATCATTGTGTTAATCGCTGGCTTGTTTTCTTTGCAGGTGATTTGGTTTTTCGATCCGATCGTTATTTTTACCAGAACGTTTACAACATCTATTTATCCGCTGTCCGTGTATTTTATCGAAGGATTTATGGGCATTTTATTAGGGATCGGCCTGTTTCAGGATGCGTTGTTTTCAATGTACGATTTTTTGCGCGAGACAATTTTACCGATTGAAAAGCTATTCTTTCAAATGAGCGTGTTTTTTGGGTTGATGTTTTTGGGGATTTTATCCCTCAATCTTTTCGCAAGACGATTCTGGTGCCGGTATTTATGTCCGCTGGGCGCGATGTTCGGATTTTTCTCATCGTTCCGGTTGACCAGGGGAATTACCACCTCAGACGAAAAATGCATCGATTGCGGAAAATGTCAGCGCGAGTGCAAAATGGACGCAATCAATAACGATTTCCGATCCTATTCACCTGTTGAGTGCATCGAGTGTATGTCCTGTATCAAGGTCTGTCCTACCGATGCGATCAGTTACAAACTGAATTTCCGTTTTGCCCGGGAGAAAACGGATGTGTCGAGACGCCGGTTTGTGACATCGGCAGCAGGCGGTTTGTTGACTTTGGGACTGATAAAGACCGGTTTTTCGAATAAGGTTAGTCAGGGGAAAGTAGTTCGCCCCCCGGGTGCGCTTCCGGAAGCGGAATTTTTGGATCGCTGTGTGCGTTGCCAGGAATGCGTGAAAATTTGTTCATCCACCGGAAAATGCTTGCAACCGGCATTTTTGGAAAGCGGCTGGGAAGGGATCTGGTCGCCGATGGTGAATGCCAGGTATGGCTACTGCGAATATAATTGTAATCTGTGCGGTCAGGTGTGTCCAACCGGCGCTATTCATAAAACGGATTTGGAAACCAAAAAGCAGCTCCGCATGGGAACGGCGTATTTTGACAGGAGCCGTTGCATCCCGTGGTACCGTAATGAAGATTGCCTGGTTTGCGAGGAGCACTGCCCACTGCCGGATAAAGCGATCAAGTTTGACGAGCGGGAAGTTGTCACACATGATGGCACGAAAAAAGTGGTCAAATTTCCTTACGTTGATGAGAACTTGTGTATCGGCTGTGGCATTTGTGTGACGCGCTGTCCGGTGGAAGGCGAAGGAGCTATCTTCCTCACTAATGCGCAGGAAAAACGCTGGGAAGAGTATGGTTATTTTTAAACAAATTTGATCAATGGGTTTTGCTTGATAATCGAATTCGAAAGCGATCGCAGTTTTCATTTTATTGAAGATAAAATAATTTGAAGAAGAATAATAAGTCATTCCAGAGCATCTGAATTTTAAAGGAAAAAACATTGAGTGAGAAGCAACAATATTCGGGGAACGCATCAGAAAAAGAGGCTGAAAAAGTCATATTGAATGAAGGCGAAAAAGTTGAAGATAAAATTGTTGAACTGGAAAAGAAAATTTCACGGTTATTTGAGCAGGAAAAATTTAATATTATCATTGACATGCAACATATCCGTCTGATGCCGACCCGGTTTATTATTGCACTCATCAAATTTACATCTCAGGCCAGAAGGTGCGACGGTGATGTCAGGCTGATCAATATGGGTGATTTTGCCAGGAATAACTTGGTCACCTTCACTCCCAGCACGTATCTGTCGATGGAGCCATCGGAGCTGTATGCGCTTCAGGATTTTGGCGAATCAGTTGAACCTGATCTAGTGGTCGAGGAAAAAGTTGAACCGATCCTCAAAAAAGCGGATGAAACCGGAACCCAAAATAAACCTGAAGTGTCTAATGTAAATGAAGAAGATGATGAATCTGTTGAGGTTTTGCAATCACTGAAACTGAATGATAGTCACAAAATACGAATTCACAGCAGTGCGGATAGCCTTTATAAAGCGTGCGATTTTGTGGTTCAGCAGGGCGTAAAAGCCGGATTTCATGATAGTGAATTAGCAAAACTTAAAGTCACTGTTTACGAGGCAGGTCTCAATATTATTGAACACGCTTATCATTCCAATCCGGATTATTTGATTGATGTTTATGCGCTGGCTAAAGATGGCAAATTTTTTATCGTAATTCAGGATTGGGGCACGGGCTTCGATTTTGATCCGGAAAGAGATTATGACGTGGAAGAAGCGGTCCGGGAGCGGAAGACCGGAGGTTTTGGATTGCACATCATTAAGCGAACCGTGGATCAAATTTATTATTTGAAAGATATTAAAATCGGCAATCGATTGATTTTAATTAAAAATATAAACGCAAAGATTGATGAGCAGGAAAATGTCATTAGTTGATGAGATCAAACAATTTCAGAAGGAGAAAAAATTCCTGTTCGGGATTTTGGTCGTGATTGGATTGTTTGGATTAATCTTTCCGGTTATTCCGGGTTTAGTTCTCATCGTATTGGGAGTTTCATTAATCAACCCGAGATTAGCTGAACAGATGAAAATTAAAATGAAAAAGTGGATTAGCTAAAAAACATAATAAGGTAAAGGGGTGGTCGAAATGTATTACGGATTTTTATCGCCTTTGGACATGTTGTTGTTGGCAGTTGCATTCATTGTATCAATGTATGCCCAAATGAAAGTGAAAAGTACTTTTTCGCGTTATTCAAAAGTACGGTCGCGAAGCGGCATGACCGGTGCGGATGTTGCCAGACAAATATTGAATTCAAATAATATCACCAATGTCCCGGTTGAAGAAACCCGCGGCAGACTTTCGGATCACTATGATCCGATTAAGAAAAAGTTAAGGCTGTCCAGCGAAATTTATAATTCGAGTTCGGTTGCGGCATTAGGTGTGGCAGCACACGAAGCCGGGCATGCCATTCAGCATAAAGTCGGCTACACGCCGTTGAATGTCCGGCACAGTATTTTTCCGATTGCAAATATCGGCTCGAATCTGGCCATGCCGTTGTTCATTGTCGGATTGATCTTCAGTTCCGGTTTTATGATGGATATTGGCATCTATTTATTTTTGGGTGCCGTGGCATTTCAGGTGGTTACGTTACCGGTTGAGTTTAACGCGAGTAAGCGGGCATTGCTTCAATTGGAATCCGGCGGCTACCTGGAACGCGATGAAATCCAATCTGCCCGAAAGGTTTTGTCTGCGGCAGCAATGACTTATGTGGCTGCAACTGCAGTAGCAATTATGCACCTGGTTCGATTGCTTTTATTGCGCGGTGCTGGTGAAGATTAAGTTGATTATTTTTTGAGCAAAATTTAACACAGGCAGCCGTTTACTGAAAACGATTTTTTGATTAAACGGCTGCGCTGGTTTTATTGATATTTCCCCCCAAAACAAATAATGCGGCAAATTACTGAAAACGACGTGCCTTTGAAAATGATAAAGTTTTTTTATCCTCTAATCTTATTCCTCATGTTGAATTTCGGCATTCTTTTGAATGTTTCATTAGAGGCGCAAATTTCCAACGAAATAAAATCTCTGAAAGAAAATTTAAATCAAGTTCATTTAGGAACTTTTGATACCTCAACAGATTTCACCCAAGTTGCCAAACAGGTGATTCCGACAGTGGTTTCAATTTACAGCACGAAAATAATCCGAACATCGGATTTGTGGTTAAAAAATAATCACGACGAAGATCTGAACGACTTGTTAGGTGAAGATTATTTAAATTTTTCATTTCCCCGCGAATTTAAACAGAAGGGGTCTGGGTCAGGTATCATTGTTAGTGAAAAGGGATATATTTTAACCAATCTTCACGTGGTGGAAAATGCTGAATCCATCGATGTTAAGTTATCCGACAATCGCACTTATCAGGCACGGTTGGTTGGTGCTGATCCGCTTACTGAACTGGCAGTAGTCAAAATTGAAGAAACCGTTCAACCGGCAAGGTTGGGTAATTCCGATTCGGTCACGATTGGCGAATGGGTGCTGGCGTTTGGTAATCCGTTGGAGCTCAGTTCAACGGTGACCGCTGGTATCGTGAGCGCGATCGGGCGCGAAATAGACATCATTGATGATAATTTTGGCGTTGAAAATTTCATTCAAACTGATGCAACCATTAATCCTGGCAGTAGCGGTGGTGCGCTGGTCAATTTGAAAGGTGAAGTCATCGGAGTGAACACAGCCATCGCCACACAATCCGGTTACAGTCAGGGCTATGGATTTGCAATTCCGATTAACTTAGCCAAACAGATCATGGATGATTTGATAAACAAAGGATACGTTGTGCGGAGTTATCTGGGCGTGGCTATGCAGGATGTGGATGAAAAAATTGCACGGGCTTTAAATTTAGAAAAACCGTTCGGTGTTTTTATCGATTTTGTTTACCAAGATGGTCCGGCATATCGCGCCGGACTTTGGGAAAAAGATGTATTGATTTCAATCGATGACCAGTTAGTCAATCAGGGAAATATCGTTCAGAGCATAATCGCTCAGAAAAAGCCTGGTGATGCCATAACACTGACCATCGTCAGGGATAATGAAGTCTATGAAAAAAGACTCATTTTGGGTGAAAAATATAGCACAAAAATCGAGCAACCATCCTCCATATCCAAAATAAAATCTCCCGGATTCGGATTGAAGGTTGAAAATATCAGTCGCAGGATGGCTGATGAGTTTGGTCTGGAATATAGCAGCGGAGTGATTGTCACCGAGGTTGACCGGTTCAGTCCTGCGGATGAGGTGAAAATTCAGCCAAATGATGTTATCCTGAAAATAAATGATCGAGATGTCACATCGTTGTATGTATTTAATAAAATCATCTCCAATCTACAGTCGGGAAAAGTTTACATTTTAAAAATTAAACGTCAAAACAATATTTTTCACCGTTTCCTTGAAGCGCAATAAGAGCTGTAATTAAAACGCCAAATCAACTGGAACTGTCATTCCGGATTTGTCTGGGAATCAGGTTTAAGAATTTCCTGTCTTCCAGGTTATTTTAAAGCTGATGATTGACAATGCGCAAACAAAAGTAAATCCTCTTTTGGATAATAAACAGAGACTTTATCCTGATTCAAATTGTGCCAAGTTTTTTCCTAAAATTATATCAACCAAATTAATCTTAAAATCGTCACACCATACTTCATAAAGTCTGTCAAATTGACATGCTGAAATTAAAGTTCACTCAAAGCAATAAATTTCATAAGAATAATAATTATAATAGATTAAATTAAAATATTGTTATGGCACAGTCTTTGTCTATTTAAGTTAATTATAAAATGGTAACATTTACTGAAGAAGAAAGTATTAAATTAAGAATTAGATCAAGGAGGATTGAAAATGGCAGTTGTTAGATTTACACAACCTGACATGAGTGACTTTAAGCAGGATGTTAGTGACTTGTTTGCGGAATTTTTCGGACAATCACAGGGACAAAATTTGAATTGGAACCCGCTACTTGATTTATCGGAAACAAGGGATGAATATTTAGTCAGAATGGAACTACCGGGAGTGAAGAAGGAAAATATCCGAATTAACCTGAAGGAAAATGTGTTACAAATCACTGGGGAAAAGAAACGAGCCGGCAGTGATGATGAATATTTTAGATCAGAATGCTGCTATGGGAAGTTTCAGCGTTCAGTGTTGATCCCCGGAGAGATAAATCGCAGTCAAATTGAGGCGCAACATGAAAATGGAATTTTGACCATTAAATTAAAAAAATCCGAGGAAAAGAAAGCGAAACAAATAGAAATTAAATAACTGATAGATTATTAAGTGAGGTGTTGTTAATGCAGCATGATGAAGCAAAAGAAATATATATTGAAGATGGAAATATTGAAGAAGAATCTGTAAATGAATCAGAAGATAAAGAAGCCATCGTTGAAATGAATCGGGAAAATGAAGATATTGAAGAGCGTGAAATTAGTGAAAATAATTATATTGATCAATTGCGGAGACTGAAGGCAGAATTTCATAATTATAAAAAGAGAACCGAAAAGGAAAAAGAACAGTTAACCGATTATATCGAAAGTGAATTTATCAAAGATTTGCTTTCGGTTATTGACGATTTTGAGCGATTATTAAAACATGCTGATGTTGAAGAAGATAAGTTGGCAGGAAGTGTAGATTTGATTTACAGAAGCTTCATGGGAATATTGAAAAATAAAAGATTAAAGCCCATTGAATCGATCGGGGAACAGTTCGATCCGAATTTACATGAAGCTGTGCTTGTAGATCATAATGAAGAATTTGAAAATAATGAAATACTTGAGGAGTGGCGTAAAGGCTATCTTTTCAAAGATAAGCTTTTACGTCCGGCGCAGGTGAAAGTGAACAAAACGGAAGATTAGGATGTGATAAAGTATGCCCAGGAGAGATTATTATGAAATATTAGGAATTGATGAAAACGCATCGCAGCAGGACATAAAAAATGTTTATCGCAAGTTAGCAAAAAAATATCATCCGGATGCGAACAAAGGTGATACGGAAGCTGAAAAGCGATTCAAAGAAATTTCTGAAGCGTACAGCGTTTTGAAAGATCCGGATAAGCGAAAAAAATATGATCAGATGCGAAAGTATGGTGCGTTTGAAGGCGGTCAACCGGGCGGATTTGATTTCCGTAATTTTGGCGGCCAGGGATTTGATTTCGGACAATTCTCTCAGCAGGGATTCAAAGGATTTCGAAGCGGACGAAGTGGCGGAATATTTGATGAGTTTTTTACGGTCGGTGGATTGGGCGATATTTTTAGCCAAATGTTTGATCAAAGCAGTTCCTATCAGGGTACAGCGCGTAAAAGTCAACCAAAAACCGGAACGATAGAATCTGATATTACGATACCATTTGAATTAGCAGTAAAAGGAGGGAAACAGTTTTTAAATATTAACGTAGAAGAAAGGTGTCCTGTTTGCAACGGATCCGGCGCTGCCAAAGATGCAAATCCGCAAACATGTCCTCAATGTGAGGGACGCGGGACAATCTCAATGTCTCAAGGCTTTTTTGCTGTTAACCGAACTTGTCCCCGGTGTTACGGTCGGGGAATATTCATTGATAAACCATGTTCAAACTGCAACGGAACTGGTGAAGTAAAGAGAAAGAAGAGAGTTTCCGTTAATATTCCGCAAGGAATTCAAGAAGGGGCAAAATTACGACTTCGCGGCATAGGCAGCAATGGCACAGGAAAAAAATCAAAAGGTGATCTCGTTTTGAAGATTCATATTGCACCGCATCGTTTTTTTAGAAAATCAAATAATGATATTTATTGTGAAGTACCAATTGATGAAGAAAAAGCTAAAAAAGGCACCAAAATCAGAGTTAACACAGTCTATAATAAGAAAGCTGAAGTGAAAATAAAACCGGGAACTCAGGATGGAACAGTTTATCGTTTAAAAGGGTTAGGAGTCAAATCGAAACACGGAGTCGGGGATCAGTACGTGACAATTCGGGTTCAAAAATAATGTGTCAGAGATTTTTTTAAAATAAGAACCAAATAATAATCAAAATTAGAGACGATAAAATCCTTAACATTTACATAGAACTATTTGATTTAAAGAAGCGTAAAATTTAATATTTTGAATCTAACGGAGGAAAATAAAATGGCAATTTCGAGAAAAAATGCTCTGCTTATTGTGTCGGCAATATTTGTGGGAATTATTTTTGGATTAGTCATTTCGACCAATTTTAATGTGATATTGAACGGCATAGCATCAAGTGGGGAAAAAGTCGAATCTTTGGCATTACATCGGACTGATGCCGTTGTTGAAGAGAAAAGCCACAGTTCGGATGAACCTACTACAGGTGAATCCTATAATATGAGCGGCTTACTCGAACTGGAAAAAGCGTACATTAATGTTTCGAAAAAAGTAACCCCGTGGGTTGTTACCATTACCAGTGAAAAATACATAAAATATCGACAGTTCGATCCGTTTGACTTTTTTGGCGGAGATTTCTTCGATTTTTTTGGACGACGCCGAGGACAACCAAATGAAAATGAACGCGAGCGCGAACGTACTTACGTTCAGCAGGGGCTCGGATCCGGTGTTTTGGTTAGTAAGGACGGCTATATTTTGACGAACAATCATGTCGTTCAGGAAGCGGATGCAATCCGTGTGTTATCTGCAGACGGTAAAGAATATAAGGCTGAACTCATCGGTCGGGACGATAAAACGGACGTCGCTGTCGTCAAGATAGATGAAAAGAACCTTCCCTATGCAGAACTTGGGAATTCAGATGAGGTACAGGTCGGACAAATCGTGATGGCGGTCGGTAATCCATTTAGCAAAGAGCTGCAACTGACAGTAACTGATGGAATTATCAGCGCCAAGGGGCGTTCGGGGATTGGAACCGGAACTTTTTATCAGGACTTCATTCAGACTACTGCTGCGATAAATCCGGGAAACAGTGGCGGCGCCCTGGTCAATTTAAGAGGCGAAGTGATCGGAATCAACACGGCAATTGTGTCTCGATCAGGCGGGTTTAATGGCATTGGCTTTGCAATTCCGATTAACATGGCTAAATATGTGATGAATATTTTAATTGACAAGGGCTATGTAGTCAGGGGATATTTGGGAGTGATCCCACAGGCTGTGGATGAAGAATTAGCAAAAGCTTTTGGACTGGAGAAAGAACGCGGCGCGTTGATTGCCAAAGTGGAAAAAGGAACTCCGGCAGAAAAAGCAGGTCTTAAAGAAGAAGATATCGTCGTGGAGATTAACGGGGAACCGATTAAAGATGATACGGAATTAAGGCTTCGCATTGCAGAATATCCACCGGAATCAAAGGTTAAATTAAAAGTTTTTCGGAAAGGTGAGTACCGAACAATCACAGTTAAACTGGGCGAACGACCGGATGACAGACCACAGGCAGAGGTCTCGGGTAAAGAAACAAAAAAACTCGGGATTACCGTAGCCAACTTGACATCAGAGAGAGCTCAATATTACGGTTTTGAAGATGAAAAAGGTGTTGTGGTCACTGATGTAGAGCGAAATAGTGAAGCCTACCGGAAGGGAATCCGAGAAGGTGATTTAATTACAAAAATAAATCGTGATAAAATTGATACAGTGCGTGATTATAACCGGGTAATGGATGATGCAAAATCCGGTGATATTTTGGTCATTCGCCTGGTTAAAAAAGTTGGAAATTCAATTACGAATTATTATGTGACGGTTCGCCTGTCATAATCATCAGTGATTATTATTTGCTTGGAAGACCAAATGACAGCGAATCAGTCACTGATTATAAATTAACGTTTTAAAAGGAGCTGGTACATGCCAACTTATGAATATGCATGTGATGATTGTGGTTTCCACTTTGAGGAATTTCAGTCGATTACCGCCGAACCCTTGACAAAATGTCCAAAGTGTGATGGTAAGGTCAGGCGGCTGATTGGAACCGGAAATGGCTTTTTGTTTAAAGGTCGGGGATTTTATATTACCGATTACCGGAGTGAAAACTACATAAAAGAAAAGAACAAGCACGAGAAAAAGCCGGAAAAAAAGGATAAAGGATCAGCCTCTGATAGTACAGCCAAAAAAGAAAAGCCAACCACTGTGACATAATATCCTGTCAAAAAGGCAGAGAATTATTTGAAATCAAATTAAATAAATCGAATCCAAAAAGGCAACTTTATAAGCTCAATTAAATTATGATCTTATAGATTTGCCTTTTTTATTGTTTCAGTGGCATGGAATTTGCGAAAAGAAAAATAATAGAAAATTTATAATATTAATAAAACACTTTTTTGAACTTTAAGAAAAGCATTAGTTAAATTATCATACGATTTAGGAGGTTATATTATGGGTAAGATAATTGGTATTGATTTGGGAACGACCAACTCCTGTGTAGCTGTTATGGAAGGTGGCGAACCGGTTGTTATTCAAAACGCTGAAGGAGGAAGAACAACACCATCTGTGGTGGCTTTTACGAAAGATAAAGATAGATTAGTCGGACAGATTGCAAAACGACAGGCAGTAACCAATCCGAATAACACGGTCTATTCCATCAAAAGGTTCGTGGGAAGAAGGTTTAATGAAGTTGCCCGTGAAATTGAAGAAGTACCTTATAAGATTTTAAAAGGTAAAAATGATGTGGCGCGAGTGAAGATTGAAGACAATGAATACTCACCACAGGAAATTTCAGCGATGGTTTTACAGAAAATGAAACAAACTGCAGAAGATCATTTGGGCGAAAAAATAACGGAAGCGGTTATCACTGTGCCTGCTTATTTTAATGACAGTCAACGTCAGGCAACTAAAGAAGCAGGTGAGATCGCCGGGTTGAATGTAAAACGAATTATCAATGAACCTACTGCTGCTTCTTTAGCTTATGGACTGGATAAGAAAGCGGACGAGAAAATCGCTGTATTTGATTTAGGAGGCGGTACGTTTGATATTTCCATACTTGAAATTGGCGATGGTGTTTTTGAAGTAAAATCTACCAATGGCGATACGCACCTTGGTGGCGATGATTTTGATCAGCGAGTCATCGACTGGATGGTTGATGAGTTCTTGAAACAAGAAGGTGTTGACCTTTCTAAAGATCCGATGGCATTACAACGTTTAAAAGAAGCCGCAGAAAAAGCAAAAACAGAGTTGTCTTCGATGACCCAAACGGATATTAATTTACCATTTGTTACGGCGACAGATTCAGGTCCCAAACATTTGAATATGACATTGACCAGAGCAAAATTTGAACAGTTGTGTGAAGATCTTTTTCAAAGATTGGTCCAGCCATGCGAAACTGCATTAAAAGACGCTGGTATTAAAGCCAGTGAAATCAATGAGGTTGTTTTGGTTGGCGGGTCAACACGGATGCCGAAAGTTCAGCAAATCGTAAAGGACATTTTTGGCAAAGACCCGCACAAGGGTGTCAATCCGGACGAAGTTGTCGCGATCGGTGCAGCGATTCAAGGTGGTGTTTTATCTGGTGATGTTTCAGATGTCTTGTTACTTGATGTTACACCGCTGTCGCTTGGAATCGAAACATTAGGTGGTGTGAACACGAGGTTGATCGAGAAAAATACCACGATCCCGACCCGTAAATCTGAAATATTCTCGACAGCATCGGATAATCAACCTTCAGTCGAGATTCACGTCCTTCAGGGCGAGCGTGAGATGGCGAAAGATAACAGAACGCTGGGTCGTTTCCATCTTGACGGAATACCTCCGGCACCGAGAGGCGTACCTCAAATTGAGGTTACTTTCGACATTGACGCCAACGGTATTATGAGCGTTTCAGCGAAGGATAAGGCAACCGGTAAAGAGCAATCGATTCGAATTGAGGCATCAACCGGGTTATCAAAAGAAGAAATTGATAAAATGGTGAATGATGCAAAAGCGCACTCGGCTGAAGATAAAAAGAAACGAGAACTGATCGATCTAAAAAATCAGGCGGATCAGGTTGTCTATCAAACAGAGAAAAATCTCAAAGAGATGGGCGATAAAATCGAAGCTGACGCCAAAGGCAAAATCGAGACAGCAGTGGGACGATTGAAAGAGGCTGCCAAGTCTGATAATGCTGATGAAATTAAATCCAGTCTTGATGCGTTGAATCAAATCTGGAATGAGATTTCATCCAAGATGTATCAACAGCAGCAAGCTGCCGGTGGTGGCGCAAGCGGTCCGCAGCCGGGTGCTGAAGCTGGTGACCAGGCACAATCGGAAGCAAAAGATGAAAAAGATGTTGAAGAAGCAGATTACGAAGTCGTTGACGATGAGGAAAAGAAGAAGTAATTTGATGATTTGAATAGTTTACAAAAAAAGCGAAGCATGGGTTAAACCGGGCTTCGCTTTTTTTTATGATTAAAGAGAAGAAAACAACGTTTTAAAATTCACCGCGAAGCGTTGCTGTAAAAGTGCGCATTGGCATTAAGTTGCTTTCCATCGGAGCATAATTGTACTGTAATAAATTTTTAACGCCCATTTGAAAGGTGATTTTTCCAAAATCGTGCAAGATTCGATAATCCAAAAACTTCATCGGCACACGGTCATTGATCGGGTATATTTTCACTTCTTCGATTTTTGAAGCGTAACGATAATCAAGTTGTAGTTGGGTCTGACCGATATGAAAGATGGATTTTATCGTTGCCAGCAGTTTTGGACGATAGGTTAATGGCTCGTTCCATTTCAAGTCTTCATGGTGCATTGCCGTAATACTCGTTTGCAGATCATAAGTCAATTTCAAACCCGATCTTTTTATCGGCAAACTAAATTTGGTTGTTGCCTCGATTCCCTGAATTCGTGCGCGGGTGATATTTCGGAATTGTACCTGACCACGAATCAAATCCATGTGCGCTTCGATCATATCCCAATATTCATTATCAAAAAATGAGACATCGATGTTCCAATTTTCTGTAATGTACTGACGAAAACCGATATCAAACGCCCATGAGCTTTCGGCACGTAAATCGGGATTGGCAATAATTTTAAAATTCATGATACTCAATTCCAGAAAACGTTCAACTATGGTGGCTGCCCGAAAGCCGCTTCCTGCTGAAGCGCGTAAGCTGGTGGTTTCCCAGGGCTGCCAGTTGATACCGAAACGGGGGCTGAACAAATCTTCTTTTAATCCGCCGATGAGTTGGTAGCGGTCATAGCGAAAACCGGTCGTCAGGCGAAGGTTTTCCCGGATCTTCCATTCGTCCTGAATGTACGGTCCGATAAAATAACCTGTGTGATCTCCGAAAAACTTTGTACTGCCGGTATCATGTTGATATTGGATGCCCAGTGTAATCATGTGATTAAAAAATGGTATCCAATCCGCTTGTATTTCAAATCCCTGACCAAACGCCGGATTGAAATCGCTGCTTTCACCAAATTGATTTCCCATGATCGTGCGAACCATGGAAGCGCGTAAATTGATGGCAAAACGGGGAGAAAACGGAATGGCTAATTTTGAATAAAGATTGAGCTGATTGGTTTGGGCGTAATTGTCCAAATTCGATTCGTCCACCTCATAAGGATCGTTCTGACCTTTCCACTGCACAAAAAATCCACGGTCGATGTAACTATAAGCACCGTATCCGGTCCATTTAATATTTCCCGGAAAACGGTAGTCAAATTTTCCGGTTAAATTGTATTTAGTGAAATCTCCAAGTTGTGTATAGCCGGTGGATTCAAAGCGCCCGGCAGAAATGCGCATCCCAAAGGGACCAAACCGCTTACTGAAACTCGCGTCAAAACGTGTATAATGTTGCCGGTCGTGATCTGTCCATTCCCACGTTTTATAGTAAGGCTCATCGTAGTTGCCAAAAATATATGAAAATAAAAATTTACCCTCGGGACTCGGCGATTTGGTAATCACATTTACAACACCACCCAATGCAGATGCACCCCACAACGTTGACCCCGCGCCTTTAAGCACTTCGATTTGCTCGATATCTAAAGGCGGGAGCATGTCCCAATTGAACTCTCCGGTATCGCTGGCATAAACCGGTACGCCGTCCAGCAGCAGTAACACTTTATTTCCGGCGCCAAAGGTGTAGCCTGTAGAACCCCGGATATTTATTTGATTGCCGATAAAATTGATGCCGGGGGCAGTCTCAAGTGACTCGATCAGATTCGTGGCGCTGCGTTGTTTGATTTCTCTCGCAGAAACCACTGACAAAGAAACGGACGCCTGGTCAAGCCGCTGTTTGGTTTTTCCTGCTGAAATCACTATCGGATCAAACTCAATCGGCGTCTGCTTCATTTCAATAGTCAAGTTTACGGTTTCCTTTTCGTGGACTGCAACGTTTTCTTTGGTCACGCTTCGGTAACCAATCATTGAAATTCGCAGGGTGAAAACACCGTTGGGAATTTTTTTAATAATAAAATTCCCCTCTAAATCTGCACTGGCGCCATAAAGTGTGCCCAAAACTAAAACATTCGCTCCCGGAAGCGGTTCGCCGGTTTCTTGGTCTTTAACTGTTCCTTTTATCGTGCCATCAGCAAACAGTGTATTTGAAGATACGAGTAAAACGATAATGATACCTATTAAATATTTATTGAAAAATTTCATCCGCTTTGTTTCCTCTGCATAATTCTGTATTAGATTATTAATCATTGATCTTAGACCAATCTGCAAAAATATCAATTCCGGTGATGGTTTCATCTGGATTCACTCTAACCGTTTTTGCTTGTCCGGGCTGGTCAGGATCTTCATAAATACCCACTGTTTTAAAATCCGTCAAGTCCGCTCTTTCCGGTAACCAAAAGACGGCAATATATTTGTAACGCCCGTTGCGAACAGGTAGCCGGTATTTGTAAGTATGATCTTTGTTATCTTCAATACTAAAATCCATTGATTCCAGCCAGACCAAATAATCGATATTTCTCTCCGGCTTATCGACATAAGCAGCGATTGCTGTTACCAAGGTGTTTTCAGGAAATGGACCGCTGAATTGAATCGTTCCTTCGATGGCTGCATTACGGTTCATTTTATTCCAGTTAGCGTCTAAAATCATTTTAGCAACTGGCTCTGCTTTGGTGATATCAAAGCTAACCGGTCTGAAATCATCAAATGGATTTATAGGTAATGCAAGTATATCGGCGAGATTGGATTTGGTTTCAGTGCTGTACCACCACAAACTGACGGCGTCGTAATGACCATAAGGTAGTTCCATTTCGGTGACAACAGTATCTTGATCTTTGGGCAAACTATTCGGACTAAGATACAATTCATTAATGGCATGTGGAGGGAATACCGGCATCACGGCCAAATAAATGCCCTGCGTGTTTTCCGGTGGTTCACCGCGGAAATGGATTGTAGCAATCAACTTTCCAGGCAAAGGGGCAATACCGTGATCCAATTCGCACCGAATTATAAAGGCAAAAAGCGTGATGATTATTAAAATCAGGAATGGTAAAAATAGTTTTTTCATTGTGTTTACCTTTCAAAACACTCGACAGAAACGAATATCGAATCAAGTGAAACAGTTTTTGGTAGAAAGAAAAAACGCCCTAATACCAGATTAAAAAGGAATTAAGGCGATTTTTTTCTATTGTTCATAATGTCCGGTTGCTTTCATTTTGCTGAACGAGTTCATTTGCAATAAAATAAGAATCCGTTTTCAGTTATTCAGAAAATGATGTTATCTAAAAGAATCATTAAATATTAAACATCCGTTCACTTTGTTAAGTTCATGAAATTGTTAAGAAACATCTGGTTTAAATTCTATTCTAACAAGATGAGTTTGTTGCTGAGTACGAAATTTTCGCTCCTTAATTCATACAGGTAAAGCCCGGAAGATACTTGCTGATCTTTATTGTCCCGACCATCCCATGAAACCTGGTGCAATCCGGATTCTAAAGATTGATTGGCTAACTGTTTTACGATCCGACCATTGATGTCGAAAATTGTCAACACGACGTGAGTTTTGTACGGTAACTGGAACGAGATTTTCGTCGAACTATTGAACGGATTGGGATAATTTTGAAATAATTTGAATTGTTTGTTAAATTTCCCGGGATTTTGATCGTCCACACTCGCCTGAAAAGAATTCACTTGATAATACACATTGGGCGGATTATCTGTCCAATAAGCTAATTGTTCACCAAGCGATTTTTCCGCATTTTTATCAAGAAAATAGGCAGTAAAATCAAGTCTCAGATCGACACTGTCCTCTGATAAATTTGTAAATAGAATACCCTGATCTCCATAAGAAACACCATCACCGGTATCACCCTCAGGAATATCTGAGTCATCTCCTTGACCCCCTTGCTGATTATCATAATAGTATAGCTCGATGCTTTGCCACGACGTGTCCTGAAAAGTAACGTGAGTAAACATCGTACCCTGATCGCCTGTATTCAAAGTCCACTCGGCAATCGGCACATCAATTTTATTGTTAAACGCGTCAGGTGAGCCGTCGATTCGGATATCCTGGTTGTATCGGTTGTAAAATTTCATGCCTTCGGCAGCGGAATTAAAATCCCAAGATTGACGAAGCAGATTCAATTCGATATAAATATCGTTAGTCGTACCTAATTCTTCCTTAAGTTTATCCGGATCAAGACTTACCCCCCCACTCAGAGTTCCCGAATATGGGTAAAAATATGTCCTTACATAAAATCCTATATCATCTAAAGTTTGGTCACCAAACTTTAATGTTTCACGAACTTCTCGAATTAAACGAACCACTGGAAATTTAGTATATTTAAAATAAAAATTTGCGCTGTCTTTGATGACAGGTTTGAATAAATGAATATTATCCCGTTCATTAAAACTTGGTACACCGTTTCGTCCCAAATTAAACGGAAAAGGAAATCCTAATTCGAAAACACCGTTTAAACGGAATTTCTGGGTATCAAAAATATCCACGCCATTTCCGAACGGTGGTTTGATGACAACATCTTCGATCAGGCCATTATCCCAACTTAAACCAACTTCATAATATTTGGAAGAGATCACTTGCTCTGCCGAGTCGATTGAAAATTCATAGGGAGTAGGAATCTGATCGGTATTTGTGGATGAACGATACAAATATCCGAAGGCTCTCTCGTCATTGTGGTTGGGATCGACGATAATCAGCTCCAATCGCTCGTAACTTTTTGATTCATCGTTGTCGATCCAATTCCCGCTGTAGGCTTTATCACCTAAATCTCCAATCATAAACGCTATTTCATCATCTGCATCCAGTACTCCGTTATCAGGTAAAAAATAGCTATGCCGATACGTTGTATCATCCGGCATCTTCATCGGGTCAGGAGCATAGACACGTTCATCGATTTGGAAAGGAATCAACTCCCAGGTTTGCGTATCTGCATGGTAAGCATACATGTAAATTTCATTGACCGGAATATCATAAAACGCGGATAACCCGCCGCCGCGAAGAACGACTGGTTGATAAATCCGTTCTTCGTAAAGTTTGTCTGCAAAGAGATTGTGATAATGAATTTGTATCGCTATTATGATTACCAAAATAGCGATGAAAACTTTAAAAATAGTAGCTTTGCTCATAATTTTATCCCTAATTTTCTAAATTGAATATTTCTATTATGGTCACTATTTGATTATCTATGCGTCACTTACGACTTGATTTTTGAGTGAAGTAACTGTGTTACTTCATGCAGCACTCCAAAATTTATCAATATGTTATCTCCAATTTGGTTTTTGAATGAATAGCCAATTTATGATTTTTTTACAAATATGTTCGTGATCCACCTCACAATAAAAAAGGGTATCATTTATTGTACAACTGCAACCGATCTATTTTGCAGATTTATTCAGATACCCATCTATGCTAAAGTTCAAAAATGTAATTTTTATCTGAGAAAAGATAACGTCAATCGTTTTTTGGCAAGCTTTGAAATAACGAAATAACCGCGGCAGATGTTATCTATTATCTCAAAAAGAAACGCAGGATCAAGTAAATTGCTCCGGAGGAGGGACTTGAACCCCCAACCTAGTGGTTAACAGCCACCCGCTCTGCCAATTGAGCTACTCCGGAAAAAATGAATTCAAATATACAAAATATTTTACTCTTTGTCAAGTTTTTTTTGAGCATGCTTTCTGCATTTACCGACAAAATTTATGCAATTCAATCTCTTTTAAGCCGGAGATACAACTCCTCATCTTTTCTGACAAATACGGATTCATAAAGATAGGTATCAATTTTTTTATATCCGCCGTCAGTGTTTGGAATATAATATTTGACCGGTGCATAAATGAAATATTTACCACTGCCAATATTTTCAAATGTAAAGTGACCGGAATCGTTCGTTACGGTTTTTTTGATATATTGAAATATGCGAATATCCGGCTCCTCGATGGGAATGCCGTTCTGGACGGTTTTGATGAAAAATTCTTCACTGTAACTTGTTGCTGGATTTAATGTTACTTCACAGCCGGAGCACGGTTTTAAACTACCGTCTTTTTGCGGTACCATGACTTCGCCCCGAACGGTCGAAGAACCTTCCAATCGAATATAAGCGTATTCAGCCGGGTTGAAGGCGCGTCTCTCTTCGCGCCTCATATTGCTGCTGGTACATGAACAGACCATGATACAAATGCTGGATATCAAAAAAATTAATTTGGACAGGTACATGTTATCGTTCCACTTTTTTTCTTATTTTGAAATATAAAAAACTTAAGTCAGATTGTCAAGCAAAGAATGACCACAGCATATTATGTCCGATTCATTTTGACAGGATTGAAAAAAAACATTGATTTTTTGGTTTTAATTTGGTTTATTAAATGCAATTAATAAATTTATTTTGTTTGTCAAAACAGAGAAGAGGGTACCATGTTCAATATTAAAAAGTATTGGGTTCGGGTTTTATGTTTGATCATTTTTTTGGTTTACGCGTTTCAAGGATTTACTCAGGTTGAAAAAAATAACGGATTCGATTGTTTTTCGATTATGGTTGGGAAGAACGCATCCACAGATGGTTCGGTACTATTTGCTCACAACGAAGATGACTATGGTTTACAATTAGTCAACTTTTATAAAGTTCCTCGACAGCAAAATGCGAGTGATGATTCGATTATGCTCAAAAACGGGGGTAAGCTGGATCAGGTTTGGGAAACCAATGCCTACTTGTGGCTTGAAATGCCGAACATGAGTGTGTCCGATGGCTACATCAACGAATGGGGGGTGGCGATTGCTTCTGACCAATGCAGCTCAAGGGAGAAAGAGCCTGACCTTACCGATGGCGGCGTTATCTACTGGCTTCGGCGAGCGGTGACGGAACGTGCCAAATCTGCCAAACAAGGTGTAAAAATAGCCGGGGACTTGATCGAAACTTATGGCTATGCTTCATCCGGGCGTACCTATCTGATTGCTGATGCGAACGAAGGATGGATGCTGGCTGCTGTTCACGGAAAGCATTGGATGGCACAACGCATTCCTGATGACCATGTCGCCGTAATTCCCAATTACTACACCATCGGTGAAATCGATTTAGCGGATACCACTAATTTTCTTGGCTCCGCAGATATTATCGATTATGCTGTGCAAAAGGGTTGGTACAATTCGGAACAAGACGGTGCATTCCATTTTGCCAAAGCCTATGCCAGTCCCAGATCATTGGAAAGCTCTGGCAATATTAATCGGATGTGGCGGGGAGTGACCCTCATCAGCCAGCATCAATTCGATGTGAACGATGAGTTTCCTTTTTCACTGAAACCGAAGGAAAAAATAGCGGTCCAGGATTTGATGCGGGTGATGCGGGATCATTATGAGGGTACTGAATTTGACAACAGCCAGCATTATAAATTAGGCAATCCTTACGAACTTAATCGCTCAACAATTTGTTCACCGACAAACCAGTTCGGTTTTATCGCTCAGCTGCGCAGTTGGATGCCAAAAGAGATTGGAACGTTGGTCTGGATCGCGCCACGCCGTCCCGATTCACAGGCGTTTATTCCCTGGTATGTTGGGATCACGGAAGCGCCGGAAAATTACGCCTATCTCGACCATCAGGAAGCGCTGAAAGTCCATTTTGACCCGCCGGAGTTTTATTACGACAAATCAAAAGTACACGCATTTTGGACCTTTGTCGAATTAGCGGAATGGGTGGATGAGGATTACAAAAACCGGATTGCAAAAATCAGAGAAGTATGGGATAAATTAGAGAAAATATTGCTGGAACAACAGGTTGATTTTGAAGATCAAATTCTTGGCATGTATCAGAAGGAACCACAAAAAGCAAGAGCGCTGCTTACGGAATATACTATTAAATGGGCGAAGAAGGCGTATGAAGAAGCTAATCAGTTGAAAAGTAAATAATGCCTGACCGAAAACACAATAATAGACTTCACCCCAGAGGGCTGTATCAAAAGTCCCAATGAAATATGTTTAGGACAATTTGTAGTAGCGAATTTATTCGTCCCATACAATATCTGGTGTTTGACGAATAAATTCGTCACTACACGTTAACTTTTGATACAGCCCCAGAATAGAAATCTTCCTTTTCCTTCCAGGATAAGGGAACAGAGGATGAGGTAAATTTAAGTAAATTTGAAAATATCATTTTTAGTCACTAAAAAAAGTTTTCGTTCAGACACCAAATAACACCAATTTCACATAAAAATTTTACGAGTACATTAGCGTGTTTCGTAGGCAATCTGTAATTGAATTTACTGTTACTTCGATACCAACTTAAAAACTAATTTCATTTCAGCGTCATTTGATTGGAATTACGTACGCTTTGTCCAGAATTCCGGTCTGTGATTTTGACGACCAGTTCGTGCTTTCCCCGTTTCACTTTGCTGACATCGATGGCTAAATATTCAACGGAAAGCGCATCTTCTCCCTGCCGGTGAATCGTTGTTGTGATGGAAGTTTTGCCTCCGCCACCGAACAATCCGAATAAATTTTTTATCCCTTTATCGCTGTCGCTCAAAAATGAAAGTGTGTATTCAATGGTAAAATCAGTGTTGCCAGTGCTATTTTTCTGCAAATTGTAGATTTCAAAATAAATGTAAATCGGTTTTTCTTTCTCATAGGTTTTGGACGGATTCGGGATAACGGTCAGTTGGTGTTTGGTGAATTTTTCATTCCTGTCCGCCGGTCCGATGAAACTCGCCAGCTGGATGTCGCTGATGTCCAGTTTGAATTCGGAGAACTTTTTGATCCCGGTTTTGAATTTGTAAGCGCTCAGTTTGAGTTCCGAAGAATCCTGCAGATAAAACGACACATAATAAGAATCTGGTTTGACTGAAAAACAATCCAGATCGACAGCGAATTGATTTTCCTTAACCGGCAGCTCGATGGTTTGATGATGTTTCGCCACTTTATTCCAGGAAAAGTCCAACAGTGAAACACCTTTTTTCAATGTTATGACGCTATCCTGATTCTCCCCGACAAAGGGTTCAGTCGGCACTGAATAATACAACTCGACAGACGTTTTCCCACTATCCCCGCGAAAGGCTGCCAGCGACAGCGGCACTTCAAAGGGCTCTATTTCTTTGGGCCAGGTGTGACGATCCGTGGCAATGCCCGTTTCCACAGACGTTTTGCTTTTCATCGCCAGTTCATTGGTAGCAGCTAATCGCTCCAAATGATCAGCAGTGTACAAGCGGTAATACTCATTGCCCCAACTCAATCGATCCTCTAAAATATCCGGATGCGTGATGGTGGGAGTGAAGCGCCACGCGCTCGGTGAGTTGTGCGTCATAAAATGAAAGCTCATTTTGGGCTGATTCGCTATTTTGTAATAAAGCCACGATTCGTTCGTCGGTACATCCATCCCGCTGGTGGCTGCCCATTCATCAGCCTGTCCGTGACGAATGTAAATCAGTCCTTTATCGTGAAACTCGTGATTGAGCTGATACACCTGATCAAAGTCAAAGTAACCAAGCTGATCTGGATTGTTGAACCAAAGGCGGAAGCCGTCGTACTCGTAATTTTGCTCCGCGTAAATTAACCGGCGGTAGTGCTCTGCCAACCGGAGATTGGTCGGTGACGCCGGAATCGGATTGCGGCGCGCCCAGAAGGTTCGGAAAAAATCCTTTTTCCGTGCCACAGATTCGATCTGCTGGAATTCGGAAAATTCTTTATTCGACAAAATGTATTTCAAATCTTCAAAAACTAACTCGGCTCCGACATCGTCAGAAATATTTTGAACCGCTTGTTGGTAAAACTGTTCGGCAGCGCCTTTATCATCTTTCTCATAATGAATCCGCGCTAACGCCAGATAAACCGGCTGCACCGGCATGTCTGCATCTTTATTCAGCAAAATACGAAATAATGAGTCGGCTTGATCCAGATGCCCCTCCCGGCGGTATTTTTCCGCAATCGCAAATTGAGCATGATCCCAGGGCTGCCGGGATAACCAATCAACGGCTTCTTCCGTATTAGTGTGGGTGATGAAATAGCGATACAATCGAAATAGCTTGACCTGCGGCGTCACCAACTCCGGTCGTAGCCGAATTTGATTATGTCCTAAAATAATCGCCTGCCGATAGTTTTCCTGATACCGTCGCAGACGGGCAAACTGAAACAGCACATCCTCAAAGGTCGAATCCGCATTCACGGTTTGCTCAAAATATTTTTCCGCTTTATTCCAATCCCATTTTCGCAACAGCAGCGCTTTGAATTTTCCGGTCTCCCGGTAACAGATGCCCAAATAATATTTCGCAGTCAAATTCTCCGGCTCGATTTTCAGCGCTTTTTTAAAATGATCTTTCGCGTCGCCCCAATCTTCTTTTTCGACCAGCGTTTGTCCCAAACCTAATTGAGTACGGATTGAATTTTCATCTGTTTTCAATATCTGTTCGAAAAGCGCTTTGGCAGAATCTAATTTGCCGTACTCAAAAAAGGATTCTGCTTTGAACAAATTTGAAGCTGTACTCCCAATGTGCGCCGTAAGATGAACCGCAGTCAAAAGAATGATCAGACCGATAAACCAGAGAGTTTTTTTATGAAATAAATGCCGCATCATTGCACCTTTTATTTTACGATAAACATGATTTCCGAAGACCGACCGGCATCGTCGGTACATGTTATACGATGCTGACCCGGATTTGGCTCAATAAATTTTTTCTCCGCCGGCGGATTGGCTGAAATCAGTTTGCCGTCCAAAAACCAGTAGATCGTTTTTACGTCATTGGAAACAGTGGCTTGCAGCAAAATTTTTTGATAAGTTTTCGCTACTCCTTCGCGGATTTTGTAGATCGTGTTTGACGAAGGGGAGAGAATAATCGGTTTTTTACCGGCTAAAATTTTGGGGCATTGCGGAAAATGCTCGGGAATCATTTCCACCGGAAAACCGTGACGCGACATCCAGGTCGCGATTTCGGCGGGCCAGTGTTCGATGATTTTTTCGTCATAGGTTCTGCCAATGCGGCAGTGCGAACACAAGCGAGTGCTGGTTTTTTTGTCGATGAAGATTTTCTGATGCACATCGCACCGTTTGACCGGAGAAATACCGGGGAGGTACAATTCCTCTTTGACCGACGAACAATAATCTGTTGGCAGCATACCGCTGACAGTACACACCTGTCTTTTTTGCAGCGCAGCGGGCTGGATGAACCATTTATTTTCAGACGGATTTTCGATTGTGTTAAACAGGGCGAACAGCAGCGGCGCTGCCACTTCTGCGCCCACCAGTTCAGGCACGCCGGTCGCGTCAAAATTTCCCACCCAGACGCCGATGGTGTAATTGGGCGTGTAACCGATACTCCACGCATCCCGGTGTCCGTAAGAGGTGCCGGTTTTCCAGGCGACTTTGGGCAGGTTAACGGCGTGTTCCCATGCTGCCGGCAGTTCGGGACGGCGGACCTGGCTCAACATTTCGGACAAAATGTAACAGGCGCCCTCGCTCAGCAGTGTCTTTCCGGCGTGAATATCTTCCTCGCGCAGCAGTTTGCAGGGCTCGAATTCACCGCCGTTTGCCAGTCCGGCGTACAGATTTGTCAGTTCCAGCAACGTGACGCCGCAACCTCCCAAAATCAGTGATAAGCCATAATAATCCTTTGGTTTTGGCAGGGTGCTGATACCCGCTTCCTTTAAAAAGAAATATAGACCCTGCTCACCCAATTGCGCGTACAGATTGACCGCGGGCACGTTCAAAGAGCGGGTCAGCGCGTCTTCGACCGTGACCCAACCGTGATACGTATCGTCGTAATTCACCGGGCGGTAACCCGAATATTCCACCGGCACATCGTAGAGCCGGGTTTGCGGCGTAATTAATCCGTTTTCAATTCCCAGTGCGTAAATGAACGGTTTCAGGGCAGAGCCGGGAGAGCGGGGCGCGGTGGCGCCGTTGACCTGGCCGTTGTTTTTGTCATCAAAAAAATTTGCCGAACCGACCAGCGCCAGCACGTTTCGGTTCCGGTTGTCGATAATCACCACCGCGCCATTAGTGATGGATTTACGCTTCCAGGGCTGCAAATGATTTTCCAAAATCCGCTCGGCCAATTTTTGAAATTTCGGATCGATGGTAGTGTTCAGCAGTGTTTTCTGCGGATATTTTTCCAATAGCATGGTGGACAAATGCGGCGCCTGGAACGGCATGTCATAGCGCCTCGAATGAATGGGTTCGGTTTGCGCTTCAGATTTTTGGACGGCAGTGATTTTTCCTTGTTTCTCCAAAATATTGAGAATTTTATCCCGCACCTGTGTGCAGGCATCCGGATTGACATCGGGGCGCAGCAGATTGGGATTGTTGGGAATGGCAGCTAACAGTGCGGCTTCGCCCAGACTTAAATGGCGCGGATTTTTGTCAAAATAGATGTAAGACGCGGCAGCCGAGCCGACGATATTCCCGCCGTACGGCGCCATATTGAAATACAAGGTGAGGATGTCCTGTTTGGAATAACGAAGCTCCAATTGCAACGCACGCAACATCTCGATCAGTTTGTTGGGCACAGTCCGCGGCGCCGGATCCATCATCCGCGCTACCTGCATGGTAATGGTGGACCCGCCCTGCACAATCCCGCCAGCGCGAATATTCGCCACCAGCGCCCGAACCATGGCAACCGGATTCACGCCGAAATGATAATAAAAATGCCGGTCTTCGTACGCCATCACCGCCTTTTTGAGCAGCGGTGAAATCTCCTCGGCAGTAATCGGCATTCGCCACATCTCGTCCGGCGACAGGGTGACCCGCAGCAATTCTCCGTTTTGATCGAGAACAAGTTTCGATGGCTGAAATGATAATTTTTCCTCTAATCCGGGCAGGTAATAAACTGCTGATAGAAATAAGGCGATTGGCAAAATAATGCTGTAGATTTTTAGGATTGTTTGGGTATGGGTTTTCATGGCGGTGAAGGGTTATTTTAAGATGTGTGCAGTAAAAGATACATGCTTAACTTGAATGAAAGTGAATTTTAAAGTAGCGAAAACGTTAACGTTTGGCTCTAATGTGCGACCATCTGATGACGTCTCGAAGACATATAAAATGTGAACCGAACAAGCGGTATTGTCCGTACTGCTTTTATTTTTTATGGACGCCGAAAGCCGTCCAAAGCCAAACTTAAAAATGAAAAAGATTCGATGCGGCCGCATCCTTAGCAGCTTGAAATTATACAAGCTGTTAATTATCAATTAAGTGTTCAATCAAGAATAATGTATTGTTCTCTTGAACTAAATAGCGAAGTTTATTGTTTGTATCAAAAACAACTTTGGCATTGCCAAAAAACAAAACATCACCAGTTGCTTGAACTACATTATTATCTATGACAACATATTGTTTGTCATGCAATGCTGAAAGAAATACCAAATGATTGCCATCAGGACTAAAGCTAACATTATCAATGTAGTCGTACGTTTCAGATTCTATGCCATCATATACAACTGAATATTTGCCAGCTTCATCTTCCTTGATATATGCAAATTGATTATTATCTGGGCTGAATACAATTTTTTGATTCTCAGAAATATGTGATTCCTCGGATAAGTAACCAGTTGGAGCCATATTAATAATTTTTTTATCAATAGTTTTATAATGTAATATCTAACTTTATTTCCCCAAATTTTCTGCCAAAAATCTCGTTTTAT
>CAYYMH010000051.1:0-30506 GCA_964472785.1 uncultured Cytophagia bacterium | reverse complement strand
TGATTATGCCATCAACAATTCCGTGTCCGAAATGCGGTAAATATTCATTCCACAAATCTCACACAAAGAACATTTATGAAAAATTAAGAAAAAAACTACTTCACCAACGTCCCTATCGTTGCCACGAGTGCAGATATCGAAGTTGGGTATCACGGAGTATTCTTAAACCCAAAATAACAAAACAAAAAATTCTAACTTATATTATCGTATTTTTTATCGCTGTCTTATTTAGTCTTATTTTGAAAAAATACTTATTTTAGCACCAGGCTGTTATTTTGGATATTTAGTTTTTCAATATCAACCTTCTTTCGTTTTTGAAAGATAATAAAAAATATATTCAAAGACAGTTCTCCTTTAAAACAAAACATAAGTTTATAATCTTTCTCAATCATTAGTGTTTAATTTTTATAAAGATAAAAGTCATTATGAAAACTTAGATTAGGCATCATTGGTAAAACAAAATTAGCATTAACCTAATTTTTTTGACAAATGGACGTGGATTTTTTGTCAAAAATTTAATAGCTAAAGTATTGCAAAACAATAATAATACTTGCATTTTTATAAAAATTGTTTATATTAATTTATATATTGATGAGTGTTCCAATAAAAAAATATTGCAATCTGCTTTAATCTTCATTGTCATTGAACTTAATAAAAAAGTTAACATGCCATGAAAAAAACAATTGATTTCGTTTTTCTTATTTTCATTGTTCAACCTCTTCTAATCTTTGCCCAAATTGACGAACCCAGAGAATGGTCGGACGGTCGTCCTGTTTTTTCTAAAATCGATTCTGCCTTCGATGTTCGTGTTGACTCATTAATAGCATTAGAATCCTTATCCGGATCGGCAAAACAGGCGCAAAATTTTTCTTTCAGTCTATCCGGATTAGATTGGAACTGGCCCTCTGTTATTAATATTGAATCAGCCGAGGATATCGATTATCGTAATTTTCTGGGTACCGACCTTTATATTGTCACTGATGCCGATGCCAGACGCATTATTCAGGTAAATCCCATTGATGAAGAAATTGTTTGGGAATTCAAAGGCGAATCGGGTACAGAGAAATATTTGGGGCGACCTGTGGATTCCTACTTTTACTCCGATATAACCGGTGATAAAATGTATATTGCTGACCAGGGTCGTCACAGAGTCATTAAAGTGATTATGGTTACAAACAAGATTGAATGGCAATACGGCACAAACGATGTGGAAGGTAATGGTCTAAATCAGCTTTCAAATCCGGCTGATGCAGTCCCAATCCCTGACTCTGGTCAAGTCCTCATTTGCGACAAGGGAAATAATCGAATTTTACTGGCCAGCGAATCGGACGGTTCAAAAATATGGGAATGGGGAACCGGAGAGCTCAATAATCCAGTTGATATCGAATACGATGTAGCCAGCAAAACGGTGCTTATCACAGACAAGGGTAACAATCGCGTTGTTATTTATAATACACAGACCAATTCAATCTCTTGGAGTTATGGAGAGTCTGCGAACCCTGAAATCTTAAGACTTCCGTCCGACGCCGATTTTTTGCCCAACGGGAATATACTGATTTGCGATACAGGAAACAACAGACTCATCGAAGTGAATAGCGCCAAAGAAATCGTCTGGGAATACACCGAAGAACTGGTTGATCTGAAAGATGCTGATCGAATGCCGGATAACAAACACCTCATTGTCAGCGGAAAAGAACCCTCACGGCTTGGGTATACAACAAACGAGTACATTTCCAAAGTTAAGGATGTGGGAAGACAAGTTAATTTCAATTCCATTTCGTGGGATGTGGATATTATCCCTGGAGTTACGTCTGTAAAATTTCAGTTGCGATCAGAAAATACTTTAGGCGACCTCGAATCTGCGCCCTGGTTAGGCCCAACACAATCGGACAGTTTTTATACAGTTAGCGGAACGGCGACAAATACTGCTCATGATGGTCACCGGTTTTATCAATTTAAAGCGATTTTACTGACCGATGATCCACTTTATACCTCCACACTCAAAGACCTTATTTTAAATTACATTTATTACGACACAGAAACGAGAGGCAAAATTGTTACGAATGTCGTCCAAGACTCCACAAATTATATTATCACACGCTGGAAAACATTAAAGGTCAATACTGTGTTACCGGGAATCCCCGCAAACCGTGATAAAGTTGAAATACGGATCGCTGTTCTTGATACCAACACTAACGAATCGCTGGCGACATTCACCACCAGCACAGTCGATACCTTAAATGAATTTGCACTTTATAATATTGAACGTTTAAAACAAAAACAAGCCATTAAATTGATGGCAACATTTAAAACGAATAATGCATCAGTTACACCTGCTATTAATTTGCTGAGCGTCGAATGGGATGCGACTTATTCGACTGATTCCGAAATTAAATTTGTTGACGGAGAGTTGAATTCGGTTTCTTATTATCGGTTTTCCAAAAGCATTCAGGAAGGTCAGCAATACATTGACAGAGCATCTGTATTTTTAAATGATGACAATCTCGAACAAGTAGTCGAAAACGTACAGGATACAATTCGTGCACTAAAGAGCGGAGATTATCAGGTAATCAACTTAATAAGGCGGGAGGAATTTGGTGGATTTCTTTCACAAACGAAAACAAGAGGAATCATTATCGAAGGGGGCATTCCATCTGTGAATGACGGTTTTCTGGAAGTGTTAGATCGTGACACGCTTGTTATATCTTATACCGACCCCACAAACCCACTTGATCAAGCTGCAGATAGTGTGTTTATTATTCAAGATACCGCCGGCAAAATTCAATTTGAGGATATGAATTTTACCAAAATTGATTCGGTTTCACTGAATGATACCATTAATGTTCATATTATTGGAGAAAAGGACAGAAATATTTCATTAGCCCAAGATACCGTATCTCTTGTTGTTTATGACAGCGGAACACAAGATGAAGAAACAATATTTCTCGCAGAGATTGCTGACACAGCTGGTAATTACGATACAGGGGACTTCTATTCGATACAATCCTTAACAGTCAAACACAATAACACAAGTATTATTGAAGATGGTAATTTACAAACAAAACCTGGTAGCTTTATTAGAATTATTTACAATGATACCTACTCTGAATTACCAATACTGACAGTTCGAGTTGCACCCGGCGATACTGTAGTCCCCTATTTTGGCGATGATCCAATTTACTTTGATGTCGCACCCAATCCATTCCGAGCCGATGTTCACAACGATTTGAAAATCCGGATTGCTTCCGCGATCGGTGAGCTGGAAGTCATACGAATAGAAATCTTTTCTTTATCTGGTGAAAGAATTATGAACATGGATGGTTCACTGCTCAATTTTAATTATTATCCAATACCCAAAGAACAATATGGGTATGCGAGTAATTGGTGGGATTTCAGAAATCAAAACGGAACGTCCATTAGCAGCGGAACCTATTTTATTAAAGTCCATGGTCGAATTGTCAACTCCGGTAAGCATGTTTCATTAATTAAAAAACTACTATTAATCAGATAGACATTTTCCATTCAACTCAAAACGATGGTCTGAGTTATGACAAAATATAAACCGTTTCTCAAAACTTGCTATTCCAACTCTGCTTTGCATTGCACCATCTCAGCCCTTATGCTTATATCAGCGTTATGTTTTTCCTCTTCCCTTTTATTCGGACAGACAACAAAAGGGCTGGGAAAATACGGCGCGTCATTTCTGCAAATAAGTTCATCAGCCCGGCAAGTTGGCATGGGTGAGGCATTTACCGGTTTAGCAGATGATATCAACTTTTTAAGATACAATATCGGCGGTTTAGGTTCAGTTCGCAGCACCATGATGAGCATCGATCTCCACAACTGGATTCAGGATACTCAACAAGGTGCGATTGGCTTAGCGCTGCCGAGCCAGTTTGGCATTTTTGGCGTTGATTTTCGTTACTTTAACGAGGGAACCATTACAGAATTAAACCCAGATTTTACTCCGACCGGTTCTGAAATCAGCAGTAATGACATCGCATTATCATTGGGTTACGGCTCTTTTATCAACTTGTTCGGAAGAAACGTCTCATTTGGCGGCGCACTCAAAATCGTGCGTCAAAATTTAGCCGAGCAGACTGCAACAGCACTGGGAATGGATTTGGGTGTGTTAATCAGAACAAAATATTTGTCTTATGGTGCGACTATCCAGAATTTGGGCATTACCAAGCTCAAATTCATCGAGCGCGAAGACGCATTGCCAGAAATCTACCGCGGCGGAATTGGCGTGCACTTTCCCATCGGACGAAATTTAAAGGTTAATATGGATCTTGATTTGGCATGGATGCAGGATCAGGAAATCCGCACCTATTACGGCGCAGAGGTTCTGATCAGTAAAAGGTTGGCGGTTCGCGGGGGATATAAATTTCACGATTTTGAACCCAATCGCTGGGGAACTGGAATGGGATTAATCATCCCCATGACCTGGCTAGCAAATTCTCACACCCGGTTGGATTATTCGTTTAGTCCACTGGATGCTTTTGCCGGTTCAGCTCATCGCATCTCATTGGTTTTCTCGTTTGGCGCAACAACCGATATTCGGGCAGCCGGGCTCAGTGCCGAAGACGCTCAGCGTATTTCAGAACTCACTGATAAACTCCAGCAAGAGGTCGAAGCCGCTGAAAGAGCGCGCCTGTCTGCTGAGGAATCGGAAAAACGAATGCAGGAAATGGAAAAATTGATGGCTGACAGATTGGAACGAATTCAGTCGATCGCCAAAGAAAGCAAGGGCAAAATTGAAGTGCTTACCGAAACACCAAGCGATGACAGCATTTTGGTAACCATGCGCATTAATTTTGATTTTGACAAAGCAAACATTCGCCCCGACGAATTTGAGACTATGCGTCGGGTCGGAGAAATTCTCAATACCTATCCCGGAACTAAAGTTCATATTTCAGGACATACAGATTTTATCGGCACCGAAGAGTACAACATCCGACTTTCGCATCGCCGGGTGGATAGTGTTATGACATTTCTAACCCAAAAAGAAAATGTTGATTTGGACCGTTTCTTCATGCCTGTAGGATACGGTAAGCAACGTCCGATCGCATCAAATCAGACACGTGAAGGCCGGTTTAAAAATAGAAGAGTGGACTTTGTTATTTACACAACAGACAATGCCCCACCCGTGCCTGAAGGTTCTGCTATTAAAGATGTCGAATTAGCTGACAGTCAAACAGTCAAAATTATCTGCAACGGAAAAGTTGGCTTTACCGACACATTCCTGTCCAATCCAGATCGAATCGTTTTGGATTTCCCGGGTATTTTCCTGTTACCAACCGAAACCACAATCAAATTTACCAATGACATCTTCATCCGCGCGAGATTGGGATATCATCAGGATGAAAAATTTACGCGGGTGGTTTTAGACTTGCGCCGGCCTATTGAATATCGGGTTTTGCCAAAGGATAACATTATTTATGTGAGGGCGTTGAATACAAATCAATAATAATGTTTTTAAAATTTTTCTCTTATTTGTTCAATTTTTTTTAAATGAAACCAGGCTTCCAAATTAAATATATCTTAAAGGGAGGATGTTATGAAAATAATAATGCGTTTTGTAATCATCGGTATTCTTACGATAGCCATTGTTGGACTACTAACAAACTGCGCTTCCATCATTCATGGAACACGTCAGAATGTAACGGTAAATTCGACTCCAACTCAGGCTGATCTTGTCATCAAAACAGAAGGTGGCGTCATCGTACATCAGGGACAAACTCCGGCAACAGTAACATTAGAACGAAAAAATTCTTATGATGTTACTATTAGTCTTGAAGGTTATCAGGAAACCAAAATCCGTATCAATAAAGAATTTGATGCAACCTATTTAGGCAATCTGATTTGTGGAGGAGTTATAGGACTTATCATTGATGCTGTGAATGGCGCCATGTACAAGCTCGAACCTGCTATGATCCAGGCTGAACTTGTCACCGCCAGTTTGAAAGATGGTTCTGAAGAAATTTATGTTGTATTCAGAGTATCAAATGATGAAGGACAATTGCAAACCATGGTTATTCCGTTAATAAAATCATGATAACAAAAAAGGAGGCTAATTCATTATAATACTCACTTTAGAAAATTAATTAAATCAGGAAGCTTGGAATTTAAATGAATTAGCCTCTCACTTTTAACAAAGGAAAACAAAGATGAAAACGAAACATGTTATCTTAATCTTTATAATTCTAATCTGTTCTTCCTCTTATGTTCACAGTCAAATTGGTCTTACATTAGGCAATGAATATGGTGTCGGAGCCATCGGCCAGGTTGGCACTCATCAGGTCAAATTAGAAGCCGGGGCAGGATTTCTCCCGCTGCTTGTTTATTGGCAAATTACCGGCTTCGGTGTCAGTGATGAGACCTATCTAAAATTCTATTTTCCATTCCACTTCGGAGCAAATATCAATATTGGTTTAAGCAAGCCCGAGGATAAAAACCGATTAGGCTTGAAATTAGGCGCACATCAGGATGCGATTATGAAAACCGGTTTTGGCGGTGGTGTTGACTACGTCGTCTCCGCAGAAAAAAACACGATTGTCATCAGCGGTGGATTATTGGTTTATCCTAAAGCTTATGATGAATTATTAGAACGCTTACGAGATGAAGAAAACAAAGACTTTAGTAAAGACGATATTTCAGCAACTTTCATAAATATTAGACCGTTCGTCAGCATATCAATATTCTTTAAATAATGGAACATACCCCAAAAATATTGATCCTTGTTTCCTTGCTCTTTACGAGTGTGCTCTTTTCTCAGGAAAATTACCAGGAAATCGAGTCATGGGAACCTGATGAGATTACACCGATTTACCTGAAACATGAGGATGAAAATTATTTTGAAATTCAACCGGGTAAGCTCTTCGCGTTCCAGCTTATTAAGTTATATCAACATAAAATTGCAACACAATCAGTAAGCCGCTGTCCGTTTTATATTTCATGTTCAAATTATGCCTTTCAAGCCATAGAAAAACACGGATTGATCATCGGTGTTTGTTATTTTATCGACCGGCATTTTTATCGCGAGAACATCTCGAGTTTTTATCACTATTCGCTGCGAGAAACCGACGACGGCATTTTGAAACTGGATGATTCTTTTTATTTACACGGAGGTAATTATTCACATATCAAAAATGAATAAAATATTTATGTTCTGCATGATGTTTTGCTTTTTGATTCCTGGTGCAAATGCCCAGACCAGACTGGACTACGCCAACGACCTGATGCAGGATAACGATTATTTTCGTGCGATTTCAGTTTATAAAGAAATTCTATTCTTTTCCGAAGATGCAGAGACAAGGAATCACTGTTTACTGCAGATTTCAAAAGCATACTGGAAAAGCAACAAATTCAAAGCATCGATTAAATTTTTAACCAGATTGCTCAACAGTACCGATGATTCACAATATTATAATTCCGGAATGATCTATCTGGGCTTGAATTATTACGGGCTTAAAACATATCAAATGGCTGCGGATTATTTTAAACGAGTCTCCCGATCAGACTCGTCAGGATTTGCCGATTTATATTTAGCTTTAGTTGAGACCGAAAAAGGAGCATATCAACAGGCAAGTCAGCTATTCAAAGAAATTCACGATTCAAGTCCAAACTCCGAAATCGGTGCAATTTCAAAGGAATTAGCCGACATTAGTCTAAAAGGGAAAAATCTAAAAAGAAAAAGCCCGCTGGTCGCTGGACTGTTTTCTGTTATTTTACCAGGCAGCGGGCAGTTTTATTGTCGACATTATTACGACGGTCTTCAGGCTATGCTCTATGTCGGCGCCTTTGCACTTACCACTTATGCAGCCCATCGCTACGATAAAAAGTTCAATGACCATTACACCAGCACCTATTTAGCCGCTTCAATTACCGGGATGTTTCACGTGGGAAATGTCATCGGCGCCTATCGCACTGCCCAATACTATAATTTCAAGCAGCATCAACACTTTTTGAAAGAAGTCCGTTTTAAGGTGTTCAGCATTGAATTTTAATACAAACTGTGATTATTTTTATCCTTATCACCTACAAAATATTCCCAAGTTAGAATAAACTTTTAAGATCTGAGTATAAAATTTAATTTAATGATGAGGTCAAAAAATGTATCACCACTCAAATTACAGGACTGTTTTATTCATCCTGACGTTATTGATATTTTCTACTAATATTTTTGCAGACCAGAGCGACTTTGATGTCATCTACTACAGTTTAAATATCAAAGTCAATCCGCAAACGGAAATGATCGAGGGTGCGGTGCACATGAAGGCGATTAGCCAAATTGATGGTCTTTCAGAAATATCGCTCGATCTGTACAGCAACATGAACGTGGATTCAATTACCGGAGATGCGGCAAATTTTACTCATGACAGTAATTTATTGAACATCCAATTAGCAAGTAGCCTTTCCCAAAACGACACTTTGACAGTCACCATTTTTTATCACGGCCATCCGGAGTCTGGTACGGCATTTAATCCAATGACATTCGACCGGAGCAGGGATGTCGTGACCATTTCTTCCGAAAGCTGCCCTTATTACGCCCGCTGCTGGTGGCCCTGCAAAGACCGTCCCGATGACAAACCGGAAAGCATGAACATTAAAATTACTGTACCTGCAAATTTAGTTGCTGCTTCCAATGGATATCTCAAAGAAGTTATCACAAATAACGACAACACGAAAACATACCACTGGCACGTCAAAAATCCGATCGCGACTTATCTGGTCGCGTTCACGGCGACGAATTACCAAATTATTGAAGATGAATATATCAATGCGGCAAATGATACACTGGAAATTATGGAATTTGTGTTCCCGGAAGATTACAATGACGCACTGATCGATTTCAACAATGTCCAGCAAATGATTGAAGTTTTATCTTCATATTATGGTAAATATCCCTATTACGATGAAAAATACGGCATTGCCGAGTACGCCGGGTACTGGGACGGCATGGAATATCAGACACTGGTATGCTTGCAGCCTTACCTGATTCGGGGAGACCATTTTTACGACGCCACTTTTCTGCACGAAATGGCTCATCAGTGGTGGGGCGACTGTGTGACTCCTGCCAGCTTCCATCACAGTTGGCTCAGTGAAGGTTTTGCTGTATTTTCAGAAGCATTGTATTACGGTCATCTTGAAGGACAGGAGAAATATCACGATTATATGAACAACGAAAACAATGCCTTAAATTTAACCGGAATCATGTACCGGCACGACATCAGCGCTCCGGACATTGTTTACGATTACATCGTTTATAACAAGGGCGCCTGGGTGATTCACATGTTGCGGCGTGTTGTCGGAGAGGACAAATTTTGGGACGGGCTTCAGCTTTACTTCAATCGCTTTAAATACGCTTCAGCGAATACAGAAGATTTACAGCAGGCGTTTGAGGATGTAACCGGTGATACATTAGGCTGGTTTTTTCAGCAATGGGTTTATGAGCCCGGTTATCCGCATTATGCTTACGGATGGGAGCACGCTTCAATCGCTGGGACTTACACAGTACGTGTCATTGTCGATCAAATCCAAACCGAATTTCCCCTGTTTACTATGCCAGTCGATATCACATTTTATTCTGCTGATTGGGATTCGACCGCCACTGTCATTGTTGATGATACCACCCAATCATTTTTGTTCACACCTTCAAAAACATTGACCGATGTCCAAATTGATAAAGATGATTGGATTCTAAAAAAATCACAGCAGTTTACACAACCACTGATCCAATATGTTGAACATCAAATTGTGGACAGTACAGAGAATAACAATGGATTGGCGGAGGCTGGTGAGACTGTTGAACTACCCATAACAGTAATCAATAAGGGACTGACTGCATTTAAAGTAACCTGTCGCCTAATCACAGACGATCCGGATATCGAACTTGCCAATCAAGTGGTGGAACTAAACTTTATGGGTGGACCGGGATTTATCCATCTTTCTCAAGAAAATTTTCCGCCGTTCACTTTTTCAGTCAGTCCGGCAGCTCAAGGTCATTTAACCACCTTTAAGCTGGAAATGACAGCCGAGGACATTTCAGAATTTTACACTATGACCGATAGCTTTGATGTGAAAATCGGAAAACCGAGCATCTTATTAGTGGACGATGACAACGGTGCGGATTATGAAAATTATTTCCATGATCCGCTATCACTATCAAAAGTATATATTGATAATTGGGAAGTGACAGCCCAGGGAATCCCCGGCTATTCTCAAGTGCTGCAAAATTATCAAACCGTCATCTGGTTTACCGGTGATGACCGCACCAGCAGCTTAACTCATGATGAACAAAGTGCTTTGAAACAGTATTTGGATACTGGCGGCTGGCTGCTGTTAACCGGTCAGGATATTGGCTATGATTTAATTACGGATGGAACGAATTCCGATTCACTTTTTTACACAAATTATCTGCATGCCGAATTTGTCTCGGACACAATAAAGCCGACAATGATTATTGGTGTACCGGGAGATCCGATTTCGCAAGGATTATTTATCAATATTGATCCAAATGCTGGCGCTGCACAGAATCAATTTTCTCCCAGTGTCATTCAACCAATTGATGGTGCACAAACTTTCTTAAAATATATACCGGGTATGGCGCCAGCAGGAATCCGGTACATGGATCCAGTGAACAGCTACCGATTAGTGTATTTACCTTTCGGGATTGAAGGCATTGCCGGACCTTACGATGATTCAGCCCAAAGGCTGATTAATTCGATTCTAAATTGGCTAACTGGAGAGACAGAGGTAAAGTTGAAAGATGCTGAAACGGTTCCCAGGTCTTATTTACTCGAGCAAAATTATCCAAATCCGTTTAATTCAAACACCACAATTAAATTTCACCTCCCAAAGCAAGAGAATGTTGAATTAAATATTTACAACTTAATGGGACAAAAAATAAAATCGCTGGTTGATAATTCTCTTCCAGCAGGTATTTATAAGCAGACATGGAATGGACGAAACGACGACGGACATGAAGTGGCTTCCGGAATTTATATTTACAAATTGGAATCGAAAAATTTTTTGTGTGCGAAAAAGCTAATTTTGATAAAATGAGGATTTATTTATTTCTTATTGAGCGATTTCTCAACATAATTTATCCAAAAATACTAAAATTTTTACTTGCAATTTATTGCAATTATTAATATCTTCATCATCAAAATGTAACAGTCAAATTCAAAACCAATACTGAGGAATTTTCGAATGAGTGACTTATTGGCTATCACAGAAGATAATTTTGAATCAGAAGTAACAAAGTCAGATTTACCTGTATTAGTTGATTTCTGGGCTGAATGGTGTGGTCCGTGCAAAGCCATCCACCCTATCGTTGAAGAGTTGTCAAAGGAATACGACGGAAAATTGAAAGTCGCTAAATGCGATGTGGATTCCAATCAGCAACTTGCCTTGAAATATGGAATTCGAAGTATCCCGACACTGTTGATTTTCAAAGATGGGGAAGTCGTAGAGCAAATTGTCGGCGCTGTGCCAAAAAAACAAGTACAAGCAGCAGTTGAATCTGCACTCTAAATAGTGAATTCGAAGGAAAAATCAATAAAATTTTCTTGCATTTTAATTTAAATAATTTTATATTGCATTTGTCAAATTAAGGAATAATTTTAAATGAACCATTCTTTCACCTCAAAAATGACTCGTGCTTTATTAACCAACACAAATTGGTGGTGGTGGCGTGCGTCCATATTTGGGGTGGGATTTCCGAAAACATAATATATCAAACAATTTCTATTTTATCATTGAACCCACTCTACAATTTAGAGTGGGTTTTTTTTTGAGCAAAAATTAAACAGGAGGAAAAAAGTAGTGAATTTTGAAAATGACCGGCAATTGAAAATCGGTGAATTACCGCAATTGAAGATACTCCCAATTAAACGTATTATCTTCCACGAAGAACCGGACCAGGAACGGTCAACAAAATTGGTCGACAACTTCCGCAAGGAAAATATTTTAAAAAATCCACCGGTTGTTGCCAGATATTCGGAACAGGATAGTTACATTCTTTTGGACGGCGCCAACCGATTAACTGCATTGAGAAATTTAGACATTCCCGACGCTCTGATCCAGGAAATTGATCTTTTTGATCCCGGACTTAACTTCCTGCACTGGCATCACGCGATCGAACATTTTTCAAAAGAAACCTTTTTGAATAAATTGAATCAAATCCCGGGCATTGATATTTCAAAAATTGAGGAAAATCGGATTAGTCAAACTGAAAACGGCGATTTATTATGCCAAATTCAGTTCAAAGATTCGACAGTATATACTGTTCACGCTCATGAAAATTTATTTCAAAGAGTGATTGACTTGAAGAATATCACGGATATTTATCACGGCTCAAAATTTATGGATCGCGTCAGCTATACCAATCTTGAACATCTGAAAAACAACTATCCGGATTTTTGTTCAGTGATCGTATTCAAACCATTTTCCAAAGATGATTTGGTACAATTAACACAAAAATTCATCCGGATACCCAGCGGAATCACCCGGGTGATTCTTCCCAAAAGAGCACTCAGAATCAATGTCCCGCTGGATATTTTAAGATTTGATGTACCTGTTGCTCAAAAAAATCATTGGCTACAAAAACGTATTAACGAACAAATTATTGATAAATCGATTCGGTTTTATCACGAACCGACGTTTCTTTTTGATGAATAACATTAATTAAATAACCATAAACAATTAACCAAAGGAGAAAAGTAATGGAAACAAAAATCTTACTTCCTGAAAATGAAATACCGCAAAAATGGTACAACATTTTATCAGACCTTCCCAAACCAATGCCACCGGTCTTGCATCCGGCAACAAACAATCCGGTGGGTCCTGAAGATTTAGCACCGCTATTTCCGATGGAATTAATTAAACAAGAGGTGAGCACAGATCAGTGGATCGAGATCCCGGATGAAATTATTGATATTTATCGCTTATGGAGACCCTCGCCGCTTTATCGGGCAAGACGACTGGAAAAAGTGTTGGACACACCGGCAAAAATTTATTACAAATATGAAGGCGTCAGTCCAGCCGGGAGTCATAAACCGAACACAGCCATTGCCCAGGCGTATTACAACAAGATGGAAGGGGTGAAGCGCATAACCACGGAAACCGGTGCTGGACAGTGGGGCAGTGCATTGAGTTTGGCGTGTAATTTCTTTGACATGGAATGCAAAGTGTACATGGTCAAAATCAGCTATCAACAAAAACCGTTCAGAAAATCCATGATTCAAACCTGGGGAGCAACGATTGTCGCCAGCCCGAGCACGGATACTGAAGCAGGACGACGCGTACTGGAAAGAGATCCGGAATCGCCAGGCAGTCTGGGAATCGCTATCAGCGAAGCAGTTGAAGATGCAGCCAAACGCGATGACACTAAATACTCTCTGGGCAGTGTTCTCAATCATGTACTGCTTCATCAAACTGTTATTGGATTAGAAGCCAAAAAGCAAATGGAAATTTCAGGTGATTATCCGGATATTATCATCGGCTGTGTTGGCGGTGGCAGTAATTTTGCCGGATTGGCTTTTCCTTTTATCAAAGATAAATTTGACGGCAAAAACTTGAGAGCAATCGCTGTTGAGCCAGCTTCCTGTCCAACGTTAACCCGCGGACCTTATGCCTATGATTTCGGCGATGAAGCCAAAATGACGCCGTTGATGGCAATGTACACGTTGGGTCACGATTTTGTACCGCCTCCGATTCATGCCGGCGGACTCCGTTATCACGGAATGGCACCAATCTTGAGCCATTTAGTCAAAGAAAAAGTAATTGAGGCGTCTGCTTTTAAACAGTTGGAAGTGTTTGATTCAGGTAAAATTTTCAGCCGGGCTGAAGGGATCATTCCGGCGCCTGAAGCAACTCACGCCGTTCACAGCGCAATTACCGAAGCAAAAAGAGCGAAGGAGGAGGGCACTTCGAAAACGATCCTCTTTAATCTAAGTGGTCACGGGCACTTTGACATGGCGGCTTATGATGCTTATTTTGCAGGTAAGCTTGTCGATTATGAATTACCGGAAGAGCAAATTCAAAAGACACTGAAAACCATTAAAGATTACCCCGCTGTTGATTAACTGCAAATGTTGAAATTGATGTTAGAGATATTGATTCACGCATATTTCTATTTTTACAAATCTCTTTCAAATAAGTGTGCTCCACTTCAAAAGTGGAGTGCACTTAAGTTTTTACAAAGTCTGTAAAAATCCTTGACAATCTAAGGCTGACAAATTTGATTAAATTTATCAAAATAATGTTTGACTCCAAGCTGAATATTTAGTAAATTGTTTTTTTAAAAATCAAAACAGGGCTCAAAAATTAGCAAATTGAAGCTCCGATAGATCAGTGAAACATCATGAGGAAAAAGATAGATGAAGCTGGAACTCACACGACCGTTGGTTTTTTTCGATCTCGAAACAACCGGATTAGATATTCAGACTGCCCGAATCGTTGAAATCGCAATGATAAAATTATTTTCGGATGACCGAACCGATTCATTCTTAAGTTTAGTGAACCCGGAAATTCCGATTCCAGCAGGTGCTACAAAAATTCACGGCATCAACAATCTGGATGTGATAGATAAGCCAACGATAAGTGAAATTTCGCCGGACATCCACTCCTTTATTAGCAACTGTGATTTGGCAGGTTACAATATTGTGAACTATGATTTACCGATCTTGATCAATGAATTAAAACGCGGTGGTATTGAATTTAATACGGAACACGTGAAGGTTATTGATGTCCTCAGGATATTCCGCTTAAAAGAACGGCGAGATTTGAGTGCAGCGTATCGGTTTTATTGTAACAAGGAATTAAAAGATGCCCACAGTGCGCTGAAGGACACTCAAGCTACGCTGGAAATTCTCAAAGCACAATCGGAAAAGTACCATGACTTGCCTCAAAAAATCGAGGCACTCCACCAATTTTGTAACCAACGTGATGAACGATTTGTTGACACGGATAAAAAATTTATCTGGGAACAAGATGAGGCTTGTTTTACCTTTGGCAAATATAAAGGTCATCCCTTAAAAAAAGTTGTCGAGCTTGACCGTGAGTATCTGGAATGGATGGTAAAACAGGACTTTTCAGTCGAGGTGCAACAAATAATTGCATCTGCTTTGCAGGGTGTATTTCCGAAAAAAGCAGCAGCATCGGAAAATAACAGCGATACAGACTAATCTGAATCAAGTAGCCTAATTATCCATAATTCTCATTTTAATTCAACCATTCCTTATTTAATCACCTGACAACATGGAAAATAAAGAAAAACGTCAATTCCAAGCTCGCTTAATAAATTGGTTCAAAAAAAATCAGCGAAAACTCCCCTGGCGCGAAACAAACGACCCCTATAAAATTTGGGTTTCCGAAGTCATGCTGCAACAAACGCAAGTCGTCAAAGTCATTGATTATTACAACAGATTTATGGTTCGTTTTCCTGACATCTTCACCCTGGCAAAAGCAGATTTGAATTCGGTTCTAAAAATCTGGGAAGGTATGGGGTATTATGCCCGTGCAAGGAATTTGCATCGGGCGGCCAAAATTATTGTTGAGGAAAAAGAAGGATCTATTCCGAAAAATTACGAAGATTTTCTCAAGCTGCCCGGAGTTGGAGAATACATTGCTTCGGCAGTTTTAAGCCAGGCATTTGGTGAGCCGCTGGCTGTCGTTGATGGTAATGTCAAAAGAGTCTATTCCCGCTTGTTTCAAATTGGCGCGCCGATTCAAAATACAAAGGCTCAAAAGGAAATGAAACAGATCGCACAAGATTTGTTATTCGAGCCGGATGCCGGAAATTTCAATCAGGCGCTGATGGAGCTTGGCGCCACGATTTGTCGACCGCGCAATCCATTATGTGCGCAGTGCCCAGTGTCTCGCTTCTGTCAGTCATTTCAAAACCAAACGCAAGACCAATTTCCTGTGATTGAAAAAAAGAAGCAAGTCCCCAGCTACAAAATTGTCGTCGGTGTGATCTTTAAAAATAATAAAGTTTTAATCGTACACCGAAAAAACTCGGGGCTTTTGGGCGGTCTCTGGGAATTTCCCGGAGGTAAAGTGAACCAGGACGAATCATCTTTAAACGCCTGTCGTCGAGAAATGCGGGAAAAAGTAAACCTAAATGTCGAACCTGCGAAACTACTTACCAACGTACGCCACGCTTACTCACATTTTAAGATTAATATTGATGTGATAATCTGCAAATTTCGTTCAGGCACAGTTAAGTTGAACGGACATCAGGATTTTGATTGGGTCAACCTGAAACAGCTCGATAATTATCCCATTCATAAATCAAATTTAAAATTCCTACCATTACTCAAAAAAGAATCAGACAAATTTATGAAGTGAGGTTCATTACGATGAAACAGATTACTCTTGCCGAATGTCAGAAAGTTGTTGACCAATGGATTCAATCGGTTGGCGTTCGTTATTTCTCTGAGCTTACAAATCTGGCGCAACTGGTGGAAGAGGTCGGAGAATTGGCTCGAATTATGTCCAGAACTTATGGCGATCAAAGTTTCAAAACATCGGATCGTGACAAGGATATCGCCGAAGAACTATCGGACATTTTATTTGTCTGTGTTTGCATCGCCAATCAAACCGGCGTCGATTTGACGAGCGCATTTTGGAAGGGGATGGAAAAACGGACACAACGAGACGCCGAGAGACACAAAAATAACAAGAAGTTAAAATAAAAAAAGAGGAATAGGTCAAATCCCATTCCTCTTTAATTTTAAATATATTTTAAAGCTATTTCAATTCTTTGAACAGCTCCGCCATAAAATCCCAAACCTGACCGATCGTAGTTACATTCACTCTTTCGTCCGGAGAATGCGGATTCTCAATCGTCGGTCCTATCGAAATCATATCCATACCTTCATATTTGTCGCCGATAATACCACATTCCAATCCGGCGTGAATAACTTCAACCACCGGCTTTTTGTTGTATAATTTTTCATAAAGCTCGGTGCTTTTCTTCAATAGTTTAGAATCCATGTTCGGCGGCCAGGGCGGATAGCCATCGCCGCTTTTTGCCTCACCACCGGCTAATCGAGCCACAGCTTCAATTTTATTGGAGTGTGCATTTAATCGAGAAACAACTGAACTGCGCTGGCTGGACAGGGTTTTTACAGCACCATCTTCGATTTTAATGTTTGCAAAGTTGTTCGATGTTTCAACCAGGTCTTTAATGTCAGTTGACATAGCATCCACTCCGTGCGGCATTGTTATAATAAAATCAACAATTTTCTGAGTTGCATCTTTTGTGGAGACCTTATTCTTGGTATCCGCTTCTTTCACTGAAAGGCTCAATTCCGGATCTGTATTTTTAAATTCAGTTTTGAAAGTGTTCTGACATTCTGCTACGCTTTCCTTCACTTTATCAAGTTGATTCGCCGGAAATGTGATTGTGACTTCAGCATCTCTCGGAATTGCATTGTGAGCGCTTCCGCCTTTGATGTCGGCAATTCGAAAATCGACATCTGTCTGTAAAAGTTGACTCAATGTCCGACCAACGACTCTGATGGCATTGGCTCTTTCCAATTCAATATCGATACCGGAGTGTCCGCCTTTCATTCCGCCGGCGGTAATTTTATAAACTTTGTGCCCCGAAGGAATGTTTTCAGATTGGAACGGAACTGTCGAATACGTGTTTACACCGCCAGCACAGCCAACAGTAAAAACCCCTTCATCTTCTGAGTCGATATTCATCAAAATCCGACCATCGATAAATCCGGGTTGCAATTCATTTGCCCCTGTCAAGCCGGTTTCTTCATCAACTGTAAAAAGCAATTCCAGCGGTGGATGTTTAACATCTTCGTCCAGCGCGATTGCCATCGCCATGGCAATGGCAATACCGTTGTCAGCGCCAAGGGTTGTTTTATCTGCTGTCAGCCATTCGCCTTCGTAAACCAATTTTATCGGGTCTTTGGAAAAATCGTGATCTGAGTCCGGTGTCTTTTCACAAACCATATCCATGTGACCTTGTAGCACAACAGTTGGGTAATCCTCAAATCCCGGAGAAGCAGGAACTTTGATCACCGTATTTTTGACTTTATCAATTTTTGTCTCAAATCCGTTTTCCTTTGCCCAATTTGTCAACCATTCAGCAATTTTGTCCTCTTTTTTGGAACAGCGCGGTATTTTTGTAATTTCTTCAAACCATTTTAACACTTGCTTCGTCTTCTCATGAGCAATGTCCATATTAAACTCCTATTTTTAATGATAACTTTTCAACCCCTTCATAAATCGGAATTCATGTCGCGATATTAGCGTAATCTTTACACAGCATTCCATCCATGGAGCACAGTTGAAATTCAAGATGGAAGGGATATCTATTATTTAAATTTCTTAATCAATAAGACAATATAATAAAAATAAACCTAATTGTCAATTCATAATTTGATAAAAATCATCTATTCTTTTTTTATCATCTCATGACTGTTCGGTTCAACATGGATCAGTATATTTGCCGGATGTGAGACCTTGTTTTTGATTTGGTTTTCGATCTGTTCTGTCAGCTTGTGGCTCTGTCGAACCGATAATTGCGGATCAACTAAAATGTGCATATCGATAAACATCTCCGACCCGATTTTTCGTGTTCTCAATTTATGCCACTCGGCAATTTTTTGGTGCTCATTTAAAACCTGTTCAATTTGACGAATGATTTCACCATCCACGGCATGTTCGGAAAGCTCTTTGATAGATCGAAAAAGAATTTTGCCCGCAACTGCCATGACCATGATTCCGACAATCAAACCTGCGATTTGATCGCCATAGCCGTAGCCAAACAAACTGATGCATCCACCCAGCAATACTGCAATAGAAGATAGTGCATCAGAACGATGATGCCAGGCATTGGCGTAAAGAGACGGGCTGTCAACATTTTTCGCGACCTTGCGGGTTACTCTGAATAAAATTTCTTTCAAAACCACAGAAATTGCAGCAATCACAACAACCATCGGTCCCGGAAAATTTTCTTCCTGACGAATCAATGAACTCAACGCTGACCACCCGATATTTCCTCCAATCAGGAGAAGTATTAATCCGATGACCAAAGTTCCGCATGTTTCGAACTTTCCGTGTCCGTAGGGATGCGTCGAATCGGGAGGGCGATTTGCAGCTCTATTGGAAAAAATAACCACGAAGTCTGTCACCAAATCCGAAATCGAATGAAAGCCATCAGCAACTAAAGCTACTGAGTTTATGATCCATCCGACACTTATTTTGATGATTGACAAAAAAATGTTTCCCGCCATTCCCCAGTAAGTAATTAATCTGACAGGGCGGCAGTTGTCCGAATTTGATTTCTCTTTATCCACGTAAAAATCTTTTTGAGTTTATTGATAAAATTTCAAATTATTAAAAAAAAACGATCAGTTATCAGCTTGATTTTTGACAGTATCATAAATCATCTTTGAGATTTCAGCAATTTGATTCTGCGCCTGTTTGTGATCTTTAATGCCTTTGGTTAAAACGACCAAGACATACGCCTGTGCCGGCTTCAGATAAACAATGGCAGCGTCGTGATCAATTTCAGTGATCGAACCAGTTTTGTTAGCAACCCTGACATCCGAAGGCAGCAGCGCCGGAATTTTGTCCGTAAATTTTTGATCTGCTAAAATGTCGATCATTTCTTGACAGGCTTTATCAGTCACGACCGCCTTGTTAGCGATAGCTTTCATCACTAAAAGCATATCATAGGCTGTCGTTGTATTATTCATTCCTTTTTCGTAAGCTTTGATATCTTCGACACCCCGCAGGACTTTTATGTCACGAGCATCAATTTCCTGCATCGTTTCCATGACATTCTCTGCTTCCACTAAATCAATCAAAATGTTCGTCGCGAAATTGCTGCTAACTGTAATCATCTGATAAATGAGATCGTAAATTGCCATTTTTTTGCCGATGTATTGATAAACCACATCATCACTATCCTCCTCGAAACTCATAACGAATTTACTACTATCAACAATGCTTGTGAATTCGTTTTTTATTGAGATGGAATCGTCTAAATTGAAATTACCTTGTTCAGCTTGTTTAAAGACTTCAATCATAACAGGCACTTTCATTGTGCTGGCAGCGTGCATTTCAATTTTTTCATTGATGAATATTTGATCTCCGGTCTTCAGATCCTCAAATGCAATCGCGATTATTCCTTCTGATTCATTCACTTTTTCAATGAGAATGTTTTTTAATTCATCCATACTCGCCGGTTTTTTGCTACACGTATTTACCATAAATAGGGCTCCAGTTAAAATTAATATCAACGAGTTTCTCATTTCTTCTCCTCACAAATTTTCCATCGATTTAAACTTTTTAAGTCCTTCTTAAAAAAAATGATGCTGTTGGATTTAAAATGAGGATGACGAGTAGAAAACATCAGCCTCAAATAGAAAGATTTTTCAACTGTAAGGGATTCACATGTGAATCCCCTACGGTCTAAATATATAAAAAATTAAAACCCAACAGATCATTCGTATTTATATTTAATGAACATGATAATAAATCAATTTTAAGGATAAAAACTCTAAAAATCAAGGTAAATTTGAAATCAACGCCCCCTTTACAATGCGAACATTCATTGATGTGACATACCAACTGAATTGTATTTTTTCCCGCCGAAAATTGTAATTTTTGTGTCGTCAATTGTACCTGAATTTTTCATGAGTTTTTGTGTTGATACAACTCAAGAACTCAATCAAAATTAAAAAAAAATCCAGTGACAATGGAAATAAAATAAAAAAATCATATTGACAAAAATCAAAAAAATCATTATATTTAAACTACATCATCAATAGATGCTTTTGTGCGAGGGCAATCAATGTTAAAAAGTCCCAACCGATTCCGCTTTAGAACTGAACAATGTTTGGATCAATACCTTCAAGAAATTGGGGAAGTCCCCCTGCTTTCTCCCGAAGATGAAATCAATTTAGCCAAAAAAGTTCGAGACGGCGACGAAGAAGCTTTGGAAACGATAACCAAAGCCAACCTGCGATTTGTTGTTAGTGTGGCTAAGCAGTACCAGAATCAAGGTCTGTCTTTGGGCGATCTGATCAACGAGGGAAATCTCGGGCTCATTAAAGCAGCGAACCGGTTCGACGAAACCCGCGGTTTCAAATTTATTTCCTATGCAGTGTGGTGGATTCGTCAATCGATTTTACAGGCGCTGGCTGAACAGTCAAGGATCGTCCGGTTGCCACTAAATCGTGTCGGCACAATGAACAAAATCGGTAAGGCGTTCAGCGAATTGGAACAGGAATTCGAGCGAGAGCCTTCTCCCCAAGAAATTGCAGAACAGTTGGAAATTAGTGACTTCGAAGTGGCCGACACCATCCAGCGCTCCGGTAAACATCTTTCTCTGGATGCGCCATTCAGTGAAGAAGAAGAAAACCGGTTACTGGACATCATTGAAAATCAGGAGCAACCCTCCCCTGATAACACTTTGATTAGTGAATCCTTAAAAATTGAATTAAGGCGCGCCTTAGACACCTTAACAGAAAGAGAAGCAGAAGTCGTGAAACTATACTTCGGCCTTAATTCCGAAACACCTTTGACCCTGGAAGAAATTGGTGAATATTTCCAATTAACCAGAGAAAGAGTTCGCCAAATCAAAGAAAAAGCCCTCCGGCGATTGAGACACGCATCCAGAAGCCGTCCGCTGAGAAGTTATTTGGGATAGCTTTAACAATCGTCTAAACAAATCATATTTTAACAAACTCACACAAATCCGCCAAGCCTTCAAAAAATGAGTAATATGACAAACTTTGTTTTCTTCGCGGCTTTGAATGGATGATTTAATATGTTTATAGCCCGCTGCTACGTTAAGAATAATTCGGATTAACAATCCTCTATAGAATCTTCTCTCTGTTTTCTCTGGGGTTCCGTGGCTGAATAGCAAAAAATAATTGTAACAAAATTATGTGAAACACGTTTCACTGTATTAAAAAAGGGTGCATTTAAACAATTACTTTTTATTCGTGATATTTTCGCTTGACTTTTAACTAAATATTTAATAATATAACATATCAAAAATTATAAACGGAGGAAAAAGCTATGAAAAAACTGACCATTCTTTGTCTGATTGCCATTATGGGATTTTTTGTGACCTCAAGTGTGCAAGCGCAAGCGCTTTCAGCAACGACTTTGAAAGCAGGATATTTTAATCCGAAAGGTGCCAAAGCAGGGTTCATTTTTGGTGGTAATTATTCCTGGATAGTCGATGAGGCTGTCGATATTGGTATCGGCGTTGATTATTTTCGAAAAACACACACCGAAGAAACAACCATTGCTGAGCAGGTTTCTGATGACGGGATCGTTGAAAATGAAATTCGCACCGATGCGGAATTTACGACCAATATTTTACCGGTCTATGGTGTAGTCAATATTAAATTCCCTGCCGGCAGATATTTGGATTATTTCGCCAGTGGTGGTCTTGGTTATTCCATGTTATTCAGCAAAGAAACAGTTTACGGTGATAATAGTACAAGCAGATTTTACAGCGGTTTCAAATGGATTGTGGGTGGCGGAATCATGTACCGCGTCGGCAGTCGCTCTTCGTTTATCGCCGAGGCGTTTTATGATGGCACAAAAGTAAGCCGTGATAAAAAGAACGACGAGGATTCTCCGACTCGCTATGAAGTTGATCTGTCCGGCATCGGCTTCCGCGTCGGCGTTCGCATGGGTTTTCATTAAAATTTAGCGGATCAATTGTCGATTTATCAAATAAAACACTTAACCGACAAACATCAATTTGAAATTTTCATTATGCCTCTTTTTTGGTTCTGAAAAAGAGGCATAACATTTTAGATTAGAGAATTGGATTCATGGATTATTACTCAGGAAGACAAGTTCGCTTTGGATTTGGTAATTATCATGTCACGCCTACCGTAAAAAGGCTGATGATTGCTAATGGGATTGTGTGGCTGTTGCAGATGTTGATCGGCAAGGAACTATACTTTTGGTTCGGTCTGGTTCCCAATCAGGTGTTTTCAAAATTCTTCATTTGGCAATTCTTTACTTACATGTTTCTGCACGGTGGATTTTTACACATCCTGATCAACATGTTCATGTTGTGGATGTTTGGCTGTGAAGTCGAACGCAACTGGGGCTCTCGAGAATTTTTCAAATACTACGTCCTTTGCGGCGTTGGTGCCGGTTTCTTTCACCTCCTTTTTAATGCAACATCACCGATTCCTGTTGTCGGCGCTTCCGGCGCGATTTATGGCGTGCTGATCGCCTTTGTCCTGCTCTATCCGGATCGGATTCTCATTTTCTTCCCGTTCTTCATTCCCCTAAAAGCGAAATACTGGGCGATGATTTTTGCCGGTATATCATTATTGATGGGATTTTTAGGCGGCAGGGATGGCATCGCGCATTTCGCCCATTTGGGTGGTATGCTGATTGGATTTGTATATATTAAATTCGGTTGGAGAATTGCTTTATCCAATTTAGTTTATAAAAAGAAATCAGAAATAAAATTTAAAAAAGAAACAAAAAAAAGAAAGCGATTGTTTACTTTAAAGAAGGAAGTTGACCGAATTTTAGACAAAATCAATGATGTGGGATACGAAAATATATCAGAAAAAGATAAGCAAATTCTCAAGGAAGCAAGTGAGAAATTAGCTGAGGAATCGAACGAATTTGAAAGCTAAAAATTAAGCATGAAGGGGAAACTAAATCACATAGTTTTATTTCTCATTATTTATTTGACCTTCAATTATACAACCCGAGCGCAAACCTTGTCGGTCTTTCACCCTGACGGCTCAATTAATGCGAGCATCAGTACTCCTTTACTGAACGGAAACATCCATTACCTGTCAATCAATGATTTTGCTAATCTATTTAGCGCACGAACATATTTTAATGTTGAAAATAAAAAATTCATTTTATATTTAGGCAGCCAATCTCTCATCGTTTCAGCATTCAATCCGTTTATTATTATTGACAAAAAAGTCTATCATCTGCCCACCCAAACTCTTTTCAAAAACCAAGATATTTATGTCCCCATGCACTTTTTTCTTGATATTCTGGAAATCGCTTTTCCCGATAAAATTGATTATCAAAAAGAAAATGGCATTTTGAAAATTATTGCGCCTTTCTACGGTGAAGCTGTCAATGTGAATGGTATTCATGTCGAAGAAAAAATGAACGGAACACTCATTCAAATCAAAACATCAAAGGATTTCCAGGAATCGGATTTGAGTTTACGAGCCAGACATCAATGGTTATATTTAGACATTTACGGAGGAAAAGTTGATTCTACCTCACTGAACGAAACATTCAACAACGGAATGATCGCGCGGGTTGTTCCCAGTCAAATCTCCAATGAACTTGCTCAAATTGGTTTTCGGCTTCGCGATGACATTGTTGAGAAGCAGTTGGTGTTGCAAAATCCGAGAAACATCATGGTTACTATAAAAACGAGGAGTGATTTATCCAAAGATATCAAACAAACATTGGATAAAGAAAAACGGAAGTGGCGGATTGACAGAATAGTAATTGATCCGGGCCACGGAGGAAGAGATCCCGGCGCGATTGGACCGAATGGGACCTACGAAAAGAACATTGTGTTAGCGATTGCAAAATACCTGAAAGAAATTTTAGAGCAAGAAACCAACATCGAAGTTTTGATGACACGAGAAAAGGATCGGTTTGTCGAGTTGAAGAAACGCACTGAATTTGCCAACAAAAATCAGGCGAAGCTGTTCATCAGCATTCATGCCAATTCCAATCCGAGCCGGTGGCTTCGTGGCGTATCGACATACTTTTTGGGACCGGATAATACAAACGAGGCTCGAGAGGTGGCGCGACTCGAAAATTCGGTGATTCGTTATGAAAGCGGAAATAAATACGCTGATTTGAGCCAGGAGAATTTCATCCTTTCCGCCATGGCTCAGAATATTTACAGTTATGAAAGTCAGGATTTAGCAGCCATGGTTCATCAGGAGTTGATACAAGAATGTAATTTGCAGGATCGGGGTGTTCGTCAGGCTGGCTTCTATGTTTTATGGCGTGCTTCCATGCCAAATATTTTGATTGAAACTGCATTTATTTCAAATCCGAAAGAGGAGCTGCTGCTCCGCCAAAAATCCTTTCAGAAAAAATTAGCACGGGGAATTTTCTCCAGCATCATGAAATTTAAACAAAAATACGAATTAGAATTTAAATAAAAAAGCCCCCAGTCATACCAATATCACCAGGGGCTTCGGAGGGAGGAAAAAATGATTATTACAAAAATCTATACCCGGTTCCGTGGATCGTTTCAATATATTGAGACGGATATTTGTATTCGCCTAATTTCTCGCGCAAACGTTTAATATGAACATCTACTGTTCGATTTGTCACATAAACTTTCCGTCCCCATACTTTTTCCAAAATTTCCTTACGCGAAAAAACACTATCACGTCTCGACGCTAACAGATAGAGCAGTTTAAATTGAATATAGGTCAAATCAATCGGTTTGCCCGACTTTTTCACCCGGTGTTCATCCAGATCAATTTCGATATCCTTGACTCTGATACGTTTTCCTTCAATCTTTTCTTTTCGGGCTATAACAGCCTTAATTCGAGCGACAAGAGACTTGCTGCTGAACGGCATGATCACGTAATCGTCAGCACCCAATTGCAGCGCTCGGATCACATCGTTTTCCTCTTTGCTGGCACTCATCATAATCAAAGAAATCTTTCTTGTGTCAAAATTTTCTTTTAACTCTTTGCACGCATCCCATATCTTGTCGTCAAAGACATCGACAACAGCTAACAACGCTTTCGGTTTTTCTTCTCTCGCAGTTTCGACAACATCTTCAATTTCATTCACCATAATCAGTTGATAGCCTTCTTTTTCAATAAATTCAGATATGGAATCAATGATGCCCCCTCTTACGTCGATGGCCATAATCTTTCCATTTACTTTATCCATTTTTCTTTCCTCTTAAAAATGATTTTATAATTTAATGTCTGTATTATTTACTGTTTTAACCTCACATGGAGATACGATGCCTTTAACATTTAAACGTTGTGCTTTACTTACTTGATTTGATCAAAATCTGCTTTTATGTCTAAATCACAATCCCGATGTGAGGTTAAACATCAAAAAAGATGTCAGTTATTTATTCCTTACTTTTCTGTCATGCAAACTTTGTGCCAATTTGTTAGAAAAATTGAATAATTGTTACACCATCGATACATATTCTTTATTGATAATCTTAACACAAACAATATCAGTTTGTTACATTACCTTTTTCAAAATGTTTTATTAATTATCAATCATTCATCACAATAATAATTACGAAAAAATTGTCCGAATTTTATCCGATTTTTTAAATTTGTAAAATAATATTTGTTTTTGGTTTTGATATTTATCAACAAATTCCATTTCGCAATTTATTAATTTATTTAATTTGAATTAATTACATACCTTTTTTATTTTAATATATTAATAATAAACGGTTATGTTGACATTTGTCACTTTTTCATTGATTCTATCCACAAATAACATTGTAACATTCTGAAACATTATACGAAAAGGCGAAAATCAATCAATATATTGACTAATATTCGATCAATTGTTAAAAAAAAGTCATTGGATTTAATTAATGTTAACATAGTTTTAAATAATTTCAAATTGAAATAATCAAAGTACGCTGATATATTTCAGATTGGATATAATTATTAGAAAAGTGCATACTTTTCGCTACGAAGTCATCAAAAAATATTAGACAAAAAATTAACCAATAAAGCAAAAGTAACATAATTTTTAAAACAAAAGGGTAGCGTGTTATGGAAAACAAAATTGTATTAATCACCGGAGCAACTTCTGGCATTGGAAAAATGGCAGCGATTGCTTTAGCAAAAAAAGGTGCGCATGTCGTTATTACCACTCGTGATGAGAAAAGAGGTCAAATTGTAAAACAGGAAATTGTCAGCAAGACCAGCAACGAAAACGTTGAGGTCATGTTCTGTGATCTTTCTTCACTGGAATCGGTTAAAAAATTAGCTCATGAGTTTAAGCAGAGATATGATCGATTGGATGTACTGATTAACAATGCAGGGACATGGGAACTCGATCGAAAATTATCAAAAGATGGAATTGAATTAACTTTTGCCGTGAATCATTTAGCGCATTTTTTGCTCACTCATCTGTTGTTGGACGTCATCAAGAAAAGTGAGTCAGGACGCATTATTAATGTGAGTTCTGACCTGCACAAATTTTCGACCATCAATTTATCGGATATCGAAGGAGGGAAACATTTTCATGGTCGAAAAGCTTACGGGCAGTCAAAACTGGCAAACGTCCTGTTCACCAAAGAATTGGTCCGGCGACTGAACGGAGACAAAATCACTGTTTATTCTCTGCACCCAGGCGTTGTCTCAACAGAGCTGTTGCGAAACTACAATCCGATTCTGCAATGGATTGTGAAACCATTTTTCATCAAACCGGACAAAGGTGCAGAAACAACCGTCTATTTGGCCGAATCTCCGGGGGTGTCGGATGTTACAGGTGAGTATTTTGTGAACAAAAAGATCAGAAAATCTTCAAAAGAATCGAATGATGAAGAGGTAGCAAAAAAGTTGTGGCAGATGAGTGAAGAGTATTTGAAAGAATATTTGTCAAATTGAGAGAATTTTTTTAACCTTTGTAACGACTGGTAATCGGCATACGCCGATCTTTTCCGAAGGCGCGGGGTGTGATTTTTACGCCGGGGGGCGCCTGCCTTCGTTTATACTCTGAACTGTCAACCAGTTTTATCACCCGGCGAACGGTTTCCTCATCAAACCCTTTTTTGACAATTTCCTGAAAGGACGTGTTTTTCTCAACATATTCCGCCAAAATCGGATCCAAAATGTGATATGGTGGCAAACTATCTTCATCTTTCTGGTTAGGCCGCAACTCTGCCGAAGGCGGTTTGTCAATTATTCGCTGGGGAATAATTTCCTTCCCATACATTTTATTGATATGTTCCGACAATTGGAATACCAACGTTTTGGGCACATCCTTTATCACAGCAAAACCGCCGACCATGTCGCCGTAAAGCGTGCAATAGCCAACGCTGATCTCGCTCTTGTTGCCTGTCGTCAATGCAAGCCAGCCAAATTTATTCGACAGCGCCATAATAATATTGCCACGGATTCGTGCCTGAATATTTTCTTCAGTGGTGTCAAAAGGTAAATCGCTAAACTCATCTTTGAGCATCTTCTGATACTGTAAATACGTATCTTGAATAGGAATCAATTTCAATTCAATGCCGAGATTCTGCGCCAGCAATCTGGCATCCTCAAGGCTTTCCTCTGATGAAAATTGGGAAGGCATGGCAACACTCACCACATTCTCTTTACCCAGTGCATCCACTGCGATCACGGCTGACAGGGCAGAATCAATCCCACCGCTTAAACCCAGCACCACCTTTTTAAATCCATTTTTGCGGACATAATCCCGCGTACCTAAAACAAGAGCACGGTATACTTCAGTTAACGAATCCAGTTTTCTGCTGTTTTTTTCGGGAAAGGTGGGTTGTTTCCGATGATTCACTTTTACGTCTGACATGTCAATGATATTTATTTGATATTTTTGGGGAAAGTTTTGTTTTCGCTTGATAAATTTATCATCCTGATCTCGAATCTTCCGGATTTCAGCCACGTCAATATCATAAAAAATTACATCGTCTCTAAATTGTTCACCGCGTGCTACAACGTGTCCTCTTTCGTTGACAATAAGACTTGAGCCGTCGAATACCAACTCATCCTGTCCGCCGATTAAATTAACATATCCCATCACGACACGGTTTGTCACGGCGCGATCGACGACCAAATCTTCCCTTTCCTGAATCTTTCCGGCGCAATAAGGGGAAGCGGAAATATTGACTACCACATCTGCATTCCCGATTAGTGCCTCAGTTTCGATCACACTGTCAGGAATCCACAAATCCTCGCACACACTGATGCCGATATTCATATCATTAAAACGGAGTACAACCGGATGGCTTCCTTCCTGAAAATACCGTTTTTCATCAAACACGCCATAATTTGGCAATTGAATTTTATAATAGTGTCCCCAAATTTTATTATCATAAATAACAGTGGCACTATTTAATAATTTATCACCAACAGGGTTGACAGATCCCAAAATCACAATAATATCGCTAACTGAAGATACGATCTGCTGCAATGTATTCAAACTATCGTTGATGAACTGGTCCCGCAGCAATAAATCTTCGGGCGGGTATCCCGTAATTGTCATTTCGGGAAATGCAATGAGATCGGCTCGATGTTTTTTTGCCTGCTCGATGCCATCCAAAATTTTTTTCTGATTTCCGGCGAAATCGCCAACAGTGACATTAATCTGCGCCAGTGCTAATCTGAAGGTCTCTGCCATCCCGTTTCCTTTTATTCGCCCATTACTTTGATAATGAGTCGTTTTCTTCTTCTGCCATCGAATTCAGCATAATAAATCTGCTGCCACGGACCCAGGTCAAGTTTTCCGTCTGTGACCGGTACAATCACCTCATGACCGATGATCAGATTCTTCAAATGTGCATCGCCGTTACTTTCTCCGGTGCGATGGTGGTGATAATCCGGACCTTCCGGCGCCAACTTTTGCAACCACTCCTCAATGTCCTGAATCAGTCCCGACTCTGCATCATTGACGTAAACGCCGGCGGTAATGTGCATAGCGGACACCAACACCATACCTTCATTGATTCCGCTTTTAGCAAGCACATCTTTCACCTTATTCGTAATATTGATGTATTCCCTTTTTTGTGTGGTGTTAAACCAAAGATATTCGGTTGTTGTCTTCATTTTCATCCCTTTTATTACAATCCATCTAAAAAATAAAAAACGAAACGCATATCTTTTTCCGGAGATATTCGCACGCCTTTAAATTAATTTTCGACATATGGAATCTGCTATTCAAATTCAATAATTGACATAATGAGAAATTCACGTTCGGTAAGAATCTGATTGATGCCGTCGATAATATCATAAATATGACGGAGTGCATCTGAAATTTCGTGATCATCACGAATATTCTTTAGTTGCATAGATTCTTCGTTCAGGATCCCGATCTGTCCTTTCAAATCCAAATCGTAATCATACAATTGTTGCAGTTGATCTGAAGTTATGTTCGGTTTATTAAAAAATGATTGATTACAATAACATGGTTTTTTAAGTGATTCGATGACTGTTTTCAAGCTATGACTAATTTGTCCCAATGCTTTTTTGTGGGAGGGTTTGAAATCTTTTTGGACATGCCCATTAGAATTTGGCACTCTCTCGGAGACTGAGATTAAAGACGACGTAATAAATTCCCGGAAATTTCGATCGGTTTTTTGCCGTTTTTTAGGCTCTTCATAGCCCATGTAGCCCTTGGTTGTCTTCGCGATTTCCTGTACTGAATTATTGAGGGATTTGGCTACTGATTTCATGAAAAACTCCTTGAATAATTGATGTTAGTGTAAAAAAATATCCTTATTTTTTTCTTTTAACTAGAAAAATAATAAG
>CAYYMH010000050.1:0-30523 GCA_964472785.1 uncultured Cytophagia bacterium | reverse complement strand
AAGGACACACCATGACGATTTTGAAGGTAGAAAATTTATCCCTTTCTTTTAACGGCAAACCGATTCTGGATGGCTTGAGCGTGGATTTTTGGGAAGGACACATTCACGCAGTGGTCGGGCCCAATGGCGCGGGAAAATCCACCCTTGCCTACACCATTATGGGACTGGCTGGTTATCGCGATTTTCGCGGCAATATTTTGTACGAGAATGAATCTATTAAAGATTTAACCATTGATCAGCGCGCCCAAAAAGGCATCACCCTGGCGTGGCAGGAACCGGCGCGTTACGAAGGTTTATCCATCGAAGCATTCATCAAAGCGGCAGCCAACGGCAGAAAAGACGTGAATGCGGATGACGTGCTGGATAAAATGGGTCTCGATCCGGCAACTTATGCCAAGCGGGCGCTGGATAAAACACTGAGTGGCGGCGAGCGTAAAAAGGTTGAAATGGCGTCGATTCTGGCGATGCGACCGAAGTTTGTCATGTTGGACGAACCGGATTCCGGCATCGACGTGGCGTCACTGGAAAATATTTTCAACGCGCTCAAATACCTGAAAGAAATTGGCTCAACCATCATTTTAATCACTCACAGCTTAACCGTGCTCAAGCAGGCAGATCACGCTTTTCTCCTGTGCGGCGGACAGATTTACGATAAGGGACGCGTTGACAGAATTCAGCACTATTTTGAAGACAGATGCCTGACCTGCGATCACAAAAATCTTCCGGAAGAGAACGAAACAGAGGAGCAAAAATGACAGCCGACAAGCAGAAAATGACCGAACTCTACGAGACAACAGAATCTGACGCGGGCGTACTCAATGATCCGGAAGTAGCTCATCTGGTGATTCACGAAAATGAAGTATTGGGATCGCATCTCGTTCCCGGACTGGAAATGGATGTGACTGCGGAAAAAGACGGCATCCGATTGGACATGCGGTTAAAAGAAGGCACCGTGGTGAAGAAACCGGTGCATTTGTGTTTTGGCATCATTCCGGAAACCGGTGTGCAAAAAATTGACATGACCGTGAATGTGGAAAAGAATTCCCAGATTTCCCTGCTTTCGCATTGCACGTTTCCCAATGCGGTGGATATCAAACATATCATGAATGCCAAAATCAATATTGGGGAAAATGCCAGGTACACCTACTTTGAACGGCACGTCCACGGACAAAAAGGCGGCATCAAAGTTTATCCCAAAGCCGAGGTCAACCTTGCAGCGGGGAGTAAATTTATCACCGAATTCGAACTGCTCAAAGGCAGGGTTGGTGAAATTTACATCGATTACGCCATCACCGGAGAAAAAGACAGCGTCATGGAAATGACATCGCGCATCAATGGTCAGGGAGACGATATTATTGAAATCCGGGAATCCGGCTTTCTGGTCGGTGAAAGTGCCCGGGGTGTGCTCACCTCCAAAATCGCGGTGCGGGATCATGCCAAAGCCGAGGTTTATAACACGCTCAAAGCAACGGCAGCTTACACCCGCGGACATGTGGACTGCCACGAAATTATTCAGGATAACGGCATTGCCAAAGCGATTCCCATTGTTGACGTGGCGCATCCCAAAGCGCATGTGACGCACGAGGCTGCCATTGGTAGTGTGGACAGCAAACAGTTGGAAACGCTGATGTCGCGCGGGCTGTCCGAGGATGACGCGGTTGAGTTGATTATTAATGGATTGTTGTCATAAAATAACGTGTAGCAATCAGCTATCAGCTTAAAACACAAGTCGTTATTTATTTGAACGAATTCAGGTGAATGCTACCTTTAAACAAAACAAGCCTTAAAAGACACATTGGTGATTATATATGAATAACGGAACGTTCAAGAAAGTCGAATCCACGGATCAGCACATGTACGGTCCGCGCAAAATATTAGCCTGTGGTTACACTGAACAGGAACAGCATCAATTGATGGAGCTGACCGGACAACAGCATTTCGAAAAGCTCCCGATTATTTTCGCGCGAAAAGCAGACCTGAAAAAGACATTGGCTGAAATCTTAAAATCGGTTACTGATTCGGAACTTGTGCCCGAACTCCAATTACCGAAAACCATGATTCTCTCCGGATTGTTCGAAAAGGAATTACACGAAATCATATCAGCGTATAAAAACCAGCAACTTCCTCCGGCTCTTTGGGCGACTCTCACTCCGGTTTCCGAAACATGGACGTTGAAAAATCTGATCAGAGAATTGTTAGCAGAGCGACAGGCAATGAGTAAAAACGAATAGATCGTAATTGATTAATCTGTGCAAGCGATTGCATCCTATTTTATCACAAAGTTACACACATTGCACGCTAATCATTATCACAAGCAATTGAATTGTTCATAAGGCGCTGATTACTTTATTGTTAAAATTTCAATCCACATGCGGAACAATATTTTTATATTTTTAACTAATTATTTGTAACTTCATCATTTAACCACGTATAAAAAGATGTTTTTCCCCTTTAATCATAAATCGCTCGTTGTTAGCTAACTTTTTGGAGGAAGCTATGGATTTTAAAAAACCCCTTCTCCTTCTCCTCTGTCCGTTGTTATTCTTCTCAAATTTAATATCAGCAGACGAGATCACGCTTAAAGGAAAAGTTTTTGACATAAATACGCATCGCGGTATTGCTTATGCGAACGTCTATGTGAGTGATACGCAGATCGGGACGATCAGTGATTTTGCAGGACGCTTTGAACTGATCGTTCCCAATCCGCACTCAAAAATGAAAGTTGCGTTTCAGCACATTAATTATGACGTCAAAACAGTCAATATTAAAGAGCTGACTTCCGGTGATGTCGAAATTTATCTTCAGCCCAGAGTGATCCCGCTTCAGGCAGTCGAAGTTCAGGCTGTGGGTGAAAAACTGGAAATTAAAAAGGATTTGCCGCAAATGACATCACTGGTCAAGGCAAAGGATTTTGAATTGCGCGGTTACGTGGATGCTGCTGATCTGCTGCGCGCTGACCACAGCGTTCAGGTAGAGGAAGAATTAAGCGGAAAAAAAACGATTTCCATTCGGGGAGGGAATGCCGATGATGTTGTGGTTCTGTACAACGGCATCAAAATGAACAGTCAGTTCAATAATATTTTCGATCTTTCGTTGATCGACTTGGAGGATGTGCAGCGGTTTGAATTAATCAAAGGCAGCAATACCGTGCTGTACGGCTCGGAAGCATTTTCCGGTGTGGTTAACATTGTGCCCAAAACTCAGGAAGATTACACGATTCGCTTTCAACAGCGAGTGGGAACTTACGATTCGGGCAACTGGGGTCTGCATTTCTTTAAAAATGTGGGAAATTTGTACGGCTCTTACAGTTTTCGCAAAGGTGGCGCGAAACGCCGATTTTCCGGTTCCGGTGAGAACTATGCGCTGGAAAACCGGGCAACCCATCATACGGCGAATGTGGAATATCACTTTTCAGAAACTGACGAAAATCTTTCAGCCAATACATTGGGACTTACTTACATTCGATCAACGCTGGACTATCTGAACAACCGTGATAACGAAACAGTGGCTAATTTGAATCAAATTATCGGCTTGCGGTACAGCGGGAATATTTACAAATTGAAAAATGTCGTCATTTCTGCTTCACAACGCCAATTGGACGAAACTCAATCGCTCAACAATCAATTTGGAATTTTAGATCGCGAACTCGAAGATCAGACCAATAATATCCGTTTGGAAAAAACCTTTACGCTGAAACAAATGGAGCTGCTGGTATCCTACCATTTTGAACATGGCCAGCTTAATTTCAGCGACTGGCGCAGCGATTTCGATTTTGAGAATATTAATCAGGAAGCATCATCGCTGGAGCGCATGCACCACGGCATTGCATCCATTCTCAAATTCCACCTGCCAAGTGGCAGCGAAATGATTGATAATGTTGATTTCGATTTCAGCGTTCGCCACGACAAAGTGGTTGACAAAGCGGGAGATCAGACATTGCAATCAACAATTAGCACAGATAATTTGAACACGTGGGATGAAACCATGTTCAAGTTCGCCACCAAATTTTCCGGAATGAAAAACGACTTTGCATTTGATGTGTTTATGAACATCGGAAAAAATGTCAAATTCCCTTCGCTGTCGCAACTGATCAGTTCGGAATTAGCGTTCCAGCAAACATCGCTGCAACCGAATCTGGAACCGGAAAAAAATAACAGCGTGGAAATCGGGTTGGTACTAAAACGTCACACACGCTATCATCCCACGATTTACGGCTGGCAGATCACTGCCAATTACATAAAGAATAATTACGACAACAAATTCCGCCCGTTGTATATTTTTGGGATGCCCATTGCTTTTTACGACAACGTACCGGATGCCCGGATTTCCGGTTTTGAAACCAAATCCAGTGTTTTTCTTTTACGAAAAAAAATTACGGTTGAGTTCGGATTTTCCCAATACGACATCTCGGAGAAGGCAGCCTTTCCGTTCAAATATGACATGAAACGCATCGCAAATCTGATGCTTGATCATGCTGGCTACTCACTACTCCTGCATTGGTTCATCGAAAGCGAGCAGACCGGTTGGGTCAGGCAGCCCAATGGTTTGTTCAATGAAGTCATTCTGCCGGAATACATGAATGTGGATATTCACTTGAGCAAATCGTTTCGCCTTCACGGTTTCAAAGTATTCGGCAATGTGAGCATCCGTAATTTATTGAATGACGATACCGATCTGGAAGGACTGGCATTGAGAGATCATCGTTATTATCTGACAGCCGGAATAGAATTTTGAAAGTGCCGATTCGCTGTACTCGATTAGTTATATGGAGTTAAGCCGTCAGGCTTTTATTTTAAAAGTGAGTTATAAAATCCTAACGGATTAATTCCTTTTATTCAGTGATTTTTAACAACTTTACTCCTTTTTAAATTCAGAAAGGATACATTAAATGAGAAAAAGCACGATCAGAAAATTAATTTTCTCTTTTTTGATTATCTCCCCTTTTGTTCTCATTCAATGCACCAGCAACCCACTGGATTCAGACCAGATCAGCTCAAAATACAGAGAAATCACCGGACAGGTAAAATTGAGCGATAAAATATCTCCTGACAATGTTTATCTCTATCTGGAAGGACTCGATGTCGGCACCTATTCCGATGCGGAGGGAAAATTTGAACTCCAAATTCCGTCACCGAATAGCCAGTCAGGCGGCGGCTTAACAGGCGCCTTTAATCTTTACTACTTTTCAGCTAATTACAAACTTGACTCTGCAAAGGTTGTTTTACACAAAGGACAAATCCAATTGGATAAAGGTGATTTGAACGCAGATGGTGAAATCAAAACCATCAAAACACTGCAGAAGCTGGCTAATGTCAAAATTAACCTTGATCCTAAATTGTTCCCTGTACCGGCGGAAAACAACAATATTATCGCTGAAATATGTAACTTTAATACTGGCTGGGAAAAACCGATGAGTGTAATTTTAGATATTAATACCCTAAATGAATCGGTAGTTGTTCAGTATCCAAATTTACCGCAGGGACCAACAGCCTTAGTCTATCTTGAAAAAATTGGCACTGATCAAAAAACCATTTATACTTTTTCTGTCAAGGAAGTACCGGGTGAAATTAATCTGATGACTGAATCTCTGTCCCACGAAGCGCGAACCTGGATTACCGGTTATCAAATCAACGAAGGGGATCTTCCAGTGGGGACATATCGCGTGATGCCGTATTTTTTAATTCATCAATCTGGCGTACCGGACGAACTGTTAAACAATCTGCTATCTGACCTGGAGAATCCGGCGCAGGGAGTTTTAAACATTCCCATGAAATGTCAAGCGGACTTACTAACGATTGAAAAATGAAAAATATAATCATAAATTTCTTGATTGGTATATCAGTTATCTTTTCTGTTACTGAATGTACAAAAAACCCGCTGGATGATGACAGCATCACACTTGATGAACACAATAAAATTTATGGCACGCTCCGTTTGAGCGACAAGTCAAATCCGGAAGGGACGTTTGTCTGGCTGGAAGGTTTTGATCTGAGTACCTATATTGATAAAAACGGGTATTTTAAAATTCGCCTACCAGCACCCCAGCTTCAACCGGGTGGTGGGATTACCGGATCGTTCAAGGTCTATTATTTTCTCTCAAATTATTTATTAGATTCCTCTTTTGTTGTTATTGAAAACGGGCAGTTACAACCATTGCACGGCGACATTGGAAAAAATGGAGAATTGAAACAACAGAAAGTGCTGCTTAAAAAATTGAACATCAGAATAACTGTCAAGCCCGCGATTGTCGTTGAAGATTATGAGGAAACGATTACGATCGGTTTACACCTGAATTCAGCGGAGGATACAACCTTTATTGATTATCCCGACAAATCGACCGGTCCATTATCCATCCTATTTTTCAAAAATTTGGATGCCCCGAATCAGGATGTTTTGATGTTTGAAAATAACTCCTACTCGATCAACGCACCGCATTATGCGGATTCGATTACTGTTGAAGGAAAATATTGGGAAACCGGTTTTAAATTTAGTCAACTAAATTTAGCCCCCGGTAAGTATGAAATTATCCCGTATTTTATTATTAAACACAAATATATTCCTGTTCAATTGTTGAACAACTTTGGCGATGAAATTTACGAGCCTGTTCCTGATTTTGTTAACATTCCGACAAAAAGAAATTCGGCAGTGATTAAGGTGAATGAAAATGATGTCGTCCCATGATATCTTGATATTGGAAAATCCACTACGGAGTCTAAAATGAGACGTTTATTGCTTGTTGTCTTTACGTTATTTTTAATAATTGCCAACTTAACTGCTCAGGATCAATGGCAAATCTTAAATCCGTTGCCGCATAGTCAACTCAATCTCTATGATGTATTTGCTTTTGATCAAAATACCGCTATCGCGGTAGGTCCTTCCGGAGCCATAATGAAAACAACAGATGGGGGTAAAAATTGGCAGTCCAAACAAATCGGAAAAAAATCGAATACATTTTACAGCGTCGATTTCGTCAATGCCGATACAGGTTGGGCTGTTGGCTATGATCCACTTTACTTGAGAAGCAGTATCATTTACAAAACCACAAACGGCGGAACGAACTGGCAATCCCAACAATCGTGTACAAACCTGCCGCTCGTTTCTGTTCACTTTCCGGATTACAATCATGGATGGGCTGTGGGACCAAATGGCACCGTGATCCGAACGAAAAACAGCGGCGATACATGGCAGCAGCAATTCAGCGGGTCAGAATCGTATTTCATGGATGTCTTTTTTCTCAATGACAGTATCGGTTGGACAGTAGGCACAAGCGGGACAATACGAAAAACAACAGACGCCGGTAATCATTGGACGCTGCAGACGTTATGCATTTTTCCCACAATTTATTCAGTATTTTTTATCGATGCAAGCAACGGATGGGTGGCAACTGAAAAAGGTATTTTTCGGACGTACGATGGCGGCACGCACTGGATTAAACAATACGATGAAATTTATCCGGCATGGCGATCCATCTATTTCACTGACCCGCTGCATGGTTGTGCTGTCGGCGAACAAGGGCAAACAGGATTTACAACAAATGGTGGAGAAACCTGGGAACTAATCTCTGGTCCGGTTTCGTCATATCTTTACGCAGTCTCGTTCAGCAACCAAAACAACGGCTGGGCTGTTGGCATTAATGGTGAAGTCATCCGCACGACTGATGGCGGCAAAAATTGGATTTCACCCTTCAGAGCAACGTCCGCTCCGCTGTATTCAGTCCACTTTATTGACGAACATCAGGGCTGGGCTGTCGGCGGTCAATATGAAACCAATACGATTATTCAAACGATGGATAGCGGAGAAACATGGTACACTCAAACCAGTGGCACTTCAAAAATACTTTATGACGTCCAATTCACCGATACTTCGCTGGGATGGGCTGTTGGCTTTGATGGCGTTGTCAAAACAACCGATGGTGGGCAGAGCTGGCACATTGCCGAAGATACCCGGGATATGATGCTTTATCAAATATACTTTCTGGATAATGAGTTGGGATGGGCTGTTGGTAAAAATGGCAGCATTCTAAAAACAGAGAATGCAGGCGATAACTGGGACACTCAAGCGAGCAATACCAATTTCGATCTGCGCGACGTGTTTTTTTACAATTCGAATACTGGTTGGGCTGTCGGTGAAACAGGTACGATTTTAAAAACAAGTGATGGCGGAAATAACTGGAATCCCCAAACAAGCGGAACTGATAAAATATTGAGATCGGTTCATTTTGTCAACGAAAATTTGGGTTGGATCGTTGGTGTGAGCGGGACAATTTTGCGGACAACTGATAGTGGTTCCTCATGGACGAAACAAACATCACCTGTTCCCAACAGCCTCTACTCCTTTCACTTCGTGGATGCTGACAGCGGATGGGCAGTTGGAACGCAGGGTACGATTCTGAAAACGACAAATAAAGGCGCGACCTGGTCAACTCAAAAAAGCAACACGCAAAACAATCTCTACTCGGTATTTTTCAGCGATCTTAACACGGGCTGGATTGTTGGGTATGACGGCACCATTTTAAAAACAAAAAACTCCGGTTACAGCTGGGTCAGTGAGCACAAGGAAACAGGAAATAGTATTTCCCAAAAACACGAGCTTTTGCAAAATTATCCCAATCCATTTAATTCGGAAACAACGATTGAATTTAGTGTGAAAGAAAAATGTTTTGTCGAGATAAAGATTTTTGATATAATGGCGCGTGAAGTTGCAACCATTGTAAATGCTGAATATGCTGCAGGTTTTTACAAAATCACTTTTGACGCCAGCCATCTGATAAGCGGTGTCTATCTGTATCAGATTACAATGGATAATTTTACATCTGTGAAGAAAATGCTGCTGCTGAGATAGGAAGAATTGAAAAAATACATCGAGAATCCTGACAACTACAAAATGTATCCACTCAATAAATAAGGTTAACAAAGCGCTGTCATTCCTGACGGAGCGAAGCGGAGATCAGGAATCTCTTTTGTAAGTTGGAGATTCCTGCTTTCGCAGGAATGAAATTCTTTTCAAGAAATTCTTATTGCCATTGAATATTGAGCGGATACTACAAAATCTTATTTGTTGAAATTTACGTTGATGATTTGAATACGATTTTAGAACAATTTAGCTATAGCCTGAAAATTGAGTTTTTGACATCAGAGATTTTTCATTAATTAATTGAATCCAGCATATTCCATCCGGTTTTATAAACCCTCAAAATCACTCCGCAGTGCTCCATAAACCACTGTATCCATAAACTCGTCCCATTTCTTATCATGCTGCCGTAATACGCCCTCCTTTTTCATACCGGCTTTTTCCATCACTCTGCCGGACGCCGGATTGTTTAAAAAGTGGTGTGCATAAACACGGTTCAACTTCATCTCTTCGAAACAGTAGCGGATCACTGCTTTTACTGCTTCGGTGCAATATCCCTGATTCCAGTATGGTTTGCCAATCCAGTAACCGATTTCCGCTTTTTCGAACTCCTTGTGAATATTGGAAATGCCAATTGCTCCGATCAAGTATTGTTCCTGCGCATGGACAATCGCGAATATAACCTCTTTACCTGCTTCAAAAGCTGACTGATGAGTGCTGATCCATTCCTCTGCCTTGCCATCTTCATACGGATGTGGTATATTCAAAGTGGTTCGGGCAATATCGTAATCACCCGCAAGCCGCTGCACATCATGCGCATCTAACAAATTAAATGGACGCAGCAACAAGCGCTCGGTTTTTAACGTGAACATTTGCTTCATATAACAAATTGTTAGTTTAAATTAATGCCGGGCACTGCAGCAGTACCCGACACTTTTAATCTCTATTAATTACCTATCCACCGGAAACGGTTCGTGTTCAGGCCATTTCAGCGGTTCTTTTTTAATTTTTTTCATCAACTCCTCAATGGCACGTTCCAGTTGCGCATCATAACCGTTGGATACTTCCACCGGATCAAGATCAACCTTGATGTCCGGTGTCACGCCTTCGTTTTCTACAATCCATTCGCCCTCAGTACTGTAAATACGGTAATCCGGGGCAGACATACCCCCGCCGTCGATCATGCTGATCCACATTGACACGCCAACTAAACCACCCCAGGTACGCGTTCCGATAACCGGTCCCAGTCCTTTTTTCTTAAACTCCATTGGCAGCATATCTCCACCGGAACCAGCTTGCTTATTGGTAATACACACCATGTGTGCACGCACTGCCAAATCAGGAATCGTTTGATCGTGTGAATAGCGGCGAGTCCAGTAAGCCAGTACCTGTTTGTCCAGTCTCCGTAAAAAGATATCCGGATCCAAACCGCCACCGTTGAATCGACCATCGACGATAATTCCTTTTTTGCGGGTTTGTGAATAGAAATATTTCGGGAACTCACGTGCCGAACCCAGATAGGTATCTGGCAAATGCATGTAACCAATTTTACCATCGGATTTTTCGTCAACCAGCAAGCGGTTGTGTTCCACCCAATCTCTGTAACGAATTGTGTATTCGTTGTAAAGCGGTTCAACAGAATATTTTCTGGCACCTTCGGCAGTGGGTTTATCATTAACAAGAATTGTTATCTGTTTGCCCGCCAGATTTTGGAAATAGCTGTAAATATTTTTATCTGCAGTCACATTCTTTCCGTTTACTTCAATCAGATAATCGCCTTCGTTCACATCGACTCCCGGTTTTGCCAAGGGCGGAAAAACTTTGAGTGTCCAATCCGGCACTTTATAAATTTTCTTGAACTGATATCGATTATGCCTCACATCAGTTTGCCAATCAACCCCAAGCAACCCCACGTTCACTCGCTCTGCTTTACGTTTCACATCACCGCCGAAAACATAAGTGTGGGAAGTATTTAATTCTCCGATCATTTCGCCAATCAAATAACGCACATCCTGTCGGCAGGAAACGTAAGGTAAGAGCTTACCGTATTTTTCCTTCATCGCTTTCCAATCCAGTCCGTGCATATTAGGTTCGTAATAAAAATCCCGCTCCATACGCCAGGCTTCGTTGAAAATCTGCGTCCATTCTTTCAACGGTTCGAGATAAATCTGCAGTTCACTCAAATCCAAATCTTCTCCCTGTGAATCCCGGGCACCGGCGTCGATGATGCCAACTGATTTTCTCTTTTTGTAAACAATCTTTGAGCCGTCGGCGGATAACTTGTAATCATCAATTCCTTTGGTCACGGTGTGCTCTTTATGATCTTTAAATGAAAATGCAAATAAATCCATGGAACCCACGCTGCGAAATTCAAATCGGTTGAAATCACCGTCCTCTTTGTTTAAATAAAAAAGTGAATTATCATTGGTGGCAAGATAACGGTAGTTACCGCGTTCCAAAGGTAACGCTTCAATTCGATCCACAATACCATCGAAATCTATGTCGATATTTTTTTCAGCTTCTTTTTTGTTCTCTTTTTCCGTTGGTTCATCCCCGGTTTTTGCTTCATCGCTTTTGTAAGGAAAGAGCGATTCGGTGTCCTTTTGCAGTGTCACATAATAAATGCCAGCCATATCTTTATAAACCATTTCCCATTCGAAATCGCAAAGCGTGGGACTAAATTGGCGATTGGAAATGAAAAACAGGTACTTTCCGTCCTTTGAGAATACCGGCTGAAAGTCATTGAAGATCCCCTGACTAATGCCATGGGATTCACCGGTTTCCAGTGAGTAAATGTAAACCTGATATACCAGTTCTTCATTCATTTTCGAGTAGGTCAAAAAGCGACTGTCAGGCGACCACTGGAAATCGTAAATCGGTTTGAGCTCCAGCGACACATCGACATTTTCGTATTTGGCTTGATCCACTTCGGTAATTTTCTGTGATGCAACGTCCAAATAGTAGCACCGAAGCGTCTGATCGGCAAAGGCAATTTTCTTGCTGTCCGGCGACCAGCGCAAAGTGTGACGGTAACCTTCTTTGAGATTTGTCAGTTTGACTGCCTCGGTCTCCCCCATCGGATCAACGATATAAATTTCGTATTCACCGCTTTTGTCAGAAAGATAGGCGATTTTTTTACCATCCGGTGACCACACGGCATCCCGGTCACGGGCACCGCAACTCATTGTCAAATTGCGGGTCGAACCAAATTCTTTGGGAACGGTAAATACATCACCACGCGCCACGATCAATGCCCGGTTTCCTTCCGGTGATAAATCCACTTTCCGAATTAAATCATCGACTTTTTTCCAATACGGACGCAGCTCCGACAAATCGGTTTTTACCTTAATGTCAATTTTTCTGGGTTGTTTTTCCTCTACATCAACAACCCACAGTTCGCCGCCCAATTCGTAGATAATTTTATTGCCGCCTGCACTGGGACGACGGACATCATAGCTGGTGTGTTTGGTAATTTGTTCCACTTCGGCTGTATTTGTGTCATACGCCCAAATATTCAATACTCTGTCCCGGTCCGAGGTGAAATAAATTTTATCACCGATCCACATGGGCATACGGTCGGTGCCGCGGAAATCAGTAATTTTCGTGTCCTTTTTTTGTTCAAAATCGAACATATAAATTTCCTGTGCAGTACCGCCTTTGTAGCGTTTCCAGGTCCGGTTTTCCCGTGATACTCTGTTGTAAGCGATTTTCTGTCCGTCCGGCGAAAAACATCCCTGCACCGCTTCGTGCATGATCAGCTCCTCCAATCCTGATCCATCCGGAGCAACCAAATACAAACGTTGAAACCGGCTGTAGCTATTACGGCTTGAGGTAAAGATGATTTTATGACTCGTCGGATGCCAACCGACAACCATATCAGCACCCGGATGAAAAGTCACCCGGGTAATATCTCCGCCGTAAATATTCATCACGTAAACATCCAGGTTTCCGTCGTATTCTCCGCTAAATGCGATCAATGAACCGTCCGGCGAAAACTTCGGATTAACCTCTGTTCCATCGTGGATCGTCAAACGATTGGCAATGCCACCCTGATCTGAGGTCATCCACAAATCCGCACCATAAGAATAGACAACCATGTCCTCATGAATATCCGGCACCCGCATGATGTAACGATCGTTCTCAATGGGATTTGCCTGAATCATGCTGGCAGTAAACAAAACTGCTATCAAAGCAAAAATAAAAACTGAAAGCCATCCATCACGCTTCAGAAACGCGCTTTTTGAATACTTCATATTAACCTCCGTAAGTTTGATTAAATTGAAATCATGAAAATCAAAATGATTTTATCATGTACCAAATATTACATCAGAACTGGATATAAACTCTTTGTCGGCGAATACAAAATCCTGACGGATTAAATCCTGTTCTGAAATTTTTACAAAAAAGTAATCCGGATAAACTTGGGGAAATAAATTCGTGTATCGCTAATACATTCTTCCAATGATTTTGAATTTGTCATATAGGTAACAATCAACTCATTATCTGCTTCAGCTAACTCCGGATGGGCTTTGCCGGCGTATGAAAAGTAGCGGGGACTCCAATCATTCTCCGGTATTTTATAAACGTTTTGGGGTTCCGAGAATGGTCCTACCGGCGTATCTGCGGTGCGAACCGTTATCCATTTCCCGCGTTTACCCAGCACCGATACTAAAACGTACTTGTTGATACTTTCCAAAAATGTAATCGATAATTCTGACTTTGAATTATCCATTGCCGGGCGTATCTTTTTTTGATCCTTCACCCAGGTTTTAGCTACGCCGTCGAAAAATTCCCAGTTTGATTTGTCCGCAATTTCCCGTTCTTCATTAAGATCAACTTTTGCAATAATTAACTTAATATCCTCCTCGAAAGAATCGGTTTCTTTTTGAAAGCCATAAATGTACAAATTGTCTTTAGCCCTTAGCACATACGAACCGAAACACTGGACAATATCTTTACGTGGAAAATAATAATTTGTTTTGTACCAATTTGTGGGATCATCTTCAGGGTTGTCCACTTTATAAATTTCATGACCCACAATACGAAATCCAAATGCATCCTGAATGTCAACCTGAACTATTCGCACACCGAAAACGTAAAGTTTTCCGTGAACCAACGCCGCGCTGAAAGGCCAATAATTGCCATCCAATTGATCATTATAAAAAAATGGTTTCGGTTGATCTTTAGTCCGCGTCCAGTAAAATGTAAGTGGCTTTTCCTTATGAATGAGAAAATTTTGTTGGATCGCTATTGTATTTGAAATAAGTTTGGAATTAATTCGATCATTTGCTGCTTGATCAGCCTTGATGAATGTGTCTCCGAAAAGCCACAGGTTTTGGTTCGTGCCTAATAGCGTACTAAATGCGCAGTCACTACCCCACCAGCCGATTTTTGTTCCGGTCCGAAATGCCTCTTCAAATTCCGGTACTCGTTCTACTTTTATTTCATATTTTGACAAAATTAACATCCTCAGCTTATTCGAATTGGATAGTTACCATACTTCTTAACCGAATTAAGTAGCGACCGATAATTTTCAAGCGGAACATAATGAGTGATCGAATTACTCGAACCGATAGCAAATCCGCCACCAGGCGCAGCCAATTTAATCCGCTTTTTGACATAACTTTCAACATCTTTAGGATCACCACGGGAAAGTGGAAAATCCAAATCTACTGACCCTAATAAAGCCAACTTTCCCTCGACTCGTTTTTTAATCTCTAAAACATCCATCGCTTTGGGCTCAATGGGATGAATCGCATCAAATCCGATGGCGATGAAATCATCTAACAACGGAGTTAAATCGCCATCCGAGTGAAAAAAGAACAACTTCCCATGTTCGTGAGCCACAGCGGCAAACCTTTCGTACCACGGAATTAAATAAGTCCGAATCGTTTCAGGTGACATAATAAGCGCTTCGGTGTAGGCAATATCGTCACTTAACCAAAGCGCGCCGACATGTTCGTATTGCGCAAAGCGCTCAAACATTTTCAGCAGCGTCTCCCCTATCGCATCACAGACTTTTTGAATCAGTTCCGGCGCTTGATACAAATTTAGCATAAACGCTTCATTCCCCATGGTCAGCCAGGCTTCCTCATAGATACCGCCCTGTGGCGCTGCAATGACTCTCATTCCCTCGGGCAAATACTTCACCGCCTTTTCGATCGAAGAAAAATCAACATCATCCATCGAGGGCCAGGGATATTTTTCAAACTCCGCCAGTGTTGTCAATCGCGCCTCCGGATGATTGAGCCACGGTTTGGGAAATTCATACTGCGGAGACAACCGGATATAATCATAACCTGCTTGATACCAGAATTCGATGTCTTTCTGTAAATCGAATCCGGGCTTACGACAGTCCAGTTTATCTTCGGACACATCTCCCAAAAATGCCGCTTTCACCGGCGGATCGATCCATAGCTCAATCAAAGGTAAACGGTCTGCTTCTTCGTATTTGACAGCTTTTTCCAGCCTGTTGAAATTTGGATTTTTCAATTCTTCATCCATAAATCACCTAAACGGTTATGCTCGTTTATCGATAACTGTTTCGTACGCAGCAATCACATTTTCCGGTGGCACATTTGCCTGAATGTTGTGGACAGGGCAAAATACATATCCGCCACCCGGAGCAAAAATATTCAGCCGCTCTTCAACCTGTTCTGAAATTTTTTCCGGGGACGCATCAGGAAGCACTTGTTGCGTATCGACACCACCTCCCCAAAAAGTTACCTGATCACCAAATTCGGACTTTAACGTTTGCGGATCCATCTTGTTTGCCGATGTTTGTACCGGATTTAACACATCGACGCCTGCATCGATTAAGTCTGGAATCAAATCATAAATTGATCCACAGGTATGCAAGAAAACGTACAGATCTGAATGTTGTTTGACATACTGAAATACTTTCTGATGGCGCGGCTTCAGCATGTCCCGGTACATATTCGGAGATACCTGGGTTGTGCTTTGGGTGCCTAAATCATCGCCCATTTGAATAATTTGAATATAATCACCCACTGCCTGAAGATAGCCTTCCAAATTCTTCAGATGCACTTCAACCAGTTTATCCAGCAGATCATTCACAAATGAGTCGTTCATTGCCAGATCGACCATAAATTGATCCCAGCCCCGTAGCATTTGTCCGTATTCCAAAATATTGCCACCAAAACCGCCCATGATGGCATAATCGGTTTCCTGGTTTAACCGTTTTGCCTGCTGTTCCAACATTTTCAAATCTTCATCCTTGTAAAAGTACCAGTTATGATTTTCAATATCAGCGCTGGTTTTGGCTTCGGCAAGCGGCCAATATGCCTGCTCAAAATAGAGCACGCCTTCGGGCATTCGTGACGTGACCCGGTCGCCGTCTTTGATCACCCAACCACCGTTTTCTTTCTGGGGATAAAATATTTTGGGAACCTGTCCCCGGGATCCATCGGGCAATGTCCAGTCTGACCAATCCTCACTATTTCTGCCAAAACTATTGCTCAAGTCAATCACATCCACCTGAAACCGATCCAGCAGCCATTGTTCGGGTTCAGCTAATTGCTGCCCGATATCGTAAACGCGGGTGTAACCACCTTCGATTCCCAGATGCTTTTTCAATTCATTGTAGGCGATCGCCATAATCCCGGTGGATCGCATCGCGCCCAAATCAATCGGAACTTTGTCCGGTTCTTCGTGGCGTAACGTTTTCAAAACGCGTTCTCGTGATGTCATATTAACCTCAATTTAATCTGAATCTTATAAACCCATTTCTTTTATTAAATGCTGTGCCCCGGAAAATTTATCCGTCACAAACAGCACATAGCGAATATCCACACTGATGGTTCGCTGCAACTCTGGAATGACATAATAATCCCCAATCATACTCTCGTAAGTCATATCGAAAATAATACCGACCTGCTCACCTTTGGCATTCAGCGTCGGGGAACCGGAATTTCCACCAGTCACGTTTGTCGTGTTCAGAAAACACGCCGGCACATCGTTCAAATTCTGATCAAGATAGCGACCGAAATTTCGTTCGGCGTAAAGTTGTTTTAACTTATCCGGAATTCGGAACGGAAACTCCCCGGTCTCTTTTTCCATCACGCCGGATAAACTGGTCAAAGGCTGATAATAAACCGCATCTTTGGGAGAATAGCCTTTGACATCGCCGTACGTAAACCGGATGGTACCGTTAGCATCCGGCGCCATTTTTCCTTCTTCCATCTCCAGCAGCGCAGCTAAATAAACTTTTCTCAATAGCTGACCTTCCTGTCCTAACGCTTTGCTCTGTTCCCGGTATTGCTCCAGCAGGATTTCAAATTCCGCTGCCAACTCAATCATCGGATCTTTTAACGCCATTAACTGATCCGGATCCAGCGCGATATATTCGAGTCGTCTTTCCACATCACCCAATTTAGTGTTTTGATAAAGCTCATCAACAAAGTCGTTAATCTGCTGATCGTTTTCCTGCGGAATCAACTTTTTCAAAACTTGAGGAATTTCCTTGCTGGGTTGATCGAACGCCTTTTTCAGTTGATGTTTAAAAAATGCCCTATCTGTCTCGAAGTCATAGCCTCGTTCCGCTAATTTTATTCGTAAGAGCAAGCGGTCCCAATTGCGATCTTGAAACATCGACTCCCGTTCCATATCCGGTTTTTGTCGTTCCTGTACAGCCCGGTAAATAGTATGCGCCTGATATAAAACAGTTGACCCGTAGTAGCTGCTCGACAAACCCGAAATCAGTTCACGTTTCTGAGAGAAACGCGCATACTTTTCCATATAGTTGTCGATATTATTTAAAGCATCATAGTACTTTTTGTTACGTTGGGGTTTGTCATTGACCCAATTCATAAATTCTTGTTCCGCCTGTATTTTCTTTTCAATCAAGCCGATTTTTTCAACACCTTCCAGCTTTCCCTGATAATTTTTCAGGCCATTATTCAATCCTTTAATTCGCCCGGCATATTTTATCTCGACGGCTTTATTTTTTTCTCCTGCCTTTTCAAAAAATGCGATCAGATCTTTTCGTGTATCGATACTCTTCCGCATCCGCTCAATATCATACTGAAGCTGTGAAACGGTGTAATTTCTGTAAGTGCGTCCGGGATAGCCCATCACAAAAGTAAAGTCATCATTCTGCACGCCGTTGAGAGATACTTTCAAAAAAGATTTCGGTTGATACGGAACATTGTCTTCGCTGAAATCGTTGCCAACATTGTCTTTCGAGACATAGGCTCTCAGAAAAGCAAAATCACAAGTATGCCTGGGCCACATCCAATTATCGATGTCGCCGCCAAAATTCCCCAAATCTCTCGGAGGTGCATAAACCAGGCGGATATCTTTCAACCGTTTAAATTTGAATAAATAATACTGATTGCCGCTGTACATGCTGGCGACGTAACATCTCAAATCAGGCGACGCTTTTTCTGCCTCAGCAACCAATTCTTTTTCCTTTTTGTCGATGGCATCATAAATTTCCCGATAGGTCATATCGTCTTTAATAACCGCTTCAATTTCTTTAGTCACCTCTTCATATCCCAGCAGCACATCAGCGATGTACCCTTGCGCAGGAATCTCCTCCGCTTCTTTCCAGGCGATAAATCCGTTTTCGATATAATCGTGTTCCGGATCGGATGCCCGCTGCAGTGCACCAAAAGCGACGTGATGATTTGTCAAAATCAGACCATTTTTACTGACAAATTCTCCGGTGCCGCCTCCCAGTGACACGATAGCACTCATCAATCCGGTGCCGTCTTTTTTATAAAGCTCATCCGGATTCATTTCCAGTCCGATTTTTTTTAAGTTGAGTTCACTCATTTGGTGTGGCATCCACATGCCATCGTCCGCAAACGAGATTGAAATTACAAGCACGATAAAAACTAGGATAAATCGGATTAAATGTTTCATCTTTGACTCCTGAATATTGATTAAAATTTAGTTTATAAATTGAGTATTTCTATTATGGAATGAAGTAACTTTAATACCTCATGCAGCAACACAGTTGCTGCACTCCAAAATTTATCAATAAATTATCATTTCGCGTATTGTTGTCTGTTCTTTGGACTGATTTTCATTTTAGAATTTCAGGTTAATTTTTATCTTGAGGTCCAATCCACAAAGTGTTTTTTACATCCCATTGCCAACCGGCATTCTCTAAATTCAACGGAATTAATTCTAACTGTTGATGATCAACCATTTTGACAGTTTCTTCCCAACTTTTTATTCCGCTCACTGCATCCAATTCATGCAAATTCTGATAACCGGCAATATTGGCAAATTTTAAACATTTCTCTATCGGCATATTTTTTAATAGTGATGATAAAAATCCGGCAATCGATGAATCTCCGGAACCGGTGGCGCTGGCAATGTTCTCAACTTTGAAGGCGGGACACCACAATTCTCTGCCTGACCAGTTCTCTCTGTTTTCCCCTAAAAGATCAGCAAATTCGGACTGTTGCTCCATATCTCCGGTTAAAATGTAAAATCCTCGATGAGCTGTTTTTAGCGCAACGATTTTTGAACCAAAAGATAAAAATGTCTTCGCTACTTGAAAATAGATTTTTGGATCAATAAAATCAATAACTTCGCTGTCACGAGCCTTACTTTTTATTTTTGAGTATTCTGCCGGATCGGTCATGAACAGCGCTTCTTCAATGCTGGGCAAGAAAATGTCCACAAATGGCAACACGTTTTCTAATATTTTTTTCCAAAGTGCTTTTCCGGCGAGACTTTTCGGATCCGGGAGTGCTATGTCCAGTGATGTAATGGCTCCGGTTTTTTTTGCCAGTTGAAAAATGTTGACTAATTCTTTGCCATCATTTTCATAAGTGGACTTCATCAACGGCGGATAACCGAAATGGAATATTTTCGATTGGGCAATAATTTCTTCATCTAAATCCTGACTGGTAAAGTGATCGTTCGCTCCCGGATCATGTAGAAAAATCCGGTCAATCCCCGGCGGCGCAATCGCTATCGTGTAAGATGTTCTGTCCTTTTCCGAAATAGAAATTTTGGAGGTCTGCCCCTGATGTTGAAGAAGCTGAACAATCATTTCACCGAATTGATCTTTGCCGACGCGTGACATAAACGCGACATTCAAGCCCAATTTTTTCATTGCCAGTCCGGTATTTGAAACCGGCCCCCCCGTACTGACGCGCGCATTTTCCACCTGAATCAGTTTTCCCGGTTTGAAAAGACTGCTAATTTCTCGTTCTCCGGTATCTGGAATTTTGGGAATAATATCCAAACAGATGTGTCCGGCCAATATTGCGTCATATTTTTTACGCATCAATTTATCCTTTCATTCCGGTCATCATCAATCCCCGAACAAAATAGCGCTGGAACAGGAAGAAAATAATCACTATCGGCAGTAACAAAAGCACCGATGCTGCCATCAACATCCCATATTCGGTGCTGTGTTGACCGACCATCATGGCTAATCCCAATGCCAACGTCCCTTTGGTTTTGGTTGATATATAAATCAGCGGACCCAAAAAGTCATTCCACTGCATCATAAATACGAGAATGGCAATTGTTGCCACCGCCGGTTTTGATAGCGGTAAAATAATACTCCAGTAAATTCGAAACTCAGAGCAACCGTCAATCCGTGCTGCATCGGATAATTCCTGAGGAATGGTCATGAAAAACTGCCGCATCAGAAAAATATTGAACGCACCGCCACCTAAAAACAGCGGAACAATCAGCGGTTTGAACGTATCCAGCCAGCCGATATTTTTATAAAGAATAAAAACCGGTATCATGGTGACTTGTGCCGGTAACATCATCGTGGCGATGATAAAGATGAATAACGTATTGCGTCCCTTCCAACGGAGACGGGCGAACGCGTAAGCCACTAACGAACTGGAAAGCACCACACCGATAATGCCCATCACCGTAATAAAAACTGTGTTAAACAAATATTGCCAAAAAGGCATCGAATCAAAAACATCGGCGTAATTTTCCCATTTAACCGGATCGGGAATCCACTCCGGTGGATAAACAAATATCTGACTGTTTCCTTTGAGCGAGGTTGATACCATCCAAAAGAACGGAATCAGGAAAATGATGGCAAAGGCTGTCAAAACCAGATAAACGCCAATACGTTTTATTTTCTTCTTCGTAATTTTCATTTTATAGCATCTGTTAAAAGCTCAAATTAAATCGTATTGTTGGCCACAGGTGAACACGGATTTTTACAGATTTTTTTTGTATAATATCAACTTTCATATCAATGTTCATCTGAAAATCAGTGGCGGAATTGATTTTTAAAACTTGCTACTCCTGTTTCATAATTTATGCTTCATAATACACCCATTTTTTTCCGACCTTGAATTGCACCAAGGTTACAGCCAAAGTGATTAGAAAAAGCAGCCACGCCAACGCAGAAGCATAGCCCATTTGGAAATCATCAAATGCCTTGATGTAAAGATACAAATTGTAAAACAATGTCGAATTTAACGGACCGCCGCTCGTCATCACGTAGGCTTCGGTGAAAATCTGGAATGAAAACATAATTTCAATGATAATCCATAAAAACAGCACAGGTGAAATTAGCGGTAAAGTAATATGGTGAAATTGCTTCCATTTACCGCCGCCGTCGATGGAAACCGATTCGTAAAGCTGGTTGGGAATGCCCTGTAACGCAGCCAAAAATATCAGCATCCGTCCGCCGCCAATTGACCAGAGACTCATTAAAATGAGTGACGGTTTTGACCACAGTGTGCTCCCCAGCCAGGCCGGTCCCTCGATACCGAACAGCTCCAAAAAGGCATTCAAAATGCCGTACTGGGGATTGAAAATCCACATCCAGATCGCGGAGATGGCAACGCCGGATACAACCGATGGCAAAAAGTAGGCGGTGCGAAAATAGCGTATTCCCCTTACGGTTTGATTTACCATTACAGCTAAAAAGAGTGATCCAGCAATGTTCAACGGCACGCGAAATACAGTGTAAAATGCCGTATTCCAGATCGACGTCCAGAAATAGGGATCGGAAAAAAGCAAATCGCGGTAATTTCGAAAACCGATAAACTTCGGTACTCGTAACACGTCGTATTGGCACAGGCTGTAATAGATGGATGCAATCAGCGGATAAATGCCAAAGACAACAAATCCAATGACCCAGGGTGAAATGAAAATATAGGCAATAATCCGTTGGTTGCGAGATAGTTTGCTCAAAGAAATGATGTGTTTTAATTTACTGAAAGCCATATCACCTGTTCGAATTCTTATCCTGCATCTGTTGATCCACGTAATTGTCGTACTCAATGGCACGACTCAATTGATGCTGCACACGTTGGTCGGCTGTTTCCAGTGCTTTGTCAACTGAAACTTTATGATTAAGCGCCCGCTCCATGGCTAAAAAATATTCCCGCCAAAACTCTTCATGCACCAGCGGCAGAACTGACGCGCTGAATCCGCGATACATCAGTTTATCAAAAACGCGCATTGACGGCATCATTTCAAGGAAAGCAGAATCCTGAATTGCAAAACGATTCGCCGGAAGCAGCGGTTCGTCCATCATAAAAACACCGGCTAACTGTGTTTCCTTTCTGACCGAATATTTCAGAAATTTCCACGCTGCGTCCGGATATTTTGCACCGCGGGGAATCGCCAGCCAGAAACTACTCACTTGTGTCGCTGTCTCTCCATTTTCCGGGTATGGAATGATACTGATGCCGTAATCAAGCTGGGGCGAGTAGCGCTGAATCTGATAGATATGAGAATTATCCAGAATCATCATGGCAACACGCTCTGAATTGAATCCATGTTGTTCCGCATAACCGCAGCTTAATTGCAATGCGGTGAGGTCTTTTAAGCCGTATTCATCATAAAAATCGACTGTCCATTTCATGGCATCGATCATCGGCTGCTCATCGAGCCGAACCTCGGTATAATCTTCATTTCTCAATGTGGCGCCAAACTGGTGTGCCATCGCGATCGCTGCTGTCAGATTTCCATAGTTAGGAATGAATCCCGCCTGAACAATTCTGTCCTTTTCATCTCGGATTGTTAATTTTCTCGAAAAAGCCTTAACCTCGTCCCATGTCTTGGGCGGGCGATTCGGGTCCAAGCCGGCTTCCCGGAAAAGTCGTTTATTATAAAAAAGTCCGTAACAACTGGCAGCAGACGGTAAGCCAAAAACCTTACCTTTCCAGTGCATTTCTTTCCATAGGGCCGGATAAAAAATATCCGGATCAAACTGATCTTTTTTTATGTATTCATTGAGAGGAATTAACGCGCGCCGTGCGCCCCAGCGAGCTATTGGACTGAATTGAGTAATGACATCCGGAGGATTTCCACTAAGTATCGCCGTTAATATCTTTTTCTCATTTTCTTTGAACGGAATGAACCGTGGAATGACCTCAATGCTGTCCTGGCTTTCATTAAATAGCTTCACAGAAGCGGGATATTCCTCGTGAGTGCCCGTGGCAATCCAGAATTCAACCTGAATTTTTCCCTCGGCTGTAATTCTCTCATCAGAGCTTCCGCGAAACAGCCAGTAGCCACCAGCGATCATGATGATGATGAGTAAATATTTTGTAAATGCTTGCATACCAGTAAGTTATCTTTTGAACTGTAACTATTAGGTGATCAATATTTTAACCGCCGAGATCGCGGAGATATTTATAAAAAATTTTGTTCTGCACTCAAAAATTGGTTATTATATCATTTAACCCGAATTATTCAAAAAATATTTTATGACAGAATAATTAAACGGCAAAATAATTGATTTTTAATGAGTTAATTATTCTAACGAAAAACCATTTTGCCAATGATCTTTAAAATGAGTTTTAAAAGCAAACTAAATTCAAATAATTATTTCAAAGTAAGTTATGCCTACTAACAATACGATTCATGAATAATTTAGGTTAAATAAATATGTTTTGATTTTATATTCATTTTTTCTTTGCGTTCTTTGTGTCTCTGCGGTGAACAATTAATTTACTTCAATTCGACTTCAATCAATCTCGGATAATATTCTTCAAACTCAACACAGGTTAAATAGATTATTTTACCTTTGCCCTGCGAATATTCAGCATGTTCTTTGCCTGCGTAAACCACTGGGCCGCCGTAAACCAAAGGATTTCGTAAACCAATTTTTGAAGTCCACAGTACAACCGGTTCAGACCACCTTCCCCAAGGTTTGTCAGCAGTGCGACCAACGATTTTTCCGGTAACTTCCAAAGAATGAACTGCCAAATAACATCCGAGATAGTTATTGTATGATACCGACATTTCAGTGGGCATATCTGCCATAATTGATGTGGCTTTGCCGAGATCGTGACTCCAAGCCGGTTTAGGTGATGTCAAATATTCATAATACGATGGAATACCAACGCTGTCAAAAGGTACTCGCGCGAGTTTGCAAAAATGTCTGCCTTCTTTTAAATAAGTACCGTAAATATAAACAAAATTATCGGCTTTGATCGGCAAAACTGCCACACCAAAACACGGCTCGTGCTTGCCCCAAATCATGGTATCGTCATTTTGTCTGATTCTGGAAAAGCAGAATTCGGGATAATTTGCAGTAGCCAGACCACTGCCGGTGACCTTAAATTTGAAGGGCCAGCATCCCTGCTCCAAAATCCTCACCCGGATGTAAAACCAGTAAAATTTTTCTTCAATGTAACAGCCGTGCATGCCCCAAACGCGATAGTCATCAGCACCTTCATCCGCTTCAAATGGGATGAGCTGGCGCAACTGATTCTTATTGTCAGTGAAGTATTTAAAATCACCCAATCCCTCTGCCGGATTTTTTGATGAGCAAATAAGACCGGTATTGCTGGGCATTGCTTTCAGGATGCGTCGGCCGGTTTCATCAAACGAACCGACAAACGTATCGCCAAATCCCCAGAATATCTCATTTGCGTGAATCGGAATGGAATAGGCTGCATCCTGGCCGATCATGTTGACATTGTTATCTTTGAAAAGAATCCCCAGGTCGCGCGCATTTTTAACAGCTAATTTTTTTTTCATATTTATCGTGAGATTCCGGCAAAAAAACACGCCGGAATGCCAATTCCTTTAAATTTATAATAACTTTAAATATGAGTATATTTAAATCAAATTTCCAATTCTACGGTGACAATTTTTTTATGTTTCACATCCAGCGTTAAAACCCCTATCTCATCGACGCTTAATTCTTCTTCTCTTTCCTCGTTTAAATTTGTCTGCCAGGCTTTTTTAATCGGTTTCCAGAATTGAATCGAACCTTTAATTTCCTTTTCCGTTGGATTGAAAAATCTCAAAATAACGGTATTCCGCGTTTCACATTTTTTAAGTGCGCTCAGCACCAATTCTTCCGGTTTAACTTTAAGCAATTGCTGTGTTTTTGCTAATTCGCCTTTCCCCGGTCCGGCCTGAGCTAATTTCAACGGTGTAAAATGACGATAGGTGTATTCAATCACTTTTCCCTGTGCCCAGTTACCTTCGTGGGGATAGAGTGCGTAGGCTGAAGTATGCGTTCCCAAACACTGTGAGCCGATCTGTTCACGTCGTTCCACCCTTTCTGCCGGCAGCCCAACTTTGGGATAGCGCAGTCCTTTGACCAGTGTTAAAACCATGGTTCTGGTGTCATTATCCTGCACTTCGTATTCGGTCAAACCGTGGCTAATCACAGCCAATCCGCCAATTTTATCAGACAGATCAAAAAATGACAAATGCGGCTGCGTGCCCGTCATCGGCTCTACCCAATCTCGCGTATCAGGAATTTTGATATTGCGGCTCACCACATCAAAGGCGGTTTCCACATCCACTGCATCGGAATTCATTCCACTCGGGAAACAGACGCGCAACCGATGATCCATTGCATTATTTTCAAAAGTGGTGACAATATCCAGACGCGGGCTATTCTTTTTCAGCGTGATTTTTGAAGAAATGGGAAGGGCGGTCATGTCATCAGTGCGGCGCTTTTTATCGTCGGTCAACGATTTGGGCACCTGCATCTCGATATCGATTTGAACAGTTGTTTGCAGTTCACCTTCTTCAATCACGCTTAGATCCGCCTGGCAACCGAGTGACGTGATTTTCCTGTTCTGCAGCGGAGAAATGCGCGTCCAGGGATCTCCCGCTTCGGCATCATCTTCAAAGAAATGGCAATTTTTAAAAACCCGTCCCGTAGTTTTTTGAGTTAAATCAAATGTGCCGTTAGCATTGAAATCAACTTTCAGAAACTCATTTTCCATGGTACGGTTGGACGTCATCATCGAACCGTAGTTTACCAGCTCCCCCTCTCTGCTCCGTACAATATAGGTCCGGTATCCGCAGGCTGGGACATTCTGGACGTGTAGTGCGAATTTAAAGCGGCGCGTAAAAAACGGCTGCGGGATATCATGTTGACTCATTACCAATGCGCCCCAGTTTCTCCGATCCTGCAGTTGAAATGCGACCGGCTCACCTGTCTCGGCGTCAATTAATTCCATAGATTTTTGATCCGGATTATCCGGAAAATCGATTTCAACTTCGACAACTTCATCTCTTTCATAGTTCAACGAATTAAATGCCACAATGGCAATTTCGTCCTTTTTCAAATCGCCGAGATCAATCCGGTTAACGATTTTTCCAAAACTCTGGTCGGTTATAGTTTCGCCGATTTGTTTCACCTGATCCCAGCGAAACAACATATCCTTGTGAATCTGATCCATGCTCACGCCGGTGATGCTGTCATGCGGGTGATTGGTTGAGAGGTATTTCCAGGCCAGATCGAGATACGGAGCCGGATATTCATTGCCAAAAAGGAAGGAAAATGTCGCGTAAGGTTCCGCCCATTTTTCGAGTAACGTCTGCATTCGGGCGTTGATCTGTTTTTGATAAAGCCGGGTGGACGCCTGGTCTTTCAAAAAGCGGTTAAACCAGTTATCCGGACTGGGCTGCCTGCGCTCTCCTTTCAGCACGGTCAATTTATCCCAATCAACAGCGTCCCGAATCTTTTTTATCACGTCGGGGAACGCACTGTGAATGTATTTATCATTTGATTGGACATTATTGCAATAATCAATCACTTTGATCGTGTTCGGATGCGGAAACACGCTGTCCATCCCATCCATTAAAATAATGTAGGGCGTTGTGGCATCTGTTGTCACATCCTTTTTCATGTTTTCCATTCCCTGCTCGATTTGGGACGGATTAAACTGCGACAAAGAATCCGGTTCAAGCATGTGATAATCTTTGTCACCTGCCGCGACGTCACAGCGGCGGTAGGGCTGTTTCCCGTTTTCCCAGCGGTAATATCCGTCAAAATGCTCCGGATCTTCCACCATCGTTGCCCGGAACAGATAAAACCAGAATGACGCCCGGCTGAATTCTGTGCTCAACCGCAGGCCTAAAATTTGACTCCCATCCGGGGCTTCGAGAATGTATTCAGTGTCACACTGACTGCGAATGATCCCCCGATAAAACATCATGCCGTCGATACCAAAGCTTTTGTAGATTTGGGCAATTTGGGACAATTGACCGTAAGATGTCGGCGTGTAGCCGACTTTCATTACGTTGCCGAAATCACTGGCAATTTTATGCCCGCGCATCAGATTTCGGACGACTGCCTCGCCACTGATGGTATTCATTTCAGGCAGCGTGTACCACGGTCCCACTAATAACCGACCTTCGGAAATGTATTTCTTCAGTAATTCTCGTTTTTCAGGACGGATTTCCAGATAATCTTCGAGCGGGATGGTTTGCGAATCGAGGTGGTAGTGTTTATATTCCGGATATTTTTCGAATAATTCCAACAACCAATCCATCAGCTCAACCAAATGGGTTCGGGTCTCCTGCATTGGATGTCGCCATTCCCGGTCCCAATGTGTGTTTGAAGTAACATGAAATTCATAGCCTTGTGCCATACCAACCTCGCTTCGTTTTAAGTTACGGTTTCAATCACTTTATTCAATTTATCCAATAAATTTTCCAAGTCCAGTTGATGTTCTTCCCAATCCCTGTACGTTTTTTCCAACTCTAATTGGATTCCGTTGTACTCTTTTTGCATGGATGCTGTTTTCATTCCGTCTTTGTAGGTTTCAGGATCAGCTAGCAACGCTTCCAATTCCTCTTTTCGTTGTTCCAAAAACTCAATTTTCGCTTCAAGTTCAGCAATTTCATTTTTCAAAAAATTACGCTTCTTACTTACTGATTGCCGCGCCTCGGCTTCCAACCGTTTTTTATCTTTTACTTTTTTGGAAGGAGATTTGGTGACCATCCTATTTTGTAACTGTGGCTTTTCCTCTGAGTGACGTTCCCGAATTTTTAGGTAATCCGAATAATTTCCCTCGTAGCATTTGATCCGCTTCTCTTTGATTTCAATAACCCGCGATACCAGTTTATCCAGAAAATAACGGTCGTGTGAGATAATCAGCAAAGTGCCATCGTAATTTTTCAGCGCGTTTTCCAGCGCTTCTTTGGAATGGATATCCAAATGATTCGTCGGTTCATCCATGATCAAAAAATTGTTGGGAGAAATGAGCAGTTTCGCTAATGAAACCCGCGCTTTTTCACCCCCGGATAAAACATCAATCTTTTTGTTGACCGCGTCACCGCTAAATTGAAAAATTCCCAAAACATCCCGGACTCGATCAACATGGCGTTTTGAAGCTGACGCTGCCACCTCTTCGTAAACAGTTGAATCCAAATTCAGGGCATCGACTTGATGCTGCGCGTAAATGCCAATCTGCGTTCTTTTGCCAATTTCGAGTGTGCCTTTTTGCGGCTGCAATTGTTTGCAAATCAAACGGCTGAGCGTGGTTTTTCCAATCCCGTTGGGTCCGACCAGCGCGATACGTTCTCCACGATAAATTTTTAAATTCAATCCTGCAAAAATCCAATCGCTATCATAGCGAAAATACAGATCATCCACGGTCAAAACATCTTTGTAGCTCTGAATTTCAGCGGAAATATCAAAATTCAAGCGGGGCAACGGCGGGGGTATCTCAATTTTTTCCATCTTTTCCAGCATTTTTCTCCGGCTCTGTACCTGAGACGCCTTGCTGGCTTTATACCGAAATCGTTCAATGAACCGCTGCTGTTTTCCCCTTTCGGCTTGTTGTTCCTCCCACTGTTTTTGAAGCTGTTCTAATTTTTCCTGTTTCTTTTGCTCGTAAAATTTATAATCTCCCGGGTAATGCGTCAATTCCCCGCGTTCCAATTCATAGATTTCGTGACATAATCGGTCGATAAAGTATCGGTCATGGGACACGATAATCATACTTCCCTGAAAATTCATCAAATATCGTTCTAACCATTCCAGTGAGGGTAAATCCAAATGATTGGTCGGTTCGTCCAACAACAGCAGATTCGGATTCAGCAACAGCAGCCGCGCAAGATAAGCCCGCATACGCCAGCCACCGCTAAATTCGGAAAGAGGGCGCTGAAAATCATCCGGCTGGAATCCTAATCCGGCAAGGATTGCCCGGGCTTCGGATTCATAGCTAAATCCACCCAGGATTTCATATCGATGCTCCAGGGTGCCAAGGCGTGTTAAAAGTTGTTCCTGATTTTGATTATCGGCGGCTAATTGCTGACGCAGGGATTGGATTTTATTTTCCAGATCAAAAATTTCTTTATTGCCTTCAAGAACTAAATCCAAAACGGATTTATCCTTGAACCTTATTTCTTCCTGAGGCAAATAGCCGATGCGATAATCATTGGGTTTAAAGATGTCTCCGCTGTGATGCTTCAATTCACCAATAAGAATTCGAAATAATGTGGTTTTTCCGGCACCGTTCGGTCCGATGAGCGCAGCCCGAACTCCGGGACTAATGACCCAACTCACATCCTTTAATAACTCACGTTCACCAATTGAGTAATTTATATTTTTAATCTGGAACATACTGAAAATCTTATTCAATCAAAATTTATAATTAGCCTACTAAACACACTAAAGCAAACGAAATATTATTCCTGATTTTGATAAATACATTATTTCGTGTGTTCCGTGGGCAATGAATAATGCATAGATAAGATAATGGGAACCTGAAACCAGATTCCCAATTTTATTTCTAAATTCATTTCTTCACACAAACAAAACAAAATGACTACTTGCCGAGTAATTCATTTACGACATCGACAGCAGTTGCAGCATCAGCGGCATATCCGTCCGCGCCGATTTCATCTGCATAGGAGTTCGTTACCGGGGCACCACCGATAATCACTTTGACTTTATCTCTCAAATTTGCATCATCCAGTGCTTTGACGGTTTCTTTCATATTGAGCATCGTTGTCGTCAACAGCGCAGACATGCCGATAACGTTGACACCCTGATTTTTCGCGGCATCAACATATTTTTCCGGGGCAACATCAACACCGAGATCAACCACCTCAAATCCACCGCCTTCCAACATCATGCCGACCAGATTTTTACCGATGTCGTGCAAATCACCTTTGACCGTTCCCAAAGCGACTTTGGCGACCGGCTCAACGCCGGTTTCACTCAATTTTGGTTTCAATATCTGCATTCCTGCCTTCATCGCACGGGCAGCGATTAATACTTCAGGCACATAAAATTCGTTGTTTTTAAATCGTCGTCCTACTTCGGTCATCCCGGTGAGTAAGCCTTTATTCAGAACATCTCTAGGCGATATTCCTTCTTCAAGAGCCTGTTCCGTGAACTTTTTTACTTCGTCCGCTTTTCCGTTGATTAGATTCGTTGATAAATTTTCCAAAACCGACATGTTAATTCCCTTTCCTTTTTCCAATATTTATTTAA
>CAYYMH010000049.1:16684-31132 GCA_964472785.1 uncultured Cytophagia bacterium | reverse complement strand
TGGAATGGCTTTGAAAATATTTGAGCAAATTAAGGGAGAATATGTTGCTCAAATATAGTTGGACGTAACATGATTATTAGAAAACTACAATTTGAAACTAGCAAATGGTATTGTCTCAATCCCACCTTACTGATTAGGTCTATTCTGATATAGGGATAATTAAGGAGACAGTTACCTTGTGGCATGTCTCAATCCCACCTTACTGATTAGGTCTATTCTGATATTAGAAAAATAATAAGGTATTAAATGGATGTACGGATATGTCTCAATCCCACCTTACTGATTAGGTCTATTCTGATATTAGAGATTCTTAACAACCCTAACGAAAGTGATCGGGTCTCAATCCCACCTTACTGATTAGGTCTATTCTGATTAAGCAAAATGGATTTGTCAAATGTAAAGAAAAAATAGAGTCTCAATCCCACCTTACTGATTAGGTCTATTCTGATGCCATTACAAAAGCACCGACCCAACCAACTTTGTCGATAGTCTCAATCCCACCTTACTGATTAGGTCTATTCTGATACATAATAATTGCCAAATTTATCCTCTTTAAAGAAAATGTCTCAATCCCACCTTACTGATTAGGTCTATTCTGATGTAAACGGGGGAAATTAACTGATAATGGAAACATGCGTCTCAATCCCACCTTACTGATTAGGTCTATTCTGATGATTAATTGGGGGAAATTTAAATAATTTTTTACCCTGTCTCAATCCCACCTTACTGATTAGGTCTATTCTGATAGAAGTTTACGAATTAGTAATAGCGGGAAAAATAAAGGGTCTCAATCCCACCTTACTGATTAGGTCTATTCTGATAAGTGGAGACACTTTGGTCCTGAATGGGTCAACAGGACGTCTCAATCCCACCTTACTGATTAGGTCTATTCTGATGATATCTTGGCCGCTCAACTTGTTGAGATGGCAAAAGGTCTCAATCCCACCTTACTGATTAGGTCTATTCTGATAAGAACTGATTTTGTTGCTTTCTTGGATCAAGAAGGACGTCTCAATCCCACCTTACTGATTAGGTCTATTCTGATAGCATAAAATAAAAAAAATTAAAATTCAACAGGAGGTAGTCTCAATCCCACCTTACTGATTAGGTCTATTCTGATGGGCTGAATTCATTAATGGTTCAGCTGAGGAAAATTGGGTCTCAATCCCACCTTACTGATTAGGTCTATTCTGATGTCCGGGAACTTGGCAGGTTTCCCGGTGAAAAAACTGTCTCAATCCCACCTTACTGATTAGGTCTATTCTGATGGGCTGAATTCATTAATGGTTCAGCTGAGGAAAATTGGGTCTCAATCCCACCTTACTGATTAGGTCTATTCTGATGTCCGGGAACTTGGCAGGTTTCCCGGTGAAAAAACTGTCTCAATCCCACCTTACTGATTAGGTCTATTCTGATTTTTTATTAATGGACTTAAAACACATCAGGTGAATTTGTCTCAATCCCACCTTACTGATTAGGTCTATTCTGATAATTTGTTCTTCTGTTAATGCTATATTGGTTTCCGTATGTCTCAATCCCACCTTACTGATTAGGTCTATTCTGATTCTTTTAGATTGTGATTTTTCACAAGAACTTTTAAAAATGTCTCAATCCCACCTTACTGATTAGGTCTATTCTGATTTAAAACTAAATTGGAAGATCAAAAATGAGTGATGTTGTCTCAATCCCACCTTACTGATTAGGTCTATTCTGATGAAGCTTCTCGAAAAAACTAATGGTAATTATAAAGAGTCTCAATCCCACCTTACTGATTAGGTCTATTCTGATAAGTGCCAATCCGGATTTGGCACGAAAAAAATAAGCAAGTCTCAATCCCACCTTACTGATTAGGTCTATTCTGATTGAAAAAAATTCTAAGCCGAAAGACGGATGGTTCAAGTCTCAATCCCACCTTACTGATTAGGTCTATTCTGATACTAGAATAAAAATAGAGATTCAAAAAAAGGCTGGAAAAAGTCTCAATCCCACCTTACTGATTAGGTCTATTCTGATTCGGGTAAAAATTGGCTGTTATACAATTATACTCCAAAGTCTCAATCCCACCTTACTGATTAGGTCTATTCTGATTGATAGTAAATTTTTTACAGTGGATCCAGAAAACATGTGTCTCAATCCCACCTTACTGATTAGGTCTATTCTGATACCAGAGAAAATTGTGGATTGTCCGAAAATTGGGGGAGTCTCAATCCCACCTTACTGATTAGGTCTATTCTGATATACGACAATAGGATATATACAATTTATTACAGATGATGTCTCAATCCCACCTTACTGATTAGGTCTATTCTGATTGAAAAAGAAGTATGACATTAATGTAATATTTATTGATTGTCTCAATCCCACCTTACTGATTAGGTCTATTCTGATTTAAATAAATTAAAACGTCTGTAAACGTGAAATTCGTTCAGTCTCAATCCCACCTTACTGATTAGGTCTATTCTGATATAGGGAGAACAAAATGGAACATCTAAAGAAAAAATGGTCTCAATCCCACCTTACTGATTAGGTCTATTCTGATTTAATCTCAAAAGAGGTATATTCAGGTATGGATAAAATAGTCTCAATCCCACCTTACTGATTAGGTCTATTCTGATCAAATGCTTACAATGAAAATGGGCAACTCCCTGTCTATGAAGTCTCAATCCCACCTTACTGATTAGGTCTATTCTGATTTGTTTTTTCTGCAACAGATTCTTGTATTCATAGATTTTCGTCTCAATCCCACCTTACTGATTAGGTCATCTCGAATTCGGATTTTAGATTTCGGATTTCGGAATTACCCGACCCAACGCCAGACAAAAAATAAACGCATTTTAATAACAGCAGAGCTTATGATATTTTTTAATTCCGCATTCCGCATTCGTCATTCCGAAATCGAAATGTCTCAATCCCACCTTACTGATTAGGTCTATTCTGATAGGTTTGAAATGCCAGAACAAAAAATTATAAAAAATAGTCTCAATCCCACCTTACTGATTAGGTCATCTCGAATTCGGATTTTAGATTTCGGATTTCGGAATTACCCGACCCAACGCCAGACAAAAAATAAACGCATTTTAATAACAGCAGAGCTTATGATATTTTTTAATTCCGCATTCCGCATTCGTCATTCCGAAATCGAAATGTCTCAATCCCACCTTACTGATTAGGTCTATTCTGATAGGTTTGAAATGCCAGAACAAAAAATTATAAAAAATAGTCTCAATCCCACCTTACTGATTAGGTCTATTCTGATTTCTGCGGTCGAGGATGCCAAAGACTTCCAACAATATGTCTCAATCCCACCTTACTGATTAGGTCTATTCTGATAATTAACGAAAGCAGATACTTTAGCAATGCAACGCAAGTCTCAATCCCACCTTACTGATTAGGTCTATTCTGATTTTTGGCTACAAGGCTTGGCTAATTATATTGACGAGACGTCTCAATCCCACCTTACTGATTAGGTCTATTCTGATAAATTTAAAAAAAGCAGTGAGGGCAGCCGTAATTTTATAGTCTCAATCCCACCTTACTGATTAGGTCTATTCTGATGGTAAAAAACACCACGACCCGTCCGGTAAGCATGGGATATTTCTTCAAACTCTGCTTCAAAGATGACACGAGTTACTTCAAACACTGAAGTTTGAGCCGTTCTGTCTCTCACCGTTGGGACTGAAAGATGGCGTACTCCTTTGCCACTGCGTTTGGGAATTGGAAATCGCATGAGAGGAAACGGATGATAAATTCCGTTGCTTAAATCGTGACCCAATTCCTTCAAATTGCGCTGCAGATTTCGTTCAAACTGAAAAATCGAGACACCATCGCTACCGCGGCAGCCCTTGTTTTCTTTAACGCGTTTAAAGGCGGATTTTAGGATATTGTAGTTGGAGATGGTTTTGACTAACTCAGCCATCACTATGAATCCTTTCAAAATATCCGTAACCTGATGAAGTTTTCGCTCCAAAGCCGTAACACTCTCCAACCTCAATGATAAGTTTTTTCAATTTTTCAGCTATAGTATTATCCACTTTTTGAGAATCACGAACCTTAAAAGCAAATAAAAATTCCACACTTCTTGCAATGGTTAAAAATGGAATTGGTGTCGGATTTTCGGTGTCCGCAGGCGGTATCTTATTATCTTTATCAGAGTAATAATTTTTATAATGCGGTGTGATAATATCCACTTCCAATTTTAAATTATTTATCGGATAAGCATCAAAAAAGATAACGCCGCCAGTGTCTGGTGGATCATTTCTACCCTGTGGTCCAAAAACATCATATATTTCTTTTCTACTCCATGGTTCAGATATTTCCAGTGGTCCTGAATTTTCATCGGGATTCCATTTCTGTACTGGTTTTCCTTTTGCAAATTCAAGATAACTTAGGACTGCGCCTTTGAACGAACTGCCAGGTAAGTAAGGTACTCCAGATGTCCAATCGAAATTCATTCCCCATTCGACCGTGCTGGTATAGCCGATACCACAAATAAAGCGAGCAACTGTTCTCAATCGAATTGACTTCGATGCAATTTGGGTTATCCTATCTGATCTGTTTTTAACTAAATCAAACCTTGACCTAATCTGACCATGCTGAAATAGTGATAAGAACTTTTGCTTTGCTTCTTTATCATTCGAACAGAAGAAGAGTGGAGTATATTTATAAAAAAATAAGGATAAATTGGGATTGTTATTAAATTGCCTGTGCTCTAAATTTTTTAAAAATTTCATAATTAAGCTCCAAAAGTTCTGGTTTTAGTGAAAAGCAAGTGCAAAACGCTTTAACCAAATTGTGAAAGATAATATTCCCTTCTGATAAAAAGTATAGTATTTGATGTCGGTCAAGTTGTTGACCAAGTATGTTAATATCTCAATATCTGGCAATTCTCGACCTTCCGCATCGTAAAAGTATTCTTTAAAAAATTGATCTAAAATGGAATATAAATCTTGATATCTCGTTTCACTTTCCGACTTGCCTTTAATAAAGGCTAACGTTTGAACCAATCCGTTTTGGATGATCATCGATGGTAATCCTTTTAAAAAACTCTGGAAATCAGCATTAACATCAATTGTCTCTAATTTGGCTTTCGCTTTTTGAGCGATAATTAGTTCTGGATTTTGTATTGACATGGTTCCTTCCTTTCTACAATGATTTGACTTCGCATATTCCATATCCTACGGTTTCATTACCACCGATTTGAAGGATATTATTTTGTTCTAATATTTCTTTAAAAGTATCTAAAAGTGTTTCATCAGTTAAAATGATAGAAGGTTTCATAAATGTGTAAAGAACCGTATCTGCTGGTAATGCTTCTTCATACCACACATTTTTGCTTGTTTTCGTTTCATCATCAAGAACATTTCGAGCGATAATTTGAGTTGCATTTGTGACCAAATATTTGAATACATCTTCTTCAATGACATAAATATCATTTAACGAAATGTCCCAGAGTTTATCTTCAGTAGCTTCCTTAATCGGGAAAACAAAATCTTCCAGTATAATATGTTCCTCCGGATCAACCCGCGATATTGAATCGATATGAGGAATGAGGTCACCAAATGTATTGCTAAATTCTTCTTCAAAAATCAGTTGATAGTCTCTTTTAAAGCGATTTATAATATTTTCTGTTATTACATATTTAAAACTCCCTTCACTGGAACGAACTGGGAAAAGAAGCAACTTTAAGTCAGTGAATACGACTTCTCCTGCTCCCTCTTCGCCCTCCTTTTTTCCAAATATCTTATTTATCACACCTTCATCCAATTTTCCTTTGCTGTGACTTCTCAAGCTACCTTTTAATCCTGTAGCAAACACACACGGATACTCTGTATGCTTTTCTCTCTCGATTGGCAAATCAACTTTACCAATGGATTGCCCGATTCCAGCGTGTAACGGGCTGTATGTTTTTGCTATAAACATTAATCCGTTCGACATATTTATTCTCCTCCTTGTGAATTCATTCGTTTGTTCCTGATTTGTTTTAGTTGAAAATCTCATTGTTATAATTTTAATTATTTTTTTAAGTATCATCGTTTAACTTTTCCGATAATGACCTGGTTAAATCCCATCGCTGGATATATCGTGTTCTGCAAGGGAATTTTTTCACCGTCAATACTTTTTACCGTATCTATCATGCTCTCATTTGCATCCAATATCTCAAAATAATAAACCGATCCGGCAGGGATTGCATCGAGCATGGGTTTTAATCCATATTTATCACCGATTTCACCCTGGGCTTGTTTTCTCATGCTCATGCCACTGATCTTTTTTATCCCTGCTGTCCTTGCGAAAATTAGCTTTAGTCTCAAATTGTGATAATTCAAAACCATGTAATCATCGACCAGTTCGTTTTCCGGCTCAAAGGGTAACCAGCCATGTTCGAACAAACCCGGTTGTAAAAGAATCAGTTTAAAAACGTTATCCTTCATAACGATATCTTCGTAAAAGCTATCTTCCATCTTCAGGTTAAGATTTTTATCTGTTATTTCACAAATTGCTCCTCTTCCCTCGGAGCCTAATTTACAATCAACTCCGTCCAAATTAGGGGTGTCAATAGTCAGATTAAAGTATAACCGGCAATGATCGTTGAGGCGCACGTAGGGAGTCATGTAAAACATGGACTCTTTTGTATTTTTTTTCTTTTCAGTTCCGTTTCCATAGTCCAACTGTATGCCGACACGATTTTCAGTTTCTATTGGTGAGATATCATTTATTACATGATCAGAGTTCGACTGACTTTGCCTAATGAAAATGCAATTTTTTCGAAATTCATTAATGCTACTCAATGAACACAATTCTTCCTGCCAATGTAGGTAACGTGGTTTTTCATCAAAATTGGCGAAATGAATTTTAAAGCCGAGATCCGTCTTGATCCCATCTTCAGAGAGCCGAATTTGATTCGCTTTACCGTTATTATTGTCTGGCTGAATATCAAATGGAGTGGGTAAATAAAACTCATCCTTAAAAAGCAGGTAAGGACCACAGATTTCAAAAGGCATGTTATTATCGTCGCCAATTAATTTATCCGCTTCCGGTTTTAGTTCTTTTTCAGAAACTATTAAATTGTTGGCTTTAAGTAGTACAGTTCGAACAAAGCCCTGAAATGTAGAAGGATAAGGCGGGAAAACGCCCTCCGAATACCATTCACCAAAATCGAACGCCTTGTTTCCTCGAAAATACAGAACATCAAATGGACGAACAAGATAATGTTTCATCATTCACCTCCTTCCAGAAAACGTGCAAAGTATAAGTAGTCTATTATCTTCTGAAATTTTTCTTCAAAGTTGCCAGCACTATTTTCATATATATGTTTTAGTTTTTCTAACTTTGTTTTAATAATTAATTTCTCCGAATCATCAATCTTAGCTCTTGTCTTTTCGAATAAAAAGTATAAATAGTAAATGAGTTTATCCGGTTCAGTTAATGTATTAGCAAGTATTTCTTTCTCATCAATCAGTTTATAGACAAATCCTCTCGGAATATCACTACCTATTAGTTCTTGAAAATGATTTAAATTGTATTCACTATCAGCAATTTTACAAACGAAATCACAGCGGTCACTACCGCCCTTGATTAATCGAACGGCTAAAGCGGCTTTATTACTAACATCCTTAGCCACAAAATCCAGCATGTGATGCGCTTTTTTTATGGCTAAACTTAATGGATGTTTGTGATGGCACATTACTGCCCCGGCAGAAATGGATAGCTTTGGATTATAATCAGGTATTTGCCTGAGCGCTTCCGAAAAAGAATTTTGGAATGCAGAGTTTAATTCTTTAACAACGTTCAATAATCTAATTGGGTGAATGATTGCCAAAGTATCTTCACCACCACAATAAATTAACTGACCATTATAATTATTTATAATTTTTGCTGTGTCGCGTGTGTAAGTTTGAACAGCCTTTGAGAAAATGGCTAATTTATTTTTCTTCTCAAATTCCTCCATTATCTTTCCTGTATTGTCACCATCAAGAGCAACAATCGAAAAGTAACCATGTTTTACCCAAAACCTTTCCCTCAATTCTGCTTTTTCAGAGATAGCCTCTCTCAATCTATTCGCTTTCTGGTGATCAGAAAAATAGAATTGATACGACAGTTTTTCAATTATTGAAGCGTTTAAAGTTGATCTTTTTAGCTCTTCCTGTTCTCTAAAGTTCAGTTCGTCCTTTGCTTCTTTTGATTCCTCGTGGGCTTTTCTAAATTCGTCCATTAGCTCTTTGAAATTCTCAAAATGATCTAATGCTAACTGTTTTGGAATCTGTGCTGCAATATCGGTGGTTGATTGAAATTTGTCAAAACTCAGATTTTTTTTGAAATTATCGAGCAATCCTCTTTTTATAGTGCAAATCGCACATAGGTGTTCATCGCGTTTATTTCTTCTGGCTTCCAACAATGTGATCACTTTTTGACGATCTCCGCACAAAGAACACTTTTGATGTTTCGATTCGGGTGAATTCACCTCATCCTTGAATGTTGTTATTTCAAATAGGTCAGCTCGTGTAGCACTTGCATTTTTTAATACATTTTGATTTTGATTATTTGATGATAATACAAAGAAAAATCGAAAGTAGTCTTGAATTTGTTTTTTGACAGTTCCATTTTGCCGGTCAGTAGGGACTCTTTTATAATTTTCCATTAATTTTGTTAAACAGGAGTCATAAAGCGTTTCAAGATGTTTTAATAATCCTTGTTTTACCATTTTTGGAGTATCTTCATTTTCAAGTTCACAATAAAACTGATCCGGGATACTGCCAGCATCTATTTTCGCTTCCGGCTCTGTGCCAGACGCCAAGTTGAACAAAGGATCATTAAATAAATTAGGTCGAAGTATTTTTTTATTAATGTTTTCTTTAATTTCAGATAATTGAATATTTTTTTTACCTGTTTCATGTTCAATGATTAATTTAGCGGCATAGCCCATTAAATATGAAAACAGAAAAGAACCACCCCACAGATCTTTTGTTTTACGTGTGGAATGTATGTAATCAGAAATGGGGCCAATCTCGAATATGGCTTTGTATGGCATGTTGGCTGCTCCTTTATTCTATTATTGGTTCTAATTTATTCAAAAATCTATTAACAAAAATTGGAACACCTTCATTAGTAGTTGTAATTTTTAATTTTGTTTCACACAGGAAATCAGCAACATCCTTTTTTTTACGGTTATGATCCATTCTGTATTTATTAAATTTGAGTTCAATTTTTTGACCTGTTTTAAGTATGTTATTTTCAAAGTAGGTAACTAATTGATAATATTTTTGACCAATCTTATAGATTTTGATAAACACAGGAGATGCAACTCTCTCGTGTCCTTTTAAATTAATTATGACACTATTTTGATATCCCGTTTTATTTCTTATTGTTCTTGACTGATAATTAAGCGGAAATCCAAATGCCGCAGACTCGATAGTTAGCTGGTTTGGAATACTCGTTATTGCATTATTTTCTATAAATTCCTGTATTAATTCTTTAATTTCAAAATATCCTGAATTTTTCTTATCATTCCTAACATCCTCTCTCATTTTATTAATAATATCCTTCAAAGCATCCTCGTATGAATCATATCCAACATTATCATGTTTGTAACCAATAAAAACTTTTGCGTTAAAAAGGTTATAAAAGCCTTTAATATTAGTGTTTGTTCTATCTAGCTCTATGAATATTTTGTTAATTTCTTCTTTTAAGTTTTCTGGATTTTGTATATGATTTATAATATTTTTTTTACCATTTTCTTTTTCGATGTGCGACATTGAAAAAGATCCATATCCCTTTCTTGAGCGCGCACCTAAAGCTCCAAATATTGAAAACAATTGCAATGTTTTGTAAAAATAAGAACGATATTGTGTTTCTTTTGTGTTAAAATCATCTAAGGACATTGTAATTTTAATATTTGAGTTATTCCTAAAAGCTGATTTATTTGCAATATAGTAATTAAAGTAAAACAAATCATGACGCCATTTTTTAAATTTTAAATCATTTACTTGTATCGGTCTATCTGTTTTAGGCGTTACTACCCTTAGTTTAAGTTTTGAGCTTCTATCAGTTGAACCAAAAATAACATTTTCGGCATCCCTAGCTTTTTTTACTTCTCCAATTAGTGCTCTCAACCACCATCTTAATTCACCCCTTATGGAATTGGCTTGTGCCTCCAATTGATTATTTCCATATAGTACAAGAGGTGTAAATATATTTATTAAAAATTTTTCATTAATAAATTCTGCCATGTTCATACCTCCTTCAACCATGTTAAGACAATGTTTTTTATATTTATTATTTTGTTTTCTATTCCCCAAAACCCTTTATCTGGTAAATTCCCTCCATACCAGCTTTCAGGATATTTTTTAGCTAACATTTTGACAATATATCCCCGTCCGCTAAAATTGGTTTGTTCCGGAGTGTAAACTAAAATATTTTTATATTTGTTGTATATTCTATCCATAACAGTAGAAGCATGATTGTGGGGTAGTTCTAAAACTGCCAATGAATTATAGCTTCTCAAATTATGAATTGCAATCTCGGCTGCTTTTTCATGTTCCTGTTTTACTCCCTGGCACTTTCGGTCATATTTTCTTATCGCCTCGATTTCCTTTTTAGTAGCTCCAAATTCTATAAGACCACCAATCCAGCCGACATCATTTACAGCAATCAATTTCTGCCACCTGTTAAGCTTGATGTTCAACAGCTCTGCTACCTGTTCAATAGACGAGGGTTTGTTTTTACCAGCCTTTTTTCTGTGGTGATCAATAATGATTGCTCTATCCGATAAAGGAATATCAATTATCAGTTCCACGAGAACAGGTACTTCTTCTTCTTTGATGTCAGTTAATTCCATTTTGTAACTGCTTAATCTTGCACCCCAACTTAAATGTTTATCATAAGATTTTTGTTGATGCCGGTGAAGCAAATTTTTAATTTCACACATTTCAGCATCGTAGCCGCCGAGAAAGAATGAAAATTTCATTTATTTTTTTCTAATTTTATTTATCAATGTTCGAATTGGTTGTTTGAGTAAATACAAGGCGATGCAAATAAAGATAACTATGCTTACTCCCAATCCATAATTTACAAAGTGACATCTGTTAATAAACTTCCAAATGAAAGACTGATTTTGTAAATCATTAGAAATGATGTCTATAGCAATTGTGATTGGAAAGAACAATCCAGCTATTATTGTTAATAATTTTAATTTCTTCTCATTTTTCTTTTCTCTTTGTGAGTCAAAGTATGTGTAAAGCTCTAAAATCCCCTGTTTCACATCTTGTAACAATATGTTATTCCTGTATTGTTTCTCCCATTGATCAAACATTTCTATTCCTTGTTCCTGAGCAGATATTTCTCTGAACCAATATTTATTTTCAAATAATATAATATCTTCCTGCAATTTCTGAAGATGGTTCATTGCCGATGACTTTTTAATATTTTCTGAAATTTTAATAGTGCGGTCGGAAAACAGAAGCAATGAATTACGATAAAATAAATTCAAGAGAGCAAATTGATAGTACATAGATTCAAAATGACCGCGAAGTACTTCCCAATTGGCAACAAAGGATGTACTATACCTTGAAAAACCAAATAAGGAGCCCGACTCGGTCCATCTCTTATATGTTGCCTTGTCTAACAGTTCTTTTAACATTTGATCATTTTTGCATAGTGGCTCATTACCACTATCAATGAAAATCATCTGGTACCAAACTTTTGCAGCGTCATTGATTTTTTCAATTGAATGATTATCCTTATTAAAATATTCTCTAATTTGTTTTAGGAAAAGATCATTGCCGGATTGTTTAACATCACCAATTTCATAATAGGTGTGGGTATACATTCTATCATCGATAGTCGATTTATAGGCTTCATTCTCAAAATTAAACTCGCCGGAATCTAATAGCTTTCTAATGATATTACTCAATCCATAGCTTTCTGGCTTATCTTTATCGAAATTAAAATCAGTAACAAAATCATGCTCTAATCCATGCTTTCGATCAATAACAATTTTTTTAGGACATTGCTGGTGAAGTATTGAATCAAACAAATTTATTGAATGTAATTCGTCTTTTTCGATGTTAGAGGGTATCTCCTTATGCTGATTAAGATAAGGAATGTAAATTCTTCTTCCCATGTCGATAAATTTTAGGTATTGCTGTAAATTATATTTTTGATCTAATTGCACTACTTCGAAAACAAGAATTCCGGTTCTATTTTCGAATAAGTGTAAATAAATCTGCTCCAGAGGTAAGGAATATGTTACATCATCTTTCAGGATGACAGTATACTCTAATTTTTCTGAATGAATATTCTTTGCCCTAAAAAAGGCTCGTTTCATATCCATATCATCTATCTCTCTATTAGAAAATAATATATTTCTCAGATGAGGATAAAAATAAAAATATTCATTATACCTAAGTCCATCTTTTACTTGATAATCCTCATATTGCCAGATTGTATTGTTTTCCTCGATTAATTTTTTTAATCCTTCCAAACTAAATTTTTCACTGAATTGAAATGGGAACATAAAGAATGAGTGAAGCTTGCTCGGTTTAATGGTTTCTATTAATGACATATTTTTCCTTTCTAATTCGCTAATTTGAATAGTTAGTCTGTCATAAACTTATTTTGAAATCTCAACTTTCCCCAACCCAAACGTCGAACCCTTGCCGACATGTACAACCTCCGCATATTTAAGTAAATTGGAAAACTCTTTGACGCTTCCATTTAAGACGATGTCGCCGACGAAGCCGCCCATTTTCATCTTGGTGCGCTGACGGTTGCTGTAGCGGCCTTTGTCCAGCCAGCGAAGGTTGCGTTGAGTGATATTTACGTCATCTGCTGATACTAAAAAGTCGTGGAATTCCCATTCGATGTCTTGTTTGGGTGTGTAGAAATGCGCTAATTCCAGGGTCCGGCGCAGAATCTTGAACACCAGCATACGGAAGGTGAAATCCATGGTGAGTCCATTGTTTATGATAAAACGGGTCTGGCTTTGGAAATTGAGTTTAATGGAATCCGGAGTGTCATCAGCTTCGTTATCAGATAGCGTAAGCGCATCCGGTTTGAAGAGAATCCGCTCGGACTCGCCATCGTAGATTAGTTTCCAGCACTGCTCGTCTTTTTCATTGGGTTGCAGGCAGAACGCCTGGTTCAGTTCAAAGGGATAGCGGTTACGTCCCAGTCCTGTTTTTCCCATTTGGTAGATGGCGAATACGACGTAGGGTAGATACTGGACGATGTCACCGATGAGGATGAGATCGAACCAGAGGATGTCACCGGCATTGTAACTTTTATTGTCATCCATGGGTTCGAAAATGAACGGTCTGGGTGCATCGGGCAGTCCTTTTAGAAATGGCGGTGGCGGTTTGGTGACAAAGGTTTCGAATAGCCGGGTGTACGCGCATTGGGAGCGAAGCATGCACTCCTTGCATTCCTGCCCATGTTTCATGGTACAGACAGTGCGGCGGAGCGCGTGTCCGAATGCTCCTCTGATTAGAGAGCCCTTCCAGGATGGTAGTGTGCAATCCACCTGGGCGATGAGATGAAAGCGAAGTTTCAGGTAATCAAGATCAGGAAGTTGATAGGATCGCAATTTCAGCCCCTCTGTTTTAGCAAATCCTATTAGATTTACTTTTTGAATCTTTCTTCAGGCAAAAAAAACAATGCACAAAAACGAAACAATTCACAAATCCAAACAACATGAGAGTGAAAAAATATATCAGAAAGATCGCCCGAAAAGAAGTATGCGTAGGTGGTGACTATTGTGAATTTGTCTGTTTGAGCATATAATTTATCTGTCACATGACGGACAGTCTTTGTCAACTATTGTATGGTAATTAATGAGTCTTAAGTCCATTTTATAATTTTAGCTAAATATTTGTTTCTTTCAATATATAAATTTTTTTTAAATTGTCAACAACTAAATTAATTTTTTAATATTTTTCTGCTATTTAAGAATATTGAGTTTCATTTCTGTAAAAATATATTTCCGAGGAACCATCCCTCGTTTCATCAGTAAGGTAATTTTTACCATCTAATTCACCATTTTGTCTTGTTAGAAGGTGATTTTAAAAATTGGCTTTTTTCTTGTAAGATTTCTTTTTTCAATGTAGAATGTTTTTTAATGAACGTAAGATACCATTTTTCCAATGCAAAATACCTTTAATAGAATGTAAGATCACATTATTTGAATGCAAGATGCCATTATTCCAATGTAAGATGCCATTTCTCCAATGTAAGATGCCAATTCTCCGATGTAAGATGCCATTTCTCCAATGTAAGATGCCAATTCTCCGATGTAAGATGCCATTATTCCAATGTAAGACGCCATTTCTCCGATGTAAGATGCCATTTCTCCGATGTAAAATGCCATTTCTCCGATGTAAGACGCCATTTCTCCGATGTAAGATGCCATTTCTCCGATGTAAGATGCCATTTCTCCGATGTAAGATGCCATTTCTCCGA
>CAYYMH010000049.1:13625-16584 GCA_964472785.1 uncultured Cytophagia bacterium | reverse complement strand
GCCATTTCTCCGATGTAAGATGCCATTTCTCCGATGTAAGATGCCATTTCTCCGATGTAAATTTGTATTATTTCATTTTAACCGGGTATCATATTTTGGAGAAATCCGCTGAAGATGTCGAAGGTATTTACAAACGATAAAAAAGGGCAAAATAACCATCCCAAAATTATTTTGCCCAATTTAAAATTCAAACTTTATGTGCACAAATACGGCTTACTTTGAATCATATTCTCCTTCGTCAGTTTTCGGAGTAAATTTATTGTAAAGCAACAGCCCCACAATAGTGGCAATCCCGATACCGCTGAAAATCAGCCACAGGGTGCGCGGCTGGTTTAGTTTATCCACAAAATGGACGTAGAGATTTGCGCCCAAAATAGCGCCGATACTGCTGCCAATCACGCCATAGAGAAAGATGTAGCCCATGTAAGTTGCCACGCGATCTTTTGGCGCGGTGAGTCCGACGTAACTGATAAATTTGGGATGAGCCGTCATCTCGCCAATTGAAAAAATAATGATCCCTGCCATAAAAATCCAGATATCCGTTGAAATGGCTAAAATCGCCATGCCGATCGTCGCCATCACGATTCCGGAAATCATTGTCGGCAGCGCTTTGGCATTTTTAACGATGCTGGAAACAAATAACTGGAGTAAAATAATCGTACCCGCGTTTATCACCGTGACGTGTTCCACATCGAAAAACCAATTGATGTGAATGCCAATGAAACCAAGTGCACTGTTCACGGCATTATTTAACGAAGTCGCATCCACATAAGCCTTCACATACCAGAGCACGGAATCGAACATCTGGAAGTAGAGAATCCAGAAACCGGAATAGATAAAGATCATCAGCAGAAACCGGAAATTGGCTTTGAATTTTTCCGTATCGTCGGTCTCGATGGTGAACAGCGAAAGTACCGTGAAATAGATGACTGTGCTAACGATCCGCGAGAACATATCCAGTCCAGGCAGCAGCCAGATAACGCCGACAATGATTAGAGTCGCCACAAGATTATATGTCAACTTCACATTGCGCGCGGCATGTTCGTATATTTTCTGAATCGCCAGAATGATCAGACTGCTGATAAAAAGCAGCACGATGAACAGCGTGAAGAACGAGCGGTTTTGGGCATTGTTGATCAGTTCTTCCAATTCAGGATGTGTCATGGACACGTAATTTTCATAGCTGCGAATTTTCTCCACCAGCTCTGCTTTAAATGACGCAAGCTCGTCAGGTTGAAAAATTTTAACGTGGAGATTATTTGAGGCAACTTTTTGAACTTCAAATGCATCCCCCGTTGTTTCGTCGCTGACTTCCACCTTGATGATCGACTTTTCTGTGACGGCGTCAAATAAATTTTCAATTGGTTCCCTGCCGAGACTGGCAAAATCGCTGTAGGATTGAAGTTTGTTCAACAGGTCATTTTTATATGAATCAAAATTATCCGGCTTGGCAATAGTCACAGAAACCCGATTGACCTTATTTTGACGAAACGCGGCTAACACTGAATCCAAATCCGCTTTGGAAAATTCGACATAGGGACTCAACTGATTATTCAATGCCTGGTAAAGATCAGCGCTCTCCGGTTTAAAAATCGTAACCGACAAATCCTGTCCATTCCTGATAACCTTTTTTACAAGGTCAATGGATTCAAGCTTGGTCTCAAAGTCAAAAATGATGCTGTACTGTCCCTTTCGCAGTACATGTTCTTTATCAATTTGATACGAATATTTTTTCATCACATCACGTTCGATAAAGAAAGTCAGCGCCGAACTATTCCGTATCAGACTTGCCCGGTTAAACTTTTCGGTCACCGGTTCCCGGTTGATGTATTGCCAGAACGACAGTACCAGCAACAGTCCAATAATGATATAAACCAGTACCTTCCGGCTCTGTGCCGAGCGAAGATAATGGTAGATCAGCACAAACGGACTGTAAATAATTTCAAACGCGTTGGCAACTGTTTTGATCAGATTCAGCTCTTTCTTTTGTTTTTCAGATTTATCTCTGGGTGGCTCTTTGTAAATAAAAAGTGTCGGAATAATCATCGCGCCGGTTCCCAACGCAGAAGCGATAATCACCCATTTCCAGCCAAACACCGGACTGTTTTTCAGAAACGGCACCAGGATTAACGGAAAGAGAAACGCGCCCAGATTAATCGACCAGTAATAAATACCAAATCCCAATGTGCTGTTCGATTTGTCCGTGGTCCGGGCAATGGATCCGGAGATGATCGGCTTGAACGTTCCGGCTCCCAGCGCCATCACACACAGTGCGAGAAAAACTGCGGTGTACGAAGTCACCTGGCTGGTCAGAAAATAACCGCCGCCCAACAGTGCAAACGCTATCGTCAATGTTTTTCGGTAACCGAACCGATCCGCAAGCGCGCCGCTGATAATCGGAAGAAAATACAAAATCGGTTGAATCGTTCCCTTAATCAGCCCCACACTTGTTTTGGCAAATCCTAAAACATCAGTCAGGTAAATCGACAACACACTCATCATCCCATAGTACGAACCACGTTCCATAAATTCAAAAAAGACGACAACCCAGTAGGTTTTAGAAAAAGAACTCAACACACCTTTTTTCTTTTGTTCTGCCATACGTTAATGTTCTCCCTGTTATTCTTGTTTATGTGAATTTATTCTTCTTCACGGAATTAACTAAACATTCCCCTAAATATCTTTTCAAAGGGAGCGTTTTCGTATCCCCCCTTTGAAAAAGGGCAAGGGGGGAATGTTTGATGTAATTTACTAAATGGGATATCTTCGATACAAAAAATAAAATCCTGACGGATGAATTCCAATTCCTTCAGTTAATCAATAACATTTCCTTTTTCGGATTTAATGCGTTAGCATTTTATTTCCCACAAACATCTAAAATCCTGACGGATGAACTCCGCTTTTCAATTAATCAACAGCATTTCCTTTTTCGGATTTAATGCGTTAGCATTTTATTTCC
>CAYYMH010000049.1:0-13525 GCA_964472785.1 uncultured Cytophagia bacterium | reverse complement strand
CAATTAATCAACAGCATTTCCTTTTTCGGATTTAATGCGTTAGCATTTTATTTCCGACACAAAATCTAAAATCCTGACGGATGAACTCCGCTTTTCAATTAATCAACAGCATTTCGATTGAAGATTGTACGTCAACGTTGCTATTTTGATCCGTCACGTTCACAGTTAATACCGTTTCCCCATTCGGTAAATTTTTCAAATCAAGCGCCATATATTCGAATGTATCTCTCTCCTCACCGCTGCGTGCCGAAGAAATCGTGATCACATTCTCTTTGGGTCCGCTAAACATGCGCCCGATGCTGCCAATCGTTTTTTGCCAAAAATTGCGTTGGGGTTTGATCGTTTCCACAGTGTAGGCGATTTCATAATCGGTTGTTCCCTGATCATCGAAACTCAAATTATAAATTTCAAAATAGAGATAAATCGGCTTTTTTCGAACGACACGGTAAAACGCATAAGGTGTGATGGACAAACCGTTTTTTACAAAAATATCACTATCAGGATTTTTCACCGGTTCAATCAACGAGGATAACTGAAGGCTGCTCAACATCAGTTCATCCGAATCAAAATCTGCGACAGTAATTTCCTCCCTTTTAACGCCTTTGGTATTTTCCTCCACATCGCTCAGCACAATCGCAGCGCTGTAAGTGCCTTCTTCAATGAGATAATCGTTCTGGAATAAAAAATGCCGGTCCGCTAATTGTTCCGATGAACTGATTTCATAGGCGTATCTTTTTTCCTCCTTGATGACTTGATCAAATACGGAGTCAGTAATTTCGATGAAAAAATCCAAATTTTTCAGCATCTGCTCATCTTTGCCATCCGGGCTGAGTACAATACCCGGGAAGGAGGAATAAAACTCGACACGGGTTTTGTTACTTTGATCATCCTTAAATTGCGCCCATTTGGTGATGAAAGGAAACTGATATAGCCTTTTGTCGGGTCGATAAATTTCACCCGGATATTTGTCCAACGCTTCACTTCGCTTGACATGATAATTATTCAAACGATCCATTGAAAAATTGGCTGATAAATTGGCATAAGTCTGACTCAAATGGCTACGGTCATAATACAGATTTCCTGCTAAATACAATCGTTGATCAAAACCATATCCGGCCAAGGCAGCTTCGGTTAAATCTTGCACTTGTCGGTAATATCCACCCTCGGAAACAAAATCGAACACCAGCCCTTTTTCCACATTTTCGTAAGACCAGGATTCATTGTCCTTGGCTGGAATGTTCCCCATCGGGGAATTATAACGCCCGTCAGGTTTGCCGTATTTGATATAAATTTTCCCGCGATCATCATAGTACGGCGGCGCGGTAAAGTGAAAATTTTCTCTGGCGAATTTGACGCGGCGAAAATGCTCTGTCAACCGCTCGTTTTCAACTGTGCTCGGATCCGGGTCGCGCCGTTTCCAAAATGACTTGAACACATGCTTTTTATCCTGATAAGGTGTCGATTCAAACAGTGTTTTCTCTTCATCCGTTAACAATATTTTTTGTTCATCAAATAAATAATCCAAAATCTCTGCATCTTCGAGCGTTTCCATGGCTTCATAATAATTTGTAGTGGACAATTCATAATTCCCTGTTTCAAAATAAATCTCTGCCATGCGTATCCGAGCCCGGGCATAATCAGCGCTGGTTTCACTTATGCCCCGAAAATAAGCCAACGCCTCCTGATACTTCCCCATTTTTTGATACGTATGTCCGAGCTGATAAACGATGTCCCGGTATGCTTCATCTTTTTCCATCAAGAATTTGAACTGAGCTTCGGCAGCCTGCAAACTCGACTCGTCATCCTTTTCCAGATACGACCTCCCCAAATAGTACCGCGCAGGAAGATAATTCGGATCGATCTCCAGCGCTTTTTTAAATTGCATAATCGCCTTTGAGCGGTGATCCTTTTTAAACAATTCCTTCAACCGTTCCCAGGGAATGATTTTACTGGGCTGCCGGTTGAAATGGACGCGTCCCAGTCCGGTGTGCGCTTTCACCGACAGCGAATCGATTTCGAGCATTTCTTTGTATAATGCTTCTGCCTCATCCAGCATTTCGCTTCTTATTAAGAAATCAGCAAAAATTAGTTTCAAATTTAAATCACCCGGATTCTTTAAAATCTCATTTCTGATAATTTCAACGGAATCGACTTTAGTGACTGTTGTTGAGTCATCCTGTGTTTGCGCCATCAGAAAAGTCAAACTAAAGATAATCATAATCGAAATTATCATTCCTACGATATGTCGCTTTTTAGTTGATAACATAATTAATCCTCGGGTAAATAAATAATGCCGGTTGAGTCTGCTTTGGCTTTCAGACTATCCGGAATTCTGGGGCTTCTCAACAGCGAATCAAACAGCGAGGCTTTGAACCGTTCATCAAGAATCTGATCGTCGCGTTTTACCTTTCTGAATCTTAATCGCGTATCAAAAGTTTCTTTCATTTGTGACGACGAAATCAGTCCGGCGTCCCGCATCAGTCTTAAAACGCGCAATTGCTTTCTTTTGGCGCCGCGCATATTCTCGTACGGATTGTAATAAATCGGATTGGGGAGGATTCCCGCCATCAGCGATCCTTCAGCCAAATTGAGCTGGGACGCTGATTTCCCAAAATAATAGTAGGCTGCGGCTTCAGCGCCGTACACATTAGGTCCCCATTCGATCACATTTAAATAATATTCCAAAATCTGTCTTTTGGTCAGCGTCTCTTCGATCCGTTTGGTGATGACAATCTCCCTCATCTTTCGTGTAATAGTCTTTGTTCGGGATAAAAATGCGTTGCGTGCCAATTGCATCGTGATCGTGCTCGCGCCACGCGCGAATTGTTTTTTCTGTAAATTTTCCCGAAACGCTTTTTTCAACTCATCCATGTTGATGCCGGAGTGTCGAAAAAAAGTATCGTCCTCGCTAATGATAACCGGTTTGATCAGGTCGATCGAAATGGAATTCAGCAGGACGTATTTCCGTAACGGCTGATTATCTCTCTGGTCCCAGTTAACATAATTAAAGTCATTCACTGTTGTTACTGGCATAAAATTCAGGATGGCGCTTTCGTTCGGCAAGTCCGAAAAAATTCGCCAAACAAAAAAGAAAAGAAGCACCATCAAAATCAGGAATATGAGAAACAATTTCATCCGCATGATCTCTAAAAAATTTCCTTTTCCAAGCGTGAGGTTGTTTGTAAAAATATAATCATAACAACATCAATTATCAAGAAAATATTTTATTTTTTTAAATTTTAATGACTTTGTTTTTTTTTGAGCCAAGTTAAACAATGTTAAGCCAATTCAATTTCAACATCTTTATGACGAATGGAATCATTTTAAAACAAAAAATTTCTTGACAACTTTAGAATTTATTTATAAATTGAATAATACATCTCAATTCATTTAATTCACCCAAACCAAACAAGAAAGGAATTCACAATGAACTTTGACCGGAAGAAATCACATCTTGAACACATCATCTTTTTCGTATTTCTGTTTATCCTGATCACCATTTCAATTTCCAGTTCTCAAAACGGAATTTCCGTTCGACCGGTAGGTCATTTTGGCGGTTATGCAAGCTGTGCTGCTGTTTCCGAAGATTATGCTTTTCTGTGCCAGGGAACGATGCTCAGCGTACTCGACCTAACAGGGGACGAATTAAACAAAGTCGCTTCCTACGAGCTGCCGGATGAGCCCATTGAATCCTGCTACTTTAACAACAATCTATATCTGTTCGACCGGAACCAGGACTCGTCATTCATCAGAATTATCGACGTTCACGACCCACTCAATCCGATGATCAGTGCGTCGCTGTGCGTGCAAAGCCCGGCACAATGGAGTCAGGCAAAAATTTTCGCTGACAGCCACTTTGTGTATCTGTCGCTGGAGGACAGCCTTAACATCATTGACATCAGAATGCCTGAACAACCATCAAAAATCAGCACCATTCAAACATCTGCAAACGCATCGTTTGCGCAGAATGGATATTTATATGTCGGCACCAATGAGCAATTCGAAATTTACAACATAACTAATCCGTCAAATCCAACATGGGTTGGCGGATGCGATCTACCGAGAGCTACAGATGTGTTTGTTTTTGACAATATCGCTTGTGCTGCAATTAGCCAATATCCCAATTACGGTATGCAAATTATCGATGTTACTGATCCGGAGAATCCGACCAAAATCGGTTTTTTCGAAACGAAAGTCGAAGAAAATTCAGAGACGTATTATAAATCACCAAAGTACATCTCCGTTAACGACGGCATCGCTTACATTGCCTGTGATGGGAGTGTGGAGCTGTTTGTCGTGGAGCTGTCTCCTTATCAAAATCCGGGACAGGTAGGCTATTTGAAATTTGATCAGGGCGAATTCCCGAACGTGGAGTCGTTTCAGGTAAATTATCCCTATGCTTACGCTGCCACCGGTGGAAGCTCGGTTGGCTTTATTGCGATCAACATCATGGATCCTGCGCAGCCTGAGATTGAGCTGCGATATGAGGAACCCTGGGATCCGCAAGCGATGTGTTCCAAAGGGGATACGCTGTATCTGGCGTCTTTCGAGCGATTATGGATTTACGACTATTCAGACACGTTAAATCCGGTGTTATTAGGCTCGGACACAGCCTGGACTCACCTTTCACGAATAATAGTTGAAGAGAATTATCTGTACGGATTGAAAAATGATCAGTTCGGGGGTCAGCACAGTAAAATGCACATCATCGATGTAACAGATCCAACCAATATATTTGAAGTCGGTAATTATTCCTCGCCTCATCCAAAGCTTAACGAACTGGGAATTCACGGTAATTTTGCCTACCTGTTAGCTCAAAATGGCACTCAATCCATCCTTGAAGTCGTCAATATTTCAAATCCTTCCGATCCGCAACAAGAGACAGGGGAGTTCGTTTTTGAAGGTCAGGGAAATGATCTGGTCATTTTACAGGACAGCTTACTCGCACTGATTCCCTATCAAAAGGATGAGACTGACAAAGGATTTTTCGTGGTGGACATTGCCGATTCCTCAAATCTCGTTCAACTCAATTCAGTTGCGACTCAAGGTGCACCCATCACCATCGACGCAGTAGATACTTTAGCCATTGTGGGCAGCAATACTGAAACTGACTGGTACATGGAGATGTTTGATTTGACTGATCCGTCAGACATCTCATCTGCCGGCAGCACCAGCGGAGCAGGGCTGATCTGGGATGTCATTTTACAGGATTCAATTGTGGTTGCCAGTATTCCCAACGGTTCTTTACATTATTATTCCGTTAAAGCACGTGAAAACCTTTTTCAATTTTTATTGTTAAAAATTTGTCACTCACCATCTTCAACTTTTGCACTACTGATGAAGCTTAGTAATCACTGGAATCTTTTTTCAATCGATGGATGTTTTAATAAGGATAACAAAAAAGTAAGTGGCAGTTGGGGCTTATTCATCCAACGAGTTTTACTTGAAAAAATCGATAAGCTGGCTTTTATTAACATTTTCCCCTCAGATACTACCGTATCTAAAGGCGATAGCGTGAAATTCAAAGCAAAAGGCTATGACGATGAAGGAAATGAGACTAAAACCGAAGGAAAATGGTCAGCAACAGGCGGAGAAATGGATACTACAGGTAATTACCGGGCAACCGAGGAGGGAGATCATACTGTATCCTATGAAGATACGACTCAGAATGTGAGCGCCAGCGCGTATATTCATGTGACTTCGACTGACGTTGCGGAAAACAAAGCTAAGGTGCATAATTTTTCACTCTCGCAAAACTATCCCAATCCGTTCAACTCGAAAACGCTGATCCGTTTCAGTGTGAAAAAGAAATGTCATGTATTATTAGAATTGTACAACATTCAGGGCAGACGCGTTCTCACTCTGACGGATCGGGAGTATGCTGCCGGGTGGCATCAATTGTTATTTGAATCATTCAATTTGCCGTCAGGAATATATTTTTACAAGATTCGGATGGGAGATTTTCAATCCGTGAAAAAAATGATTTTGCTTGAATAGTATCAAATAACCGTCCGATAAATTAACAATTTGAACCTAACATTGTAAAACAAACGGTAAAAGATAAGAGATAACTTTTGGAGTGCAGCAACTGCGTTGCTGCATAAAGTAACACAGTTACTTCACTCCAAAAATCGAGTCGTAAGTGGCACATAGATAATCAAATAGTGACCATAATAAAAATATTCAATTTAGAAAATTAGGTTGAATATCAATTCCTTGACAGGATGATCATGCCAAAGGCTGATGCGTCTGGTCGCGCAGGATAAACGGGATGAGAAAAATAAAGGTGAAGTCCACCTTTTATTCAACCTGTATTTATTGATGCAGAGTTTGAACTTTGTTTATTAATCATACGTTATAATTACAACATTCCAAATGGAGCAATAACATGAAATCAAACAAATACAACACCATTTTACAATTTCCATCTGGTTTTCTTTTTATTATTGTTCTAATCTCTATTTTCATCTCTCCGCTTTCGGCAAAAGATTACTGGCTTCACGATGTTCAGATCAACTCCGAAATACAATCCGACGGAAGTCTTCTCATTGAGGAATCCCGAACCTATCGTTTTGACGGCAATTTTCGCTGGGCGGATTACTCGCTGCCGCTAAAAAATTTGGGTGCAGTTACCGATTTCAGCCTCAAGGATGATTACTCCCGCTATGTCGAGGGATATGATGAAATTCCCGGTACGTATCAGCTCCAAATTAATGACGAAACATTTGACGTGAAATGGTTCTACAGCGCAGACAGTGAAACCCGCACCTTTATCCTCAGCTATCGGGTTGAAGATGTTGTTACTGTGCATCAGGATGTTGCCGAATTCTATTATAAATTTGTTGGGGAGAATAAACAAAAATCCATCAGCAATGTTCGCGTACAATTATCACTTCCGCAACCAGCAGATACCAGCCAGGTTCGCGCCTGGGCGCATGGGTCGTTGCACGGCGATTACCGGTTTGAGAATGGAAATATCATTTTCAAAGTAGCGCCTTTGCCCCAGCAGAGTTTTTGGGAAGCCCGGGTCATCTTTCCGCTGCAGTGGGTTCCTGATGCCAAAAAAGTCTCTCCACTTTCCGTAAAAGAAACCATCATGGAAGAAGAAGCTGAGTTGGTAAGGCAATCCAATTTAAGACGCGAAAAAGCGAAAAAACAAGCCGAGTTCAAAAAAAAACACAAGGAAACCGTTTTTAATGTGAGTATCATTATCGCTCTCATCGGACTGGGAATTTTTTATGTGCTCTACAACACGTACGGACACCGGGAACCGCTGCCTCACCACATGAAAATTTCATCTGAAATTCCCGATAATTTGAATCCGGCGTTGGCCAATTATATTTACAGCGTAAAAAATGTAGGGGCTGGCGCTATGGTAAGTACCTTACTGGATCTGGGTCGAAAAGGGTTTATTAAAATAGAAGAGACAGAAAAAGAGAAGAAATTTTTGCTTAAAACGAAGAAGAAAAAAATATTTTTGGCAAAACTGGATCAGCCAAAATACGAGAAAGAAAAGCACACACTGAGTGAACACGAACGCGATTTGGTCGAATTCATTTTTACTGAGCTTGCCTCAGGCCAGCCGGAAATCGAACTGAATGAGATTAAAAGTCAGTCAACCAAGGTGACAAAGTGGTTTAACAACTGGAAAAAATTGATCAACGCCCAATGGGGTGATCGTCCGTTTTATAATAAAGACAGCGTCAAAGGGTTGATTATTTCTTTGGTGATTTCTGTTGTGATTATTGCTATGGGCATATTCGCTTTGATCAAATTTGGTAGCTCAGGATTTATTACCCTCGCGGCCGGATTTGTATTACTCATTCTGTCTTTTTTCATTTTACGCTACACAAAAGAAGTACGACAAATCCGTAAAAAATTGATCGCCTTCCGGCGTTATATTTTAAAATATGAATATAAAAAAGACACAGCAAATCTGCAAACACATCTGGAAAAATTTTTCATTTATGGAATTGCCCTTGGCGTCAGCAGTCAGGCGATTAAAAAAATGTTCCTGGCGTTACCGGATCAGTATAACACGAACTTTTTCCCCTGGTATATTATGGCAACATCTCGCAGCTCCCCTGCGGCGTTTGCGGATTCGATTTCCGGAATGGTCAGCGCTGCCAGTATGACAATGGGTACGGCAGCCGGTGTTGGAGGTGGCGCTTCGGCAGGCGGAGGCGGAGGTGCTGGTGGAGCAGGAGGCGGTGCAGGATAATATTGAAATTAATATAAATTCTAACAAAACACGAAAGGATTTTTATGACCAAAAAATCAAATCGAAAAAATGTCAGTCGCCGGGATTTTGTTAAATTCGGCGGCGCCGCAATTGCCGGTTCAGCGCTTCGTTTTTCACCGGTAAAGTCCATCCTCCCCCAAGAGGAGGAAGAGACGCCAAAAATCAAAAAAACAAGAGTATTAGGCAGAACCGGTTTTAAAGTGTCGGATGTTTCCATTGGCACCACCCGTTTTAAAGAAGCGAATGTGCTTCGCTACGCTTACGACTGCGGTGTGAATTATTTTGACACGGCAGAGGGCTACGGCAATGGTTTGTCCGAACGATTAATCGGAGAAGCGTTGCAGCACATGGACCGGAAACAGGTGTTCATCACTACTAAATTACATATTGACGAAGACGCCACCCAGGAGGAAATTCTCGACCGGTTCAAAAAATGTCAGGAACGATTAAACACACCATACGTGGATGCGCTTTACATGCACAATCCCCGAACAGTGTCCATGCTGAATCACGAAGGATTTCATGCGGTCGTCGATGAATTAAAATCTCAGGGGAAATTAAAACACGCCGGATTATCCAGCCATGGCGGTGGATCAGACAGCATGGAAGAGATACTCTGCGCAGCCGCTGAAGACGGGCGGTTCGATTTGATGCTGTTGGTTTATAACTTCATGAACAAAGAAACCGGTGATAATATTTTAGCTGCCTGCAAAAAGCATAACATCGGCGCTACCGCGATGAAGACGACACCAGGCTCACTGGAAAAAGTGGAATTTAACCCGGACAGTCTGACTCAAGACCAGCAGGAATATGTCGATCGAATCATGAAGCGCGGCACGTCAGAGGAAAAAGCGCTTCAGCGTTTGAAGCGCCGTATTGAATCGCGACAGGAAGATTACGAAAAGACAAAGCCGTTTGCTGAAAAGTATGGCATAAAAACAGAAGAACTGCTCCGTCAGAAAAGCATTCAATGGGTGATCTCCAATCCGGATATGCACACCGCCTGTATTTCGATGCGATCCTTTGATCTGGTTGACAACACAATCCCGCTCTCCGGAGCGAAATTATCAGCCGCTGATTTGAAATTTCTGGAAGATTACAAATACGCTTACAATAGTCAGTATTGCCGCCACGGCTGCGATACCTGTGTTTCCAATTGTCCGCATCATTTGCCGATAAATTCGATTATGCGCTATGCTTATTACTACGAAACGCACGGCATGGAAAAATACGCTATGCAAAAATATCTCAAGCTGGCAGCTCGGAATGCATCCCACTGTTTCAACTGCGATGCTCCGTGTGTCGCTGCCTGTCCTCATGGTGTGAATGTTCCGCTTCAGCTTGCGAAAGCGCATTCTCTGTTGACATTAGTTTAAAATTCTGTATAAACCAGGTTTCTTTAAGAAACCTGGTTTATAGGTTTAATTATTGGAAAGGAAAGCCAATGAAAAAAAATATTTTTACCATATTCGTCACCCTTTTGCTGGGGGCACATTTGTCCGCCGTGGATTTTCCTAAAATCAGCGGTTTTAAACCGGAAACAAAAGTGTTAACCTACAATACGGAAAACCTTTACGAATACATCAACGGCGCTGCCGATGCCTACCTGGCATATGGCTTCAAACTGCTGCTGTCGCGCGATTTTAGCTGGCAGGATTTAACGTTCACGGTCGATATTTATGACATGGGCAGCCGGATCAATGCGTTTGGCATGTACAAAACAGAACGCCCCAAGTCTGCCACCGATTTGGGATTAGGCGTAGAAGGTGTTGTATCGCCTCCCTACCAATGTCTCCTGCTCAAGGGAACTTATTACGTCAAAGTCAATGCCTACGAAGGCGAATTCGATGAAAGCTCCGGATATTTAGTCGTCAAAGCGATTGCAGCCGCATTGGAAGGATCGAAAGCATTACCCGAGGAATTGGAACTGCTGCCAGAAGAAAATAGAGTGGATGAATCCGAGGGCTACAACCGGGAAGCATTTTTGGGCATCAGTGCACTCAATCGCTGCGTTTATGCCACTTACCAAAAGGAAGATCAAACCTATCGCCAGTTTGTGGTTCTCCCTTCAGAGAAAGAACCAGTCACTAAAGTCTGGGAAAAATTATCAGAAACCTGGAACACTGCCGAATTGGAGGGAAAACCGGTGCTTTATAAAAAAATCCCTTACAAAGGGTTAGCCGGAGTGATTCAATCAGAGGATAAACTGTTGGGTGCATCTGATTGCAAAGATGAAGACCATTTATTAGCATATTTGGCAAATTTTCTTAATAAATAATTCCGGATAAATCAAATTGAAGGTAAATAAAGTGGCTCATAAATTATTCTCGTTTTTAATGATCATACTGATTTTTTGTTTTACAACGACTGCAGCGACGCAAGAATTATTTTCCGATTTTCTGAATCCCAACAAATCGGATTTGAATAAAAACGAAGATCAGGATGTGGAAATAAAAGATGTTTTCAATGCATTGCTGGGTTATCGCGGACTGTCAATTTCCGGGCAGTGGTTTTTAGGCTATCAGGCTGGCGAAGAAAACGCTCAAAAATTCAACGAATTTCTGCTCAAACGTGGTTACCTGACTTTTGAAAAGAAATTCTCTGCAAAATTTTCCGGTCGAATCACATCGGATATTTCCGTTGATCAGGAAGGCGATGGCATGGGTGATGTAGAATTGCGATTAAAGTACTGTTACTTGAAATATCAATTGCCAGAGCTATCACTATTTTCAAATCCATCAATTGAATTTGGATTGGTTCACCGGCCTTGGTTGAGTTTAGAACAATGCATCAATGATTATCGCGTTCAGGGAACCATGTTTTTGGAACGGAATCGAATCGTAAACACTGCAGACTACGGATTCATGTTTTCGTCAAATCTGGGCGGAGAGTTGAGTGAGAAGTTTGCCGAGCGAACAGATACGAATCAATCGGGAAAAATTGGCAGTATGGCCGTTGGCATTTACAATGGTGGCGGATACCATGCCATCGAACATAATCAGAATAAAACTCTGGAAAGTAGGTTCACCTTACGTCCGTTGTATTGGTTTCTGCCGGAATTAGCCTTCAGTTATACCAATGCCTTTGGAAAAGGTAACACCGAAGCAGCACCGGATTGGGATTTACACGCTGGCTTCGTATCATGGGAGCACCGGCGTATTATTTTGACCGGAATGTATTTTGAGGGTACCGGGAATTACTACGGTTCGCTCATTAACGAAAACGGTGTTTCATTAAAACAAAAAGGATATTCAACGTTTGCCGAAGTAAAATTTTTTAGAAATAAAATAAGTTTGATTGGTCGATATGACAGAGTCAGTAATGACCAGTTAAAAAACAATGGATATCAGGAACGGTATATCACCGGGATTGTTTATCATTTTATTGATAACTGTAAAATGTTAGTGGATTATGATTTTACGAAAACCAACATTGACGCTGTAAAAGATGAAAGAATATTTGAATTTGCTGTTGAAGTGAATTATTGAAACGATTCCACCACCTGGTCAAGCGAGTCAAGCGAATAAATTGAGTCCCGAATGATTCCATTTTAAAATTCAATGATATTGATACTTTTTAAAAATAGATTTTTTGCCACTGATGTAAACGGATAAACACGGATTTTGAAGTGTCTATTAACAAATCTTCCTCAAATATGAGAAGATATCTGTAAAAATCCGTGTTAATCCGTGGCAAAAAGAAGTGTCCGGAAGTGAGAAGATAATTTCATTTTTCTTTGCAAATAGTGATTTATCTCACTTTATTTTTGGAAATATTTTGTAATTTAGGATTAACATAAACGTTACCCAATGTTAATCAATCTCTTTTATATTTAAATCCGAGTTACTTTAAAAAATATACCAATCAAAGAGAAAAGCACCGATGCAAAAATTTTTGAAATTCAAAAAAGATGTTGACCTGCAGGAATTGAAACAGGTCCTCTCGGATCAGCGTATTATTCTTTTGCGTGAATCACAGACCACAGAAACGATTCAAATAAAATTATTAGGTCGTCTCAACGAAAAAGAGATCAGAAAAGCGTTTCATCCCTTTCAGATTGAAAAAATTTACAGCGAATTCCCCTATCCCCTTAAACATAAGAGTTATGAACTGCTTTCGTTCAGATCGATCGGGCAACTGATCAAAAAGATTTTTTGATGTCGTTTTGAAAAATCTGTCCCCCTAATCTGTGATAATCTGCGTTAATCCATGGCAAACGAAATAAACCCCTATATGCGCTATAACTCCCAAACAACCTATATATTTACTTCAATTCCTAATTTTGGGGTAGCTAATTTTTTTTATAGAATAGTATCGTAAAAACCGAAAACAGCGTGATCGACAAAAACAGGTAAAACGGAAACCACAGCCCATTGTTGAGCCGGAAAATTTCATTGTAATCCAAATTGAACACGAATGCCAATATGATTATCGAACTTGCCATGGTCATGGCACCAGCTTTTGACAGGTCAAGCTCCTGTTTTTCATCAGTGATAGCAGTCGATTTCTTGATACGAATGATAATCAACCAGTATCCCCAGACTAATGCGTAAGGCAATGCAATCAATTCCCAGAGATGTGCTGTGATGATTCTTTCAGGCATTACAATTACCGCGATTAGTCCAATCAGCCCCACTAAGATTCCGATGATATTCGTCACAATAAAAACCGGCTCTGTTAACCGTAAGCGTGACGCAAAACGTGTGCGGGGAAGCACCCAGTAGAAAATTACAGCGATGAGCAATACAAAAATAATGACGAGTTTGATAATGGATTCAAGCATTGATTTCTCCTTTCCCAATTATGAATGAAATTGTTTAATCATCATTGATAATAAAAAAAATGTCCTCGACCTGCTTGCCAAAAAACCGGGCAATCTTCAAAGCCAGCAATGCTGACGGTACGAACTTGCCTTTTTCAATGGAATGAATTGTCTGGCGGGTCACCCCCACCGCTTGAGCCAATTGCTCTTGTGACAATTCATCCCGGTCAAACCGGCAACGGCGCACATGATTTCCTAATTTCAAATAACCACCTCCTCCCTATTTTAAATGCTACTCGTTAATTATTTCTAACTATATGTAAATTAAACTGTACATAATATACAAAATTTAATTGTATTTGTCAAGTATTTTTTACATTAATCTATTTTTTTTTACTTAAAAGTTTTGAGTTCGGAGTTATGGGTTTCGTGTTGATAAGTTGTTTTGGTGGGAATAACTATAGTCATCACAAAGTGGTTTTAAGATTTCACCTTTTTATCCTCTCTTGCTAAGAGAGGAC
>CAYYMH010000048.1:0-31558 GCA_964472785.1 uncultured Cytophagia bacterium | reverse complement strand
AGTTACAATTAATTCTATTTCTGATCAAGCCGTTCTTTAGAGAAAAGTGATTTATTCTGTTTCAGTAACGCATCTACCTGGGGAATCACATCCTCAATTTTTACAGGTTTTTCCAAAAAAGCCCGGGCCGACAGCGAAGTTTTTATGCGTTCCATTATTTTCTCATATTTTGCCATTCTCTCAACTGATAATAAAATCAACATCGGTATCTTCGCCAAATCTTCATCTGCTAATACCATCTCCATAAAATGCAAACCATCACCGCCGACCGGAATACTCATATCAATCATCATTAAAGCGGGCTTTTTTTCTTTAACTATTTTGATTGCTTCGTCCGCATCATAACTGATATCGACTTCGAAATTGTGGTTTTCTAAATTTGTTTTATGTATTTCAATAAAATTGTCATCCTCATCTACGATGAGAATCAGCTTTTTTTCGGTAGCTGATTTTTTGTGAATTATCGGTTCAGCCAAGCCACTGTACTTTTGAGAAACTGCACTTTTGATTGCCAAACACAAATCGTCTGTTCCAAAAGAATCCAGATGATAATAATAAATGGTTTCTTTTCTGATTTTCGATTCCAGTTCCTTTGAATTGACATCTGTTTTGACGATAAGTTTGACCGTCGGATCAATTTCCTTTAATATTTGAATAATTCGTTCAACCGGCATACCTGCGATATTTGCATCGAGTAAAATCACATCAAATTTTTCGATTTGAGCATAACGAATTGCTGCGCCGAGGTCGTTTTCACAACTCAACTCAATCTCTGCCGAAGCCAGCGCCCAGCTTAATTTATCAAAATTTTTATCATGGTCTTTGTTAATCATTAATACACGACCAACCACAGAACCATTCATTTTTTTTTCCAAAATTTCCTCAGACCTGCAATGAATCTGTTTTTAATCATTCATAACACTGATTTATTTTATTGATGTTTTCCTAAAATACAAATTGTGTGCCAGGTATCATTATGCTACTTTTACTCGCATAACAAACTATTTATTATTGAATTAACAAGTCAAGCCCGTGAGGACAAAAAAATCTCATATATTATAAAAAGTGTGGAGATTCTCTACACTTTTGGCGGGTGATAGCTATCACCAAAATTTATAAATACTTATATTTGGGGCGTAATGCTACAGTCATTTAGCGTTCTATGAATTTTGATAGTAGATGATGAAGAGGTCAGGAAGTTGAACTATAGATCAGTATAAAATCAGAGAGCTGTTATGATTTCTCAATCTCATATCGTCTGATTTTATCGTATAAGGTTTTTCGGTCAATACCCAGAATTTTAGCCGATTTGGAACGGTTCCAGTTAGTGGATTCCAATACCTGCGCAATATGTTCCTTTTCCAATTCGGACAGTGTTTTCGCGCTGGTATCTTTTTGAACTTTAGCAAGTGATAATTTTCCTAAGTGAGCTGGCAAACTGGACATTGTAATTTTTCGACCTTCTTCGACCACAACAGCACGTTCCACCATATTTTCCAATTCGCGAACATTCCCGGGCCAGTGATATTTTAAAAACACATTTTTCACGTCATCAGAGAAACCTGCCAGATTCCTTTTTCGCTTTTGATTATATTTCTCCAAAAAATGCTCGGCCAATGAGAGAATATCTTCGGAGCGGTCTCGCAGCGGTGGCAAATGAATCGGGATCACACTGAGCCGATAATACAGGTCTTTCCGGAATATACCTTCGGCAACTGCCTTTTTCAAATCCATATTCGTAGCAGCAATTACGCGGACATCCACTTTGATCATATCGGTTCCACCGACCCTTTTAATTTCTTTTTCTTGAATTGCACGTAATATTTTAGCCTGAATATTGAGTGAAATATTTCCAATTTCATCAAAAAAGAATGTACCGCCATTCGCCAATTCTAAACTGCCGTGCTTGGTCACATCTGCTCCGGTAAAAGATCCCTTGACATGACCGAACAATTCACTCTCAAAAAGCGTTTCGACCAGCGAACAGCAATCAACGGTCAGATAAGGTTTGTCCCGGCGCTGGCTATTGTAATGAATGGCTTTGGCTATTAGTTCCTTGCCGGTTCCGGTCTCTCCGGTGATGAGCACCGTGCTATCCGTAGGAGCGACTTTGTAAACAAGATCGTAAACCTCGAGCATGGGCGGACTTTCACCGATGATTGTCTCGACCTGTCCGTTTCGAATAAATTTCAGGCGTCCTGTTCGCTTTTTCTTGTCCGCTTTATCAACTAAATATTTTTTTAAAACCTGACGAATATCTTCCGGCATAAATGGCTTTTGGATGAAATCAGACGCGCCATATTTCATTGCTTCAACCGCTGTATTTACTGTACCGAATCCGGTGATTATAATTACTTTTGTCAGGGGGTAGTTTTCTTTGATAATTTTTAGAACATCTAATCCGCCAATCTCCGGCATCATCAGGTCAATAAATGCCAGATCGTATTTGTTCCTTCCCAGTAAATTCAGCGCCTCTTTACCACCCTGGACAATATCTGCTGTCAGTCCCTCTTTCTCTAAAATTAATTTGAAAGAGAGGCGGATTGTGTCCTCATCATCCGCAACTAATATTTTGAAATAATCGACAGCCATTCATTTCCTTAAATTCAAACAAGTAGAATTTTATTGATCCGTATTCACTTTTTTAGCCACCGGAATTTTAATGGTCACCGTTGTGCCTTCGTTGACCTTACTTTGAACATCCATCCGTCCTTTGTGACGCGTAATAATTCCATACGCAATTGCCAGTCCCAGTCCAGTTCCCTCTCCTACTTCTTTTGTCGTAAAAAACGGATCAAAAATATGACCAATCAGATTTTCAGGTATGCCACAGCCAGTATCAGATATTTCGACAATCACCATATCATTTTTTTTGTGATGCCAGATATTAATTGTCAATTTTCCGACTTCTTTCATTGCCTGAACCGCATTGAAAATAATATTCATAAACACTTGCTGCAATTGGGAATTATCTCCCAGAATATAGGGTATCTGTTCTTCCATTTTCTTCACAACGTTGATGTTGTGAAATAGCGCCTGTTTCTCAATCAGGGACAGCGTATTGTTGAGCACCTCATTCACATTCACATATTCCATCTTTCCTTCTTCCTGTCGCGAAAATTGCAGTAGCCCTTTTACAATATCCCGACAGCGCATTGTTTGCTTGATCACTTCCTGCAAATTATCACGATGCGGATCATCTTTTTCTAAATCTTCCAACACCAGGGAGCTGAGCACCAAAATCCCCCCCAAAGGATTATTGATTTCGTGAGCAATTCCTGCCGCCAATTTACCCAGCGAAGCTAAACGCTGCGATTGCATCAACGTATTCTGCATCGCTGAAAGCTCTTCAGTCCTTTTTTTCACTTTTTGTTCCAGCGTATTTCCCCACTCTTCCAATTCACGTTTCATTCTCCGCAGGCTGGTCACCATTCTATTGAAGGACATGCCCAGTTGCCCGATTTCATCTTTTGATTTAACTTTCACCTCCCGATCCAAGTTACCGGTCGCGATTAAATTAGTCACTTCCACCATTTCACTAAGTGGTCGGGTAATCGAACGGGTGATAAAATAACTGATCAAAATAATGACAACAAATCCAATCGTGGCAATGATAAAAAATGCAAAAATCACTTTGTTCCGAATCGATGAGTAGGCTTTTTCCAACTGCCCCACATATAATATCCCGATTATCTCTCCATTATAATTTCTGATCGGCTCATAATCACTGATGTACCAATAATCAACAACAAACGCCCGATCTGTCCACTGCTTGCCTTTTTTCACCACAGCCTGATATACTTCTTCAGAAACCCGGGTGCCTATAGCCCTATCCCCTTTTTTATTTTTTACTGTCGTTGAAATTCTTAAATCATTTTGAAAGATGGTCACTGTTCCGATGTCCAAATCCTGAAATTTTTCCCCTTTATAAACTAATTCCCACGTGCGATCCACAATTTGAAAATTGTTGTTCAGTAAAATACCGCCATAAAGTGCGCCGCGGTCACCGTTTGAATTGAAAATCACCGGATTTGCGCCAATTAGCACCATTCCCGACGTCTCTTTCGTTTTAGCGATTGGTCGAGCTTTTTCTGTGGACACGATATCTATATGTATCTGCTCTGCAAGAGCGACGTTTTCATTCTTTAATTGTTCCTGGGGCAAAATTTCAGTCGACGCAGCGGCTTTGCCTTCGATGGCAGCTTTGACAGGTTCAATCCATGATACATTATCGCCATTGACCTGTTTGTTGGGAACGCGCAGAATTGTTGTTCCATTTTTATCCGTCAACGTTAAAAAATCCAGACCGTATTCATTACGAATTTTTTCCAGATGGTCTGTCAAACTCTCTTTCTGCTCAATTGATAGCTGCGGAGAAATTTCTCTGCCGAATAATGCTAAATGGGTGACTTTTTTGATAATTGACAGTTGCTGCTGATAAACCATCCTCGCAGTATTCATGTCATGATGGACTTTACTTCTGGCTTGATTGAAAATCGTTGAACTGACAATCTGAGAGCCGACAAAAGAGGTAATCAACCCACCGGCTCCCATGATAACGACATAAACAATAGAGATGCGTAAACGTAATGATAATGTTTTTAGTAATGTTAGCAAGGATTTACCCTTCTGTTTGCAGTTTTCGTTTTAACTTTGAACCGAAGATGAATCATTCTTAAACGTTAATGTAAATGTGCTTCCCTTATTCTGCTTGCTCGACACGTGAATTGTGACACCAAACTCTTGCATGATTTTTTTACAAATTGCCAATCCCAAACCGGTGCCAGAAATATTTCTTGTCTCGTCACATTTCACACGATAAAATTCATCAAAAATCAATCCGATTTTATCTTCCGGGATGCCAATCCCGGTATCACTGACTTGAATTGTCACAGCTTCTGCCGACTTTGAAATCGCGACTGTGACCGCTCCTCGTACTTTGTTATATTTAATTGCATTGTGAATAAGATTCGCTAAAACCATTCGGAGACACTCTTCATGAGCTTTGATGGTGATTGGCTCATCTGGCATCTCCGCAGAAAGTTTCACCTTTTTTTCTGCTGCCATTCCCTCATAAGTTTCCAGTGCTTGTTTGATAACAGGCTGCAACACCAACGATTCAGTACACTCAGCGAAATTACCCGATTCGATTTTTGAGATGGTCAGCCAGTCTCTGACCATCTCGATCAACTCTTTAATTCTATTTAAAGACTTATTGATCCATTCCTGCTGCAACCTTTCCCGGTCAGGAACATCGCCCAGATGATTCAAAACCTCTAAATACTGTTGAACAGCAACCAGCGGAGATTGTAATTGATGGGACACAAAAGTAAGAAATCTTCTTTCTAAATTTTCTTTTTCACGTTTGAGTTGAAGGGTTTTTTGTGAGAGTTCCCGCCGTTCCATACCCCGTTTTACAATCAGACGAAGCTCGTCCGGTGTAAATGGCTTGGGCAAAAAATCATAGGCACCAGCTTTCATCGCTTCGACAGCCGTACCAATGGTCGCATATCCGGTGATAACAACGATACAAATTTCCGCATCTATCTCATGAACTCTTTTAATGACTTCCATACCGCCAATTTTTGGCATTTTGAGATCGACGACCAATAAATCCGGTTTGTTTTTTTCAATGCCTGTTAATCCATGCGCTCCGTCCTCGTAAGTTTCGACCTGATAACCATCCTTTTTTAGTATCTTCTCGCAGGACAGGCGCATCACCGGATCGTCATCGATGACAACAATGAATTTGTCAATTTGGGTTGAATTATCCATGAAATTTGATTAAACCATGCAGATTAAAAATCTTTTGATAGCAATAAAATACTTCAAATTATGCATCACAAAAATTAAAACTGTTTTCTGATTCCAAATTCAAATGAAGCTTTTTGTAAAAATCCAGAAAATAACCGAACTTATTTTCCCATTAATTTGTTAATCAGCTCCATAAATTTTGGAATATCAACCGGTTTTGTAAAGTAATAGTCGGGTACAATCATATCCACCTGGCCTGCAGCCTGCGGAAAACGGGACAGTGGGTCCTGCTGAATTGAAGAGACCATAACCACTGGGATGTCTTTGTAATCCTCATATTTTTTCTGAAATTTCAACACCTGATTTAAAAGGTAACCCTCGTCCATTGTTTCCATCATAATGTCCAACAGAATGAGATCAGGCATCTCGTCCTTTATTTTTTGCAGCCCCTGTTTTCCGGATTCTGCTTCTGCGACTTGATAGTTATTGCTTTCAAGAAGTGTTTTGATCGAAATTCGAAAATCCTCGTCATCATCAATAATCAATATTTTTTTTGACATCGGTTCATCCTTTTATTTAGAAATTCAGTTATAATTATATATTATTCATCTTCGCCCCATTTGAGAGAAACCAACATTCTGGCTAATTCTCTATCCTGAGCGTTAATGCATTTTTTTTCACATGCCGCCATAAGATCACGGGTGTTGCAATGTTCATTGCAATCTTCGGTGCCGTATAAATCATGAGTATATTCAAATTCTCGTGGTAACAGGTGACGTAATTTGGGCGTCAAAATCGAAATCGTACTTCCACAGCCCTTATGTTCAAAAATTATGCAATTTGCATCCGGATGGCCAGGAATAACCTGCAACCACAGCACTTTTAAATCTTTATCATAAATAAAATCGTCAACAGTAAGCCATTTTTTTTTGCACGCGCCACATTGTTTGAAATACTCATTCGACATTTATATTTTTCAACTTTCGCTTTGCACTTGACTGATCCCGAATGTACTCGTCTGTAATCCAAAAAAATTTGAAGCCTTAGAATTTATCTTATTCAAACAAAAAAACAAGAGAAAAAAGTAACTAATTATAATGAAAAAGTCAAGTTATTTCAGATGGAAAATTATGATGATATTTTAAATCCCACTATTTTAATCCAAATGATCAGCCTTTTTCATTTCAGTATTAAATAACGAAATTTCACTCTGCAATGATTTTTGGGGATATTATTTCGATTATTTTCCGACTAATTTTGGATATCTTTGTTAAAGACAGCATTTTTGAAATATTTATTTTATTCAAAACAACCAGACTTAACTTAATATATTAACAACGAATTAATAAGCTCTTTAAAAACCACTGAAAAAATTGAGCGCAAAGATTAGCATTTTTTTATCTTATTGTTTTTTTATGCGTTAGCGCATTTGATTGATTCATATTTTCTCACTCTGACGAAATACAAACCTGGAAAACAAAATCATAGAGGCACATAAATGGCATTTAATTTGCAGGTAGCTAATTTCGCTGTTTTTTTAAAGTTCATAAACCGGCACAGTTAAATTTGGGCATAACAACGAATTTACAGTCTGTATTTTTCAAAATTGTGTCAGACAACAAAACACGATCAGTTCCGTTTAACTTTACCAACAATTCAATAAAGGAATCGAAATGGCTAAAGTACTCATTGTCGATGATGACTGGAATGTGTGTCATGTACTCACCAGCGGTTTAAGGAAAGAAGGCTTTGATGTCAATTCCGCTAACAACGCAAAGACTGCACTTCTCAAGTTAAAAGAAACATCCTATGATTTTTTGGTCACTGACATGAAGATGCCAGATATAAACGGATTTATACTGGCAACCATTGTGAAGGAATTGCATCCGCATATTAAAATTATTTTTATGTCAGGATTTGATATCAAAAACGATAAAATGCAGTATAAAGAATTTCTGAACTTTCCTTTTTTGTCAAAGCCCTTTAAATTACTCAATCTAATCCACTTATTAGAAATTGAAAAACATCCGATGAAAGCTGTTTCATAGAAAAAAATCGCTGTTTATATTGTGGTTTGAACTTCACTCCCTCCGACCGGTTGCTATCCTGTTTTTAGAAGTGATTGTGGTACACTTCTTAATTTCTGTTTAATTTTCTCACGTTTTTAATGTTTTTCTGATACAAAACAAAAATTTTATTGAAAAACTTCTTGACTCTAATCAGAAAAGTTGTTAACTTATGTTGATATTAAGCTATTTAAAGTCAGTTGATTAAAGCAAATTATCAATATGGAACCAGCAAATAAATTTTTGCAGCAAATTTTTGATCATAGCGGCATAGCGATTATAATCGTCGATAAAGATGGTTTATTGATTCACTTTAATAAATATTTTAAAAATCTTGCCAATATCCCAAATCCAAATTTGCTGAATAAAAAGAAGATATTTGATTTTTTTAGTACTCAACAACGAGATCAACTGAAGCATCTTTTTGAAAAAGTAATTAAGCCTTCCGAAACAGATCAACTATTCCTAAAAGATGAATTTGAGTTCATCGATGGAAATAATCACCACCATGTCGTCATTCTGACAATCACAAATATCCCTCAAGAAGACAACCTTATTGTTACCCTTAACGCTGTAAACTCAATTCGAAAAAAGCAAAGATTGAAAATATTAGAACAGCAGCAAAAATATATTTCAGAGATGGCGTCAGGTATTGGTCACGAAATTCGAAATCCATTAAGTGCCATTAACACCTCAGTAGAAATATTGCAGGAAAGTTTGGAACTATCTGGTCAAAACGAAGAATTAATGAATATCATATTGGAAGAAGTGAGCCGTCTCAACGAAATTGTCAGGTCATTTCTGCGTTTCACTAAAATGCCGGCGCCTAATTTTAAGCAGGTTAACATCAATGAGCTTATCGAAAATTTAGCTCACCAGGTAAGAGGTGAAACCGGGTCACAAATTGAAATTGATCTTGATTTGCAAAAAAATCTACCTTTCATAAAAGGAGATTACGATCAATTGTCAGAAGTCGTTGCCCAGTTACTGAATAATGCGATGGAGGCATGTTCAGATGGTGGTCGGGTTGATGTGAAAACTTCTCAAATCATAAATCTATACAACGAAAAACAGCTTCAAATCACGTTGTCGGATACCGGTGTTGGCATGGGAGATGAAGAATTAGACCATATCGTCCGTCCCTTTTTCACCAATAAAGAAGATAAAATGGGTATGGGACTGACATCTGCTGAGCGTATCATTTACAATCATGGCGGAACGATTGATTTTAAAAGTGAACGCGGAAAAGGGACGATAGTAACTATCTGCCTGCCTTTTGACTTGCATTGAACTTCTTTAATTTAAGGAGCGATTTATGATGTATGATATTTTATTAGTTGACGATGATGATAATTTGAGGCGGTCTATTGTCATTCTGCTTTCAAAGACAAAAGAATATGCAATTGATGAAGCTGAAGATGGCGAAGCAGCCATAAACATGATTAATGATAAACAATATGATCTGGTTATTACTGACTTGAGGATGCGAAGTACCAGCGGGATGGCAGTATTAAAGCACGTCAAAAAAATCAATCCCAGTACCGAGGTGATTGTGATTACTGGCTATGGTACCGTCAAATCAGGTGTCGAAGCGATGAAGTCGGGCGCCTATCATTACATTGAAAAACCTTTAAACAATGAAGAATTTCAGATTTTAGTCAGCCGTGCTATTGAAAAAAGGCAAGCATTAAAGCAAGTCAGATTTCTCGAAGACGAATTGCGCGAAAAGTACAAATTCGAAAATATCGTAGGTCATTCAACTTCAATGAACAATGTGTTGAATGTTGTGGTACAGGTTGCCAAAACTGACAGTACTGTCCTATTGACAGGAGAGACAGGTACAGGAAAGGAACTCATTGCCAAGGCTATTCACGCTAACAGCCCAAGAAGACAAAAGCCTATGTTAACAATAAATTGTGGTGCGCTGAGTGAAAATCTCCTTGATAGTGAGCTTTTTGGACACGTGAAGGGAGCCTTTACCGGTGCGATCCGAGACAAAAAAGGCTTCTTTCAGGAAGCAGATACAGGAACTGTTTTTTTGGATGAAATCGGAGACATTGCCCCTCAAACTCAAATCAGATTGCTCCGATTTTTACAGGACGGGGAAATCAGACGTATCGGTGAAAACAGAAGTCTCAGAGTCGATGTCCGGTTAATCGCAGCCACCAATAAAGATCTGCTGGAAGAAGTGAAACAGAAAAATTTCAGGGAAGACTTGTTTTTTCGTTTAAATGTAATCCCGATTCATTTACCGCCAATCAGAGAGCGAAAAGAAGACATTCCGATCCTTGCTAATTACTTTCTAAAAAAATATGTCAATAAATTTGGTAAAAATATTAAAGAGATTTCTCCGTCTGCGCTGTCTCTTTTCATGGATTATGAGTGGCCCGGAAACGTCAGAGAAATCGAAAACGTTATTGAAAGATCGGTAATTTTAGCAAGCAGTGAACGCATTGACCCGGAAGACCTCTCCTTATCTTTTCCGCCCAATATTCAAAAAATTCAGAAAACTGTTCATGAAAAGAAAGACATGACGTTGGAAGAGATGGAAAAATGGCTTATTCTTGACACTTACGAACGATGCAAACGAAATCAGAAATTAACTTCACAAAAGCTTGAAGTTTCAACGACAACTCTTTGGCGTAAACTAAAAAAATATGGGATTAGTTTAGGAGACAAAGATTAATTTTTCAGTTATCTTTCTTATCCAGCAATACGCACTGATTCTTTAAGAATTAATATCGAAGACTAATCATTCCGTTGCGATAGTTTAATCTCCTGTGTTCGCCCCTTCCTAACAGCTAATTTTTTCATCCTATTCTATTATCCAGAAAACTTTGTTATTTTTGCAAAAATATTTTTAAAAAAACTCACGCAAAGCCGCAAAACCGGCAAAGAAAAAATTAATAAATTGACATCCTTTACGGCCTTGCCCGGACAATTTAATATGTTTGTATCCTGCCGTTACGTTATGATTTCTTCAGGCAATCTCAGCTAATTCCATTATGAAAAAAACTATTCACAATGAAAATCAATTTTGAAAACGCTAACTCGCTTTAAATTTTATCCCTGTTTTTATCTCCTATCTTATCCTACTGTTATTTTTAAAATAATCCAATCCACTAATAATTGAAAATTTGAGTTTCTTTAAAATGGCACTCTTTTTGCGAAGACAAGAGCGAAAAAGTATTACAGAGGATGTGAGTTGTTATACTGGGTGAAGATGGGTAGAGATAATACTGGGTCTATAATGGAAAAAATTCTGATTGTTGACGACACGAGAAATGTGAGATTATCACTGCAAATAGGACTGGAAAGGATGGGATACTCAGTAGATGGAGCAGGTAGTGCAAAAGAGGCATTATCAAAATTAGAAAATGATCAATTTGACATCGTCTTAACAGATGTCAGGATGCCTGAAGTAAACGGTTTTATATTAGGATCGGTTATCAAAAAGCTTTATCCGCATACAAAATTAATTTTTATGTCTGCTTACGATTTTAAAGACTTTAATGGAAAATTCGGGCTCTTTGATAACTATCACAAATTATCAAAACCTTTTGAAATGACAAAATTAGTCAGCGTGATAAATAATCAAAATGATATAAACAGAGTTCAAGTTTAATGTAAAACTCAAAAAAATAGTAAATCCACGATAACCTCGATTAAACTCGCCCATGTATGTAAGGAGGTGGTGATGTGAGAGTGGGCTTTCATTTTTAAATTAACAAACTCATTTTTTAATTAACATTTTTAATTTTAATCAAATTTAAGGAGAATTTGTAATGGGACAACAACAACTTTTGCTCATCGTATTGAGTGTCATCATTGTTGGTATTGCTGTGGTTGTTGGTATTAACATGTTTGGCGCATCTGCAGCATCAGCGAACCTGGAAGCTGTTACAAGTGATTTGTTGAATCTGGCGGCTCGCGCTCAGCAGTATTATGTGAAACCGAGTGGCATGGGCGGCGGTGGTAATAGCTTTGTAGACATATCGATCCAGGATTTAACTCCAAAAGCAACAAATGAAAATGGTACTTACTCTGTTAGTTCAGCAGGTACTGCGACTACAGTGGGTATCCAGGGAGTTGGTGTACAGGACGGCGATGGTGACGGAACGAATTGTACAGTTACAGTCACAGTTTTTGCTGACTCGATCGCGACAAACATAACCAACAGATAAGCGCGTTCGAACCTACGAATAAGATGATTTGACATGTAACTGAATAAACAGCAATGGGCTGCAACTGCGGAAACTTTAGAATTGAGACGAATTCGGGAATGTTCATGTTATTTTCAGTGAGATGATTACGACGATATTGAATAAAGCTAATAGCATGTTGATGTTTCCGCATTGATTCCTATCGAGCCCATATAAAATTTGTATGGGCTCGACATTTTTCAAGTAGATTTAAAAAAGCAAGGATGGCAAAGCGATGAATGATTTTCGTTACAATGGAATAAATTCTCACAAACAACGCATTGTCGGCTATATTAAAGCAAAGAACAAGAAAGAAGCGAAGTTAAAAATTGAGCCGCTGGCTATGCAGCATGGCTTTACCATTGTCAATATACTGCCCAAAACAACTTATGACTATCAGGTTAAGCGGAAAGACGGCACTGTTTCAAAGGGTACGCAGCAGGCTTACTCAAAAGATGAAGTTGAGTTAGCGCTTCGAAAAATAGGGTTTTATTCGGTAAAAGTCCAGAAACGATTGTTCGATTTTAAATTCAAACCACCCAATGGTGATATTATATCTTTCATCCGTCTTTCGGCTGATTTGCTGCGTGAGAAATTGCAGTTTGATGAAATTCTCACCCTTTTGGAAAGGGACATCAATAATGGAGCAATGAAAAGAGTGATAAAAGAAATTAATTCTGATTTGAAAGAGGGAAAAGATGGCGAGGAGGTTTTCCGCAACCAGGAATCATCGATCGGAAAATTTGCTGCCAAAATGTTGGGAGTTGCCTCAAAAAGCGGGAACATGGTAGAGGTGTACGAAAACACAGCTAAATTTTTAGAACGTAACTTTGAATTCAAGAAAAATTTAAAAAGTGCCCTATTGATGCCGACAGTGACTTTACTTGTTCTGTTTCTGGCGGTGGTTTTTTACATCGGATATATTTTTCCGAAAACAGCCGAACTGTTTGAAAAATTTGGCGCAGAGCTTCCGCCCATGACCAGAGCCAGTCTTGATCTCAGCCATTTTCTCCAAAATAATATCATTATCCTGTTAATCTTAATGTTTGTACCGCTCATCGCATTGATTCGTTTGGCGATGACGGAAAAAGGCCAATATTTTATTGGCAAGCATATTGTCAAAGTACCGATTATTGGTTCGCTGATTCACAAATCTTCGATCGAAATTTTTTGTCGGGTATTCCATTCCATGTACAGCGGATCAGGAGAAAATATCGAGGTCATTCGAACCGCCGCTGAAGCATGCCGAAATAAGTACATGGAAAAGCAGATAAAAGAGGTATCCATTCCTTTAATGGTTTCAGAGGGTAAAAGCTTTGTCGAAGCGTTGCGCAAGGCAGAAGTGTTTCCGGAAAATGCGCTAACCCGGCTCAATACCGGCGCTGAATCTGGTACACTAAAAAAGACATCCATTCAAATTGCCAACTATTACGAGCGGGAAACCAGCTATCGTATGAAAAGTATTTTGGATTGGATCCAAGTTGCGGTCGCTTTTGTTATTATGATCGTTATGACGTTATTAACCATTGTTTCTTCGGAAACAGCCGTTATGCAACCAAAATTACCGGGGATGTAAACTATGGAAACGACAGCAGAACAAGTACTCAATCCAATGCTCGAAATGTACAGGCGAGAAGGTGTGCTCGCTGATGAAGACATCGGAAAAGCCATTTCTATTTTAGAAAACAACCATAGTCACCGCAGTCTCAGAGATATTCTCATTGAAGATTTAAAGTACGACCGGCACAAAGTTTTCCGGGCTTTTTGCAAACTGTATGCGTTTCGTGAAATCGATCTGTCCCGGGTAACCGTCTCTGATGGCTGGATTGAATTTATCAACAATTTCTTGAATGAGTTCGACCCGTCCATTCGGGAATTGTTTATTAAAAATAAAATCATTCCTTTTGGCTACAGCGAAAAGAGCAAAGATATTGTGATCTTCATCTCGCCTGATCCTGCAGCAAATAAAAACGAAAAGATTCTCGATCAGGCCGGAATAAAAAAACATGAATTAGCCTACACCAGACAGGAAGATGTTGAAGAATTAATCGCTAAAGTTGTTGAAAAGCAAAACGAATTTTTGAAATTAGTCAACGAGGCAAGCGAAGAAGTATCATTAGTAGATGAAGAAACTGAAGAACAGGAAATTGATGAAGACGAACTCACCGCTGCTATCAATCAAAGCGTACTGGTGAATCTTTTTGAAGCAGCATTGATCGAAGCAGTGCATCAGGGCGCCAGTGACATCCATATTATCCCCCGCGAAAACAATGTCACGGAGATTCATTTTCGGGTTGACGGACGGTTGAAGCTTTGGCATAAAAAAGATAATATCAAGCCCGAAACATTTCTGGCAGTCGTCAAAGACCGAACCCGGAATGTTGACCGTTTTGAATGGGAATCTGCCCAGGACGGCTTTATCCAAAGAAGAATCGATCATTATTTAATCCGATTCAGAGCCTCAATTCTTCCGGTGGTTTCTACGGCTTATAATAGAAAATATGAAAGTGTCGTTATCAGAGTGTTGGATGACCGAAAAGTCATCACCAATCTGGATAAGCTCGGTTTTGATCCCTATGCGCAACAGGAATTTGTGAAAGCGATAAACAAACCGCAGGGCATGGTAATCGTAACCGGTCCGACCGGCAGTGGTAAAAGCACAACGCTGGTTGCTGCGCTTAATCAAGTGATTAGTCCGGACATTAATGTGCTGACCGTTGAAGATCCGGTTGAATATAATATTACCGGCGCGCGACAACTGAAAATCAATAAAAAAATGAATTTTGACCAGGCGATACGATCTATTTTACGCCATGACCCTGACGTTGTCATGGTGGGTGAGATTCGTGATTCAAAGACAGCTGAAATCGCCATAAAGCTGGCGAATACAGGTCATTTGACTTTTTCAACACTTCACACGAATGACGCCGCCAGTGTTGTCAGCCGTTTGTACAAGATGGATATTGAGCCGTTTCTCATTGCTTATGCGATTAATTTAGTTGTGGCTCAACGTTTGATGAGATCGCTCTGTTCACATTGCAAAGAGAAAGTTGCCAAAGCTGATACAAGCCTCGCATTATCCCTTGGGTTTACCGAGAAAGAAATTGAAGAGTGTACATTTTACAAACCAAAAGGATGTCCCAATTGCACGAATGGCTATTCCGGCCGTATCGGTATTTTCGAAACGCTGCCCTTTACGAACGATGTCAGGAGAATAATACTGAATGCATCGCGGGATTTAGATGAAGATTCGATAAGGAACAGTGCCATAAAAAGTGGGATGATGACGCTAAGAGCAACCGCCAGGCATCAAGCTAAAAAAGGATTAACAAGTCTGGAAGAGGTTGCGGCTGTCACAATCGATTAAATAGAAAACTAAAGAGGTGTTTTATGTCGAAAGTTTTAATTGTTGACGATGATCCGGTCACACAACTTTACTGTAAGAAAATTTTACAGAATGAAGGATTCGAAGTTGATATTGCATCGGACGCATTTGAGGGGATTTCGAAAGCACAAAGCATGCATTTCGATTTTATGGTTGTTGATCTGGTCATGCCAGGACCAATCAATGGTGTTGATTTCATTGAAAAAATGAGGAAAATGAGAAAGAATGTCAGCATCGTCGCGTACTCGGGTTTTAGTGACGTTGACATCAAAGAAAAAGTCTTTTTAGCCGGCGCTGACAGTTTTATCACCAAACCATTTAAATCTAAAGAATTAATCGATGCACTTTACGCAAAATCAGCAACAAAGGCAAGTGTGTCCGGTTTATAAAATTAAATAAAATATTTTTATCAATGAAAAAAAGTAATCAAATCAGCAAAAACAATTAGCATGTGAGGTGTGGTGAAGTTATGGGAAAAATATTAGTTGTTGACGACGAAAAAGAAATGTGCCAACTATTATCAGAATTTTTTGTCAATGAAGGTTATGATGTGGATACAGCGCTCGATGCGAAACAGGCCATTCACAAAGCGAACACAAATCAATACCATTTTCTGCTCGTTGATCTGGTTTTGCCGGGAAATATGAACGGTATCGATGTGATTAAACAAATCCGGAAATTATATCCCAAAATTTATATTCTCGCTTATTCCGGATTCTGTGATTTTGATATTTCTGACAAGGTTATTAATGCCGGTGCCAACAGATTTATCACAAAACCGTTCCGTCATAAAGAACTTTTTGATCTTATGTTTCAAAAACAAAATTTAGCCTGAAAAGCAAATGAAACAGTAAACACAAATAACTCTAACATGTGGAAACGCGGAGAAGATAATGGCCAGAATTTTAATTATTGATGATGAAAAACAGATGCGTGATATCACCAGTCAGATTCTGAAAATCGAGGGGCATAAGATTGATACAGCGGCAGATGCAGAAAATGCCATTTTTAAAATAAAAAACAATATTTATGACATTTTATTGGTTGACTTGGTTTTACCCGGTCCGATGAATGGTCTGGACATTATCAAACAATCCAGACATTCACTAAAAAATATTAAAATCATTGCTTATTCAGGATTTAGCGGAATTGATATTGCCGAAAAGGTTATTCGCGCTGGTGCAGATCAATTTATTACCAAACCCTTCAAACGTCAGGAATTGGTGGAACTGGTTGCTGAATTTGCTGAAAAAAAATTGAACAGGGAGACAATCATTCGCTAATTTTAATCGCGATGTCTCTGTAAAAATAACAATAATCTTTTATGATGATCAGCTAAACATAAAGTGAAAAACAATGGGGAACAATTCAAAAAATATCTTCCAGTCCAATAATTTAAAAAGCTTTAAAGACGCTTTGAAATGGTGGAATTATGTTCGCTGGCTGTCAACGATTAGTTTTTTATCCGTTGGTATTATCCAGATTAGTCTGAGCGGATTTGGCTTTCCGATATATGCGTTTGCATTAACACTGCTGGCAATAACGCTATTGAATATTGCTTATAGTCTCTGGGTTGACAATTTCAAATATAATTTGACCTTTCCGCTAATTCATAATTTTATGGATATTATCATTTTTTCACTGGCTATCTTCATGACCGGCGGCATTAAGAGTCCTTTTTTGTGGGGATATCTGATCCCGATTCTGACTTCCAGCATCACCATCGGCAGAAGAGCCGGATTGATGGCCTCTTTATTAAGCATTTTAGGTTTGTTGAGTGTTTCCTATTTTTCTGATACAAACTTTATCGTCGGGTTACAAAAAAGTTATGACATATTTAATATTTCAAAAATAGACTCAAAAACACTACTGTCTTTTGCCTGTTTATTTTTTCTGGTTTATTTTATTTCTTCATTTCTGGCAAACACTTTACGAACTCAAAACCTGGACTTAATCGAATTGAACAAAGAACTGAAAGAAAAGAATCAATTAATTTTAGAATCGCAGGAAAAGTTGGTCGAAATGCAGCGCAAGGAAACCATTTATGAAACTGTGCTCACCTTGCAACATGAGATCAACAATCCATTGGCCATTCTGTCATTAAACACGGAAATGTTGCAAAAAGAAAGTAACGGAAACTTGAACAAGCGGTTGGTATCAATTTCTGATTCTGTCCAGAGGATAAAAAATATTTTAGATAAAATTAAATTGTTGAAAAATGATAAAATTAAATCGAGAACCACAATTGACGGCATCAAAATTCTCGACTTAAAAATTCCGGACTTAATTGAATAACTGAAAAAATGTTAAAAGAAATCTATAAAAAAATTCTTGAAGCTATCCCTGAATATGTTTCTGAAGAGGAACGGCTCAGCCTGATCAGGAAAGGATTGACTGAATTAAATAAAGACGAAATTGGGTTGCTGAAATCAAAAATTCAGGAATATCTGCTTTACATGCGCGAAATCCAGGCATCGGACATTGAAATCGGCGGTGCAACAGCAAAGGGTCAAATCTGGTATCGCGTTTACGGTAAAAAAAAGCCTTACAGCGAACTGGGACAATATTCAATGGATGAGCTTAACGTTCTTTGTTTGGGCATCCTGACAGAGAAACAATGGGAACGCCTGCTTCAAAAAAGGGCGGCTGATTTTTCCTATGTTATGGGAAATAATGGTACACTGCTTCGCTGGCGGTCAACAATTTATTTTGATATGGGGCACGTCGCACTGAATATGCGGGCTATCGCGGATAAAATTTATCCTTACGCAAAATTAAATTTTCATCCCAACATTTCGAAGCAGCTTTCATTGGGACACGAGAAACAGGGACTCATTCTTCTCACCGGTATCACGGGCAGCGGAAAAAGCACGACAATGGATAGCATTATTGATGCCAACAACCGCAGCTTTGACGCACACATCGTTATTATCGGTGACCCCATTGAACAAATCCACACGTCTCAAAAAAGTATTGTACGCCACCGCGAGGTTGGCAGAGATGTTTTATCATTTAAGGACGGGGCAATTCAGGCATTGCGTCAGGATCCGGACATCATCGTTGTTGGTGAAATGCGCGATCCGGAAACGATCATGACGTGTCTGGAAATAACAGACACCGGTCATAAGGTTTTTTCAACACTGCATACCAGCACCGCAGTGGAAACAATCGATCGAATTATCGCTGAGTGCCCGCCGATTGAACAGGACCGTGTGCGAAATCGATTGGCGGATGTGTTGAAAGTGATCATATCACAAAAACTGATCCCGACTGTTGACGATAAGCTGATATTGGCAAAAGAAGTGATGTTAGTGGACTCATCGGTAAAAGCCGCTATTCGCAACCAAAACACACACGAAATCTATCAAATGATCAGCGAACGGGGACATCTGGGAATGACGACAATGGAGCAGGACTTGCTCCGATTATATCGGAATAGAATCATCACAAAAGAGAATGCTTATAATTATGCAAATAATAAAAAGCGCTTACATGAATTAATTGTTGGTGAGTAACAAACAGGTTGAAAAATGGACAAATTAGCATTAGGTCTTTATATTGACGGTTTGACAATCAAAGCCGCCCTCGTGAGTCAGGAAAAAGGATTTATGCGGGTAGAGCGACTCGATACATTTAAGCTGTTCGATTCTTTGGAACAACAAGAAGAAGACAAATCAAAAAAGAAAAAATACGATTCAATTGACCAATCGATTTCAGAAAATGATGAGGAACCCTTTGGATTTGATCACGAAGAGAGTTTTCAGCAAGCAGTAGATGTGGCTCAGGCACGGGGCAATGTGGATGTTGTCATTGAAATGTTCGCTACAATGTTGCCACAAGGTTGTCCTATCGCTTTTAATTTAAGCAATGCAAATGTTTTTTATAAAACACTTTACACCAGCACTCAGGTATCCACCAGTAAATTAAAAAAACTTGTCTGGAAAGAACTCAATGACGATAGCAAGGTCGAAATAAACTATCAAAATATTGGGGTAATTAAGCACGACGATAAAAGCTGTCTGGGAATGATGCACAATGATCCGTTAATATTTATCAATCTGGTCATCGAAGCGTTCAGGTTATCAGCCCGACAGGCATCGCCCATTTCGTTAATCGATTCATTAGAATTTTCTTTGGCTGAGTATCTTTCCAGAACGGTGGAGTTTGAATCGGATGAGCGTCTTGCCGTTATTTATTTCTCCCAAAATTACAGCAAAGTCTTTTTCACAAAAGGATCACAAATTACTTATGTTTTGCCAACCATACATACCGGCGTGAAATCAAGCAAAGTGTGCGAAATTGTATTTTCAAAAATGTTGTATGAGCTCGATTTTAAAGGTTTGCAGGCGCCACAAAAAATCATCCTGGCTGGTGAACTGGAACAGGCAAAAGCAGACGAATATTTTAAAGAAAAATTTCCCAATCTACATACGATTCGTTTAGATGCGAACGAATCTACTTTGGCACCCGAAGTAAGAAATTTGGCTGATCGAACCTCATCCTATGCCGTTGCGATCGGTTTAGCCATGAAATCGCTGACACCGAATAAGTTTAAAAAATATTCTCAGAATTTTTTACCAAAGCGTGTCAGAGACAAACAATCTCAATTTGTGGTTGCCTGGCATGGCTTTGCAATGATGGGAGTTCTGTTTGTTACGATCTTGTTTCTATTTCTTCAAAACGTCAAATTAAACCAGAGTGTTCAAGAAACAAGGGTAAGCCTGAATGCGATTAACGATGAATTATTTGCCCTGGCAGACGTTGAGCGACATGTTGATAGTTTGAGGATGAAAATCAATAATATCGAAACCGGGACATCTCTCATTGATTCGCTTTCCGGAGAAACGACACGTTGGACACCGTTGATCGAAGCTTTTTCCGACGCATTTGAAAAGCTCGGTTTTTTCTCAGTCAACAAATTTGTCAGTGTTTCAAATAAAAAAATGGTTGTTGAAATAAATCTCTCCAATTTAAAACAGGTTGCTTTATTAGAAAGATTTATTAAAGACAGCAAAGTGCTTTCGTTTGTTAATAAAGAAACAGAGAATTCAAATAATGATTTACTTCAGCTCACAATTGAATGTGATCTGAGCAATCAGGAAATAAAAGCAGATTCAAGTTTAACATTAGCTAAAAATGATACGAGAAATCCTGACAATCCAAAAGTGAAATAACGATCAAATCTCTTAATTTTAGCAAAAGTTAAGAACAGAAGAAGCGGAATCTAAAAATGAATAAAATAATAAGAAATACAATTATTCTTTCATCCCTGTGGGTACTGATACTAATTATCGGTATATTTTATATCTACGGTTATCAGAAAGGCTCTTTAAAAAAATTGACAGCAGAAAAGGAAAAAAAATCCGAAAGATTAGTTGATCTCAGGGCATTAAACCAGGACCTTTCCGAGCTGAAAAATTATTACGAACACTTAAAAGAACTGAATATGAAATATACCGGCACACTGGCTTCCTTTGTCTCTCCGGGCGAGACTTTCGATTATATCCGTCGCGAACTGGCAACTACAAATTCTTCTGTCAAATTAAATATGGTCTTCAAAGAAGAAAAAAATTTCAAATCCATGATGAAAAGAACGTATGAATTAAAGGGGAGCGGCGATTTTAGGGACATTTATGATTTATTATGGTTTCTGGAGAGGGGACCTGTTTTTTACAGTCTTAAATCAGTACGTATCGAGCAAATCAGTGAAGAGTTATTCGCAAACAAGGAAAAAGTTAAACAAAAAGATGAGGCGACATTCGATATTACTATTATTGGATACGACCGTACCCAGGGCCCCAAAATTACCGAAATCAACCGAAATTTTGGTCAACCGAAAAAGATCGCCAATCTATTTGTTAATAAAAATTTACCTAAAGTCAAAACCGTGAAACCCGCAGCGACGCGATTTGCTGCGATTACGAATACAAGCAGGACACGTTCAACTCCGGCACTCGAGCCATCAAAGCCTATCGTTAAAAATACAGATGGATTACCAGAAATATCTTCCAGTTCTGAAGTTTTGGGTTTAACTCCTTTCTCCGTATTGGTGAAGGATGAGAAGGGTAAAATTGTGAAACTCTACAAAGGTGATAAAATATTTGGTGGCAACTTAGCTGATTTGAATCCTCAAGCAGGCCAAGTTACTTTTGTTTTTAATAATCAATTCGGGAATAAAACAGTTACGTTAACTTTGAAGAAATAAAAAGACAATATTATGAAAACAAAACGAATCTTCATATCGGTATCCCTGATAATCACTTTGATTACATCCGGGATGGGGCAGGACGAGATTCCGCGGGATTTTGTTTCACCTCAGGAATTGGTGACATTAAGCAGCAATCTCGATTTATCTACTGCTCTGGAGTTATTGAGTGAATACTCGATCCAATTTCTGAACAAACCAATCTATGATCCCCAAAAACGAAGCGGTCCGATTGGTATTGACGTTCGCGGCATGCCCTGGAAAAAAGCCCTGGGATTAATTCTCAGCCGGCGAGGTCTTTGGTATGTTGAAAAAGAACGTTTTTTTGAAATCGTATCAGCATCCAAGACGGAAAGTAGTTTATTAAATGAATCAACCATTGAATTGGGAACAGGAGTAAAAATAAAACCTAATAGTCGCGAAATTAAAATCGAAACTATTTTTTTTGAAGGTAACCGAAAACAACTGACAGAGATCGGATTGGATTGGAGTACCTTTTATCGTGGGAAAGTTGCTATTGATGCAAATCAAGTCGGAGCACTAAATTTATCGGACAACTTTTTTCAACTTAGCACACGGATACCGAAAAACTTGATCGGCGTTGATGTAGAAGCCTTGCTTCAAGCATTTGATTCAAAAAAATTAGGAAAGGTTCTGGCACAGCCTCAGGTTGTCGTGACCGAAGGAAACGAAGGCATTATCCAGGTCGGGCAGGATTTTTCGATCAAAACTCGAGATTTTGCAGGAAACGTCATCGACCGATTTTACAGCACCGGCACAATTCTGAAGGTGACTCCCTTTCTTATTGAAAGTGATGATGAAGAAAAAAAAGAGCCGGTTATTTTTCTGCAAGTGCATGTTGAACGCAGCACTGCCCATCCGGATGTGGTGAGTACGATTATCCAAAAGTCTCAGGCGAATTCTTATATTCAGTTATTTAATGGCGAAGAAACGATAATTGCCGGACTTTACTCCACAGAAAAAAATGATCTGCGCAAAGGTGTTCCAATTTTGAAAGATTTTCCCTGGTGGTTTTTAGGATTCCCCTATATTTTTGGTTATAATCACATGGAAGAAGTTGAGAAAGAACTGGTCATTATCATCAAAGCCAGTCTGTTGGATCAAGTCGCAATGCGTCAAAAAAATAATCGCGTTGAAACCTTGAACTTAAAACAATCACTCGTTGATAATTATGATCAGTTGTTTGATGGTAACCCGTTAAGTCCGACGATTCTGAATCAAACCATTCCAACAATTCGCCAGGAACCGCAAATGGCAGAAAATCCAACAGCGAAAAATAAGTTGGCTTATAACATTTCAAATCCTGCCCGATCCAAGCCATCAAATGCTGCACCGTATCAGCCTAATCCTAATGTGCATGTAGGTAAGGTGAAACATTTAAAAGACAACCTGATATTGATCGCCTGGCAGCACAATGGCGTCGCTGACAATTTCATTGGCAAACAGATTCCGATTGTCCGTAACAAGAATAATAATATAAAATTAATCGGAAAAGCTCGAATGTTAAAAAACAGAGGTTTCCATTCCGTTGCAAAATTAGTTAACACAAACCGTAAAAATATACAAGTTGGCGACCTTTTAGTCATTAAAAATTAAATGCTTTATATTTAATTAGTCCGAGGACATGAAAATGTTAAAAAAAACCATTTATATATTAGTCGCAATAGCCGTGCTGTTGACTTTGTCGTGCGGCGAAAGTGATGACATCGTCGGTTCAAAAAAAGAGTCGCTTGACCATCTTGAACCGGTTGCCCCTTATCTTTTGGCAGACGGTGTTTCCTCAACCATTATTATTGCAGCGGTTCGGGATTCAGCCGGAAAACCGGCTTCGGATTTACCTGTCCATTTCGAAACAACGGCGGGTTCGATTACTGAACAATCGATGTCAGATAATGAAGGCAACGCTTACGCAACTTTGAAAAGCGCCGCCAGCATAAACGATATCGAAGCAACAGTAACAGCCACTGTGCTGGATACTTCATTAAGTTTGCCGAAAAAGAATTTGGGCACGGTCAAAATTGAATTAAAATTAAAAGACCTTTCGCATCAATCCGCTCAACCGATTGACTTAAAAAAAACGACGGCTGCCGGGGATAACGAAGCCAGTATCACGATCATGTTTTTAGGAATTACCCTAACTGCGAAATTTGATGTTACTGCCTTACCAGCGGACGGTATTTCTACCGCGAGATTAGAGACGACCCTAAAAGAAACGACCAGTAAACGAGCCATCACCAACGCTGTTATTTCATTGGCCGCTGCTTACGGGACGATATCGTCTTCCATCAAAACCAACGATCAGGGTACCGCTGAAACCAATTTGAAATCTTTTGAAGAAGCATTAACAGACACGATTTATCTGGAATACGGTGATGGCGATGTGTTTCATAAAATACTGACAATCGAGTATCAAGAACCGCAGATGAATATATCTCCAAAAATTTCTTATTTAATCGCGGACGGTAGTTCCAAAAAAACGTTCACCGTTGCTGTGAAATCTCAAAAAAATACGCCGATCGTCAATGCAGAAATTAAATTTTCAACAACCAAAGGAACCATTGTTCCCAGCAGCATGAAAACGAATAGTGAAGGATTGGCTACGGCTACTCTGACAAGCGCAGCCGAAGTGGATACTAATGTTGTGGTGATTGCAGAATTAAATACCTTTGCCGACACGGCACACGCCAGTTTTATTGAACCGCTACTATCACTGACACCCAAAACCGGCAACTTGGCGGCTGATGGAACGAGTCAGTTGAGTTTTACAGCCTCATTATTTTTACCGGACAACACACCGGTCATTGGCGCTGAAATCCGGTTTTCCACCAGCGCTGGCACTATTTCACCGTCGCAGGGCATGACAAATTCTGAAGGAAAAATATCGGCGACATTAAAAAGTGGTTTTGAAGCAAATGAAAATGTCGTTGTTACTGCTGCTTTTCAGGAGTTGATTGATGTTGCTTCTGTTCAATTCCTGTCACCGACACTCACGCTTTCTCCGAAGAGTACGATGTTGTTAGCTAATGGTTCCAGCAGGCAGACATTCACAGCGACATTACTTTCACCGAGTAATGCGCCGATCCCCGATGCTGAAATTCAGTTTTCAACAACCAGAGGCACTATTTCGAAAACAACAGCTATGACAAACAGTGAAGGTAAAGCCTACACTGAATTGAGAAGCAGCACTGAGGCAGATTCAAATGTGCTGGTTATAGCCAAATTCCATGAAATTGAAGATACATCCAAAGCAGTTTTTGTCGCTTCAGAAACACAAACCGGTTTACAGCTATCCGGTGAAACCCAGCTACTTCGAGACGGCACATCGACTGCCGAAATTACGGCGCTCGTAAAGGATGAAAGCGGAAATCCGGTACCGGATGCCACTATATTTTTCTCATCGCTTTACGGTGAAATTCCTGAAACCGCTGTGACAAATTCTGCCGGATCAGCCACTGTGACTTACACAACCGATCTGGGTGAATCTAATGCAACCGAAGAAATCACGGCGAATGTCGGTTCATCTGTCGCGACGCACACCATTGAACTACTGGGATTAACCATGACAATTTATGCGTCTCCCGATTCCATTCCGGCGGACGGCTCATCTACATCAGAAATAACAGTCCAGTTGAAGCTAACCGAATCCCAATTAGCGGTTCCGGGAATCAACATTACCTTTAGTTCGGACATTGGCTATATTGCGACTGGCGCTTCTACAAATGAGCAGGGCGTTGCCCAGTTAACACTTCGATCAGCCACTGAACCGGGCACTGCTACGGTGAGAGCACGTTACGGTCAATTCGTCCGAACGACCGAGGTCAAATTCTATTTAAATTCACCCCAAAGCCTGCTGCTATCAGCGAACCCGAGCTTTATCTGGGTAAAAGAAACCGGCAATCTGGAACAAACCGTAATTACAGCGACAGTTTTGGGAGTGCAGGGAACACCGATTGGTCATGATGTCCCGGTGAAATTCTATCTGCAAAATGGTCCGGGCGGCGGAGCCGGTTTTGTCGTCGCTGGCGGGGAACCCTCTTCCCAATCGGAACCAATCATGACGTCGAACGGAATAGCGAGCATTGGTTTCAGATCGGGAATACGTTCCGGAACTGTTGAGATTCGAGCCGAATTAGTTGATAATTCGAGTGTTGCGGCGCAGACCACTAATTTGGTCATTCGATCCGGCCCGCCGTACATTTGGATTGACCCGTCAAATCCGAACAATGTCGTTTCACACATGACATTGACGTTAGATTATTTCAATCTGCAAGGCTGGTCATATTTAATGGACTATCAAGTCAGCGTACTTATTGGCGACAGATATAACAATCCGGTGGAAAGCGGCACAACAGTCTATTTCACAACGACCGGCGGCGTCATCACAACCGATGTCAGTACAAACGAACGTGGAATGGGAAAAGTTATTTTAGCATCCGGTCAGCCTCGACCCTACGTGTGCCCACTGGATGATAACTATGATCCGCATACGATTGAAAATCCCAACGATCCAAGTGTGTTTTTACCAATTGTTTTACCGGATTTCGAATACGGGCAGGTGGTGAACAGTTGCGGGGGAACAGATGAGAATGATGGTATCCCGATTATTTTAGCTTATACCCATGGCCGGGATCAAAACGGAAATGAAGCTAAAGTCTTCGCGACGACAAAAGTCGTCTTTGGTGGTCCCATCGCGCATTATGAAGTTTATATTGATCCGCCTGTTGACACATTACGCGTTGGTCAAACAGCCCAAATTCATATTAAAGTATGGGATATCAACGGCAATCCACCTGCAGCCGGATCCAGCCTTACAGCATCAACCTCCAAAGGCTCTGTATCGCCAAAGGAATTAATGTCGAATAAAGAAACCTATGGTTTCGGAAGCACCTATTATCGAACAACATTGGTGAACAATTTGGATCCTATTGACGATGAACCCGGTGTGGCAGAGGTAACAATTGAATTAAAAACACCGTTCGGCAAGATTGCTGAGACGGTTTATATATATTTGCTAATAAGTTGATTAAATAAAATGCGGTGCACTTTTAAAAACAATTAACTAACAACAGGAACAACTCATAAAATCCATCCTTGCAAAAGTGTGCCGCATGGATTTATAAAATAATTCTAAGATAAATTTATGATACAGAACCTTTTGTTAATCGGAGCCTTTATCATTTTAGGAATCATAATTTTATCGGTTAACAACATTATTTTTTCAAACAACACCGCCATAATGGAAAATGAAATCCAGATTACCGGAATCGGTTTGGCGCAGCAGTTGATGGATGAGATAACATCGCGCGGATTTGATGAGAATACGCTGGGCGGACAATTTATCCAATTCCCGACCCAGTTGACTCCTGAAAGCAGCTTCGGGCCCGAGAGCGGAGAACCACCGTTTGATGATGTGGACGATTACCATAATTATTCGACAACAATAAATACACCTCGAGTGGATGGTTATCAGTTGGATGTCGTTATTAGTTATGCAAGTCCATTAAGCCCGATAAATGATGTTTCATTTCGAACATTTCTGAAAAGAGTAAAGATCATTGCTACAAATCCAAAATATATGCACAATCCGGATTCACTATCATTTTCATCTATCGTAACTTATTATAAGTAATAAACCTATGGATACATTACTTCACATAATTTTATCAATTATACTTTTCGGATTAGTTATGCTCATCGTTGTCGGTTTTGAGGATAATGTCTCATCGGTCACTCATCAAATTACATTTGATAAATCCTCTCAGGAAGCAATTGTATCAATTGTGGAGATGATCGATCACGACTTTTTAAAGATCGGTTATATGAAACAGGCGCCCAGGTTTAAGGCGGGTTCTCTCGATTCAACACAGATTGCCTGGTATAGTGATCATGACAATAATGGGTCAATAGATTCGATTAGTTATTATTTGGGAGACATTCAGACAGCAAGCACAACTACAAACCCCAACATCAGAAAGTTATACCGGAAAATAAACAACGGAAATCCGCTTGAGGTGAGTTGGGGTATCGTTCATTTCAATTTGACCTATTATGATTCAAGTATGGCACAGTTAAATTACGGTCAAATTAACAACCTTAGTGTGTTGAATAAAATTCGGGGGATAAAAGTTGAATTACGAGTAGAAAGTCAATATAAATACAGCGAGAATTATGGAAGTACTTATTGGGAAAAGACCTATTTTCCGCGTAATCTCGCTTTGTAAATAAACTTTTCTCTTTAATCGTTTAAAACAACAGCAGAATAAATTATGGGCAAAGCGGCGATCATAATTGTATTAGGATTATCAATTTCTTTAGGATTTTTCCGACTTATTTTAAGTGAAAGACAGGTTGAATCAATGTCCAATGTCCGTAATTATTACAGCCTTATTATTGCTCAAAATGTTGCACAATCAGCAATGAATAATTATCTGAAAAAGTTATACAAAAATAAATCATTACGTGGCATATTTCCTGAAACAGATCAATATGTGGAAGGCGGGATTGATACTGTTTTTATTAGTTCAGACTCGTCAACCACATCTATCGGTGATACCGTAAATGTTCGTGTCGTTGCATACTATGGTCGTGAAAGTAGTACCATTCAAGTTGCTTTACTCGGCACAGCGATTGAAATTCCACCGATAGTTAGTGCTGTTGCATTTCCGGGACCAAATCCGATACTGGATTTGAACGGTACACCTTTAATTGATGGAAATAACCATGACTACAACGGAGACACAACTTCAACCTGTTCGGATTTACCGGGTGTCGCCGTTGCCTCCGGAGGTGACAGCTCAAATATGGTAAATGACCTAATCAACGATAAAATGGAAGCTCACGTTACCGGAATAGATTCGGATCCGAGTGTTCATGTACGCCAGACTCCTGATCCATCGACCTATCTGGCGCCGGTGATTGCCGCAGCCGATCATTATTTACCAGCAGCGACATACAGCTCTATTACATTCGGTTCTCAGACCAGTCCGACCATTGTTTACGGACAGGGTGATTTAAAATTTTCCGGTGGTGTCGTGGGACACGGAATCTTAATCATTGACGGAACATTGACACTTTCCGGAAATTTCTTCTGGTACGGGATGGTTTTTGTTATTGGCTCCACACCTGAAATATTTAACTCAGTCGGTACCAATCAAATAGTGGGTGGTGTTGTATTGGGGGGAAGTGACAAAATTGCCCGGCTGAAAGGTACAGCCGACATAAAATATAGCTGCGAAACAATTGAAAACGCCAAAACAAATACAACAAGCTTGGTAACGTTTAGTCTTTCATCCTGGTATGAATAAAATCATTATCGGTTATATTTTGTTTGCCGATTCACTTTATCTTAATTGTAATATGTTGTCACTTTAAATTAAATATCGATTTTCACAATAGTGTGCTTCAGTTATTAAACAAATGAAAAAAGAACAGCAATGCACTCAGGAGAAACAATTCTTGTTATCGGCGGTTTAGTGTTACTGACTATTTTTGCCGTTTCCTTGAATCATTCGATGACAGCAAATCAATCAACGATGTATCAAAGCGAACAGATTCTGGACGCTTTTGCTATTGCGCAGCGATACATCGAACAGGCTGAAATTTTGAATTTTGATGAAAACAGTTCAGCCACTATTCCGTCTTCATTCACTTACGCCAGTAATCTCGGGCCGGACACCGGAGAATATTATCCGAATTTTGATGATGTCGATGATTATCACAACTTGAGCTTAACCGACACAACTTCCGGTTATATTCCTTATACAATCAATGTTACAGTAAATTATGTAAATTTAGCAACGCCGGATCAACCTACAACATCCCGAACCTATTACAAAAGGATGGTTGCTACTGTTTCATCACCACATTTAAATGAAGTTCCTTCAAATTCGATAACGATGAGAAGATTATTTTGTTATCATTATTTTTATACGGATTAAAATTTTAATATGAACATTTTAACTAAATCAAAGATATGAATGCACTCAGAGATACATTAATAGCCATGATTTTCGCGGCTATGGTTGCTTTAATTGCTCTCAAAATTGATGCAAACACCAAGGAGAATAATATTCTAACGCGTCAGGCTTTGGAAACTCAAGAGAGTTTGCACAATTTGACAGATGTTCTTGAATATGATATTCGGAAAATAGGACATAGTTTGATCAATCCTTTCGGTGGAATTTTGCTCGCGGACACGTCACATATCATCCTTGCGTATGATCAGGATCCGGGCTCACAATTCGACTCTATCAGCGTCGAGTATTACACCGAACTGGCAGAGAACACACCGAATCCGAACGACCTTAAGTTGATTCGCAAAGTAAATGGCAACTCAGCAATGGGTGTAGCATTAGGTTTAACCAGCTTTAATCTGAAATATTTTAATGCTCATGGGCTGCAACTGCCTACGCCGGTTTGTTCAGATTCGCTGTCCGTCATTCGCGAAATTGAACTCTCAATAGGTTTCCAGAGCAGAGAAGGTTTTAAAGGTGATTATTCAGGTGCAAAATACGTAACCCGAATAATTCCCAAAAATTTACTCATCCGTTTTTCGAATCAATAAATTTATCCGACAGAGTAAACAAGTATGGGAAAATATGTTATTTTAATACTGCTGGGACTTTTTGTCAGCACAACAATCCTCCAATTACAGACAAACCGTTTTGTACGCGGTAGTGTTGAAAATTATGCTGACAAGCATGATCAGTATCATGTCAGAAATATTGCCAATTCAGGTGCCAATGTTGCATTAAATGCACTTACGGTTAATGTTGAGGAAACCCAGGGTGCGAATAATGTTTCCATTTATAACGGCAGTTATACTTATTTTATTGAACGAGAGCCAGAAGACGCAACGCTCGGTCCCACCGATGTGCACGTCACCTGTATCGGAAATTTCAACAACCTTTCGGATACAGTCGTTGTACTTTTAACCAGGCCTTCTTTTTCACGTTACGCTTACTTTACCAATCAGGAAGGGAATATCTGGTTTACCACCGGAGACACCATTTTCGGACCCGCTCACACGAACACTTATTTTCAAATGGCCGGTCAACCGGTGTTTTGGGGAAAAGTCACCAGTCACCAAAAATATAGCTCGAGCAGTCCTTACCGGGAATATCCTTCCGGATACACGAATCCAGATTTTCAAGGCGGCACTGAATGGGGTGTGCCAGCACTAACCATGCCAACCTCAATTCCACAGGATATGATAGATGCGGCTCAGAATGGAGGCATGTATATTAACAATCGATATGTATGGATGGAATTTAATTCTAACGGAACAGTGGATATTGCTGCCAAAAATTATTACAGTACACCCAGCAGTTGGGAATATACAACATACGATTTATCAAGCACAAATGGGGTTCTCTACGTGCATTACCATTATCGGCCTTACATTTTTGTTGAGGGCGAGGTAAACGGGCAAGTAACAGTCGGTTCCAAAGGGTATATCCTTGTTAATGGTGATCTCACCTGCGCTGACAATCCTGCGACGAATCCGAACTCAAATGACATGATCGGATTAGTGGCTGAAAAAGATGTCGTGGTTTACAACAACCAGACTGGTCAGGATCGTACAATCCAGGCGACAATTATGACATTGAATACCAGCACCTCTTCAACGAATAACTTTTGGGTTTATGATTACGATCGTTACCGTTACGGTGATCTGCATTTACACGGTGGTTTGATTCAAAATGCCCGTGGAGCAGTGGGAACGTTCGGTGGCTATTATGGCAACACTGGTTACCTGAAAGACTATCATTGGGATCCCCGACTGCAGGATATGTCGCCGCCCCATTTTCCGATGCTTTTTGTATTGCGGAAGATTGCCTGGTGGGATTAAGATTTTTGGTATGTTGAATTCAGATACCTGAGCCTTCGAACCCCTGATTTATTATCTTAAATCCGTTGCTTTTAG
>CAYYMH010000047.1:0-31934 GCA_964472785.1 uncultured Cytophagia bacterium | reverse complement strand
AGGAGTCGTGATGCAAAAAACGAATTGTATTTTTTGTCAAATTGTGGGAGGCAAATTACAAGCCAATATTGTTTATGAAACAGAAAATATTATCGCGTTCAAAGATATCCGTCCCAAAGCTCCGGTACATGTACTCATTATCCCCAAGAAACATATTCCGACATTAAATGAAATAACATCGGATGACAGAGAGCTAATCGGCAATTTATTTTTGGCGGCACAGAAAATAGCTGCTGATTTCGGTCTGTCAAAAACCGGATACCGGACTGTTTTTAACTGTAATAGAGATGCGGGTCAGGAGGTCTTTCATATTCATTTGCATCTGTTGGGCGGTCGCAAATTGGGTTGGCCTCCAGGATAATCCCTGCGACCAAAAAAGCTAAAAAAAACTTGATTTTGAATATTATTTTTAATATATTTGTAACTAAAATAAAACGCAAACGAAATGATGAGAGGAGGTTCGAAAATTAATGCCCAGTGTGAAAGTCAGAGAGGGTGAACCATTTGAAAAAGCATTGAAACGATTTACCAAAGCCTGTGAAAAATCGGGTTTAATGTCAGAAATCAAAAAGCACCAGCATTTTGAAAAACCCAGTGAAAGACGTAAAAGAAAGTTAAATGCAGCAAGGCGCAAAATGAGAAAAACGCAGATGATGGAGAACCGATAATTAATTGCGCTTTAATATGATTTAATTCATTTCATTTTAGATTCATCAGCCTGTTAAAAAAAAGAGACGAAAGTTGTTCGGAGGTAACCGATATGTCGATTATAAATAAATTGACGGAAGAACTCAAATCGGCAATGAAAGCAAAAGATAAAGAAAGAGTCAACACGCTGAGGTTACTTGTTTCCAAATTGAAAATGGCGCGAATCGAATCCGGAAAAGATTTGACAGATGATCAGGAAATGGACGTTTTAATTCGTGCCGCAAAGGAAAGAAAAGAATCAATCAAGGCTTATGAATCCGGTGGAAGACAGGACTTGCTTGAGCAGGAAAAGGCTGAGCTGGATATTATTGAAGAATTTCTACCGGCTCAATTAACAGATGATGAAATCGAAAAAGTGATCGTTGATATAATTGAGGAAACCGGCGCCACTTCGATGAAAGACCTCGGCAAAGTCATGTCTCAGGCAATGAAAACCTTAAAAGGTCAGGCTGATGGAAAAAAAGTCCAGTCAATGGTACGTACCAAATTGGCCTAAGCAGACAAAATGAAATTATCTCTCAAAAGTGAATAGGGAACTTCCATTCTTTATTCGCTTTTTTTATGCGTAAAAAAAATGATATAAAAAATGCCTCAACATTTAAATGAAATTATCGTTGACCTCACAATCGTTGTCATCCTGCTTTTTTCCATATATCGGGGATTTAAAAACGGATTTATTGTAGAATTTATGCGTTTTTTTGCAACCTACGTGAGTCTTGTGCTTGCGATTCGTCACATGTCGGATCTGGCGGTTATTTTATTTGGCGCCACCGATGCATTGCCGCATTCGGTGATTACGGTTATCGCTTTCCTGCTCATTTTTGTGCCATTGATGTTGATTTTTCGCTTTATCACCCATAAACTAAAGTTGGTTTCAAGGTTTTCAATTACTCTGGGCAGCGTTGACCGATTGGCCGGCATCGCGATCGGTTTGTTAAAAGGGGCGGTTTTTGTGAGCATTATTACCATTGTCGTTTCGCTAACTGGTCTTTCCAATATATTCCGGCAGCAATTGGAAACATCCATGCTTTATCAGCCAATGCGAGAAATTCTGCCATTAGTTTACAAAACGGCAAAAATGTTTGTCTGGACAGGTTATAAGCCATTTCATGAAGAATTAAGAGAGTCACTTAACATCAAAACACAGCGAGCGATAGACAAGCGTTCTCGTGACACTTTAGAATATTATCAAGAAAAAAACCCTGGTAATACATTTTGAATACGCATGTTTTTGCAATATTAGAATTTGATAAAATAATAGATCAATTATCACAACTCCCTGTCTCTGGCTTGGGACAGAAATTAATCCGCCAACTTAAACCATTTACCGAGCTATCCCGGATTGAGAAAAGTCTCAGCGAAACGACAGAGCTCAAAAATATTTTTGACTTTGACGATCCTTTACCCATTGCAGGATTAAAGGACATTTCTCAATTAACAGATAAAATCCGTATTCAGGGCAGCGTTTTACAACCTGAAGAGCTGTCCGATGTTTCACAAACGATTACAGTCGCCCGAAAAATTAAAACCTATTTCCGCGAAAGACAAAAAAAGTATCCGCTATTGGATCTAATCGCTAAACAGATTTCTGAATTCAAGTATATCGAGGATGAGATAAACCGATGTATCGATGACAGCACCTTTGAAATTTTTGATCATGCGAGCCCCGCTCTCAAACAGCTCCGAAGATCAATCAAAAATCAGGAAGAACAGGTACGACAAAAACTGGAAAACATGGTTTCGAACCTGTCCGGCAAAGGCTATCTCCAGGAAAATATCATATCGATGAGAAACAATCGTTTGGTTCTGATGGTCAAGGACGAACACAAAAACAAAGTCAAGGGACTTATCCATGATCAGTCAGCCACCGGTGCCACCCTGTTTATTGAGCCGATTGTTGCTCTGGAAATGAATAATAAAATACGCGCGCTCAAGTCCGACGAGAAAAAGGAAATTGAAAGAATTTTACTCAAGCTCACCGATTTAATCCGAGAACAACTTGATCCGCTTATGCAGACATTGCATGCTTTGGCAGAGTTTGACTTTATCTATGCAAAAGCACTTCTCTCCCAAAAATTATCAGCGTACCAGCCTGCTATCAACAATCAAAACAGGCTAGAATTAATCAAAGGCAAACATCCTTTGTTAGTTTTACGCTCGGATAAAGCAAAGGACGTGGTTCCGCTAAATTTAACCATGGGAATTAACTTCAACACCTTGGTCATTAGCGGTCCCAATGCAGGGGGAAAAACCGTTGCACTTAAGACGGTAGGATTACTCAGTCTCATGGTCAGTTGCGGCTTGCATATTCCTGCCGACCCCACTTCTGACATGGCGGTTTTCAATCAGGTTTTTGCCTCTATCGGTGATCAACAATCTATCGAAAATGACCTGTCAACGTTTTCCTCTCATATTGCAGAGATCAGAGATATCGTAAATCACGCTCATCGTTCTGACCTGATTCTGATTGATGAAATAGGTACCGGAACTGATCCGGATGAAGGCGCAGCGTTAGCAATTTCCCTGCTTGAAAAGTTGACCGAACGGGGATGTTTTACAATTGTTTCCACTCACCAGGGAGCGCTCAAAGTCTTTGCCCACGACACAAAAGGTGTTGAAAACGGCTCCATGGAATTTGACAGAAAGACACTGCAGCCAACTTACCGATTTCGAACCGGGATACCGGGATCAAGCTATGCCTATGAAATTGCAGAAAGGTTGGGACTTTCCGAACAGATTACCAACCGCGCGAAGCAGCTAACCGGAGATCAAAAAAACCAAATTGAAACCTTGCTGAACGATCTCGATTTGCGGCTACAAAAGTACAGAAACCTGACGAATGATCTCAGTATAAAACAAAGCACCTTGAATTCGATGGTAAAACTATACGAGCACAAAAACGAGGAGTTAAAGGCGAAAGAGAAATCTCTTAAAAAGGACGCCATTGAAGAGGCGGAAAAGATTCTGAAAGAGGCAAACTCCGCAGTTGAGAAAGTGGTTAAACGAATCAAAGAAGCACAGGCTGACCGGGAGTCAATTAAAGCAGCCCATGAAATTCTTCAAAAAGAAAGAGAAAAATTAAAGAGAAGCAGTCAGCATCAAAAACCGAAGCATCAACAAACTATCGAGAGGCACAAATTAAACCGCGTTGAAATCGGACAAAAAATATTTTGGGAACCTTACAAACAACAAGGCGTTGCCATTTCAGAACCCGACGCCAGGGGCAAAGTCTTAATAGAAACAGAAAATATTAAACTAAAGGTTCCGCTTGAGGAATTATCTTCAGTCACTGAAATGAAAAGCAAACCAATTAATAAACACCGCGTAAACGTCAGAGCAAATTTTCAAAAATTAAAATCCAATGAAATTGACATCCGCGGATGTCGCATCGAAGAGGGAATTTCGACGGTGGATAAATTTTTGGATGAAGCGCTAATGTCCGGGTTCGATCAAATTTACATTATTCATGGCAAAGGAACCGGTAGTTTGCGTAAAGGAATTTACGAGTATTTGGACAAACATCCGCGAGTTAAGAGCAAAGAATATCCGGAATGGAATCTCGGCGATACCGGAATGACATTGGTTAAATTGAAATAATTGAACATCACCTATTTACCAGTCACGAGGAACGAATTTGGAACAGGAAATCATCAAGCGCAGCAGACCTTGTCGCTTTGTCGGAGAGAGAAACGAATTAATTGCCAAATTGGAAAAAGAGGGGAAATTGTTTTCACCACAATATTACTGCGCAGAAAAAGACGGTTATTGTTCCGATGACAGTATATGTATTGCATTAGTCTCCAAGGCAAAATTACCGACACGATTCGGTGACTTTGATATTTCAGTATTTCAAAACAATAAAGACAGGAAAGAACATATCGCTTTAACCCGCGGTGACTTAAAGCATGCCGGGGAGGTTCCGACTCGTGTCCACAGCCAATGTCAAACCGGAGACATCTTCGGATCGCTGCGATGTGATTGTCGTGAGCAGCTTGAATATGCTTTGAACACGTTTTCGAAAATGGACAAGGCTGCGTTGCTCTATTTAAAGCAGGAAGGACGGGGAATTGGTCTTGCGAATAAGATCAGAGCCTATAGTTTGCAGGAGCTGGGGATGGATACCGTAGAGGCCAATGAGGCGATGGGATTTCTTGATGAAATGAGAACCTATGAAATTGCTGCTTCAATGATAAGGTTAATGTTGATAGATTCGATCATTCTTTATACAAATAATCCTCAAAAGATAAGAGGCTTAAAAGAAAACGACATCAATATTGTTGAGCGAAAACCGGTAAAAATTCCGCCGAACCCTTTTAATCAAAAATATCTGGAAACAAAAAAGATAAAAACGGGACATCTGCTGGATTAGTGCACATGCTATTACATCCAGCGAGAATATAAATTGATGCTATTCAAAGTTGCCCAAAAAACCACAGAAAATCAGAGAGCCAGAGATATTATCATTCAATACGTCATTTAATTTCTTTTCTGTGTACTCGGTGCCATTGTGGCTAAATAATTGAGCTGAGTTAATCAACACAAAACCACGATTTATAAATTTCCGGTCTGCGATCTTTCAGAAAATGTTTTCGGGCGTGACAATTTTTCACCTCATCCAGGTCAACTTCCTGAACCAGGACATGGTCTTTTCCTGCCGGCGCCTGTGCGAGTATCTGACCGTCAGGAGCTGTGACAAAGGATTTCCCTTCAAATTCCAAACTGTCCTCTTTTCCAACCCTGTTGCATAGTGCAGTGAAATAGCCGTTTTGAAATCCGGCAACCTGCATCTCGGCTTCGAACAATCCTTCAGGCCATTCACCAACAGCTCCGGCCTGGGGCACTACAACCAATTCCGCACCCTGTAGCGCCAGCGCTCTCATGTATTCGGGGAAATGTCGATCATAGCAGATCGCAACGCCAATTTTCCCCAGGGAAGTCTGATAAACAAGTTGACTCTCCGACGCTGGTGCATAGTAACCTTTTTCGTGGAATCCAAGTCCCTCCATGATGTGGTTCATACGGGTTACGCCTAATACTTTTCCATTGGCATCGATGACAGGTGATGAGTCGTAAGTACGATCCCCTTTCTTTTCAAACAGATTGAGAATCACTACGACGCCGGATTCTTTTGCCAGAGCTGCGAAAATATCTACTGTGGTGCCCGGGATCGTTTCTGCGAGTCGGGCGATATCCCCTTTTGCTTTCCTTTGCGGATAAAAATAAGTGAAAGCTAATTCAGCAAAAACGATAAGATGAGCTCCCTGTTTTACCGCGTCTCGGAACGCCTTTTTTGCCCGGGCAATATTGTCGTCTTTATTTTTTGACGCCTGTTGCTGAACAAGGGCAATTTTAATTATTCGGCTCATGTTGAATTTTCTTTTAGCTCCTAAATTTAAAGTTTGAATTTAATTTGTGAAGGTCGAAATATGAATAAAATTAGGGATTGCAAATTGCTGCTCTCCCTAATTTTTTAAAAACAAAGGTTGTTCGTTTTTCCAAAAATCAATGAAACAATTAAAAGTCAAGTGATCTTTTGAAGGTTTCGACTCGAATTATTTTACCCAAAAATTATAAATTCGCCATCGCCTGGTCAACATTCTCATAGCTATCAAAAACCGTCATTAATTTTGTCATCATAAACAGGCTGTTGACCTTTTCTGTGGCACCGGAAATTTTTAGTTCACCACCGGCATTTTGCACGGAAGTTAAGCACGAAATGAGCATGCCTAATCCTGAACTATTCACCCATTTCACTTTTGAGAGATCAATGATCACTTTTTTAACCCCATCGTTGATCAAAGATTTTAATTTATCGTGTACCTCTTTGGTCTCATTTCCGCCCATTAATTTTCCACTTAAATGCAGCACTGCGACATCTCCGGTAATTTTTTCTTTGACTGACATAATATATCCTCCTGATTAATTGAATTGGCGTTGCGAATTATTATCAAACACAAAAAATGAATTAACTCTTGAAAGAGTTTTGAACATTTCTTTCAACTATTCAACCCAATTTTTCACCGATTTATCAAAACTTATTCAATTTTATGTTGCAACTTAGATGAATTTTTATTAATATTTAATGTGGATTATCATTTGCCATTATTATCCGTTTCATTTGACAAATCATGGTTGAAAAATAATGACAAATCAATCCATCCGGGGAATAGTTTTCGTAATTTTTAGCCGGACCGTTTCTTTTTTATACATGATAGACTTAACGGTTATAATATATATTAATGCAGTTAAAATGTCAATAATAAAATGACTTTTTTAAAACATATTTCATTTCAATATAAATTTCAAACTAATGTCGTTTATAATTTCCATTTAATAATTTAATTTATTCAGGAGGTTCATTATGAACAAATTGCTACTCTTTTCTATGGTTATTTGGATGACTGTTTTCGCGACCGCCCTGATAGCTGCTGACACATTGTATGTAGATAATTCTGACGATAATTACTCCGAGTCAGCAGATCCGTGGGCGACGTCCGCTTCAGCAGGCGCATTTAACGGGGATTGCCGTGTAATAACCGGAATACCGGGACTGGGAACCTGGGGTCAATGGGCACAATGGAACCCTGTTATTGAAGAAGGGGGATATTATGCTGTCTATTTCTACCTCCCCCGAATTGGCAGCGGACGTGACCGGGCTAAATACACGGTTTCTTCAACGGTGTCAGAGCCAATTTCCGCTTACTTAGATCAAAATTATTATCAGTGTGCGGCAGATCCGGCATATTATCAATATTCCTGGAACACGCTGGGTATCCACTATTTTGTACCTGGCAGTGAAAGCTATGTAAAAGTGGAAAATGACTCCACCAGCATGGTCGGTTATGCTTTTTATGCTGATGCGATCCGACTGATTAAATGCCCGCCCCAGCAAAAAATCGATCCGGCGTGGAGACGGCTTTACGACTTCGGGCCTACGAATATGGGAGAAGCCAAACAATGGGTGACCAAAATTTACAACATTGGTGAACAGGAACTGACGATTAATAGTATTTTATCCATGACCGGCATCTATGTCATTTCTGCTCCTTCATTACCGGTAACGGTTCCGGCGCGAGATTTTGTTGAGGTGACAGTGGATTTCATTCCTAATTTTGAAAAAACATTTAATGATACGCTTATCGTCTCAAGTAATGATCCAATTGAACCGGAAATCAAAATACCTGTTACCGGTCTTGGGACGACAACGACTGTGATTGTCAACAACGACGACGGACCTCCCGGCTACATGGAGCACATTGGCACCTGGAATACGAGTGACAGTAAAGCGATTTTTTCGGGTATTCCAAACACGTCTAGCAGGTATTCTACCGATTTAGGCGCCAGAGCAGAATTTCTACCCGACATTCCAGAACCGGCCGAATACAATATTTATATGGCGCTACCCGGCACTGCGAACGCGAATGATCATGCACTTTACGAAGTTCATCCTTTTGGTAGTTTGACAGATTCGGTCTGGCTAAATCAGAACAATTCTGGATACACTCAGGCAATCTGGCGCTACATTGGGTCATATTATTTATTTCAAGGAACACTTAATTCTGTTTTTGTAGTAAACGACGGAACCGGCAGTGGGTATATGAGAACCGATCTGATGCGGTTTAGCACGGTATCTTCAGTGGCTGATATTGAGCTGTCTGATGATTATCATTATTTCCAGGATGTTCAGAAAGAAACGTCTGAAAACTGGAACTTCAAAATTTACAATCTCGGCAAAGTACCTCTGATTATCAACGAAATCAGCACCCGCTCTGACTATTTTTCTATTTCATCGCCAACTGAATTTCCGGTGAATATTCCCGGTCTCGACAGTTTAATTGTTACAACAACGTTCAGTCCGATGGCGATAACCAGTTATCGGGACACCGTAACAATCCTTTCTGATGACATTGACGAGCCGGAGCAATATGTCATTCTTGTCGGAAACGGTATCGGGTTGCAGGTCATTACGGACGACAGTGACAGCGCAAATGTTGACATTAGCGAGGGGAATTGGAGCTACTCTATCTCCTCATCGAGTGTAAATGGGACAAGTTTGTACTGCTACCTGCTTTACAATCATGGGGCGTATATTACCTATTATCCCGAAGTGCCGGAAACCAAAGAATATGATGTATATGTTTCATCGCCACCTTTGAGCAGCAACAGCACCTCTCGGGCGCCCTATATCATTCAACCATTTGGTTCCCTGCCAGACACTGTATTTATTAATCAAAACGGATTGTCTCAAAGTAACATCTGGCGATACGCAGGGCGTTATCTTTTTGCAGCCGGTAACACAAACTGGATACAGGTTGTAAATGACACTTCGTTGTCTAACTTTGATGTCGATTCCATGAAAACTGCATCTGAAGACTCAATCGTGATTCGGGCGGATGCGGTTAAACTATCAGAACCGGGAGACACAACTGCTGTGGTGCTCACGCGTCCGGGTTTGAATGCACCATATACCTACAAGCTTTCCCAGAATTTTCCCAATCCGTTCAATGCGGTCACTCAAATTCATTATTCCACAGCCATGACAGGCAAAGTCAGCCTTAAAGTGTATAATATCATGGGACAGGAAGTGAAAACTCTGGTAGATCGGGTTCAGCCGTTCGGAAATCACGTTATCCGGTGGGATGGTAAAAATAATAACGGACAGCTTGTTTCATCAGGGGTTTACATTGTGAAGATGTCTGCCCGGAAATTTAGTTCCGTGAAAAAATTAATATTAATGAAATAACGAATTCATCAAAAATTGGCAAAACATGCAACCCCGAGCTCATCAGTCGGGGTTGCATTCTTTTTATCAAAAGAACAGTGAAATGATTTCTTTAACTCATTACCAGCAATTGGTTGATTTACTAAAAACGAAAAAGTTAAAAATTGCCACTGCTGAATCCTGTACTGGCGGGTGGGTAGCAAAAAAAATTACTGACATTCCCGGAGCTTCTCAAATCTTTCTCGGCGGATTCGTAGCTTACAACAATGAAATGAAAATCAAATGGCTGAAAGTCAAGCAAACTACGCTGGACAAATTCGGTGCAGTTAGCAGAGAAACTGTGGACGAAATGATCAGCGGCGTCCTCAAGCAGACCGGCGCTGATATTGGGATTGCTGTGAGCGGAATCGCTGGACCCGGAGGAGGCACGGAAGAAAAGCCTGTCGGAACTGTCTTTATCGGAATTGGTTTTAGAGATAAACGGGTGATTAAAAAATTTCTGTTTCAGGGAAGCAGAGATCGGGTACGACAAAGAAGCGTTGCAAGTATTTTACAGTTGATTTGTGAACTGTCACTCGAGAGAACGTGATCAAATTGGTGCAAAATTTACAGAACTGGGGAGGATTCCGTCATCGCTGAATTAAAACGAAAATTAAATTTGGGACACATCCTTGCGATCATTGTCGGGACTGTTATTGGATCGGGAGTTTTTATTAATCTGCCAATCGTTGCCCGGGAAACCGGAAGTCCGATGCTCGCTGTTTTGGCGTGGTTAATTGGCGGAATCATTTGGATCCCGCAGATACTGATTCTCGCCGAAATGGGAACGGCCTATCCCGAAGAAGGATTCGGTTATCTTTACTTAAAAAAAGCCGGAAGCAAGCCACTGGCATTTCTTTACGTTTGGACTGTTTTTTGGACAAGCGATACCCCGTCTATTACGATCATCGCCCTGAGCGCCAGTTCGGCATTATCCGTTTTTTATCCGGCTCTGGACAACACTGTTATCGGCAAATTCTTCGCTGCCTTTCTCATCTTGTCGCTGACCTATGTTCATTACCGTGACGTAAGACAGGGTGGTAATCTGCAAATCATCTTGACTGTGGCGAAAATTTCTCCTTTGATTCTGCTTGCCGTGATTGGGTTGTTCTATTTAGATTCAGGAAATATATTTTCAGCGCCAGTGAATGTTAATCCGAATGCTGGTATTTTAACCTTGCTGGTCGCAGGTGTTGCAGCAACCACTTGGTCCTATGCCGGATTTCCCAATGTGTTGTACATGGCCGGAGAAATTCAAAACCCCAAACGCAATCTCCCTCGTGCGCTGATTGGTTCAGCGTTGGGTATCACGCTCGCTTATACGTTAATAGCATTGGCAACCAGCGCCATCGTGCCTCACGAGGAACTTCTCGGATATGTCGGGTCATTTGCAAATCCGTTCAAATACCTGCCCGCATTCGCCAAAATAGCCGCTTCATTTTTAGCAATTGCTGCATTTATTTCGATGGTCGGAGCCGCAAATGCCTGCATTATGGTGCAACCCAGAATCGAATATGCGATTGCCAAAGATGGTCTCTTTTTCCCAATTTTCGCTCACGTGCATCCCAAATATGAAACACCAGATTATTCCATCCTGTTGCAATCAGGACTGGCTATTCTCCTCATTTTCATCGGCAACATCGAAGCTTTGCTGGGATATTTTACGCTTTCATATCTGTTGCAGAACGCTCTTGTTTATGCAGCGCTTTTTAAACTACGCAAAAATGAAGACTATCATCCTTCGTATCGGGCGCCAGCATGGTGGCTGATGACTGTCCTGGCGATTGGAATCCAGTTATATCTGGCTTATGGCACGTTTATCGCATATCCGGTCGGTGGGGTATTGTCGGCGGCAGTCATTATTGGCAGCGGGTTACCGATTTATTTCTATTTTAGTCACCGACAGAAACACAAACAACGTTTCAATTGATGTTGTTTTTTTAACTCACAAAAAAATTGAACAAACTGAGTTCAAACAAAACAATGAAACTACACATTGCAATCAACAGTTTAATCCTTATTTTTCTGCTCGTCGTGATTTCGTGCGATGAAAATCCGACAGAACCGGAATTAATCACTGACAATGAAAAACAAAACATCCCTTTTGATCGATTATCCGGCAAAATTGCGTTCAGGAGAATATTGGACAAGCAGCCTGATTTTTATTATTTCATGTTATTGGATGGAAATCAGGAAAATTTGGAAGGAATTGCCGTCCTGGACGGGAAAGTGCCAACAAATTTGGACCTTTCGCCCGATGGACTGAATATTCTCTACTCATTTTTTTCTTTTCTGGGACCGGGAGGCTATTTTCACTGGCAGCTTTATATCATGAATATTGATAATCTGGGAATCATTAATATATCGCAATCGAACTCAGATGACAGCTATGGTACCTGGTCACCCGATGGATCAAAAATTGCTTTCTGGTCGAATCGTGATACGCAATCCTCAATTTGGATCGCAGATAGCAGGCTGGATTCAATATATCATTTAGTTGATGTTTCAGAAGCGTCGCGAACACGACCTGCCTGGTATCCGGACGGAGAACATTTACTCATTTCAAGCACCGATTCCAATGCCAAATCAATCCTTTTTAAGTTTGAGATTTCCACAAAAGACAGTGAAATTTTATTGACATCAGAAGACCAATACAGTGACGTGCTATTCAAACACATGGACATCTCACCTGATGGATCCAAAGCCGCCTTTGTAAAGGCTCATGCCAATAACATTGATGAAATCTGGATATTAAATTTGAGTGATCTGCAAACTACAAATCTGACAACTGGTCACGCGGACTGGCACCCGGCCTGGTCGCCGGACGGAAATCAAATCTTGTTCTCGCGGGGAAAACATCTTTACGTGATGAATGAGGATGGCAGCGATATGAATCAGGTCACGTCGGGTAAACATACGAACGAATTCCCGTCATGGGTTCCTTAAAGTAGAATTCTAAAATTACCGTTAGCTTGCTAACCGCTGAAGTTTTTCTATTTGGGCACTATTACCGAGCGCATATAAAATGTGCCCGTCTTTTAATATGAGTTCCCCTGGCGGATTGACCTTGATTTCGTTATCACCCTCTTTAATGCCGATGATCATGGCGCCGTCAGTATCCGACTTGATGTTCGATTCCTTCAGTTGTTTGTTGACGAGTGGGCTGGCTTTGTGCAGCTCAACCGCTTCGATCTTTAATTCCAGTTCACTGCTCTGAGTCACAATATCTAAAAAGTCCACAATCCCCGGCGTGAGCAGCAGCCGTGCCATTCTCCTGCCAGCGATGGAATAGGGCGAAACAACCTTGTTTGCACCGGCACGAAGCAGTTTTTGGGAGCTTTTCTCATCAATCGCACGGGCGATAATACGGAGCTTCGGATTCAATCCCCGGGACGTCAGAACTATATAGACATTATCCGCATCATTGCCAAGAGACGAAATTAATCCGTCCGCCTGGTTTACTCCAGCTTTTTCTAACGTCTCCTCATCCGTGGCGTCTCCGATTAAAACCAAATTACCATGATCTATTAATTCTTTCGCCTTTTATTCGTCATTTTCGATGATCACAAATTGTTTTTGATAATTCTTCAATTCATCGAGAATTTCGATGCCCGTTTTACCATACCCGCACACGATGATGTGATTTTTCAATTTTTCGATTTGCTTTTCCATCCTTCTCCCTCTCAACACATACTGAATATGCCCTTCGATAATAAACGCAGAAACATTTGCAATAGCGTATCCGCCGATACCAATGCCAACGACAATAATAATAATGGTGAACAAGCGGCCCGCCATATTCAGATTATTGACTTCGCGAAACCCGACTGTCCCAATTGTAATGATCGTCATGTAAAATGAGTCGAAAAGACTCCAATTCTGAATGAGCATATAGCCCAACGTTCCAACGATTATGACAATAAGCAAAAGACTGATCGCAAAGATAATCTCCCTCATTCTGACTCTTTACTAATTATACTGAATAGATTCTTTGTTAAACGTTTCGATTCGCCCAAACCAATGAAACTATCACTAAATAAAACAGATGAAAGTATAATACTAAGACTTGTCATCTAATAAACAGCATCACAATCCTGATGTCATTCCAAGCTTAACCCATCCAAAAATCTTTGCGGTGAGTTACTCCCAGCGCGGACTTGCAGTTTGGACAAAAATATAGATATCGCTTTCCAAACGTGCTTTCCGTTTTTTGACAATAAACCTTCTTTATCGCTTCTTCGCAAAAAGGACAAATCAGTGTTATATCATTACGTTCTTCGGCATTTATAATTTGCTAATACCTTATGCTTTGTTTTGATTTTCAAATTTCTCTGCGATTTTCTCTATTGCCTTTGACATCTTCTCCATAGCAGCCACAAAACGATAAGTCATGAAAATAAAAAATACCGCAACTACAAAATAGAATAAAAAAACTAAAGCTATACTTACTTGTCCCATAATTCGATCTCCTTATTTTTTGGATAACAATGACAAAAGGAATTAGCACTTATATCTGTTCAATTCTACATCCTAAAATCGAACATTACTTAAAAAGTTACTGTTCAGCCACGACGTCTCGAAGACACAAAGAAAAGAAGAGAAGACTGTTAGAATATTTTTAGAGATGTATTTCTTTGTGTAACTTTGAGTCCTGGCGTCTTTGTGGCAAAAAAAATGCGCTGAATAGTTACCTTAAAATAAACAATTGAAAAATAAATTGCAAGAAAATTCAACATTATGGAAAAAAGTGGCTTATAAATATTTTCTACTTATCACATTTCTTCAACTAAAAATTGATTGATTTTTTCAATCTTTTTATTGCATATTTGCCAATTTTTGATTTTATTTAAACGATCCATTTTTTCAGCAAGTAAATTTTTTTTAAAAAATATTAAATACGGACTTTGAATCAATTGTGAAGAAAAATATCAAAAATATCGGTTTTATCTCCACACGAATTGCTGGTACTGACGGAGTCTCTCTGGAAATTGAGAAATGGGCAACCGTTTTGGAAAAATGTTTGTTTCGCTGCTGCTACTTTGCCGGCGAGCTAAATCAAGAATCCCACCAGAGCTACCGAGTTCCTAAAGCTCACTTCGCTCATCCAAAAATTATGAAACTACAAAAGGCACTTTTCAGCAACAAATGCCAGTATGAGAAGTTATCTGAAAAAATTCACAACTTGAAAGATGCATTAAAAGAGAAACTCTATGCTTTTAAAAATAAATTTGACATCGATTTAATCATCGCAGAAAATGTGTTAGCGATTCCGATGAACATCCCGCTGGGGCTGGCTGTGGCTGAATTTATTGCAGAGACAAACATACCGACTGTCGCCCATCACCACGATTTTTACTGGGAACGGGAGCGTTTTCAAACAAACCTTTGTCGCGAATATCTTGAGCAATCATTTCCCCCTGACCTGCCTTCAATCAAACACGTGGTCATCAATAAGATCGCTCAACAGCAATTGAAACGGCGAACCGGAATAATCAGTACCTTAATTCCCAATGTGTGTGACTTTTCAACACATCCTAATGCTGATCCTGTAAAATCAAAACAGCTACGAAAAATTGTCGGATTGGAAGATGACGATCCGTTCATCCTGCAACCCACACGAATCATTCCGCGAAAAAAAATCGGACACGCCATTGTCCTTGTTTCCCTGCTCAATTTGAGCAATCCGACGTTGATAATCTCCCACGCTTCAGGTGATGAAGGGGATGAGTATTTTAAGCATCTTATGGAATTGGCGGAATCATTGAATGTGAAATTGAAATTTGTCGATCATTTGATTAGTTCAAAAGAATTTTCGCTATCTGATGTGTACCAATCCGCTGATCTCATTACCTACCTCAGTAGCTACGAAGGATTCGGAAACGCCTTTTTGGAAAGCATCTATTTCAAAAAGCCAATTTTTGTGCGACGTTACCCGGTATTTATTTCCGACATTGAACCAAAGGGATTTGATGTTATCAAGGTTGATGATACATTTCCAAAAGAAATAATTGAAGATATTCGTAATGTTCTCACCAACAAGGTTCGTTTAAAAAAGATGGTGGATAAAAATTTCGAGTTGGGTGAACGATATTTTTCGTTTCGGATTTTGGAAGATCAATTAGTGAAGATAATTCGGTCGTTTGAATGAAAACTCTCACAGAAAAACAAAAAGATAAAAAATTAATTACAATAACATCGATTCAATTTTTTTTGTTGATAATTTGACTATATTTGTGTATAATACTTAAAACAGCGCTTTAATCAAGTGATTGAAGTGTTCAATTTGAATAAAGGACTAACCTTTTGATACAGTGAATGTCACGCAAGATAAATGAATTTATTTCCCATTGTAATTGAAGGTGGAAAGGGAGAAGAACCAAAAGGATTTGAAATCGTTTAATGATTTATAAAAGTTTTTGAATTTAAAAAGAGTTATTCAATGAAAATATACCTTGATGTATGTTGTTTAAATCGACCTTTTGACGATCAGACACAGGATAGAATTCATTTAGAAGCGGAAGCTATCTTGACCATTATGAAATATATTGAAAAAGGAAAATGGATTTTGCTAAACAGTGATGGCATTTTTTATGAAATAAATAAAATACCTGATTCGGAAAGAAAAAGGAAAGTTCAACTGATAATTTCAAAAGCCAGCGAATATATTCGCATGAATGAAAAAATGTTAAGACGGGTAAAGAAAATACAAAAATTAGGTATAAAAAATATTGACGCATTGCATATCGCCAGCGACGAAATCGCTAAAGCGGATATTTTTCTTACCACAGATGATTCTTTGTTAAAAAAAATACACCAACATGAAGATAAAGTTTCTGTAAAGGTAAATAATCCTTTAGACTGGATTAAGGAGGTCATATAAAATGGAGGCGAAAACCAAAAATCAATCGCTTGGAGATATAAGAATTGCTGGCATTGAAGCATTAATGCAGCATCTTGGTGTTGTGGGAATGATACGCTTTCTGCAATACGGTGAGAAAGGGCATGGAGATTATTCCAAAGACCGGCATCGCTGGTTGGGAAATCCAAATTTGAACGAAATTGAAAACGAAATTGAAAAAATGAAAAAAAATGAACTATAAATTTTATCTCCGAAATATCCGAGAAATAAATAGATTATGGTGTACGGTTCCCAAAAGCACAACCGCCGATCCATTCGTTTAAATTGATATGATTATTCTCAACCCGGAGCATATTATTTGACCATCGTCATCCAAGATCGGTTATGTTTATTTGTGATGTGTGAGACGGGAAAATGGTATTGAATGAATATGGGTAAATTATACACGTTGAATGGGTAAAAACCGCGGAAATACGTCCGGTAATCAAGTTGGATGAATTAATTGGAATGTCAAATCACATTCATGAAATCATTTGTATTATCAACACAGGTAGGGGTAACCAGCGGGTCGCCCTAACGAATCCAAAGGTTCCAATGGAGGCCGAGACCCAAATCCATTGGTTCAATTATGGCCTGTGTCAAATCCGCCGTAACCAAATGCATCAACGAAATTCGCTGCACGCCGCATGTGCCGGTTTGGAAACGCAATTATTGAGAACGCATTGTTCGTGATGAAAATGATTTGACTCGCATACGAAAATATATTACCGTTATTTCGTCATCAATCCAACCATCTTCTCATTAAAAAAATGTTCCAATACACCTCGTCTATCTTCGATTAATTTGCTCGACTGGTCATCTGCTTTGATGGTTTCATCCAAACAAACCACATCGATTCGTATGGCAGATTTCTTTTTATCTGTCCATCCCATCTCCCATTGCCCCACGATTTCGCCGTTCAGCCAGATGGGGGGCCGTAGCTGCCCATATCCGTCAGCTTAATATCCTAAATAATATATATATATTTCGTCCCTACGGGACTCCATTTGTTTTTTTGTATAATTTGCTATAAATATTTCGTCGCTAACGCGACTAAAATAAGCTAATATAATAAAATTGATTAGTGATCGGAAAACAGAAGTGCCGTTAAGGCACGATATATTTATATAAATAAGTCTTACCAATTTGAAAAGTCCGCCGTCTGGCGGACGATACATAATAGATTTAAAAATATATATTTAATTTTTAAAAACTGACGGCTACGCGCAATTGCCCCCAATCAACCTTGCCAACATTAAATAACTTTTGAAACGGTGGTTTCTCTGACGAACCAGTCACGGATATTATAAGCTTTGGGGAAATGAATATTTTTCTCTGTGCTTATCAGTGCCAATCCGTGGCTCTAAAAAATCCAGTCCCGAAATGAAATATTAAATCATCTTCCTCATTTATTAATATGTCAAAATACTGAAACCTGTCGGATTTTGAACACAACTGATGTTGATCAACTAATTGATTTAATAATATGCGGTTAACCAAATACATTTATGCAACACTTGATTTTGATGTTGAGATTTAAACATATTTTAAATGAGAATTATCTAATCAATTCAGCACAACCAACATTTCATTTTTGTAAGCAACTGAAATTAATACAATTAAAAACAGTGGGATTCTTTTGGCACGGCGTTTGTAATAGAGCATAGTGAAATTATAAACAACTGAAAAAAAGGGCGTGCAGGGAAACGCTTAATTGGCGAGAGATGAAGATGGGATGTGACGGCACGCCCTATAAATTAATAATTTTTTTTTAAATAGACCCTAAATACTCCCCTTTATGTGTTCCTTAATATTAATCATCTTGGTGCTTTTCTCCTTCTAAAGCTCGGTGGTGGTGCTCCGAGCTTTTTTTATGCACTGAAAAATAATTCCACAAACATTGCCGAGAATATTTTTGATAATTCCCAATAAATATCCGTTTGGAAATTTCAGGATGCAACACTTCCTTTTACATTTTGAGAAATGTGCCACATCTTTTTGCCAAACTTAATTATTCCAATTTTTTAAGCAAAATCCGGCTGTCGGCAATCGCCCCGCCCTCATTTTCAGGATACACAATCAACGGATTCATGTCCAGCTCCGCGATCTCCGGATGTTCCGTGACTAATTGGGACAGTCGCAGGATGCATTCCTTTATCAGCTTAATGTCCGACGGTGGATTTCCACGCACACCTCTCAAAATCTTGTAGGTTTTAATCGTCTCAATCATGCGCTGGGCGCTGATGTCCCACATCGGTGCGAGGCGGAAGGTAACGTCTTTCATCACTTCCACATAAGTGCCGCCCAATCCAAACATGCAGATGGGGCCAAACTTTGAGTCCTTGAACGCTCCTAAAATGACCTCAACACCTTTTTTAGCCATTTTTTCCATAAACACGCCATCAATTTTAGCATCCTCTTTGAAATCTTTCGCATTTTTCAAAATCGTATCGTACGCCTCTTTCGCTTCTTCAAAGGATTTGATGCTCAAAATAACACCACCTGCATCATATTTATGGGCAATATCCTGGGACATAATTTTCATGACGACTGGATAGCCGATTTCTTCACCTGCCTTCTTGATTTGGGACGCATCAGTAATCAGTGTGCTTTTTAACGTGGGAAAACCATAAAGCTTTAAAATTTCGTTAGCTTCTCGTTGGCTGAGGTATTGAGATTCCTGATCACCAAGCTTTTCTTTGATTAAAGCGGATACTTTCTTTTTATCAACATCAAACCCCACATATTCCCGACCGCTGAATTTTGTGAGATTACTGAACCGCACCATCGACGCCATCGCACGGACTGCTTCTTCGGGAAACGTGTAGTTGGGAATGCCATTTCGCTCCAGCAGCTTAATTCCCTCGGAAACGTCAACGATCCCCATAAAAGAACACAGCACCGGTTTGTCAATCAACTCTGCTGCTTTAGGAACGATCTCCGCCGTCTCAACAATATCTGTCATTGCCTGCGGTGTCAGAATGACGATCGCGCCATCGACATTTTTATCCAACAAGATATGTCGAATCGATGCTTCGTAACGTTCGTGAGTCGCATCACCAATCACATCTACCGGATTATTAATGGCAGCGGTCGGCGGCAAATCCCGTTTTAGTTTTTCTTTCGTGTCTTCAGTAAATTCGGCAATTTCCAGATTATTCCGTATCGCGGCGTCTGTCGCCATGATGCCGGGACCGCCGGCATTGGTAATAATGGCAATGTTATTTCCTTCCGGAATCGGTTGTTTTGCAAATGCAATCGCGTAATCTAACAATTCATCGATACTGTTTACCCGCTGAATTCCGGACTGGAAAAAGATGGCATCATAGGCTGTGTCTGAACCCGCCAAAGAACCGGTGTGAGAAGCGGCAGCTTTGGCACCGGCGGCAGAGCGTCCGGACTTCAGTGCGATCATTGGTTTTTTATTATCCCAGGCGATTTCGCGTGCCACTTCGAGAAATTCATGACCGTCTGTAATATCCTCAAGATACATCAAAATGACATCCGTCTTCGGATCATCTTTTAAGTAACGCAGCAAATCAATTTCACTCACATCAGCCTTATTACCGAAACTGATAAATTTGGAAAACCCGATATGACGACCGTCCGCATAATCCAAAACAGATGTACAGAGCGCTCCTGATTGAGAAATAAAAGCGATATTCCCGGGCTGAGGCATCTTGGTGGCGAAACTGGCGTTCATTGAGGTTTCTTCATCGTTATTAATCACGCCAAGGCAGTTGGGACCGATGACGCTAATCCCATACTTTTGGGCAACCGTTTTTAATTCGTTCTCCATTTCAACGCCTTCGCCGCCGATTTCTTTGAAACCAGCCGTGATAACGATTGCTCCCTTCACTCCTTTTTTACCGGCTTCCTCTAAAATCGAACTCACCATTTTGGCAGGAACAACAATGACAACCAGATCTATTTCATCAGGAATATCCGAGATTGACGGATATGCCTTAATGCTTTGGACTGATTTTGCTTTGGGATTAACAGGGTAGAGCACTCCCTGATATCCGCCTTTAATAATATTGCTGAAAACCGCTCGTCCAACACTCCCCTTTCGATTCGTCGCGCCGATTACAGCGATCGACCTCGGATTCATTATTGCTTCGATATGATTTGACATCTTTTACCTCCTGTACCTTTCATACATTTTTCATCATAACATGTCCATTACCTAAACATTTTCAACCATAGCTCATATCATTTTTTACCGAACAAAAACATTTATCAGAAAAAAATTGTGAGAAATTAAAGCCTGATAATATAATTTTTTTTGATCAGAAATACAAGTGAAAAAACTGAATAATTGTGAGATAGAAGTTTTCGGAGAGGGGTCAAAGATGTTTTTTTTTAATACATGCAGTAATGTCTGTTCCGCAAGCGATGCAGAACAGACATTACCAAAGCACGTTAATTAGCCATTTTTGAGACATATTTTGATATCTATTTAGCCACCGAGTCACAGATTTTTCTCATTTTTGGGAATCAGTATTTCGAATTAAATTTCAAAACCACATCATTACATTAAAATCTACCAATTGATTATTGAAATACCTCTGTGCTCTCTGTGTCTCTGTGACATTTTTCGTTATCTGAATAGTCACAATTTTAAACATTCCTTAAATTGAAAAAGAATCCGTGCTATTCCGTGGCAGAAGATAGCATATCAGTCAGTACCTCTAACTCAACCTACTCTTTCAGTTTATAATTTTCCGGCACTTTTAACGCCGAAGCGTCAACTGAAGATTTTTGCAGTTCGATCAATTCCGTGTAATAGGCAAAGCTGGGTTCGTTTTCTTTTTTCTTATCTTTCTTGATCGCTTTTTTCACAAACCCGCCAAACATGTTTTTAACATCCGTAATATCCTGGGATTCCTGCTCTTGTTTTTCTTCGCCTTCGCGTTCCGAAAAATATTTTCCGTCAACGACCACAGGATAGCCTTCGATTTTTTTCATTTCTTCAGCAACCTGGGCGGATTCCTGGTCTGGCTGTGTTTGTCGTTGGTTCAAAGCGCTGAACATGGTCAGCCAGTTTGTGCCTAAAATAGACTTCTGAACTTCATCCATGTCCAATCCGATCTTTTCCATGTACGCTTTGGAAAAAGCCATCTCTTCTTCATGCGCAGCTTGCAAATCACCGGAAAGAGGAGTCGTCCAGACATCGGTGGTTAAGCGTTCGGTGCCTTTTTCGCCGGTATTCACATTTTCCCATTCTGTTATCCATGTGACCAAATATTTGTCGCAGGAAAATTTATTGATGGTTTTTGATTCCCCGGTTTTTTCAACCTTGAATTCGCTGCGAATAATCCGAATATCGCTTTGTTCCTCTTCGTCTTTGACATCTTCCTGCTCGCCAATCTCTTCACTTGACATGTCTTGCTGGCTAAGCTGAAGCAGCGGAACCTTGTGGTATTGTTTGTTTTTGTGATCCATCCGGTAAACGGTCATTTCGGACAAATCCACAAGTTCACCTTCATTTGCGGACTTAAACAACAACTTACCGGCAAGACCGCCCATTAAGCCTTTTCCTTTAAAATCATTTTCTGATTCCACATGTTTTTTATCCGCAGCAATCTTTTCAGTCTGAACCAAGGTATAGGTTCCGAATCCTTTAAAGGTGACTTCTGATTTTGTCTTTTTCGTCACACCGGCAAACAGTACACTGCTGGTAAATATTAACACCAGCATAAAAATTGAAATACGTTTCATCTGTTTAACTCCCTGTTCTTTCATTCAAAAACAATTGCCATTTAAATTTGATTATGTTCCACTAAAACCGTTTATAATGCTGTTCAGCGTCACCTCCTTCACTCATGGTAAATCGTTTGTAAAATTGTGAATCTGACTTCACCGATTTTACAACACCAGAATAAAACCGCCGGATATCTGTTTTGTTCCCCCTTTTTATTTAAATTTAGCACTAAATAACAACAGCCTTTTATGTCTCATTCGGACATCATCAAGCGAATATCCTTTGTCCTGTTTTTTTTCTGGCTTTAAATTTTCTGAACCAATTGTCACTTTTTTTTTTGCGTGATGTAATTTACTTTTCAATATTCTGCTGTTAAATTATAATTTATGTTATTGAAGGCGTTTCTCAATTGGATAAATGCAAAACGCAATTCGGATAATCCGAACCAGTTTCAGATTTTGTTTAATTTAAGCAATATTTCATTTTTTTTATTTTTTTTGTTTGCAATTTTTATCTGATTGATGTATATTATCTTACAGACGATTCGCTCAAAAAATTAGCTCCGTGATTATTAATTTGGATTCTATGCAATGTTATTCTGATTGGAGAATTATGCGAATTAAACTTACGCTGAGACCGCAAGAAAAACGCGCCACGATCCCGATTAACTATCAGTATCCTTTATCAGCAGCAATCTACAAAATTCTTTCCGGCGGTTCAGCCGAATATGCCGACTGGCTACATGAACACGGATACCTTTCGCAAGACGGCAAACCGAGAAAATTATTTGTGTTTTCAAAAATTCTCATTCCGGGAAAAAACAGGAAAACTAACGAAAACAAACTCTCGATTTTTAATTTCAGCCGCTGCACACTTTTCATTTCCAGTCCGATGTTAGAGGATTTTATCCGGCATTTTGTCATTGGGCTGTTTCAAAGTCAGAAGATCGAAATAAAATCACGTAGTTTAGGCGCGCGGTTCATGATTGAGTCTGTAGAAACCGAGATTAAACCTGATTTTGAGACAACACAGAAATGTAAATGTCTCTCCCCAATTGTCGTTTCCGGAAAGCATTTCTATGACGGACGGGATCAGGAATATTTTCTGCGCCCCGGTGATGCTGAACTTTCTCAAGCGATCCGAAAAAATCTCATCAATAAATATCAGCTCATTCACCAAAAACCGCCCACAAACGATTCGCTGGAATTCTCTCTTGATCCGGATTATGTTAAGCGCAGAGGTGGCACTGATAAACTGTCGAAATTAATCACTATCAAAGAACATCAGGGGGATGAGGCAACGCAGATCAAGGCATTTGAATCACTGTTTTTTCTGTCAGGAAGTCCTGAATTGATGCAGACTGCCTGGGAGTGCGGCATTGGTCAGCGCAATTCTCTGGGATTTGGGATGATCGATGTGATTTAAAAAAATTGAAAATTTTTTAGCCTGGGGTGTTGGATGCCCCATACCATGCATTATATTATGGAGAGGATAAATCAACAATGAGGAAACCGATGAAATTCTCTCACCCATCACACGTTCGAATGTTTTACATTGACGGACAGATTCGCGCCGCCAAATATCCCAACTGCTCCAAAGTTGCCCGTGAATTTGAAGTGGACCGCAAGACCGTACAACGCGATATTGATAAAATGCGGGAGCTGGGCGCACCGGTGGAATACGATCCGAAACAGCACGGCTATTTTTACACCGAAAAAAATTATTTTCTGCCCGCGATTCCTCTGACTCAATCCGATATGTTCGCTTTTGTGGTCAACGAGCAGATACTGAAACAGTACCAGGATGCGCCCTATTATCAGGACATTAAGCAGGTGATTGAAAGAATCATTCAATTTCTGCCGGATGAAATCGCCGCAGATGAAACCGCTTCGATTTTTTCCTTTCAATCCGCGCCCGCCAGCCCGGTCAATAAGCAGCATTTTGAACTGTTGCAACAGGCTGCTTACGACGAAAAACAGGTGAAGATTAAGTATCATTCCCAGCACAGCAATCAGGCCAGCGAGCGGGTGGTGGATCCGTACGCAATCCGAAATCAGCAGGGCACATGGTATCTGATCGGCATGTGTCACAACAGAAATGAAGTGCGCATTTTTGCCTTGAACCGGATTTTGAGTTTGACGCTGACGGACGGCGATTTTTATAAACCGCTCAATTTTGACACCGATGAATTTCTGAAAAACAGTTTCAGCATTTACCGCGACGATAAAACCCATCACATCAAACTCAAATTCTCTCCCTACCAGTCGCGCTGGATTCGCGAGCGGCAGTGGCACAAAACCCAGCAACTGACTGAACTGAACGATGGCAGTTTGATTTTTGAGATGGATGTGCAGGGATTGGACGAAGTGAAGCGGTGGGTGTTGCAGTATGGTGGGGAGGTGGAGGTGCTGGAGCCGGCTGTTTTGAGGAAGGATGTTTTTATAGAGGTGGAGAGGATGGCATTATTATATAACAAAATGGATTAACCTCTCATTAATCTGGATTTCCAATTTTGAGTTGTATGAAAAATATCGATAAAATAAACCTTTTCTTTTTGATATAGATAAACAACAATAAAATTTTTTACAATCACTGCTTTTCGAAAGGGGATTTCGCAGTGCTTATCAAAAATTATAACGGGGAAACTTTCTGGAAAAACGGTGAGAATTTGTTTAAGATTGTCGAGTGCTTTTGCTAAACGGAATGACTGATTATCGGTGAGATTTTTTATGATTTTTGTATAGGACTTTTTAAATTTAGAGGATATGACAATATGAACCTTATTCACCTGGCTTTATACTCCTGGCGAGGTTTTGGAAGTAATTTCCTTCATCGGTTATATCCTCGAATTGATCATGATTCAGGATGTCAATAAAATCTTGTAAATGAGGATTGAAATTAAATTGATCTGCTGATTTTGAGTCTGAATCCTGTTGCTGTAATTTTAGTAGCATTTCTTTCAAATCTCTATAGGTTTTGAAATTAATCAATACACGTTGATCATCACTACCTTCTCTGGTGATGATAATGTCGTCAGTTTCAGACAGATCCCAGATTTCCGGATTTTTTATGTCAGCAAATTCTTTAATAAGCATGGTAGTTACCTTTGAAATTATATTTATGTTATTCAATTTATTGAAAATTTAATAATTTTAAAGTAGAATGTCAAGATGAATTTTAAAAACATTTTTTATCAATTCATAATATTTTAACAAACCAGGTTTCTTGGGGAACATTAGCCATGATTTCTTTTAAGTTACTGTTTTTTTCAATCGTTTTGAAGTCTTGCAAATATAGATTTAAATAAAATTTTCATTGTTTAATAAAAGGAAAATGGCATGAACAATATCTTATTTAATATCACCAACAACGTGTGGATAAATAATGGATTGGCAATTCTTGCTATCCAAATAAAAACACATCATCCTCAAATCATAATTGATTACAAAGATGATAGTGTTAATTTCGAAGCACCTGAGAATATTTACCAAATGATTGCCGATACCTTACACCATTTATCCGCTAAAGGAACATATAATTTTTCTACATCTTTTAAAATAATAAACAAAGAGCTAAGAAAAAATTATTCAGAGCCCAAACCATATCCAACATCAAAAGAAGATGTAAACTTAAAAAAGAAAATTCAAACTGAAGATAAGGCACCTTTGAAAAAATATAATATTAGTGATTTAAGCAACCATCAAAAAATCTGGAAAATGAGAGTTAGTTATTTAAGCGATACCAATAATTATATCAATTATGGTTTAAATTTTGTTCAGCAAGACGAATTTAAAAAATTGGTAAAAATGGATAATGGCAAAAAAAATTGCATCTTTTGTGGTAATAGCACAAACAGTGAAGTTGATTTAAAACAAGGTCAGAATCCAATTACAGGTGAACATCATAGCAATATCGTAGATGGAATCAGCTCAAAAAGTGATGGCAGGCAAAATTTAAAGGTATGCCCGAATTGTTTTTTATTATCGCTTTTTTCTTTATTCAATTATTATCTTCCATTTTTTCAAGATAAAAAAGGAAATACTATTTTGTCTTTGCCAACATCATCTGATATAAATTTACTAAAAAAAATCATGAACAATCTAACGTTAGATACGCAACGAATTAATTTTGACTCACTACAAACAACTTCATATTCTAATAATATAAAAAACATTAGTAATATTAACAACTCAATTGCCGGATGCATGTTAGCATTATTACACAATATTTTAAATGAATATCATGAAGAAGAAGTAACGAATTTAGACTTCAATTTCATGGATATTGAGGAAAACGAATTTAATGATCTTGCAGAATGGATATTTTTAGGGAATGGAATTAAAACTAAACATATAAGCGCAAATAATAAAATATACAATTTACTCAAGCCACAATTCTCTTCTGATAATAAAAAATTATATCTAGTGACTGATGCTTTAAACCGCTTTCCATATGGTAATGCATCTGAATATGAAATAGACAGTTTTTTAATGGGCATTTTAAAATTGGAAATAGATAAAATTTCAAATGGACTTTTTCAATTTGCAAAAAACAGTTTGAAAAATCCACCGTTTACAATAAATAGCTTAAATATTTTTAGAAATATTTTTATTGAAAAAATTTTTGAGGAGGTGTTTATGCTTGAAAATGAACTAAAAGAAGCCTGTAAATCATTGGCTAATAGTATCGGAAATGGTTTCCATAGCGACGTAGGAATGCTTACCAAGTTTGGTTATGCATCAAGTATAGATGAATTTAAAAATGCTCTTGAAGATGCAACGTTTCGCTTAGCAAAAATGGCTGCATTAGAAGGAACGACTAAAAACTGGATTGACCAAGATGCATTATCTTTATTATTTAATGCACTGGAACATCACGAATTTGAAGAGCTAAAAAATTATTTTGTCTCATTTATGAGTGCAAAAGTAATCTCAGCAAACTACAAACACAAAGAAAAATAAACGGAGGTTTATAATGAAAAAAGCTATTATTGCAACCTGGCTATTTAAAACTGATTTGTCCAATTTAAATGCAGGAGAGGGAAGTACTAATTTAAAAGAAATTAAAACATATAAAAGTGGATTACCTTATATCTCTGGTCAATCAGTCAGACATGCTCTAAGAAAAGCAATTCAACGGGAAAATCCAGATGTATATAAATGTACTGTTGAATATCCTTGTGGCGATATTAAGAACTGCTGGCTATGTGATATTTTTGGTTACATGTTGCCTAAAGGCAGTAAACGTTGGAGCCCAGTTAAAGTATCTCCTGCTTTAGGGCAACTTAAAACATCTATTACAACCGATTTAATTTTAAGATTAGTAAATGACATAGAATGTCCAAAGTGTCATAAAAAAATCAATCCTTTTAGTGCACGTGCAGGTAAGGACGGTGATACTGATGTAAAAAAAGAGAAAAAAATTGATGTTGGTAAAGAACTAACATGCCCGAGTTGCGACCAGAAATTTAGTGCACCTTATGATATTAGACAAGCACTTGCATATAAACAACTTATTTCAAATCTATATAGAGTTAGTATTTCTATTGATATAAAAGCCTTGGGTGTTGAAGAAGTGCCAGATACAGTTGGCGATGGTAAAAGTTCGAAAATAAGGGGGATCAGATATAATATTAAGTATGAAAATCATAATGATAAAGAAGAATCAGAACGCATGAAACGAGTAAAGGCGGTTTTAAAAGCAATTAGCAATATTAGTGATTTTGCTTCCATTAGTCGAGAAATGACCAATACAAATCCTGATGTTATTTTATTATCATATCAGGATAATTACAATAACCGATTGGCTTCAGCGCTGGAAATGGATGAAGCAGGAAATATTAACAAAGAAAGATTTAAGGCAATTATTGAAGATTGTCTTTCAATAAAAGGTGCAAAAGTATATGCTGGATTTATTCCAGGCACTTTTACTAACCAAGATGATATAGAAAATATCCTGAAAAACATTCCTAATATTAAATTTAGTCAAAATCCAAGAGAGATAATTAATACATTAACAAATGAATTATTAGGTGAATAAATGGAAGTACTGAAATTTGACATAAACATACCGTTCTGGTGTTCTTTTAAAGAATTTGGAACGGTGAATAGTCATTTGACATACACTTTTCCACCACCGCCAACACTTTTTGGATTAATATTAAATGCATTGGGAAAACCATCGTTACATACAATTTGCAATGAATATGCAAAGCAAAAATTGGAAGCAGAATATTTCAACGCTTACAAAAATATTCGATTTTCTATTATTGTAAGAGCGGAAGGTATAAAAATCGATGACTATTCAAATATTCTAAAGAGAAATAGAGGAAGTGATAATTTAGAACGACACATCCCCAAAAAATTTACTGATTTTCTGAAATATAATATAAAATTATCGAATGATGAACTGGTCAAACAAATTGTTAAAGAATGTGGAAAATATAAAGTTTTCAGAGAAGGAAAAATTGATGATTCGGTTGATAGATTTTCTGAATTAACTTTGGCGGATAGAGACAAGATTAAGGAATTTCTTTACGATTTTTGGGGGAATGATATTGCTAAATATGATATTTCAAAATATTGGCAAAAGACCCAGGTAACTCGCCAAAGAATAGTTAAAGCTTCGTATTCAGTTTTTATGTGTTCAGAAAATAATGAAGAATATTCACTTGAAGCTATCTCAGAAAAATTAAAAAATCCACAACGTCCTTTATATTGTGGGGAAAGTGATGATTTGGTAGAATTGTTCATATATGATATTGAGCACATTCATGGGGCAAACAATAAAACAAATAGAATACATTCAGTGTTACCGGGCGTGTATTCCAATTCAACTATTGTTAATATTCCAATAGCTCTAAGAAATCAGCCTGCTATTGAGCAAAGAAAAGTGTGTTCTATACCAATTAAAAAGATTGAACAAGAAGTTGATTGTTTTCAATTAGGAGAAGATAACTTTGTCTTTATTTAAATTAATGGCAAAAAGTGATGGCAAAACTACCCTAGAGAAACATATTCTTGATTGTAAAACAGTTGCAGAATATTACTGGGATAACAACTTAAAAATAATGAAGAATTGGTGTGACAGAATAAACTGTGACTTTGATGATTTCAAACATAATCTTAAAATTGCTATTCATTATCATGACTTTGGCAAAGCAACAAAAAAGTGGCAGGAAGAAGCAAGAAAAGAAATTCCATCTTTGCCACCACATGCACCTTATGCCGGTTTTTTTATGGCTTTAGAAACAAAAGAATTAGCCCCGATTTTAGCCACAATATCTCATCATTCGTTATTGACAAATGGGACTGGTAACAAATATAATTCATATCTTAAGGCGCAATTTTATCAAGAGGAATTGATTAATTTCAATCGATCCTTGGGCTTTAATGATAAAATTGACTTCAATCAATTACCTAATTACTTTCTTTATTTCAATAAAAAAATCGTAAAAATGAAAAGAAAGCATTGGACTAGCAGAGAGTATCCAATAAATGTTTATTTTAAAGCGCTCTACTGTAATCTGTTATTTTTACTAACAAGTGCAGATGTCTTTGCAAGTAAGTTTGAGAGTTCGGAAGACATAAATATTATTAGTCACATTAATACTGATTTACCAGATTATGAATCAATTAATAGCGCATTTCAAAATATTGATCAGAATAAAATCCCTTTTTTCACACAGAGACAAGTAATTAAGAAATTAGAAGAAAAGTCGAATGCTAACCATTTTGTATTAGAAGCACCCTGTGGGGAAGGGAAAACATTATCTTCACTTCTGTTTGCACGTGAGCTTTGGAAAAAACACAAACTAAATAGAATTATTTATACACTTCCTACACAAACGACAACAAATAATATGCTAAAAGAATTTTCTGAGGAATATAATATCCCTGAACAATGGATAGGATTATATCATTCCGAAGTATTCAATTTCCTGCAAACACAATATGAAGAGCAAAAATCTGAATTAAAATCCAAAATATTTTTGGATTCATTTTATATTCGCCCCTTCAATATTTCGACCATTGATCATTTGCTTTTATCTTTAGTAAATGGTTATAAATATGCACCAAGAGCATTTGGGGCACTTCAAACCAGTTTGGTAATCATTGATGAGATGCACTATTACGATCCTCATACAATAGGTATGATTAACTGTTTATGTGAAATTCTGAGAGAATTGAAAATACCCTATTTCATAATGAGCGCAACAATTCCAAATATTATTAAAGAGAAATTTTTAACAGATGCAATTCACTATACAAGTAGCGGACTAGATGAAGATAACCACGAAAAACATCCCTACAAAATTGAATACCACAATACGAGAACGATTGATAATGAAATTGTTAATAGTGATGTTTCAACCATCATCGATGAAAATGCAAAAAAAAGTATTTGTATTGTTGTCAATACAGTAAAAAGAGCAAAAAGTCTTTATAACTTTTTGATACAGAAATATCCCGATGATCAATTACTTTTATATCACTCTCAATTTACCAGAATTGACAGACCTAAAAAGGAAAAATTATTAAATATCTGGATGGCTGTCAATAAATCAAATCGGAAATTAACGGACGAGGAAAATCGACTATGTGAAGAATGTAATTTTGATCCATTTAAACGATTAATTTTTGTAGGGACACAGGTTATCGAAATTAGTTTAAATCTTTCTTTTGATGTTATGATGGCTGATTTAGCACCATTAGATGCTCTATTCCAAAGAGCTGGAAGATTACACCGTAATCAAAGCTTTTACAATTCCAATAATTGTAACTGCTGGCAATGTATGAAGAAAGATGAAACACATCACTATGTTTTTCATGTTTTTGATACAGGAGAGGATTACCCACCGTATTACTCTGCTAATAGAAAGAATGATGTTTATAGACAATTTAATAAACGAATATTCGAAAACACAAAAGCAGCTATTAAAAAAGGTGGTGTATACTCTTTCAAATGGGGACAGGAAAAGCTAAACAGTGTGTATGATAATCCTGAAATGCTGGAACTTTTTGATGGTGAAGCTTCTTTTTGGAGTAAATTTCGAGACGATATGATATTTGGGGAGAAACCATTTGATAATAAGGAAGATTTGAATCCAAGAATCAAGACAAGAAATATTGATGATAATAGACAAGAAGTTTTACCACAAATTTTTCGACTAAAAAAGGTTCAAATCACTGCTGATGAATTTCTAAATAATCTAAAACACGATAGTTACTTCTTCAGAGATGGTAAATTTACAGGCAATGGATATGAAGAAATTTCGAAATATACTTTAAAAATTTATTATGGTGAATTTGAAAGAATAATGACTGAAGATAGCATTATAATAGCAAAAGCGAGTTACGATTTTGAGCGGGGATTAAGCATAATTGAGACATTTATGTAGTAGTATTTTTAGTCTAATAAAACAATTATACTTACGATCTCCAACATCGGCATGACCGATGAATTTGAAAACGTTGTCGATAATTCAAATATAATGTAGGGGACGCATATATGCGTCCCCCACAGTTAAACTGGCAAAGTTCAGATGCGGATTTAAAAAAAATAGTATATAACCGAAAACCAAACCGATTAAAAAAATTATGATTATTCCGGATAGGGCTGGTATTTTGTGACGATTTGCACGTACGATAAGTTACATTATTTCGGACGTATCAGCAACGGAACAATGGATTTGAACCGCTGCGGTGAAATTGCCAAAAAATATTGGCTGGAAATACCGGATCATTTTGATGGCGTTGAATTGGATGAATTTGTGATTATTCCGAATCATGTGCATGGGATTATTATTATTCATGATACAAAACATGTCGTCCGGCAGAATGCAGGGAACGCATATATGCGTT
>CAYYMH010000046.1:0-33425 GCA_964472785.1 uncultured Cytophagia bacterium | reverse complement strand
TATGAGCCCAACAGTTTTAAATTTTTTCGTAGCGGGGGGAGGATTTGAACCTCCGACCTTTGGGTTATGAGCCCAACGAGCTACCTACTGCTCCACCCCGCGATGTTGAACAACAATATAACAGTTTTAACAGCAAAAGTCAAGTCTTTTTTAAATTCGATTTTTTATGAAATATCAATCGTAAACACGCCAGAAAGGACGTTCCGGTTCCCAGCGTGCTGAAATTTCTTTTGGAGGGCGGATGACCAGTGCTTCGCATTCTGCGGTTACAGTTCCGTCGGGCAATTCCATCCGGGCGGCTGCTTTCATTCTCTTTTTTCCGCCTTTTATGATCCAGCCTGTGACGTTCAGCGGCGTGTCAGTGGGGGTGGTGTTTCGGTAAGACATCTCCAGTTTGAGTGTGACGAAAAGGTCATCAAAATTACCGTCGAGCATAACAGCCCTGCCAGCGGTTTCATCCAAAATAGCGGCGACAATACCGCCGTGGGCAATGCCGGGATATCCATTGAAATGTTCGGGGATGGTTACATTGGCTTGAACCTGGTTTTTTTCAGTATTATTGAACCACTCCATTTTTAGTCCGAGATCATTCTGTTTCCCGCATAAAAAACAGGTTCGCGAAGATGGTTGTTTCACTAATTTTTGCTTCATAATTGTCCGAAAAGTTATCTGATAAAATAGATTATTGAATATCTGTCGATAGCTTAAATCTCAATACGCGATTGTTTCCCGTATCGGCGATGTACACAGTCTTGTTAAAATAAGCAATCCCCATCGGTCGATGAAATTGTTTTTCCCCCGAGCCTTTTTCACCGAAGGAAAACTGTTCGACACCCGATTTGTTAAAGCGAAACATGCGATGCAAACCAGCGTCAATGACAAAGATGTTTCCCTGCTCATCAATGGTTACATCTTCGGGACGCTCAAATTTTCCCTGTGCAAAAATGTCCGACGGGCTGGTGGACGGATTTAGTTTGATGGCAAACCCGTACACATTTGTGGTGATCCATTGGACTTTATAAAAGTTGAAGCCAGTTTGGGTGAAGATGAAATCATAAAATTGAGTGCTAAAGTTGAAATTATCAGTAATCGTGATTCCGCTGGGCGAAGCAGCCGAAAACATTCCGGTTCCATTTGCCTCCATATTGATGGGACCGATTAGTTCGTGCGCAGATTCGGTTTTCGGGGCAAAATAAAAAATGGCGTTATCCCGTTTTTCGGGTCCGGTAACGGTAACGTAATACCATTGTTCCAATTCCTCGTCCCCGCTTTCTGTGCCGTGCCACGCTGCTACTGCTGAGAATTTTCGCTGCGGATGATCCACATCTTCGTAAACCATTTGAACCGGCGCTGCGGAAATATTATGCTGCACGTCGAAAAGATCAATTTTATAAATTTTGTTGGTATTATTAACAATAATCAAGTTTAATTGTCCGTCCTGAGAAATACATACCGGGCCGGGAACTTCTTGAGAATTGCCAATAGTATTTCCGTTTAAATCCAGCATAACAATCCGGTTATTTGCTGAATCCGCAACGTAAATATAGGGTTCATTGCCGACTAAAACATCTGTGGGCGAGTCGAAGCCGTAGCCATTATCCGGGTCCCAATTGGGAAATTGTTGAATGTAAGTCGTATCTCCCGCAGTCGTGGATCGGGATTGATCCTTTGGAGCCGGCGGCAGCGGATATTTTTCACTACAGTGGAACAGCAAGATGGAATAAAAAACGAGAAAGATAATGATGCCAATTATTTTTTTCATTTTGATTAAATTACCTCTAAATCAATCTGGTTTTAGACGAAACTGTAAATTATTTTTTGCCACTAATATTCCAACAACAGCGAAAACCGGGTGACATTCCCCAAACGCCCAAAGTCCGAATAGGCGAAATCCACACTCATGTCAATGATTTTCAATGGTACCCGCACACCAGCGCCCATGCTGAATGTTTCTTCGTCCACATTGAGTTTATACCCACCCCGGACAAAGAACCGTTCTTTCATCGAATATTCGACGCCCAAATTCAAGTTTTCAGCGTTATCATTGGGGTGGTTCAATTGTATTGTTGACGTAAAACGGTGCACTTCTGTCTGATAAACTTCGGTTGCAAATCCAACTTTGAAAATAGTCGGCGGAGAGAATGACTGGAAATCCGACACTTTTTCTCCTGCCCGGTTGACGTAACCTCCCGATGGTTTGACTTCGTAACCGAAATTGGAAACGACGACCGCAAATCGGCTGCTGCCGAAACCAGTCCGGTAAAACGTTCCAAAATCGAACATGGCGCCGTTCATTTTAAATTCCGCCAAAGTCTCCTCAAAATATTTTAGCGTGACGCCGAAACTGAATTTGTCCGTCATTTTGCGCCCATAACTTATTCCCAGAGAGATATCACCGAAGCTAAAATAGTTACCCGTGCCAAAAGGCTGGTATTCTGTTGTTTCCATCATGTCATCGGTGTAAAGCGCGATGGCGCTGATGCCGATAGAATTTGTGCCATCTATATGATGCACATAACCGATAAAATCGTGTTTTACGTCAACGAGCCAATTGATATGCGACAGAAACAGTTGGTTTTTATCAAATTCAGCGATTCCGGCAGGATTCCAGTACAAGGCAGATGCATCGTTGGCAACTGCAATGAATGATTCTCCCATGCCAACTGCGCGAGCGCCAACACCAATTTTGTAAAATTGGAGAGCAGCCGTTCCCACGCGTTGTCCGCCTAAATTCGGAATTAATTGTGCGTAGAGGGGAGTGATCGTCAAGAATATTAACAAAGCGAATGCTGTGATTTTAAATATTTGTTTTTTCATCATGTTCTTCAGTTCGTTTTAAAATCTAATTTTTATCCCAAGTTTTACATTTCGCAAATTTAAATAACGTGCCGGATTAAAAGGATAGGGAGCCAGTGGTGCCTGAACATCCGGATAAAGCGGATCGTTCCATCCGATGGGTGTGGGATCGCCATATTCGTAGGCGCGTCCCGTAATCGGATTGATGAGATTCGAATTTTTCCGATTGAACAGGTTGAGTACCTCGACAGAAAATACGAGATCCAATCCGGCGATTTTATAATATTTTTCAAAATTGACATCAACCCACATCCAGTAATCCGCTACTTTGCTGTAAGGATTGTCAATGTCTCTCCGATACTCCGGTCTTTCTCTGTTTCCGTACTGAATGTATCTTCCGGTAAAGAATGAGGGGGTATAACGTTTACCCGACTGGGCGAAAAATCGGGCATTGAAATTCCAGTTATCCGGTATCTTAACTCCGAATAATTGTGGTGCTTTATTTTTGGGGACGAAAAAGTTGAGATTGGCAGTCCCCTGAAACGGTCGATCCCAGATCAACGGATTTTCAGTGATCGGCTTTTCATCGAGACTGCCTTTGGCAACCAACAATGCATCATCCGGCGTGGAGCTTTTACCTGTGGCGATTGAATAGGCCAAACTGACTGATCCGGTGAAAAACGTTCCGGCGCGCTTTTTATACTCGACTTCGATTCCTCTGGAGCGGGAATAATCCAGATTCATGTAGGTAATGAATGATCGTCCGGCGAGTCTGCCCGTTCCGCGAAAAGAAATCGTTGTTACATAATCAAAAATATCTCGATAATAGGCTGTAATTGTGAAAACATCATTTTTCGTGAATTTGTGTTTGAGCCCCAGCTCATAAGCCACGGTTGTTTCAGGATTCAAACTCGGGTTGCCAAATTTTTGAAAGGTTGACTTTGAGCTGTATTCACCCAGTTTTGCATAAACGAATTGAGGACGGGGTAATTTTGAAAAATGACCGTAGCTGAAAAATAGCATCTGATTGTCAGTTATCGGATGTGAAACACCGATTCTGGGACTCAGTCTCCCTTTCCAGCGATGCCCCAACAAACTAAATGTTTCTTCTTTGTATTTATCCCGCGTAGCCTGGGAAATGGTCAAAACGTCTTTGTTTTCCACAGCCTTATCCACATATTCACCTGGGAACCAGTAATCAAAGCGAAGTCCCAGGTTTGCGATTAATCCTTTGAAGGTAATGTTTTCCTGAATGTAAGCAGCGCCAAAATTCGGGTGAACCCGGTAAATATCATTGTTTAATCCCAGGTCACCAAACCATGGTTTATAAATATCAATCAATTGCATTTCGCGATAGGTCATTTCCAAACCGGCTTTGAATTTTGATTTTTCACTGCGGTGACTGGAAATATCAAACTTCAACGTATAATCTTCCACATAATGATCATGCCAGGTAAAAGAATTCCCGTAATCCCAAAATCCGTCTCCAGGTATCACGTAAATCGTACTGCTGTCGCTGGAATAATAGTATTGAATTGGTTGCGTAACAATGTCCTTTGGCTCCTGATATTTAGTCCAGTGATTACCCATGTGGTCGCTTCTTAAGTTGGCAAAATAACGGGAAAACTTGAGCTCGTAAAAAGTCTTTGAGTTAATCGTATGCGTCCAGTGAAGGCTAAACTGATTATTCAAATGCGTAAAGGTGTTAAAATTATCCAGGTTTTTTTCGTATTCATAAGGGTAGCCAGGACCCGGCGGAACGTATTCCAGATTCGTTTGCAGGGATTGGGTGTTTTGGTTAATCGTAACCGATTGATTGTAAGAGGCAACCAGTTTATGAGAAGCGTCCATACGCCAGGTTAACTTCGCCATGCCGGACCAGTTGTTGTTTTGACGGGGAGCGAATTTTTCACCATAAAAGGTGGATGAATACAATTGATCGGCTGTCTTTTTTGTAAAGTCATCACTGATGAACATATACCCGTTCACAAAAAAGTAAAAATCACCCGGTGGATCCAAACCAATTGCGGGTAATAAATATTTGCTTATCATCTCCGGGCCGTACAAGCTGAATTCCAGAATATCGGTGTTAAAGCTGAACGGGCTGTCATTGCTGAAAGTGCCGATGACCGGTGTGTTTTCATCATAATTGCCCAGATGATCAACTTTGTAACTTAACGAGCCGTGAAAATCATCGCTTCCTTCTTTTGTGGTGACGTCAACCACACCAGACATTGCCTGACCGTATTCGGCATTAAAACCTCCGGTGATGATTTCAACTTCTTTGATGGCGTCTGTGCTTAAACGCAGTCCGAATCCGGTTCCGGACAAGGGATCCTGAACCGAGATGCCATCGACCAAATAGGCATTCTCATAAGTTCTGCCGCCGCGAATATGAATTTCGTCATCTGTTTTGACGACTCCGACCTGGGACGCGACGATGTCTTTCACGGATTTCAAAGTGGTTTTTGAAATTTCCTGACTGGTGAGGGTGCGGCGGCTGGCGGTTTCATCGATTTGAAACAACGGGCGCTCACCGATAACGGTCACTTCCTGCCCCAACGCAAGCACTGTGGGTTCCAGGGCAATATCGGCTTCCGTAACTTCACCAGCGATAACTTTGACATCGGTTTTCTGAACCATCGTGTAGCCAATCATCGTGGCTTGCAAGGTGTAATCACCGGGACTGATATTTCGGATAAAGTAGTTTCCTTCCAGATCGGTTGCTGCACCGAAGTAAGTTCCCTTCACCAATACGTTAACTGCTGGTAAACCTTCGCCTGTTTTGGCATCAGTAATTTTGCCCTTAATGGTGCCCTTGGTCTGGGCAATTGCCCAAGGCTGAAAAAATACCAACATGCACAAAATAGAAATGGAAAATAGTAGTGCGACCTTAAGTTTCATTTTATGTCCACTGGTTTAATAAAAATACCAAACTTTTTTGAATTAGCTAACTTTCACTTTTATATTTAAATGCTGCTGATTTTACGTTCTTTTTTGCACAGATCAATTAAATTTTAATGTACTTTCTACCTGAAGATCAAATACTATAAAGAAAATTATGGAGCTCCGAATTCATCATTTAAAATGATGGCTAACAGTTTTTTGCAATTACCGAAGCCATCTAATTGATGGAATGGCACCCCAAAAAAGATAAAGCTATTTTCAGCATTTTCCACCGCGATGACAGGCTGTCCTTCCCACAAGGCCGGATTTTCCTGGAGTCGGTAAAATACTTTGGCGCTGATTTTCGGTACCAGTTCTTTCACAAATGGTATCCAAGCGGCTGATTTTAGTTTGGGTAAATACGGTTTTTCTGCACTGGGTTCAAGCAACATGCCCGGCAAAAGATCGAATTGTTTTTTTGCCAAACTATCAACAGGCGAAAAATCAAGCGGATCACCTTGGTCTGAGAAAAATTCTCCCAATTTAATAGAAAAAATGATCTTATTGCCATCAGTTTCTAAAAATTTTGGGATAGCGATTTGTGCAGCCTGGAATTGCAAGTTATTCACATCGGAATCAGAGTACCAGATGACTCGTTTAAATAATAGCAAAGTCTCAGAAAACATCTCCATTGAATTTGGCATGAGATCATAATTATTGTCACCGTCGCGGTTAAGCTTTATATCCCACCGTGAATATTCCAAACCAAGACTATCCAGGGTTTTATAGTGGAGTTTTTCTTTCCTATCGACAACCTCAAAATCGTCGATGATGAGGATGTCGCCTTTTGGTTTTTTTACATGCCATATTTTTGATTCCTTCTGCGGCATACGGATAATCGGACTGGTTACACCGGCGATATCGACTGCTCTGACATAAAAAACATGGTCCTGATCTGCTTCTGCATCCTGAATCAAAAGATTGAGCGATGTGTTTGTCGAGGCAATGGATTGCCAGGTTTGATTGGTGTCATTGAGCACGTATTCGTATCGCTCGATCGTTTCATCGCCATCCAGATCAGTGCCTTTCCAATAAAAAGACGCCACGGTGAACGTGGTTTCCGGAATATCAGTTCCCACGACAAATTCAATTTCCGGGGCTGAATTCGCCATCGGGAATACCTGCTGTGCGGGTGTCGGATCGACTAATCCCTGGTCATCCACAGCGCTTATTCTGAATGTGTAGGTCGTATCCAATCCGGTGAATTTAAGGGAAAACGTATCCGAATAGGCAGTTGTTATTGACCAGACACCGGTGTTCAGGTTCTGATCTAACACTTCCGGGACAGCCGCTTGGGTATCCCAGGTATAAATAAAGCTGATTACTTTTCCGTCCGGATCATCACCCCACCAGTGTAGCACCTGTCGGCTGGTGGTTGTCGCCAGTGTGCTGTCAGTATAGAAGGTGAGCGATGTCTCCGGCGGCTGATTGGGACGCGGATTATCCGTCATTTTATCCATACAGGCAATCAATAACATGATTAAAATGAGATTTACAACGATTATTTTTTTGATCATTTTAACATCTTATTTTTATCAATAAAATAAAGTGCCTCTCAGACCCGTTTCGGATCTGAGAGGCTTTTTGAATTAATGTAATAATAGCATTTTTTTTGTCTTAATAAAATTATCAGTTTCGATTTTATAGAAATATAAACCACTTGATGCCAATTGTCCAGCATCTGTAAAACCATTCCATTGAGCAAAATGGCTTCCCGCGGGTTGAAACTGATCGACCAATGTTTTGATTTTTTGACCTAACACATTAAAGACGGTTAATTTTACAAAGCCAGGTTGACCGATTTGGTAATGAATCGTAGTCGCCGGATTAAACGGATTCGGATAATTCTGATGCAATTGATAAGACATTCGCTGCACATTGTTTGCATCTTTGACACTGGCAGGAAAATGCCCGATTACATCCAAAGAGTCGCGGGGTTTTAGTTTGTAATTGTAAAATGAGAACCAGCCAATGCCGCGGATCGTTTCGATGCGGTCGTTCAGGGCAAAAGTTGAATCATAATTGCCACTGTAGCTTCCATTGTCATCGACACGGTAACCGCCAGTTCCATCGTCAATTTCGATTTCACCGTAATTGTTTGGTGCATCGGGAAAAGGATCGCTGACGATCACGTCGTCGAATTGCATTAACATGCCTTCGTAGCTTTCCGCATCCGGACTTCCTGTGGTTACTTCACCAGTTGTCAGTTGTAGCGGTTCAACTGCATTTCCTGTGCCTAATGAATCAAATTCAGTAACAAAATTGATACGAGTTAAATTATAATCTTCTTCAACAGTTCCGGTTACCTGAACCAGATCACCACGATGCGGTGTGTGCGCAGCATCATTTACCCAGATTCCGGACCAGGGTTCCTGGCTTGATTGAATGATATAATCGCCTAAAATATCATCCGGTGAGGCAGTGACTACCCCAGAAACAGTAACTTTATAGCCCAGGTAAGGTGAATCACCGGATACGAAGGGCGTCCATTGCAAGTCCTTAATCGTCAAACCAGCGTCTCTGACTATATAAAAATATCGGGTTGAAGAAGTATCACCAGGCATCATCGACCAATCACCGTCATTGTCTGTCGCCTTAATAAAGTATTCAACCATTGTTCCGTCCGGTTGTTTGGGAATTGTTCGGGTATAAATAGAATCGGCACCGCTCATATTTCCTAACTGCCATGGTCCGTTACCGACTTTAAAATTGAGTCTCGCATGATCTATAGTGCCATTGGTGTCATAAATTTTTGCCGAAACAACTACATCATCATTTGCCGTCGGAGCAGCGGGCTCACGGATCACGTTGGAAATCAATGGCGGATTGGTAAGAATGATGATATCTGCTGATGATCGGGGTCCAATCTCATAACCGGTTCCGTTGGCATTCGAACGAAGATGTCCCATGATATCAATATTGGTGCCGTTTGGCGGCCATTCATAAAGGTTCATATCCAGACTATCGTGCAAGCCGAGATTCCACTCATCAACAGTTAGTTGACCGGTTGCATCCGTAATGAGCATTTGATCGCCGGGCATATTGTTGTTAACGATGGTGGCGTTTCTGATAATAATGAAAGTTGATTCGTATGGTTCTCCTACATCCGGTTGAAGTTCGGCGCAGGTTACTTCTGTGGGAGCGGGAATCTCATAACCGAATCCGGTCAGCTCCACCGGTACTGGCGGATCCGTTAACAGGGCTAACTGTGTATGAGAAGGATCGACACCGTAACTAAATTCCTCAACCAAACCGGTCACTTTGATTTTATAACCGGGTCTGACAGCTGTTACGTTCGTCCCTGCTTTGGTTGTGTCATGTTGGATAATTTGTACACCATTCCAGGTCCCGCCTTCTTCACCAACTAAAATAAATGACCAGCGAGCGCCGGCCCAGAGAGAGCGAGGGCCTGTGGCAACGATACCTTCTACAACTACAGTGTCGCCAGTGAACGGAGAATCATCCTGACCCACAGCTAATGATTCAGGCTGAACATATTGGATGTTGTAAATGCTCACCGTATCAAATTCTGTGGTGACTTGAGCAAACAAAAAGGATGATGTGAGAGAAAAGATTAATAATCCAAATAGTAACAACCTATTTTTCATTTATACCTCCTGATTTTCATGTAAGTAATAGTTTGATTGAATTAAAAAATAATTTGATAAAATTACTTGATCACTAAAAATTTACCGGTTTGAATCTTACCTGAATCCAAATTCTCAACTGTAAATAAATAAAGCCCGGATGCAATCGCCTGATCATCTTTTGTCACTAAATCCCAGGCATGTTCACCACCGGCAAAGACTGTTTTACCCCGAGAAAATTTTTGAAACCATTGTATATCTTCACCGGAATAGTCCAGACCGGAATGTTTGAAATGATCCACTAAATCGCCTGCCAGCGTGAATATCCTGACTTCACAATTTGATGGCAGATTAAAAAAATAAATTTTACGATCTCTTTCCAGTTGGCCATCCCAGGCTGCATGAGCCCGATACGGATTGGGATAAACGCCAACCTGAGGCGTTCCATCCGCAACACCATCAGCCGGCGAAGTGCCGGGGATAGTTCGAACAACTTTTGTCAAATAGCTGCTTTCCAAACTTTCCAGTTTGTTAGCCGGATCACCGCGATCATAGGCAGTAACTGAATAAGCATACTGCCACCCGTTTAGTAAATTTTCATTGACAAAGCGATACTGGTAAAATACTGTATCGCCATTAGATATTTCATCTTCAAAATAGACTATTGAATCTTGTGGCAGCCGAATAAAATCGAATCCCGTATCATATCCGATACCATCAATCGAATCAAAATCAGCAATGAGTGTCATTGAGCTTAACAAGTCTTTTCCGACCAGATCTTCACCTAATTTCGAACGGTATATTCGGTATCCTTCGAAATCCTTCTCTCCGGTTATCAAATCACGAGATTTTTCCGCATTATCTGCCCAAAAGACTGTTGCCTTATTTGATTGGGGAATCACCCGGAAATGGGGTGGAGAGGGTGGGGTGGGCAACACGTAACGTGTTATTTTGCCGTCTCCGTCAATGTCTTCGGATGGGCCTAACTTTCCGTTTCCGTTTCGATCTTCGCCGTTATAGGCAGTTTGTGCCCAGCCAGCATTTATATAGAACAAGGTTTTGCTTTGTTCAGTATCCTTGGTTGTCGGATCCAAACCGTATTTCGCCCCACAGACAACTGCCATTGCCACCGTGATGGACGAGTCCGGATCGATTTTCTCAAAAGGACCCGTCGTAATTAGCGTCATATAATTTCCCGGTGATTTTTTTAAGATGTCAACACCGGCTGGTGGCAGCGGAACAGCCATTTTCTCATATCGGGCAATGTCATCCTGCGGTGAGAAAAATGTTGGGTTATCTGTATTGCGAAACAGCCAGGCATTGTAATTACTGTTGACTTCATAAGATGTATTTGTCTGAGGTGTGGCGCCCAGTATTTTCAAACCGACATAGAGCCCCGGATCAGTGTAGCCGGGATCGCCGTCATAATCATAGGCATAGGCTAAATTTAATGAGTCATTGTAGCCGTTTCCCACGTGCTGATAAAATGGCGAACCGATTCTTGGCGGCGTAATATTCGTATTTCGAACGACAAGATCAGCCCACAATCCGACATAAACTTCTTTAAGCGTATCGTCACTGACATTAGTGATGATATAGTTGAGAATCACAAAATCATCGGCAAAAGGATAATTCCAGGCATAACTCTCCTGATGAATAGCAATACCCATAGGTTTGTGATTTGGGATTCTCGCATTTTGTAATTCGGGAATATAAATGTTCGTGTCCGAATAATCACAGATAAAGTCCTGGTGGCTGACCGCTTCCGGGTGATAAAACGGCGAACTGACTAAAGATGACCGTTCCTGAATAACGTCATTTGGGTCGGCAGTATTGGTGAACTCAAATCCAGCCGCAATATCAACCAGATAGGCGATATCCACGGCTCCGGTTGTTACCATTGTTGTGCCGTCTTCGCGAATGGCACCCACCCAGAGACCGGCGTCAAACATGTGCTCGATTCCCGAATCCTTTGGATAAACACAGGACGGTTGGTCTTCCGGAGTTTGAATGACGAAGCCGTCACCCAACGTTCCGAAATTGGTCACCGTCAACTGAATATTTCCGATGTTGGTAAATTTTGTATTGTCATCGATTGACGGTTTAAAAATAAGCTTTGAAGGTCGATTATCCGATTGGCTTAACAGAGTTGTTGATGATAGTAACATTAAAAAAAACAGAGCGTTAAATTTTGTTTTCATAATAGGTCAGGTTATCATGTGATTGAAATATATTTTGTTAATGCAAAGTAATAAATTCAAGAATATTTGTCAAGTGAAAAATAATTATATTAAAAATACATGAGCAACATTAAGATAGAAAGGCTTTATTTAATTTTCATGAAATTTATATCGGGTTGGCTGATTCTTATTTTTTTTATGTGATTAGACAAAAAAGCCCTCCCTGAAATAAGGAGGGCTTTTTTGAAATGTATTAATTTTAATTTAATAACGAAGCTGTAAACCCACATTAAATGATCGGGGTAATCCGAGGAAAACCTCTGCCGCATCTGCCTTGTGCGGATTAACGATTTCGCCATTCACTCGGTACGCATTATAGGCGCTATTATCGACAGCGTCCTGGACATATATTTCATCTAATGCATTGAATAAATGTCCGAACACTTGTAGTTTAGCGCCGCCCAAGTCGATTGGCAGCGTATAAGTTGCGTGAAAATCGATCACTGTATAATCTGGTGTTTTCCAGCTTTGATCTCTATCATTCGGATCATCGCGGGTTAATGGATCGAAACCTGCGTAATGATCGCGATAATGCCTGACAACTGCCTGAGCCATTAATCCGGACACCGGATAGAAAGCTGCTGAGAGAGCGAACTGTGTTTGTGGTGCGTCTCCAACTTTAATATCTTTGATATAAAGACTGTATTGGAGGTCAACATCCGGATTAGAATAGTCCTTGTATTCAGCGCTAACATCTTCTAAATATTGCCAGTTACCAATGCTGGCTGCAGCATCAAGCCTGAAAAGGTTGATTGGTTGATAGGCGATTTCAAACTCGACACCCTGATGTAAAGCGTCCAGACCAGTCAGAAAAACAAGTGCATCCGATCCGTCTTCGTTTTGAACACCTACTGAATTTGCTCTGTCCGTCCAAGTGGTTTGATATACATTTAGCTTTGTACTTAATGTATTACTTAAACCGAGCCAGTTAATACCACCTTCAAACGAAATGAATTTTTCATTTTCAGGATCTTCAGCAACTGTGGATGTACGGTCAGAAATCACCTGGTCAAAAATCGGGACTTTGGAAACGTAACCAAGATTCGCATAAAAATTGAGTGCGTGAGTCAAACGATAGCTTGCGCCACCTTTCGCCTGATAACCGCCAATTTGATCCGATTCCAGATCAATTTCTTTTCCGTTATCAGCCATTTTGAAATGGTTCGTGTGGGAGTATTTAATCATTGAGTATCCGGCCATTGCGTAAGCCGTTAAGCGGGCTACACTGTATTCGGCTTGACCGAAGAAACCCAGCCAGTCCACGGTGTTCGTAAAATTGTAATCCACTTTTTCTCCCAAACCAACTTTTTGATTCGGATTAAACGCATCAGCCGTTTTTAACCAATAATCACCGCCAAGCAGATCTCGCACTTCACGATAATGTTCGATTTCTGCGGTTCTCCAGTCAACTCCTATTAGGGTATTTACAGATTTACTTAATTTGTAGTTCAATTTGGAGATGGCGCCAATTGTCCATTGATTATTCCGGCTGTTACGAATAACCGCCAAAGATTGACCAGCGATTTTATCCTTTCCTTTACGCGTTAGCGTACCACGATTCATTTCAATATTCGCTGTCCAGTCCGCAGTTCTGGTTGGCGTGGAGTAGTTCCAAATAAAGTCGCCCAACGTTCCTGTACCGCCGCCTTTGCCACCAGAGTAGTACAAGACCGTATATTGTGATAATTTATCATTCCATTTGGTGAACCAGTTTAAGTTAACCTGAGGTTTATGATAGAAATTTTCTCTTTCATTAATATAATTTTTACTATATCGATTAGTAGTTTTACCATTCCACGCTTGCTTTGCGTTTTCTCCCCAGTAATATGGATCTACCGGGCCCCAGTTTTGATTATAAGTACGTCCGCCTTCAGCAAATTTTTCGATAGCGGCATTGTCATAATCACTCAGGTCTTTGGCGTAATCATGGCTATAAACAGCAATATTTTGCTTATATAAATTTTGTCCATGACGCTGGGGAGCACCGATGGCATAGAGTTCTAATCGGTTATTCGCATTCACGTTCCAGGCGGCGCCAAAATAATAAGCCCAGGCATCGGTCCATGTTTTGTCGATAACGCCTTTGCCGACCTTTTTTACCAATAATCCATTGAATGCAAATTTATCATTGATTAAGCCACTGCTTGCAGAAAATGATGTTTTGAAAAATCCATCATTTCCTACTTCCTGTCTTAACAATGTTCCGGCTTCTTGTGAGGTGGGGTCTGTTAAAATATTCATGGTGCCACCAATAGAAGGGGTTGCCAGGTTAACAGCGCTTAATCCTCTCTGCATCTGAATTGAGGATGTTGCATCGGCAACACCGTCCCAATTTGACCAATAAACCCAGCCATTTTCCATGTCATTGACCGGTACACCGTTAATCATGATGGCAACATTTCGCTGGTTAAATCCGCGAACATTGATGCGGGCATCACCAGCGCCACCGCCTTGCATTGTCGAATAAACACTGGGGGTGGTATTTAGCACCATTGGTATATCACGGGAGCCCAATCGTTGTTCCATGTCCACCTTTCGAACATTTGTGAAAGCAACCGGAGTTTCCCGCTCTTTCGCTCTATCAGCGATAATGGCGATTGCCTCTCCGTAAATTACATCTTCCTCGAGTTCGAAATCGATCGCAGCTTTGACACCCGAAGACACGCTAACCTCTTTCGTTACCATTTTGTAACCGATAAATGTGGCTTGCAAGGTGTAGCTACCAGCCGGAACGTTCGGAATTTTATAGTAACCGTCCATTCCAGAGGCAGCACCGATTGTTGTTCCCCGAATGATGATATTCGCGCCAACAAGCGGTTCACCTGATGATGCATCTTTCACATGTCCAGTAATTGAACCCATCTGAGCAAATAACGCCACAGGGATCAGCAAGACGAGAAAGACAGCAAGAAGTTTTTTCATTTGTCCCTCCTAAAGATTGATTTGATAAATAATTAGGTTAATTAAAGTGTTTGGTTTTTTTATTAAACATTTCATCTTAATTGATTGAGATCATTTCGGTTGTTATCTAATATGCAAGATAGCGATTAAATATTACAAAGCAATGACGTTTCATTTAACTTTTGAAAAAAATATACCGAGATTCATTGAAACTAACAAATATACAACCTGTTTAGTTATATTTAATCAAAAAATTTATGTCTTATTTTTGAGCTGATGTTTCATCAAACAACCTACTAATAATTATTCGGTCAGAGAAAAATTACATTGTGAAAGGGAAAAATTGTATCTTGGATGTAACTTTTAACAAGTTAAAAAAAAATATAAAAGAGTCAAGAAAAAAATGAAAAATATTAAACAATTATTACATTGTCGGTTCCGCTCTGTTTCAAATTGATTATTTTACAGGTTAACGAAAGAGTGCGCCAAAAAAAATAATCACTGAAACCGAAATGCTGAAATACACAATACCACAACTGACCAACCATTCAAAAAGCAAAGCATTTAATGGGTTTCTGATAATATTCGTGTGAGATCAGCCTGTTTTACAAGTTTGAAAGTTCCAATCGCAAAAATGAAAAATCTAAACAGGCTGATAAATCGGGTTGATTTTTTTAATTTGAATGATTATATTGTAAATTACAAATCATCTTAACTTACTTATCATTAAAAGACTATTGATATGAAACAGCATATAAAATTTTTTCAATTGGTATTTTTATTCTTATTTCTGCCCCGTTTAGCTGCCCAGCAAGATGTCACACTAAAACTTTACGCGCCGTCCGCAAGCCAATCTGTTCATGTCTGCGGTGATTTTAATAATTGGTCAAAAACAGCAAATCCTATGCATGACGCTGAACAGGACAAAGTCTGGGAAATAACGCTTAGGCTGCAAACCGGTCAATACGAGTATCGCTATCTGATTGATGGCACACGCTGGATTAAAGACCCTGATAATAATGACTGGGGGGGAGAGCGTAGTAACTCTATTTTATGGGTCAAATCACCGTATCAGCCAGAAATAATTCATATTAAACCGAAGACCGGTTCTGTGATTCCCACACCGATGGTTTACATCTTTGCTGATTACGTTGACGGAATTGGTAAATTTGGTATTGATTTGGAAAAAACCAAAGTTTATCTGAATGGTCAGATACAAACGTTTAGTTTCAATCCCGATTTAAATCGGATGGAAATCTGTCCGGGACAATTGAAGGATGGAGAGTATCAAATTGAAATCGAAGCTCAAGATAAGCAGGGAAATCAGGCTAAAAAAGTTAGTACTTTCTTTGTTGTCAACGCTGTGAATACTGCGCCTCACTGCGAAGCCGGTTACACGATCATTGCTGCGATAAACTCGAATGTCCAATTGAATGGCGGGATTAGCTATGATCCTGACAAAGAAGCGATTACTAAGTACGATTGGAACCTCATCCAAAAACCAGCAGGCAGTAAAAGCCGGTTAAAGGGTAACAATACGCTGTTCCCGACATTTATGCCCGATAAAGTGGGGAAATACGTAATCACATTGCAACTCAGTGACCAGTTATCAAAAAGCAAAATGGATACCGTGGATGTTCATGCGTTTATTCAGCGAAATTATCCGGTCGAGTTTCGCCTCGCTGATTCAGATTTTTATTCCATATATGAAGAAACAATTGATTCGGTATCCGTTGTCGGTGAATTCAACCAGTGGTCGGCATCAGCAAGTCCGATGTTTGATTATGATAACGATGATGTTTGGACAACATGGCTCAATTTGGATCCGGGTGAATATGAGTACAAATTTGTAGTCAATGGTAAACACTGGATAACCGATCCGAGCAACTCCCCAAAAGTGCCGGATGGCTGGCAAGGTTATAATTCGGTTGTCCATTCTTCATTGAATTTGAAACCGGTAATCAACGTTAAAACATCGTTTGCTCCGGGTAAAATCATTTTCGATGCATCAGCCAGTCACAGCCAAATTGGAAATAAGTTAACATTTCTCTGGTACCAGGATATTAATAATCCTCAAAAATTCAATATGGAGAATCAGCAGACGGTCTCAATTTCCACGCCCAAACTTAATGGTACCTATTTTTTCTATCTGGTCGTGAAAGACAAATATCAAAATACCGCCAGGAAAACGATAATGCTTGATGTTGATCAGGGACGCGTAAAAATTGATAATTTCAGCCAATCGCCGGAATGGGCAAACGATGTGATCGTTTATGAAGTCTATTTGCGGAAATTCCATCCGCAAAGTAATTTTCACGGATTAATTGAAAAGCTGCCGTATTTGAAAACGCTGGGGATTCATTGTATTTGGTTGATGCCGGTTTACGAAAGTCCGACCGAGCACGGCTACGGTCCCACCGATTTTTTTGAAATTGAAGATGATTACGGAACTAACGAAGATTTCAAGATTTTTGTTCAGAAAGCTCATGAGATGGGCATGAAAATAATCTTTGATTTTGTTGCCAACCATTCTTCTGATCAACATCCGTATTTCGTTTCAGCGTTTAAAAATACATCCTCTGTTTTTCGGGATTGGTACGTTTGGAAGCCGCGTTCGGAACAAAATCCATACTACAGTTACGAATTTTATAATGACTGGGATGCCCTTCCGAATCTGAATTATGACAATCCGAATGTCCGATACCACATGTTGCAATCTGCTAAATTCTGGGCTAATTTAGGTGTCGATGGATTTCGCTGCGATGTGGCATGGGGACTACCCCACAATTTCTGGAAAATTTTCCGCAGAACGCTGAAAAAAATTAATCCTGAAATTCTGCTGATTAACGAAGTGCTGCCACGTTCACCAGATTACCATAAAGATGAATTCGATATGTCCTATGATACGGATTTTTATGGCAATCTGCTCGATGTGTTTGACGGCAAAAAACCATTGTCGTCAATTGAATATGGTCTCCAAAAGACGAAAAAGAATTATCCGCCCAATGCGTTAAACTTGCGCTATTTGGAAAATCATGATATGGAGCGGTTCATCAACCGTTACGGTCGCGAAAAAACCAAATTAGCTGCTACACTTTTACTGACAATCCCGGGAACGCCAATGATTCTTTACGGACAGGAAATTGGTTTAAAGGAGCAGTTACCACTGATGAATTGGGAGGGGCAGGACGATGATTTGATGCAATATTACAAAAATCTTATTTTGTTGCGGCGACATAATCTCAGCTTAAGACGCGGTGAAATGAAAAAGATAGCAACCAATCATGACGATCAAGTTTACGCCTATCTCAGAGTTTTGAAAGATGAGCTATTTTTGGTAATTTTGAATTTCGGTGACAAATTGGAGGAATGTCAACTATTATTGCCGGAGGAGAATTTTGATATCAAGGGTAATTATCACAAACAATTGAAGAACGTGTTATCAGGTGAATTGCAAACCTTCAAGATCTATCAAAATAATAAAATCAAATTTCCGGTTGAATCATTAACGCCCTATGTGTTCAAGCTGATCCAATAATAATATTTGCGTTAGGGCGCTTTGTATCTGTTCTGCAAACTGCGTGATTTGAATGTAATTATTATCGCATCATTCATCTGGCGATTAAAATGAAAATGATTAACTTTTTATAAAGGAAAATTAATCGGTTGAAGTTTTTCGTTTTTAAAACATTGATTTTTTTGATTGTCTTCAATCAGGTTGTAACTGCTCAATCAGATCAAAAGTCATTTGTGAGTGACAAAAAATATACTCTCATCGCTCCAAGTGAAAACCGCACTTTTATGTTCACCAATTCAATCGGCCTTTATTATTACGGCGAAAGCAGCTTGCCCAACTCATCGACGTTTCAGGGTTTGAGCTTTTTAACCCATAAGTTTTTGGAAGATTATTTAATCGAATTGAACGGCAGCTACCTAAACCGGGCTCAAGCAGAAGTACACCTGTATAACAATAAATTGACCCGTTTTTATGACAGGGAAGAAGTTGAGGAAACGGTTTCTATTGCTGATTCATTACCGATATTATCACTCAAAATTCAATCACAGCAGAAAGGATTGATTTCGATTATTCCCATTATTTCAGGATCAAGCCAATCGCGAGATTATATGCTGAATTGGTCATCAATGGAAAAGATATTGTTTGTCGCTCAAAAGAATCATCTGGTTCAAAATAACGATAGCCATGTACCGGTTTGGATTGGTATTTCTACCTTTCCGGCGGGTGATTTTTCTGAAATAGGTACGGAAACTATAAGCAAAAATCACCAGCTTCCGGGACAGAAGTTGTTTGTCCCCGGCAAAATCAATCTTTTTCTTGAAGATGTGGTTTACATGTTTTTTATTATCGGAAAAAGTAAAAAGGATATCCTCGAACAGCGCCAGCAGACGTTTAAAAATTTAAAAATAAAAATTCAAAAGCAGCAGCTTCAGATTGAAGGGATTCGGAAAACATAGTCCGGTTGGGTAATGCACGTTGTCATTCATTTTTAAATGCTTTTGTCAGAGCCTTTCGCAAGATGGGACTAAAAATGAATAATCTGATTTTTGTCATTACATATTTTCGATAGCTGAATGTGCTAATCACTTTTAAGTAACTTTCGATTAATGGTTTAATATCCTGAGCGGATCGTGGCAGAAGTTCAAGATTAATAAATCCCTCATAGTTCGCTTTTTTGAATGTCTGCAAGATTTCATCGACTGGCAGTTCGCCGCCTTTACCAAATGGCAGATGAGCGTCATAGTTTTTCTTAAAATCCGAAAGATGAATACAGCGAATATTTCCATTAAAATCATCAAAAATATGTTGAATATTGTTGCCACGTAAAAGATAGTGGGGTGCATCAAAACAGTAGCCGATTAATTTTTGTCCTAAAAACTCCTGAGCTCGCTGATAGAAATGAATAAATGTTTTCTCTTCCCAGGTTTGAATATTTTCCAGTAAAATGGGCGTATTTAGTTTTTGCAGATTTTCCAGCAAATAAGCGATTGTCGCCTCATCCGGGTATTGAGCATTTTTACTTTCGGGTGGATGAGATACACAATATTCAAGATTTAAAGCCCGATGATTTTCATTAATAAGGCGGATCAGTTTTTGTATTCGATAATCGTGTCGTTTGTTGGAGAGATCGTACCCAAAGTCAGCAAAATTGGGCAAATGAAAGCCTGTCCGAATCTGTCTGATTTCCTTTTTTACTGCTTCCAAATCATCAAAAACGCTCTGTGTAATTTCCACGTATTCTAATCCGATTTTATTAACGATGTTTAAAAGCGTGGATGGTTGAATTCCATTGAACTTGTCGATTGTGATGCCGACAAAAAGCGTATCGTTATTCAAGTTTTTATCCTATTTTTTTTAGCTTTCCATTAAATATAAGTCTCAAGAAAACGAAAATCAATTAAAAGATCATTTTTTTGTTGGAATTTAAAACCTGTTTTAATATCTTATGTGACGTTTTCAAACGTATTAAGATTCAACATTAGCGAAGTTTATGCCAAAGAATACTACTTTGCTTTTTTAAATTAGTTTCAATTTTACCATTTCGGTGCGAATCTTCTGGTAATGGATGATGTGAAATGTTAAATAAATTTCATTGGAAAGTTAGATTTTCTAACATATTGAACCTTAAGTCATTTGTTGTATTTTTTTTCTCCATCAGTACATTATTATCAAATTCAATTATTGTTGCAGAGATGACTGAAGCAGATAGTTTGATACAGGCGGCCATCACAAATTCTATCCAACATAATTATCAGACCGCGGAAAGTTTGTTAAGTCAAGTTATAAGAAAAAATCCACACCATCCGCAAGGTTATTTTTTTATGGCAGCGACCATTCAATCGAAAATGATGGACTTTGAGACCGATTTATGGGCAGATGATTTTTTAAAATATATCAAATTGTCCCTGAAATATGCTGATGAACAGCTTCATCATACGGCAGGATCAAAAAATGATGCGATGTTTTACAAAGGAAGTGCACTTTCGTATTTATCATTCTATGAAGGCAGACAAGGGAAGTATCTGGCTGCAATAAATTATGGATTCAAAGGCGTCGCCATGTTAAAGAAATTAGTGAAAATTCAGCCTGATTTTTATGATGCCTATTTTGCAATCGGTTCTTTCAAATATTGGCGGAGTCAGGTGACAAAATTTATCAATTGGTTGCCCATCATCGATAACGAATCGGATTTGGGAATCGAAATGGTTCGCACTGCCATTGAAAAAGGAAAATTTACCAAATACGCTGCCATGAATCAATTGATTTGGATTTTCCTGGATGCAGGTAAACCGGATTCGGCTTTTCAATTAGCAGAGCAAGGACTGCAAAGATTTCCCAACAGCCGGTTTTTCCTTTGGGGCGCCGCAAAGAGCGCCCTTGTTTTGAAAAACTATCCGATTGCGCTGCAATACTTTCAACGAATATTACATTCTATTGGTATGGTTGAACCAAACAATCACTACAATGAATATATCTGCCGCCTGAAATTAGCTCAAATTTATTATCATTTGGAAGCGTATCAATTAGCCAGGCAGCAAAGCGAGATATTGGATTCCTTATCCTTTTCCGAAAAAATTAAAGCGCGCTTAAAAAAACAAATTAAACAACATGGCGAACTCAAAACCAAATTGAATATGGAGCGGTAACGATTTTTAACCAAATACCATTTTGCAAATGAATAAAGCCGCTAATAAACCTGCTAAATCACCAATTAAACCAGCCGGAACAGCGTGCCGCGTTTTTTTAATTCCTACTGATCCAAAATAAACCGCAACAACATAAAATGTTGTTTCTGTGCTTCCGAAAAATGTTGAAACCAGTCTGCCGATAAAGGAATCAGGTCCATGCTCTTTCATTAATTCAGTAGCTATCCCCAACGTTCCGCTTCCGGACAATGGACGCATTAAAGCAGCGGGCAATGCTTCAGCAGGCATACCAATAAAATCGGTCACCGGCGAAATGATTCGGACAAAAATATCCATCGCACCGGATGCGCGGAACATTCCAATCGCGACCAGAATCGCCACTAAATAGGGAATAATTTTTACTGCAACTTCGAATCCCCCTTTGGCACCGTCAACAAAAGATTCATAAACTTTGACTTTATTTTTAATAGCTAATATTGGTATAATAAACAGCAAGAACGGAATTGCCCATAAAGAGATAAATGCAATGACTTTTTCAAACATTATTTAGCCTCCTTCGAAGTTGAGTCGTTGGAATTATCTTTGTTAGCCGCGCTGTTATCCCCGGCATTTTCCATTTTAAAAATGGGAAGACGTTGGAGCAGTTTCGTCGCGGATACGGCGAAGATTGTAGCACAGACCGAAGCAAAAATTGTCGTACCAATGATTTCCGCCGGATCTTTTGATCCCAGCGTAACTCTGACACCGATAATCGTAGCCGGAATTAACGTGATACTGCCGGTGTTTAATGCCAAAAATGTTGCCATCGCATTTGTAGCAGTGTCCTTCTTGTCGTTCAATTTTTGGAGCTCTTCCATCGCTTTCAAGCCCAGGGGAGTCGCAGCATTGGATAATCCAAGCCAATTTGCGGCTATATTTAAAATCATGGCGCCCATCGCCGGATGATCATGCGGAACGTCGGGGAAGATTCGTTTGCTGATAGGTTTAATCGCTTTAGCAAGTAGCCTGACCAATCCACCTTCCTCTGCAATTTTCATGATTCCCAGCCAAAACGCCATTATTCCGATGAGTCCGATCGCAATTTCTACGGAAGCTTCAGCGTATTCAAAAGCTGCCTGTGTGACTTCTGAAATTTTGCCATTAATGGCGCCAACGATTAAGGCAATAATCATTAATCCAAGCCAGATGTAGTTTAGCATACAATATCTCCTCTCCAAATTTGATTGTTTTGTAATTTTTTCAAAATATAGTTTAATTAAGGTATAAAAATTTTAATGAGAATCAAGTATTTTATAATAATTTCTTGACAAATATAAATATTATTTGTATATTAAATACAAAATAATGATCCATTTATAGCGATCTGTTATATTTAAGCAGATTGTCATATCGGCTAACAACAAATTTATTTTTTAATGGCTTTAATAAATTAAATTCAATGACTAATTTTAAACTTTTTATTACTCAGCAAAAATAAAAAAGTTTAAAATTGAGAGCATGAAAAGGGGGAGTCCCGGTTTACAGAAGCAGATTTTTTTTATGACCAATTCTATCCAACTAATCGAAGGGTGGACTCTGGCTCTACCCCACCTCCTATGCTCCCAATGCATTTTCACTTGTAAAAACGGGAGGTAAGTCAAATGTACCATTCATCATTTACATCAAAGCGTTTCATCACTGTATTATTTTTCTTGTTTGCTACATGTTCATTAGTTTTTCTCGTCATTCCAGTGGAAGCGATCAGTCAGATATCGTATGATATTTATGTGTTAGGAGCAGATCGATCTAACACTAGTACAAAACTTGAGGGAGCAGGTAATAATGTAACTTATGAACCTGATGTATATGCAATTAAATTGGCAGATTTGAGCAAATATGATCAGGTTTGGTTTGTAGATTTCTCTATTGTACCGGAGCCAACAGGTCGTACGAACCTGATCAATTTCATGAAATCAGGTGGAAAGCTTTTTTTTGTAGGCGATTCATGGAAAGATTATCGTGCGGATTTGTTCTTATGGCGTGATAGTTTATTCAATGAATTAGGTGCAGGAGGAATGAAACAATCTAGAGAAATAAATCCGTCACAAACTGCGTGGTATACAAATCCATACAATATTACAAGCTATATACCAAATTCAGTACATTGGATTGAACATGGACCAGGAAGAAATGGTGTTTTTGAAAGTATTGGAAACGGCACGGTTATTTTAGGTGCAGGATTAGATGCTACCGGAGATGCAATTGCAATTGCCTTTGATTATGGCGATCTTGAACAAGCAACAAATTCCCGCGCAGTCGTTTATCTCAATAGCAATATGTACGAAAACTGGGACAAATACGTTGAAAATTTAGCCTACTTTTTAGGTCCCAAAAACAAAGTAGTATTGACAGCGAGCAACACAAAAGCATTACCGGGAAATCAGGGAGTAATTAAAATCGGGTTGCTTAATGCTGTCGAAGTCACCGGAGTGGAATATAAAATATCGGACATCCCGGATATTTTAACACCTGTTGATATGAAAACGACAAGCCGGGCTGCCAAATTTGCTGTATCGTATGAGGAAAATGCTGGTGGAATTGCTGCAATCATTTCCAGTGAAAGCGGTGGTATTATTTTACAGGGAACGGGTGCGATTGCGGAATTGTTTTATCAAGTAAAACCGACAGTTCAGATAGGGGACAGTGCTGACATCGTTCTTGCAGATCAAATTGTGTCAAACAAATTTGAAGCAGAGCTCCCGTCGGTCACGAGTAACGGCAAGTTCTATTGTGAGATGTTGAAAGGTGACGTTAATATGGATGGTGTTATTAATGTCCTTGATTTAGTAAGAGTCATTAATATCATTCTTGACAGACCCCCCGATCCGTCTGATACAGAATTAGAAGCGGCAGATATGAACGCGGATGATACCATTAACATTTTGGATGTGGTGTGTATTATTAACATTATGCTGGGCCGACAACCTGGGCAAGACCTTGAGCTCTCAAAATTCAGCGCAATATTTAAAAATGATTTACTGAAAGAAAACCAACTTAATCAGGTACCGATTTTTGTTGATAGTGAACAGCCGATTCGGGGAGTGCAGGTCGAGTTGAGTTTTGACCCTGAACAAATTAATTTAGCTGATCCCGAATTGATGAATCGGGCAATGAATATGCAGATTTCCAGCAATATGAAAAACGGGAAAATAAACATTATAGTTTTCAGTCCGGAAGGAGCTGTTATTTCGCCGGGAACTGAAGCAATATTAAACATTCCCATAATTTCAAAAACAGCAGGGATGGATAAAAATACGATCTCGATTGAAAATATTATCGCTGTGGGAAGCGATTTTCGCGAAATGACACTTTCAGATGTCAATAATCCTGGTTTGAAAAATGAAATACCGGGAGATTATTCATTAACGCAAAATTATCCTAATCCGTTTAACTCAGCGACTGACATTAGCTATAGTCTTCCGCAAACTGGAACAGTTAAATTGACGATTTATAATTTATTAGGTGAAGAAATAGTAACCATCGTTAATGAAAAACAGAGCGCCGGCAATTATACTGCTCATTGGAATGGCGCAGATAATCATGGCAATGAAGTGCCAACCGGAATTTATATTTACCAGCTAAATTCGATGGATTATGTTAAAACCCGGAAGCTTACAATTTTAAAATAATGTTTCCTGCATAAACAGAAAATATATTCAAATAGGGGTAATTAAAAGGCTAACTTAATGACAATTTATTTTAGCGTGAGGAAATTATGAAAAAGAAAGTATTACTGCTTGCAATCCTTTTGATGTATCTCACATTCAGCCTTGGTTTTGCCCAAAATGATACGATAAAAGTGATTGGAACTTCGGCAAAACTTGGAAGTTCGGATAATGTCGTAACAATAGAGATGGCAAACTCTCAACCTATTATGGGTATTGAGTTAACGCTTCTTTACCCCTTAGGATTGGAAGTATCTCAAATTAATCTGATTTCACGGGCGAGCGATATGTCAGTTGAGGAAGACAATCCTTTGGGACAATTGACAATCATTATTTTTGGATTTGGAGAAACAATTTTACCCGGAGACGGTCCGATTGTCGAGGTGATATTTGATGTGGCACTAAATGCATCACCGGGGAATTATGCGTTAAACTTAAATGATGTTTTGGCAGCAAATACGTATGCAGAAAAAGTGACTATTGAACCGATCGACGGCACTTTCGTCATTGAAGACATGGTTATTCCTGTTGAATTGGCATCATTCCGTGCTGCCTATCAGACACCCCAAAATATTGTGCAATTGGAATGGCAAACGCGTTCTGAAACAAATAATTATGGTTTTGAAATACAACGCCGTGCCGGTAATGATAATTTCACTAAAATCGGATTTGTCGAGGGTTATGGAACGACAAGCTCTCCCAGTATTTACGGTTATCAGGATTCGGATTTGTCAGAAGATAGCTACCAGTATCGGCTGAAACAGATCGACTTTGACGGATCGTTTTTTTATTCACAAAGCATCGAAGTTGAGATCACCTCCCCGAAATTGTATAAATTAGGACAGAATTATCCCAATCCATTCTCGATCAGCAAACACGGCTCACAAACTGCGATTCGGTTTCAGCTCCCTCAAACTGAAATGGTGGAAATCAAAGTTTACGACATGCTGGGGCGGGAAGTAAGAACATTGGTGTCAAAGGTATCACCAGCCGGATCTCATCAAATTCACTGGGATGGCAAAAATAAGCTCGGTCTTCCGGTGAGCGCCGGAATGTATTATTATCAGATAAAAACTCAGAATTTCAATGCCTGTAAGAAAATCTTGATTATTGAATGATGAAAAAACTGGCGTGTTACTAATCATGATTTCTTTAAAATTGAGGAAAATTTATTTAAAGCATGTGTGAATGATTAAGCCAGTTTCTCGCAGAACTGGCTTTTTCGCTGAAAAAATCAGGGAAAAATACATTTGAATGGAGCGATTGAAGATTATTTTTTGATCTCCCTTTTTTTCCTTGACAATTAATAAAAAATATCTTATAATTAATAAAATTTAATCTGCTCCCTTTTAAACCCATCCAGAGAGGTCGGTAAGGGGTAAATAAATCAAACTGCCTTCCTGCGTCCGGGTGAAGGCTTTTTTTGTGTCATAAAAATGGTAAGGCAATGAATACAAAAATTAAAGCAAAAATCATTGATGAAAAAGGTATCAAGCGAACAGTTATCAGACTGGCGCATGAAATAATCGAACGCAATAGCGGTGTGGACAATCTTGTCATCGTCGGTATTCGAACTCGCGGTGCGTTCCTCGCCGAGCGAATAAAAGAACAAATTGAGTGCATCGAAAAAAAGGAGATACCGTTAGGAATTCTTGATATTACACTCTATCGCGATGATTTCCGCCAACGACTGAAACAGCCAATCGTTCAGCAGACTGAAATTTTATTTGAAATTGATGATAAAACAATTGTTCTCATTGATGATGTATTATACACAGGCCGCACAACGCGGGCAGCCCTGGAGGCGCTGATGTCTTTTGGGCGTCCGTCGCAAATCCAACTGGCGGTGCTGGTGGATCGCGGACATCGTGAGTTACCGATAAAGCCAGACTATGTCGGTAAAAATATTCCTACTTCAATTGGCGAGGAAATCAAGGTTAAAATGAAAGAGGTCGATCATGAAGATTGTGTTTTATTGGTTGAAGGTCCTCCCATTGACTGATGATAGTAATTGGTGTTCAAATAGTGTTAGCTCGTTCGGTTTATATTGGAGGAAACTGAAGGAGCCGGATTTTGAAAATAAATGGCAAGTCAAAGAATATAAAGAATTAAAATAAATTAAACCACTGGTAAGTTGATCATTGTGAGGTAAATTAAAAAAAGAATGGATTTTAAACACAAACATTTATTAGGCCTCGAAGGGATCGAAGCTGAAGAGATCAAGCTCATTCTTGATACAGCAGAATCCTTTCGAGAAGTATTAGATCGCCCCATTCCCAAAGTTCCTACCCTGCGAGGCAAAACAATTGTCAACCTGTTTTATGAATCATCAACCCGTACCCGTTTTTCATTTGAATTAGCCGAAAAAAGATTGTCAGCCGATACCATCAATTTTTCAGCGTCTGCATCATCTGTCAAAAAAGGAGAAAGTCTGAGAGACACCGCTCAAAATATCGAGGCGATGAAAGTGGATATGGTCGTTATTCGACACGGTATTTCGGGCGCACCACATTATTTGTCTCGGGTCATTAAGGGATCTGTAATTAATGCGGGTGACGGTTGCCATGAACACCCGACACAGGCGCTCCTGGATATGATGACAATCCGTGATATTTATAATAAATTCAAGGGATTACGCGTCGCCATCATCGGAGACATTGTTCATTCACGGGTTGCCCGATCGAATATTTTCGGACTTACGACCATGGGCGCCCAGGTCGCACTCTGCGGGCCTTCAACCCTGCTTCCTTTTGAGGCAAAAAATTTCAATGTCAAGTTATTTAACAATGTTGATGATACCATTGCCTGGGCGGATATTCTGATGGTACTGCGTATCCAGATGGAACGGCAGACACAAAATTTCTTTCCGTCACTCAGGGAATATCACAATTACTTTGGCATTACCCGGGAACGATTGGAAAAAGCGAATAAAAAAATCACTATAATGCATCCCGGTCCGATTAATCGGGGCATCGAGCTGGACAGCGATTTAGCGGATGATGATGAATACTCGGTCATTTTAAATCAGGTGACTAACGGCGTTGCCATACGTATGGCAGTTCTTTATTTGCTCAGCGGTGAGCAGAAATAAATTTGAATTTTAACAGATTTAGCAAAAATAAAATAGGATATAATTGGATCATGAAAAAATCATTTAAGACAAGTCATTCTTTTAGTCATTCCAGAAGTCAGATTGATTTAAAATTATCCAAAAAAATACTGCTCAAAAACGCGACGATGATTGACGGAAAATCTGATCAGCATCAGCAATCCGATATCTTAATTGAGCAGGGAATCATAAAAGAGATTAAACCCGATATCACTGTCGGCGCTCAATTTGATGGTGAAATTGTTGACCTGACCGATAAGTTGGTTTTTCCCGGATTTCTTGATTTACATGTTCATTTTCGTGAACCAGGGCGAGAAGATGAAGAAACAATTTTAAGTGGTGCAGCAGCAGCAATGGCTGGCGGGTTTACAGGCGTCAGTACCATGCCGAATACTCAGCCTGCGACTGACAACCGGGAAATCATCGAATTTATTCTGGATGAGGTTAAAGATCATCTTGTTTCAATCTATCCGATCGCGGCAATAACGAGAGGTCAGCAAGGTAAGGAACTGGTTGAGATAGCCGAATTAATTGAAGCTGGTGTTGTCGCTTTCTCCGATGATGGGAAGTCGGTTGCTAATAGTCTGCTCCTACGCCGGGCGCTTGAGTACGCTTCAATGTTTGATGTACCGATTATCGAGCACTGTGAAGATGCGAATTTAGCTGCTAACGGACACATGCACGAAGGATTCGTTTCATCGAATTTGGGAATAACCGGCATCCCGGCTGTTGCCGAAGACGTCGTCGTTGCCAGAAATATTATGTTGGCTGAATACGCGCAAAGTAAAATGCACATCGCTCATATCTCAACCGCCGGATCCGTTGAACTGGTTCGCCGCGCCAAGGAAAAGGGGATACCAGTCACTGCAGAAACCACCCCGCATCATTTTACTTTGACAGACGAAGCGGTTCGTTCGTTTGATGCTAATTTTAAGATGAATCCTCCGCTACGAAGTCAAAAACATGTGGATGCGGTAATTGAGGGATTGAAAGACGGTACGATTGATGTCATTGCTACTGACCATGCACCTCATTCAATCGAAGAAAAAGATGTCGAGTTCGGCGCTGCGCCATTTGGCATTATCGGATTGGAGACAGCCGTAGGTTTGTGTGTGAAACAACTGATCGAGCCGGGAATTTTAACCTGGAACCAACTTTTTGAAAAACTGATTCAGAATCCCTATCGGGTAATTGGCGTGGATGCGCCGTTTATCAAAGTGGGCGAAAAAGCGAACTTATCCATTGTTGATCCGAATCTGGAGTGGACTGTTGATAAAAAGAAACTCAAATCGAGGTCGCGGAATACACCTTTTGACGGATGGAAATTAAAAGGGAAACCAGCAGCAGTTTTTAATAATGGCTATTATTTTTTGAATGATGTTGTGAGTGAATGATTTTTAATGACGAATTGATGAGGTACAAAATGTTATCAGCGTGCTGTGATGAAATAACGCCTTTTATTGTGATGGAAGTTCTGGAATTAGCAAAAAAAATGGAAAGCGAGGGAGAACACGTAATTCACCTGGAAGTGGGTGAACCGGATTTTCCCACGCCACAAAAAATTGTTAATGAAGCCAAAACTGCACTGGATCGGTGTGAAACCCACTATACACCCAGTCTGGGTATTCCGCCGTTGAGGGAAGCCATCGCCGATGATTATTCGAGAACTTATCAGATTGATGTCTCTCCGGATCAGGTTATCGTTACCTCAGGCACTTCACCGGCTCTGTTGTTGGCGCTTTCTGTACTGGTCGATCCCGGAGACAATGTCATCTGTTCAAATCCAAGTTACCCCTGCTACAAAAATCATATCACTTACCTTAAAGCTGAACCGAATTGTGTAGTAGTTCAAGAATATGATGGCTTTCAATACCGGCCAGAAGTGATCAAAAATCAGATCGACTCCAAAACTAAAGCGATTATGATCAATTCACCTTCCAATCCGACTGGTAATCTTTTGTCCAGTGAGACATTGGAAAAAATCGCTTCTTTTAGAATACCTGTTATCTCAGATGAAATTTATCATGGTTTGGTTTATGGCGAACGCGCCCATTCTATTCTTGAATTTACCTCGAATGCAATTGTTCTAAATGGATTTTCAAAAAAATATGCCATGACAGGCTGGCGCTTAGGCTATCTTATCGTACCGCCGGAGTTTGTCCGCCCGATCCAAAAACTCCAACAAAACTTGTTCATCTGTGCCAGTGCTTTTGTGCAGTCTGCCGGAGTCGCCGCTTTAACGCAGCAGCATCCTGAAATAGTACAAATGGGTCGAACTTATGATGAACGTCGGAAATTTTTGATTAAGCGACTTCGCGAAATTGGGTTCAAAATCGTTGTCGAGCCAAAAGGCGCTTTTTACGTTTTCGCCAATGCAAAGGAATTTTGTTCGGATTCCTATGAATTCGCCTTTGATGTGCTCAAAAAAACCAAAGTCGCTGTAACACCCGGCATTGATTTCGGTACCCATGGTGAAGGTTTTATCCGCTTTTCCTACGCGAACTCAATCGAGAATATCGCAATCGGGATGGAGCGGCTGGATAAGCTTTTGAATCATTAACAATATCTTTTAATTTCAAAATTAATAACTATGCAAAAAAAAATGATCAGTGTCAGGCAAGAAAAAATACATTGACAAAGTTTACTATATGAGCTATATTTTTATAAATGATCAAGTAAACTCGTCAAGCTCCAAAAAAATGAAATGATAGCCGATTAAGTGACACAAAATTTTTAATTGCTCGTAAGAAATAACAAATCCTGATCTGAGATAAAAAGCGATACAAATGAAAATTTTCAATGCCAATCCCAATCCCAATCTGTTTCGAATTATTTACGCGATGCTGGCGTGCGTGCTGGTGGTCGTTATTTTTATGGATTTTTACCGGGTGGGAACGGTGCCCACCGATGAAAATTGGTTCTCATCACCTCCGTCGCGGTTTTATCTGACAAAATCATTCCCTGCCGAGAAGGTTGTGCAGCCGGCAAATCGTGCGGATTTTCCTGAACTTGTTTCCGATTCCATCCGTGCCGGCAACCTAATTTTGGCTATTGACAAAAAAATGATTGGTAAATTTAACACGTTGGACCATTTTTATCAATCGATTCCGGATGATTCCGTTTTTCGGATGGCGATTTTTATGTTGTCGAAACCGAAAAGTAAAGCAAGTTACCTGGTTAAAAAATCAGCGCTACCGGATTCCTTTATCAGAATCATTCCACCAGCCGCGCATGTGTTTGATGTAATAGAAGGGGGTGCATCTGACCGGGCAGGAATGAAACCCGGTGATCTGATTGTGTCTGTCAACCAGCAGCGTTTCAGGGACGTGTGGGAAGCCGACCGAATTATGCGCCGAGCCCGGGCAGATAATACCATTGAATACAAAGTCATTCGTGATAACCGGACACTGACGCTGCACGTGACCTTGGCCCGGTTTGGATTTGATACATCCATTTTAATTCCCTATCTGTGCGGTTTAATCATCATTGGTTTCGCCTTATTCCTGGCACTGAAAAGACCGTCCATCAAGGCGGCGCGTCTTTTGGGGATGGCGTTTTTAGCTTTTGGTTTTTACATCGCGACCAGTTTCAAACATCCCTATCTTTATAAAGATACATTCTTGGATATTCGCGTATTACTTACCCATTTTAGTTTCGCTTTTGCCATTGCCTGGGGACTGGACAGCACTTTCTTTTTCCCGAAATCATGGGTCGATGCGCTGAAGCATAAATGGATTCGAGTGATACCCTATCTTTTCGCGGTGGTTTTCATTGTGACTGTAATTACCTCATCCGATTATTTGATGGTTTATCATCCGAATGAGATTTTGATTATCATTTCTGTTGCACTTATTTATAATTTATTGATCCATTTATTTTTTCGAAAGAAGAGACCGAAAGAACTGCGCCGGATGACTTCACCACTGGGTTGGGCTGTCTATCTGACCTTTATTATTTATGCCGGGGTTCACGCGCTGTTGATTCATTATAAATTACCCCGACTGGATAATTATGCGCTCATCATCACCCTGGTGATTCCGTTGGCTTATCTTTACACCATCGGCAGTTATCATCTGCTTGATATCAATATACGCATCCGCAGAAACGTCCAATACTCAATTATTTCAACTTTGTGGATTTTGATTTGTCTTTCCGGTTTCGCGGTTGTGCTGATGCATTTGATTGATCTTGACATCAATATTCCCCGATTTCGCATTACGTTCACGTCATTTGAATTGCTGGAAGGGTCCATCTCCCCTCAACGCAAAGAAATCATCCAACGCTTATTATTAATTCTGTCAGCCACACTAATTGGATTCGGTTTTTGGAAAATTGGTCAGTGGGGCCGGCGAATCATTGACACAAAATATTACCGGAAAAAGCTGGATTATCCTAGATTTTCCAGGGAACTGGCTGAGGTGATGGCAACCAAACTGGGGATGGTGGATTTAGCAACCGGCATTATTCAAAAATTAGCCGAATTGTTACATTTGAAAAGCAGCGGTATTATCTTTTTCCGCGATGGCGTTTCCTGCTGCTATCAGGTGAATCATCATTCTGATGAGTTAAAATCTCGCGATCCACTTACGGATATTCAATCGAAGCTGTATGACTATTTGAAAGACTTCCGCACAGACACGAGATTCAGCATCGAATACCTGCCAAATGATATCCAAAATTCTTTGATTGAAAGCGGTTTCCGCCACATTGTGCCGATCTGGTTTAAAGACAGACTAAACGGCGTGCTTCTGATCGGCGAAAAACTGTCCGAAACGCCCTTTCACCGGGAGGATTTGTCATTTTTCACCACCGTAGCCAAGCAGGCGTCGATTTCCATTGAGAACGCGTTTTTATACGAACAGTTAGCCGAAAAAGAACGCATGAAACACGAGCTTGAGATTGCCAGAAAAATCCAGTTGGCTTCTTTGCCGCAAACAACGCCAGTCATTGAAGGTGTTGAAATTTCCGGGATTTCGATTCCGGCTTTTGAAGTCGGCGGGGACTACTTCGATTATCTCAACGGCGTGCCCAACACCGTGATGGTCATCGTCGGCGATGTGAGCGGAAAAGGGACGTCCGCGGCATTGTATTTGTTTAAAATTCAGGGCATCCTCCGCTCGCTGTTTGATTTCGGACTGATGCCGCGCGAGCTTTTTATCCGCGCCAACACGCTCATCTATCACGATCTGGAGCGGAAGTCATTCGTGACTGCCATCGGCGGCTATTTCGACGCGAAACGGCGGTCGCTGATTGTGGCGCGCGCCGGTCACCTGCCGCTCTTTTATTATTCTGCGAAACATAAATCTGTTCAGGAGATTGCCCCCAAAGGACTGGGACTCGGTTTGGACAAGCAGGATCTGTTCGCCGCCGAAATTGATGAAACCGTCATTCAATATTCGCAGGGAGATGTGTTCCTGTTTGTGACCGACGGCATCACCGAAGCGAAAAACATTGACGGAAAAGAATTTGGCGAACAAAA
>CAYYMH010000045.1:0-34648 GCA_964472785.1 uncultured Cytophagia bacterium | reverse complement strand
AAATAATTTTTTACCCTTTGTCAAATTAACTAGGAGGACATTTGTCCTTATTTCAGCAATACCATTTTGTGACTCAAATGATATCCATCACTTGTCTCTAAATGGTAAAAGTAAACACCGGAGGCAACATCGGCTGCATTCCACTTAAGTTCCTGCATTCCCACTGTAAACAATTGATTATCTGCTAAACTGGCGATTTGTTCACCGTTCACATTATAAATGGTTACTGTTACCCGCGCCGGTTTGTTAAGGCTAAACCTGATCGTCGTAGCAGGATTAAATGGATTCGGATAATTTTGATAAAGCGTATGTTCGCTCGGTATTGATGGTTTATCTTTTTCACTGACACCGGTAAACGGCGAATCTGTCATATTGCTTGGTGACTGGTAATACCCATTCGCTGAAGCCTGTGTGTGCAAATCCCATAAACCGGTAAAATCCGGATTTCTTACCACCGACTGATGAATGGAGCCCGAGATTTCCTGATCGTTCACAGTGTTTGGAGCTTCCAGTTTTACACCAACACTGGTATTTGCTGTCGCTGATCCCCAGTAATACTCTGCGATTGTATCCTGTGTAGCTGGGTTGACAAGGATGATATTATCCCGGCTATTTGATAGATTCGATGTTCCGTCATTGCCGGCGAATCCAGCATCACCGTCTCCCAAAACGGCTGCAAACAATTTCAATTCTGGAGGGAAATACGATCCAAATCCTTCGGGACCGACTCCACCGAAAACCACAGCAAATTCACCTGGCTCTAAAATGGTGTTCGCGGGAAATGTAAAGAAAACTGTCAGATCTCTTTTAAGAAATTCATAACCCGAAATATCAACGGCTGCATCGCCGCTATTGTAAATCTCGATGAATTCATCGCCGCGTACGCTGCGCTGGCCATCCCCGTTGATATCGCCTTCATTGATATCCGGTGTTGTGTCAACGTCGAATGTGACATCGAACATGAATTCATTAATGATTATTGGAGAGCTCTCCAACGAGATAATTTCCGAAATCGAAAATTTCTGATAATACTGATTGACTGTAACCCCTCCCGCAGTGTCAACTTTGCAGTACATCACGTGCAAATCGCCATCGGCGGCACGGGCAACATCAACAAATTCTTCCGCATTGAAGTCAGGATCGCCGATCAGTTCTGTGCGGTCTGACCATGTTGCACCACCATCCTGAGAGTAAACCGTGTATAACCGATAATCATTCACTCCGCCGGTAGTATCTGCGACATCGAGAAAACTATAGAAGATGGTCCCATCACTATTTAAAGTAGGCGCATTCAGCGGCGCATAATCATTCTCATCTCTTTCAATCGCAACAAGACCGTTATCAATTAATTGCGGTTCAACGAAACGTTTCATTGACCATTCGGTGCCATTCCATATAAAATCATAAGCACCCCAAATATTGGTTGCATCGTTTGCAAGAACAAACAAATGGAAATTATTATTTGCATCCAACAGGAGATTCCAGCCGCGATCCACCACGCTCCAACTGACATCTATATATTCGGAACCAGGGATGATCTGCACCGGTCCCCAATTCTTCCCTGAATCAGTTGAAACGGCATACCATAAATGCTCGGCTCCTTGAAAATCAAAATCCCATTGGGCAGTTCCGGCAGCTAAAATATAACCATCCGGTCCATATTCAAAATCCGCAGTATTATAGGTCAAATCATCTACGAAATTTGGATTCAAACTATCTTCGTCCGCAGATGATACCAATCTGATCCGATCAGACCACGTAGCGCCACCATCGACAGAATAAAAGAATTGTTGATATTCACCACCTGGCTGTGAACTACCATGATGAGTTATTACGCCACGCAGATTGGGATCGAACGTGGATATATCCATATTTCCAGCATAAGAATCAAGAACATCGGTTTCTGTACCGGCAGTTGTTACAGCCGTTGCGGAGAACGCACCACCTCCCCAGCCGAAATCATCGGTGCAAATATAAGAGCGATGCCGAGCCCAGGGCGCTGCTGATGGATCTCCATCATTACGTTTGTGAGTCAGGTAAATCGGAGCATTCGCGTCTCCAGTCACTGAAAAATGACGCACTTCACCGCCGTTATTAATTCCGGTTGTTGTCGTCCAATTAGCGCCTCCGTCCAATGATATAATAGCATTTATGGTGGTTCTATCTAACTGGACACCGGTTGCTATGTAGTTATTCATCGGATCGAAATAGATTCCCTCCATGCCCCCGTAACTCGCTGCATCGATGTAAGATGGATCTGTGTATTGCCCAATCAAAACCGGCTCTTGCGTCATCGCTGATTCTGCAAGCACTACACAAAAGATAAGAATTAGAAGTAGTCGCATTTTGTTCATGATCAAACCTCCCTGAAATGGTTAATGTTATTTATTTAGTTAAATTAGGTATCCTCGCAGGAATGTTAGAAAGTGAAACCGATACTAAATTGTTGAATCTCCTGAAAAATCCCAAAATCAGCATAAGCATAATCAATAATAAGATTAATTTTATTTCCCACATCCAGGTGAAAACCGGCGCCGAATGTCAATCCTTGTTCATCTGTGTTTCCTTTGAAGCCGGCACGCGCAAAAAGCATGTGTCGAAATGCATATTCCAGACCAAATGAATAGTGTTCCGGATTGTCGCTAGGATGCAGAGCGTCAACAGCAAAAACCATTTGATTATCACCGCCTGCTCCAAGCAGGGATGATTCTTTATTCCCAAACAAGTCTATGGAAAGAGAAACACGGTAACTTGTTGGAACAGGCCAGGTAGATGTTTTAAGCCCAACCTGCACGTTGGGATCTGCATTATTCTCTGGCCATTTATCAAAAGAACGAATCAGATTGTCGCCATCCATTTTCATTTCAGGGCCAAAGTTATTGAGAGCCATTCCAAGCCTAACGCCTTTGAAACCTGTATTTAATAGAAATCCAACATCAAAGACAATTGTTTCAGCGGATAGGTCCCACAATCGCTGTTGAATGTATTTAGCAGTGACTCCAACACTGACGAAATCCGTCATAAATCTCGCATAGGAAATGCCAATTGCAATATCAGCAGCTTCCACGTATGTTCCTGTTCCCTTTGGATTCAAAATGGTTGTCTGTTCAATCTTATCGCTGTTCAAAGTTGTCACACTCAATCCCACATTTCCCAATTTCCCGGCAGGAATAACAACAGCGGTAAAACTATGTTTTAAATCAGCAATCCAGTTCGTATATGCCATGGATGCCGAAATTGAATTAACCTGGGCAATACCGGCAACATTCCAGTACAAAGCAAATGGATCATTCGCCATCGACGCGTAACAGCCACCCATCGCCAGTGTACGCGGCCCGGATTCAATTTTTAGAAATTGAGCCGTAGTGCTCCCCACTTTGTTAAAGGAAAGTGACTCATCAGTGATACCAGCAAAAAAAACCATTAATATTACACTTAACAATTTAATTTTCATTTTCGCACTCCGCTATAAAATATAATTATTTTATAATTATAAATTTTCCTAATTTTTGGCGATTATGTCCGGCATCGTCCTTTGCTTCAATAACATAAATGTATAATCCATAAGCGACTTCCTGCCCCACTGAAGACAATAAATTCCAGTCTTCATCGCCAGTGCCGTTAGTGTGGTAAAGTTTAGTTACCAATTCACCCACTGTAGTATAAATCGATATGGTACAATTTGCAGGAAGGAACATGAATCTGAGACGCCTTTCATTTTCCTGTATCTCCCATTGCGCATTGACAACGTAAGGATTCGGTACAACACGGACGTCGCTCAAGTAATCTTCCAAACCTTGTTGTGTTGTTGTGACAGTTGCCGGAAAAACAGTGACTTCATAATAATCCGATGGAGAAAAAGCACGATATGTTTCAATCCTGATTTTCTGACCTTCAAGTGGTAACTCGCCGGATGTATTCTCCAACGAGGCTTTTAGTGTTATCCGATAGGCGAAATCTGCCTTCCAGTTTGACGAAATAGTATCATTTAAAGCAGATGCTGTGTACGTAGTATTGCCAATGTAAATAGCATCGCCAAGATCAAATTGAAGATTAATGCCTGTAATAAGGCTATTTACCTGCCTTTCCGGCGTTTCACTCACATTCCAAACAGAAAACGGTACTTTACATTGTGCTAATTGTGGATCAGGTCCAGCCTTGCCTACCCAAGAACTATCTGAAGTAAAACGAATTTCATAGTCAGCGACTTTTGTTTCAAATGGCGCGACACTTATTGCAACTTCCTCGGCAGTTTCAACATACCATTGACCCGTTGAATCGGTATTCACAATTCCCAAAACATCATTGCCATATTCGTCGGTGACGCTTCGTACGCCGCCGAATTGCGTGTCCCCTGTCAAACTAAATCTAATACCATCTATCAGGGGCATATCTTCTTCCGTGTTAATCGGCCGGGCATCCAATTCCTCACTGTTTTTAGAAACTGCGAAATGAGTTGCCGGGCTATCAATGAATGATATATAATATAAAGTTTCTACTGCAGGAGGATCAATTACTTCGACATTCAGTTCTCCAATTCCGAGAGAGTTATCGGCGATTGAAACCATCGGATCATTATATCCGATAGCCTGTGTATGGGGAGTGACGGTAACAACATTTTTCTCAATTGATCCCGTGCCCCTGGCTGATTCATAAGACGGAAGACTTCTCGTGACATCTCCCCGGTCATAAGCAGTGATTGTATATGTGTATGTCACGCCATTACTGACATCCGTATCGACAAACGTGTGACGCAGACCTGTATTATCTCCGAGATAATTATTCGCATTGACCGGATCGATACCCGAATAATCATTTGCTAAATCAAATTGCACCAGCGGCACATAACCGATTAGTTGTCCTAATGCGTCGGTGATCGGCGTTCCCCATGAGGCGCCACCATCGACACTGCGATAAATTTTATATCCCTCAAAATCGAATTCTCCGGAGAACGGATCAGCCTTGGTTTCGGGCAAATCATCCCAATACAACGTTACATTCTGATCACCAGCAACGCCATATAACGTGGGTGTAACAGGACCTGTCGGACCCTGAAAGTTAACACTGTACATATCTTGTGCAATACTAATGTTCTTTGCAAAATCTTTTCGTTCCAGTTCGCTTTTATCAGAATATGTTTCAACCCGATCAGCACCGGCGCTCACGACGATGGTAGCATACACAATTTCATCAACGTCCATCGTGAACGGTCCGCTCATCACCAAAATATTATAATTTGTCATATTGCCCCAGGTCATAGAAAAATCGTCTAAGCGTCGATTTGGGCCATGGAAAAAATCGCTGACTGGCTGCGGCGCGTATGGACTATTTGGTTGTCCTGTAATATGTGCCCATAAATCCCAGTCATCTGCGGGATATGAACTGCCTGTACCTCCATCCGGCGCAAAATGTGCATCTGTAACGCCAATATCTTTTGGAGTCCTCAAAACTGCCATACCAAACACACCTATTTCGCGCCAGCGATTTTCTCGCGTCTGTCCATCCGGGTCATACTGGATAAACACATTATAGGTGTCGTTCGGATTGATGCCACTATTATAGGTATATAATTCCTCCTGATTTGGATCACCAAAAAGTGGGTCCAGATAATATCCCCAGTAACAGCTATCTAATTGCGTGCCGCTAATATTACGAATCTTGAAATTGTAAAAATGAAAGTCTTCAGCATAAGGACGTCCGTAGCAAATACCTTCCATCTCGACGACGATTCCAACCTGCAGTGATTGTAAATTATCCTCGTCATCCATAATACACCACACATGACGGTCTCCGGCGAATTCTCCCGGAACTTGTAGTTCTGTTTTTGAATCAATGCGAAAATCTCCGGGCCAAAATCGCCAGACATTGTACAAATCATCATACCATGCGCCCATGCTGTCAACCAGCGCTTTATCGGTGTCGTTCAATTCAGAATATTTGCCAGTTGGTCCGGGATGCCATGTACCAGGCCAAACGGTATCATCCATCCAGCCTGCAGGCCACGTTTCAGGTAGGTCACTGGTTGCCATCATCGGTGTTCCGTCCGGAGCCAATAGATAATCACGTTGCTCATCTACAGCGCAGTGATAATGTCCTGCAGCCCCATCAACACCGCGCCAGTCTTCCATATCATAATGGGTGTAACCTTCAATAACTGCTCCGGTACCGTGTGTATTTTTGACACTGCTGGTGGCAAAAATAAAGGAAAAATCGTCACAGGCATTTTCAGAACCAATATGCGAAGTTTCGGCGCCTTTGCTTTTTGGCCATGTAAAATTATAAATCACATTTTGAAGATAACTATCAGTGATCGTTCCATAATTGCCAACGACATTTATAAGTTCGCCTTTATTTAATTTACCGTAGGCGTCATCCCCCCTCCCTGTTGGTTTAAAAAGAGCCGTAGTTCCAACAGTTTCTTCATCTGATTTTGTCTGAGCAAAAATTTGGAATGACAATAAAATTAAAGTCAACACAAATAACATCTTGGATTTTTTAATCATGAGTGACTCTCCATCAATTATCAGGATAATTTAAAAATCGAACCGCAGACCAGCGGAAATCCGTCTTGGTTCGGTAACATTTGTCGGATTATAAACACGGTCTTTCGATGTTGAAGTATATGGGCCATTATCCCATGGTAATCCTGTTCGACTCCAAATACGGACCGAATTCCGACGATCAAATACATTCTGTACTGTTAGAAAGACTGTAAATTTGAAATGAGAAAATTCAACTGGTTTTAACATTTTTACATCCAGATTATATATCGCTTTCTGTTTGGCTGTGTTTTTTTCGACACGCAATCCTTCACCACCTTCGTCCAAAATTGGTGTATAGGGAAGTCCGCTTGCTGCTTCAAAAAGAAAATTAAATTGCATATTTTCAAGCAAAGCGTAACCGGCTATTTTCGGTCCGAATTCATCTGGAAAAATATAATTCAAATTCATTGCCAAATCATGTCGTCGATCAAAGTCCAAATAGAAAATACGTTTCGGGCGCAGTGGGAAATTCGTACGTTTGTAATCGTTATAACCCTCCCGCGGATCTGACTCGTTTCCTTTGGCAATCGAATAGGTGTAGTTGACGCTGGCATTGAAATTATAAGTAAATTTTTTCGTAATCGTTAGATCAGCGCCATTAACACTGGCATAATCGGAATTATCATAGAGCGTATATTCATAGGGAAAAAATCCATGATACGTACTGCCGGCCAGATTGGTAATATCTTTGAAAAACACGTTAAAATCAACAACATAATCTAATCCGATTTGCTGTTTCACACCGGCTTCAAACGCGACAGTTTTCTGAGGTTCAATTCTGGGATTCCCGATCAATGGTTGGTCTTCATCCACTTTTTTGGGACCGTACATTTCTAAATAACTGGGAATCTGATAAAAATGACCATACGAACTATAAAACAAGGTCTGGTCAGTAACAGGAAATCCAACACCAATTCTTGGGCTTAGCATTTTTTTGGATTCAACCTCAACTTCATCAGAAGCGATCCAGTCTCCGTTCTCATCAAGATATCCAGGGACATCGAGATCCGGCCACATTGTATTTTTTGGATCGTTATAATCAAAACGCAAACCAATATTTAATATAAAATATTTATGCTCCAGTTTATCCTGAACGTATGCTGAAAATTCGATTGGATTGCGAGTAAAATTTTCATAACGATGATTTTCACCCTCCCAAGGCTGAATAAACGTTTCTCGGGAAATTCGATGCTTGATTAATTCGATTCCGGATTTGATCAAATTCTTTTGACTAATTTGGCTGGTGATATCGAATTTAGCTGTATAAGTCAATATATCCCTGTCATCTGTAGTTCCGTTATCACCTGCCAGATAAAAACCGTCATTATTGTTTGTTCGTGGCGTAAAATTAGAACTGGTTAAATTGTATGTATTAAACACTGGGTCATAGGTAAATTCTGCCGATTTTCCTGGTAAATATCTTTTGTACATTCTATGAAATCGAGACAGGCGCAGCTCATAAAAAGTCGCGTTGCTCAGTGTATGTGACAAAATCAAGCCTTCACGTTCCACATTATTTTGTCTGTCCTCATATCCGCCCGGATTGTATTTCCATGTGTGGGCGTATGGCTTCCAGTCGCGATAATTTCGTTGACCAAACACATTGATTTTCATCTGTTCCAGTTTGTAGGTCAATTTTAGATTCATTTCACGATTTTTATTGTATCCCCAGGGCATGTAACCGGAATCATTCATTATAGCCCCCGAAGCGAAAAATGTCAACTTATCCAAACCAGGAACCGGGCCACTCAGGTTTGCTGTAAGATTTCCCTGAAATAGCATATATGACTTTTCGTCCTTATTATTATAATTAGGAACTTTATATAATGAATTGCCAAGTGTATCACGAATTGTGTCCATGTACAATTCTTGCTCAGTTGCACTCAAATTGTTTGCGATGTCGGTCTTGAGCATCCAATCTTGTTGGCGATAAGGAGATTGGTTTAAACGGAGACTCTCATATTCAATCCGGCCATGATATTTTGATCCACCCTCTTTCGTCACAATATTAATAATACCAGACATAGCCTGTCCGTATTCGGCATTAAAACCACCAGTCAGCACCTGTAATTCTTTGATAGAATATTTGTCAATTTGACTCCCAAATCCACCTGAATACGGATCGCGTACATAGACTCCATCAATCATAAACGCCACTTCACCCGCTCTGCCACCGCGAACATGGAATTCACCTTCGCTATCGGTTGTAAAACCAGCCTGCGTTACAATTGCGCCTTCAAAATTATCAATCGGCATTTCAGAAAATACTTCAGCTTCAACGATAGCGCTTTTTCCGGTTAAATCTTTCTGAATCATGGGTTTTTCTGCAACAACAACAACCTCTTCACCAGCTATTGCCTGTTCAGAAACCAGAAAGTTCACAACTGTCGTTTGATCTGCTGAAACCTTGACATTGGTTTTTACTTGATTCTCATATCCGATCATTCGGGCAGCAACTGAATAGGTTCCTGGCGGTATATTCAGAATAAAGTAATAACCATCCTGATTACTGGCAGCTCCCAGTTGAGTGTCCCTTAAAATAATATTTGCGCCAATTAGAGGCTCGCCAGTCTCTTTTACCTGAACACGACCGGAAATTTTACCGGTGGTTCCAGCATTTAAATTTGAACTTAACATAATGGTCAGCAGGAAAGATAGTAGGGTTCTTTGTATCATCGTCTCCCTCTTTTTTGCATTAATATTATTCAAAATTAATTTGGTGATATTCGGTTCATTCAATCTAGAAAAAACGAATATTGATAGACTTTGTGATACATCATACAAATACCATTGACAGAATATGATGAGAATTATAAAGGAGTGGAAAACGGATTATTAGGGTAAAAATTGCATCTTGCGTACATACGTTTCATATTTCTTTATTTATGAGACATTTGTTTCATGCATTAATATAATAATTCTAAAACAAATGTCAAGTAAAAAATTTAGAAATGCAGATTTTTTTTTAGCGGGAATGTTCTTTTCGAACATGATTGATCTCTTCTATAGTTGCCAAAGTTTTGTTTTTTCGATCATGCCCTATCTGAGTGATAATAGAATAAACCAACATTAGAGCTGAAGCAATAGAGTTGGATATTGACGAACTATTTACATCAACCAAGAAATAAACATTGCTATATTGAATAATTCTACTCGTAACTTTGTCTGTAATAGCAATAATTGGTATTTCTTTTTCATTGGCATAATCAGCGGCTTTAATTGTTTCTTCCGAGTACGGATTGAACGTAAAAGCAAGGATAACGTCTTTCTTGGTAATATTTATTATACGTTCTGTGAATTTCAAGCCTGTATATTTCATGGAGCTCGAATTTACAGAAACACGATTTAATAAATAAGCGGCAATATCTGCCAGAAAACTTGATATTTTCATTCCCATTGTATATACATGATTGGCGTTTTCCAGCAAATAAATCGCTTTTTCATACTGCTCATAATCAATTAGTTTAAGAGTATTTCCTATATTATTTATAGTTTCATCAGCGATAAGACTCAGGTAATTCTGCTCTTGTTTTGGTTCTGATAATAGACTTTTATAGCGATGAATTGGATCTAATTCATCTCGGATAGCGGGCAAAATAGCGGATTTTAATTCTTGATATCCTTTATAACCTAAATTTTGCGCCAATCTTACGACAGTTGATTTGCTTGTATTTAATTCTGCCTCTAATTGCCTGGTTGAACTAAAAGCAAATTTCCGAGGATTCTCTACAATGTAATTAGCAATAATTTTCTGACTCTCAGTCAGCTGAGGAATTTTATCCTTTATCCTTAATTTCAACTCATTTAATTTATCTTGCATTTCGATTATTACCTCCTGATATATTTAAGTATAGTCAATGATAATTTTGTCGAATTTTCTGTTAAAGTAGAGCAAGTTAACGCTTATTCTTAACCAACCGTGTAAATATACATTTTTAATACTAATCAAATATTGAATGTGCTGCTAAACTTGTTAGCAGAGAAATACATTCATATAAATTATTAAATATGTCCTGAAATTAAATACAAAAAAAAAATAATAAAAGCAATTAGATTTTGAAATTGAACTGATTTATTTAAAAAATGGGGATATTATATTGTCCCATTTTAAAACCGTGGTGTCCTGTTTCACCGGAAATAATCGCTCTTTGTATACACTATTATCAAAAACTGCACGCCAATATAAGAAATCATTTCATTTTACTTATCTATTTTTAGCAATCCTCATTTTTCTCTTGACATTGTTAAAAATATTTTTTAAAATATATTAACATTTGCTAACGCGCCTTGGATAAAAACAGCCTTTTTAAAAAGATCATCACCATGCTTTTCCCTATATAAAATCATCTTTTCAACTATGTAAGATCAAAAAATCAGATTTTATTATCAAGGAGGATTCAAAATGAAACTTAATGCCCCGAAACAAAGTACCTGGTGGATTGCTTTAATTTTGGCAATCATTGCAGTGATCGTTCATTGGATTGGCATTATTGGTTTTCTGGCCCCTTATACTTTTATCATTTTATTAGTGGGTTTCATCATTATCTGGTTGGGAACATTCCTCAAAGGATTTTGACGCCCGGGGGACATATAATTTGAATTGATCATAAATACGGAGGGAATTTTCAACTTACACATTTAATTCATCTGTTTCTTCAGGGAAAAGCAGTTTTTTGATGAATAAAAAGCCTCTGTTCTGTTAATGCCTTTAAGGTAAACTTTCGGGACAGGGGCTAAATTTTATCCAAAAATCCACATATATCCTCTTTTGTGAATCAAACAAATATCGCTTGCAATTTTCATATTTTATTGCTAATATCTTCTTTAAATGCAAATTTTATAAATATCAACCCCAAAATTAGCGTCATGCAAAGGAAGGATTTTGCCATGAAAAAAATTTTGTCGATTGACGGCGGGGGAATCCGGGGAATAATACCGGCAATGGTACTGGCTGCCATTGAAGAGAGAACGAACAAAACCATTGCTGAATCCTTTGATCTCATTGCCGGGACATCAACCGGCGGCATTATCGCGCTGGGTTTAACCAAGGACGACGGAAACGGAAAAGCCCAATTTAGCGCCAACGAATTGGCTGAACTCTATGAAAAGCGAGGAAAAGAGATTTTTTCAAGATCGCTGTGGAAAGGCATTACATCAGTCGGAACGCTGGCAGAGGAAAAATATCCGCATCAAAATTTGGAGAAGATATTAGAGGAATATTTTGGCAATGAACCGCTGGGATCGGCGCTAATTAATGTGCTTATCAGCAGTTACGACATACAAAACCGAACACCCTGCTTTTTTAAAAGCTGGCGAGATGAGTGGAAAACCGTGGAGATGCGACATGTAGCCCGGGCTACATCGGCAGCGCCAACCTATTTTTGAACCGGCTCTCATCCCTGTGGGCGGCAGTATGCGGGCGCTGGTTGACGGAGGCGTGTTTATTAATAATCCCGGCATATCTGCCTATGCGGAAGCAAAGCGCATTTTTGGTGATGAGGATATTTTTGTGGCTTCGTTGGGAACCGGTGAGTTGACTCGCCCGATTTCTTATGATGAAGCTAAAGATTGGGGACTGGCAAGCTGGATGTTGCCGGTGATGAGTTGTATGTTTGACGGCGTATCAGATGCTGTTGATTATCAATTGGAAAAAATATTGGGAGAACAGTACGTTCGAATTCAAACGACTTTATCAACTTCTTCAGATGATATGGACAATGCGACCAAAGGTAACATCGAGAATTTAAAAGAGGAGGCACGAAAAATCATCAAGGTGCACGAAGAAAATTTGGAAAAAATTTGTCAGCAGATTGAGCAAAATTGAAAAGTTTTACACATTGAGTGAAATGAGTGATTTGTTACTGTTATCCAGCGCAAATATTTTAATTATGCTATTAATTTAATTATATTTACTTTAGCTGGTTACAGATATATTACAAAACGGTTATCATCCTGTGAAATGCACTTTTACGAGGTTATCCACATTTTATCAACATTTTTTTGGAGCAATGTGAACAATCAAAAAAGATGCCATTCATCTGGTACGAGCAATATTATTTGAATTAATATGTGGTCTATTTTACTCACATCAGCTCGCTTGTTTGTATTCATTATCTGTTTATTTTATCAGAGGAGCATTACGCATTCAGCGAATAGATTTCAGATTAAAGCACATTTTTATTTGTTCATTTTGCTGAAGCGATATCTTTGAAAAAAGGTAATTATTCAGCGTGTTTTCTTTGCCACTAAGACACCAAGTCACGAAGAAGCACAAAGTTGTGAAAGAAGCGTTCATAAAAAATATTCTGAGTCGATTTATCTCCTTTGCCTGCCAGGCTTTATATTTTCATTACTTTGTGTGCCTTTGTGTATTAGAGACTTTGTGGCGTATGAATTACTCAGGTTATAAAACTTATTTTTGCCTTTCTTGGTGTCTTTGAGACTTGGTGGCTGAATAGTAACGAAAAAATATATTTAGACTGACCGCTGAAAACTGAACCGATAACATTTTGATCACCAAACAAAACGAAGAGGAGCCAGATTAAAATGCCTCAAAAAATTGTTGCAGATTTGCATAATCACACCACCGCATCGGACGGAGAATACACACCGGAACAACTTGTCACTAAAGCAAATGAATTGGGATTGAAAGCGATTGGGGTGACAGATCACGACACATTATCCGGACTGGATACAGCACTAAAAGCCGGTGAAAAAATCGGAATAACCGTTGTGCCCGGCGTTGAAGTGTCGCTGGCGTTCAAGCGCGATTTTTTTGTAGGCACACTACACTTAATTTTGTATTTCAAAAAAGAATTGTTGGCGAACTCCGATTTCGTTTCACAAATTAATCAAATCATGAGTAAAGGGCGTGGTCCTGCTTTGGTTGAAGCTCGGGTGAAAGAAATCAACGCTGTTTTTGGACCGGATGGCTCCAATCCGATGTTACAGAATCCGCTGACTTATGATGAAGTCGCAGACTACAGCCCCAATGTCACGCGCCGGCATTTCGCGCTCGCACTAAGAGAAAAACACGGCATCACGGATCGAAATGACGTCAGCAAAATTATCGGAAATGATAGTCCGGCATACATTCCCTCCGGAATTGATATGAAGCTGCTGCAACCGCTGGTGTCTCAATTTCCTGTATTGCGTGTTTTTGCGCATCCGGCAGCCGGTTCATTCCCCGGAGAAAGTCATTACAAAGAAGTGCTTCCGCCATTGGAAACCGTGGAAAAATTGTTGCCCGAATTCCTCGATCCGCAGATCGTCGGCTTGGATGGTATCGAGGTCTATTACCCGGGGCATACTGCTGAGCATTCACAAATTTTATTAAATTGGGCAGAAAAGTACAATCTCATTGTGACCGGCGGGTCTGACTGCCACGACACCGATCAAAGACCGTTAGGATTAACAGGTATTGGGCAGAAAGAGCTCGATCTGTTTTTAGAAAAATTGAACTGCTTAAATTAAGTTTTGCAAAAAATGAATTGTCCAAAAATATTAATCTCATTTATCCTCATTACTCTCAGTTGTTGCTCACTCTCCAATAAATCAAATAAGCCAATCAATCAATATCCCTCTCCGATGGAGGAAAAAACCCGGCGCCACGAACGCGTGCCAAACGAGCCGATACCAGGTAACATTTATTTCGTTGATCGTATTTTTGAAAAACCGATTGAAATATTCGTTCCGAAGGGTATTCAGTTTTCAGATGACGTGAGCTTGCTCATTCATTTTCACGGAGCATCCTATGTGGCAAAATATGCTGTTACCCATTGCAAGCAGCCGGTTATTTTAGCGAATATCAATTTAGGAGGCGGCTCATCGACTTACGAGACTCCGTTCATTGACGGCGTTAATTTTTTCGAAATAGTAAATGCAGTCAAACATATTTTTCGTCAGAATGTCAGGTCTGACTTTAACTTCCAAAAAATCTTAATTTCCTCATTCAGCGCAGGTTATGGTTCCGTCCGAGCCATTTTGAGAAATCAACAAAATTATCAGCTCATCGATGGAATTATCTTATTGGACGGTCTCCACACGGATTACATCCCGGAAAAAACCGTGTTAGCTGAAGGAGGACAGCTCAATACTGAAAAATTAACACCATTTCTGAATTTTGCCAAATTAGCAGCCAACGGAGAAAAGGCTTTTATCATCACTCATTCTGAAATTTTTCCCGGCACCTATGCCAGCACTACTGAAACTGCTGATTTTTTAGTGAATGCGCTGGACCTGCAACGCAAACCGGTTCTCAAATGGGGACCGACGGGCATGCAGCAAATTAGTGAAGCTTCGCAAGGCAGACTCGAAATTTTCGGATTTGCCGGCAACTCTGCTCGTGATCATGTGGATCACTTTCACGCGCTTCATCATTTTTTGAATTTAATCATTGATAATTAATCCAAAAAGTATTATCTTTACCATCAAAAATTCATTCATTCATCTCAAAATATTGGAGGAACGTTTATGAAATTTTTTATGCACCACCGATTTATCAAGAGCTTGCTTTTATGTGCCGCATTTGTGGGTATTTTGGTAATCATTGGTTGCGGAGAAAAGACCGAGAAGGCTGAAAAACAGCAACAGGTACAGGAAGAGCCGCAGAAAGACGTAACCACGCTTTTAAATCCGGATGAAGCAGAACTCAATGCCGCTGCACCTTCGACTTTCACAGCAAAGTTTGAGACCAGCGAAGGTGATTTCCTTGTTAAGTTCAACCGCAGTTGGTCACCCAATGGCGTTGACCGCGTTTATTATTTGATAAAAAGCGGATTTTATGAAGGTGTTCGATTCTTCCGAGTGATCGACGGGTTTATGGCGCAGTTTGGTTATCACGGCAACCCGGACGTCATCAATGTCTGGTCTCAAAAAACCATTCCAGACGATCCGGTCGTTCAAAGCAACCTGAGAGAATACGTCACATTTGCAAAAAGTGCAGCGCCAAATTCGCGCAGCACTCAACTTTTCATCAATTATGTTGACAATTCATATTTGGATCAATCCGGTTTTTCTCCGATTGGCAAAGTAGTGCAAGGTATGGAGGTTGTTGACAACCTGTACAGCGGGTACGGCGAAGGCGCTCCGCGAGGCACCGGTCCCAGTCAACAAACTATCCAGCAACGCGGCAACGAATATCTGAATGCGGAATTTCCGGAGCTGGATTACATTGAAAAAATCACGATCGTTTCAGAAAACTAAGTTTATCAAAAAAAAACACCAGTCACTGTTTTAGAAGCAGTGGCTGGTGTTAAAATGTTCATCATTACATTTATTTAGATTGAATTCCACCTTTAATAAAATCAATCAACTCCGGATCAGTCCACACAACTCTTGTTCGATACCAGTAATCATAAGCTTCATCCTCACCGCCCATTGTAATAAAACCAGGTCGCTCATTTTTTGGTGGCTTGTGTTTTTTCTTGACCAATTCTTTGGCGACAACCGGTGAAAACTCGATTGCCTGTTTCAAAACCGTAGCAGCTTTTTCTTTTTGTCCGAGCCGGTAATGGGCGACAAACCTTCCATAGCTCGTATCCGGCATAATATCATCCGGGAACATTTTGCAGATGCGCAGGACTTTTTTAAAATTGCCTATCAACAAATTAGTCTCAATCGCAAGCGCCCGAATTCCCTGATTATCGCCGGGATTATATTTGAGCAGTTGGTCGAATATTTGATCAGCTCTCTCATATTCTCTGACAAATTCATACGTCAATCCTAAACCGTGCATGGTCTTTAAAAAAGGACGATTTTCCAAAAACCCCCAATTTATCGTGCCGTCAAAATCTTTTGGGATTAATTTTGATCCGATTTCATAAGCGGTGAAAAAATAGTTGAATGCGCTTCCATAATTGAAGAGCTCCCATTCATACCATCCGAGGCTGTTATAAGCATCAAAAAACTCCCTGTCCTCAGTGATGATCGCCTGTAATTCATCAAATCTTAAATCCATATTCTGAATTTTGTTCGCTTTTTGGAACCGGTCGAATATTTCCATTCGTGTATTTCCCCATTCGAATACACCAGTTTTCCCGCCTTGAAATGATTCTATTTTGAATCTGAGTTTATCGTATTTATGACTCTTTTTTGGCATGAGCGTCCCTTCGTAGGAGTTTAAATTTTTATTTAGTTCTATTTTATCAACTGTAACGCGATCAAAAAACTCACATCACACTATTTCTTGATCTTCCCCAGTTCTTCCGGTTTCACTTCGAGGTTTGTTTTAAATGTGTGCGCCACAATATCCATCTGCCTCAGGTAATGAATTTTGGTCTTTTTAAGCGTGGGGAGAAACAGATGGTAGTCAATAAAATAAATCCGTTCAGTGGGCTGATCAAAAAAACAGTACATGCGGAACGGTCCGCCGGCGACTTTTTCATCGTTTCCCCACAACCCCTTTAAGTACAGCGCGCGCCGACCCAAAAATTCCTCTTCTTCAGCAATAACCGGTTCGAACTCCTGCTCCACGTACTCATTCTCAAAATACGTTTCAGCGTATGAATTTCGTTTTTCGATGCAATATGCTTTATTGATAACACTTGGATCGGTGGCGTTTTCCCAGAACACCGAAATCCACCGTAACGGATACTGGCGATGAAACATGACAAACCGATCTTTGTCAGACTGCACGATCATTTTATAATCAATGGGGACACGGAGCATCCAGCCGTAGTTTTTCAGCAAGTGTTTCTCAACATCGATTTGCTCCCGTTTCGAATAGAGGATCTCTTTGTGAAAATTCCGCCAGTAATCTTCGAACTGATAGAACAAGTCGTCTTTTCGTTCTTTCATTTCGTTGATGAGCGTGGGTAAATCCTTACCGATTAGAAATACGACCATTTGATCCTGTGCCCAGACTTGCTTTCGCGAGAACATGATTTCACCCTCTTCAACTTTTTCGCGCGCCTGTGGTGATAGATTTTCATTGACCATTTGTGAAAATTCGTCTTCGGCGTCCAGTGTGGAAAGAAAAATGAGATTTTTATAACGTTTGTAATCCTCTGGCGTCTGTCGCATGATCGTAAACAATTTTTCTTCCTGAGGTGTTCGCTCAATCCGTTCAAAAATATCACGTAACACCGGTTCGGTAACATTCCAAATTGTCGAATCTGCTACTACACGAATTGTGTAATCCGAGCCCAGAGGTCTGGGTTTTGTGCAGCCAAATACAATAATTAGGAGTATCGTTATGAGAATTACGTATTTATATTTTTGCATATCTTCCTCCTAAAGTTATGTGTTGATTATCAATGCTTAAATTCATTGAATCGGTATTTTTTCTTTTCGAATGATAAAAATCAACCCACCTGGCAGTGCCGATATCAAACCAACCAGATAAGCTAAAAACTCCATCACTACGATCATCTCGCCGGAGAAAGATGACACATTTGAAAAAAGTGCCACGGCGCTCCCTTCACGCACACCAATTCCACCAATCGAGATGGGCAGACTGGCTAACAAAGCAATGATCGGGATAAAAATAAAAAAATATTTCAGATGCCCCTCCAATCCAATTGACAGCGCCGCAAAATAATGAACCAGTACCCGGAAAGATTGAATAACGATCGAGATTAAAACAATGCCAAATAATTTTTTGCCTTCGTGTTTATACGAATTGATGTTATGATAGATTTCTTGTATTTTTCCGTTAATCCGATCTGGTAATATATACCTGATTAAATTTCCGATTCTGTGTCCCAGTTTTTTATTAAATAAAAATATGAACGACAACATCCAGGAAACAAAAATAACAATGATGATCAGTAATACGGTACTTGACTGAAACAAATTTTGCCAGATCAATACCGCGATCAACGCCAGTGTTGTGAGTACTACAAAACCGATAAAACGATCAAAAAAAACAGTGGACACGGCGTTTGATGAATCCCCTGATGTTTTGGATAGGTCGTAAATACGGATGGCGTCACCGCCAATGTAACCGATGAGAAAATTATTAAAAAAAAGCCCCACATAATAAAAGGATAATGCCTCCCAAAAAGAGACATTAATTCCTTTGATCTTCATCAAAACGAACCATTGAAACGATCCCAAAATATTGCTGATCGTAAGGGTCAAAATAGCCACCATTAGCCAATACAAATTAGCTGATGTTAATTGTACGAGAATATCTTCAAAACCGAGCTTGATAAATAAAAACAGGATCAAACCGATACTGACAATTAATTTGACAGCAGTAATAACGTGCTTTTTCAACGAACTAATTTTGATTTTCCCTCCTAAATTGTCTTCACTAATTTATTCAACTCTAATCCAACTCAACCGTATCCTGAGCGGACTGTTGCAATTTCTCAAACATTTGTAAATGCTTTTTAGCGATTGAATTCGATGAATCTCTTGTCAACAACCGGCGCGCTAATTTCTGTCCTTTATCAATTTCCCCTTGTTTCTGATACAGATTGATCAACCAGTAATAAGCCTCAAAAAAATCCGGTTTTCTTTTGATTATCCGTGTAATAACGTTTTCCGCTTTTTCGATTTGTGAAAAATAATTGTAATGGAGTTTTATATATTCCAACTGTTTTTTGACCGGAAAGTTCGATCTGTCTAATACCTTCTCCAGCCGCCGCTTAAATTCATCAGGACGCCCGGCCTGATGATACAAACTCCCAATGGCTAAAGAAACCCGGTGATCAGTAAGCGGAATTACTTCTTCCGTGATAGACTGTTCCATTTTTTCAAGGGTTTCTAACATATTATCATACATTTTCTCCTGATGATAAAAATCAGCCAGTGTCAAAAATGCAGAGCGATAATTCGATAACAGTCCGATGACATTGTCGTTATAATACACACTCGGATTGTTTAGGTTTCGGTATTGATATTTATTAAATAAATTGTCCCGCAGCCGGGTGGGAGAAATTTTTTCTGCGGGATAAGTGACCAACTTATAAACCAGACCATCCATTCTCAAATAATCAAAGAGATTGAGCATATTTACCCGCGGCACAGTAATCGCAAAATAGATGGGCTTCCTGAATTGATTGGCTGCGATGATGTTCAGAATCATAATATCCTGAACGCGTAAACCTTGATTGTAATAGGTCGGACCTAATTCGAACGAAATTTCGGGTGGTACGTCTTCCAGTTTGGAGATAAACTCCTTCCGCTGTTCCAAATCTTCCAGTTCTTTTCGTCGGATTTCTCTGGGAACAGATATTTTGACCAATTTCCGTTCAGGCCAATAAGTTGGCGCCAATTCATCAATATGACTATCCGAAAACGCGATCGGCACCCCCGGCTCCTGATCACGAAGTTGATAAATGTGCCATTTAGTATTGAGCAGGCTTAAGTTCACAACTCTCACGTCGGTGCGAATATGATAAACATCTTGTAAAAACCAAAGCGGAAAGGTATCATTGTCACCGTTGGTGAATAAAATAGCATCCTGTTCACATGATTCTAGCAAATTATAGGAATAATCGTAAGCCACATAATTCCCTGTCCGGTCGTGGGTGTGATAATTCATCGCCAGCATTTTGATCGGGATTAGAATCACTAAAATCAGCGCCAGAACGATCAGGTTGAATTTTTTGTGCATCACCTGTTTTTGAAGAAAATCCCGAAATTTTTCCAGAACAAAAGCAGCGCCAATTCCAATCCAGAGAGCGAATGCGAAAAACGATCCCACGTAAACATAGTCCCTTTCCCGCGGTTGAGGTTCGGGCTGATTTAAATAAAGGACTATCGCGAACCCGGTCATGAAAAATAATATAAAAACAGCCAGCGCCCGCCGGTGGTCGCGGAAGACATGACTCACCATACCAAGTATGCCGATCAAAAACGGCAGCCCCCACAATCCGCGCAAACTGAACGTTTCAGAAAGCAATCCCTCTGCATGTTCGATTGTTCCTTTACCGATAAACTGCCAGGCAAAATAACGCAGGTACATTTTTTTTAGTTGATATTCCCACAACGGCGCCCGGCGCTCGACGTAACTCCAGTCACCGTACTGCTCTCGATTAATATAGCTGACCAGTTTGCTGAATGTCTCCGGATCGTTTTCGTCGATTTTAGGATTGAGCTGTGACCGCAGATAAACACCGGTATAAGTCGATGTACCAATGAGAATTAGCAGAAAACAAAGCAACCCAATAGTCACGATCCGGTTTTTCGTGACGATAGAAAATATCAAAACGACACCAACAATGATGACGGCTGCAAATAACAAAAAATAAACCAGAGTAGAATTATACAATTGAACGATTTTAAGTAACAAATTGGGAAGTGTTTTGACGATACCCGGATAAATGGCAACAAACAAAAAAATGCTCACGACCAGAAAAATTACCAAAGACCAGAGATTAAAACGGTACTTGCGAAAGTAAATAATAATAAAAACAGCAGGCAGAGCCAAAATATTTAACAGATGCACTCCGATTGCCAGTCCAATGCAGTAGGAAATGAGCAGCAAATAACGGTCGCTATTGGTATCATTGGCGTTTTCGTGCCAGACCAGGATCAACCAAACCACAATTGCAGTAAAAAACATACTTATGGCATAGACTTCGGCTTCAACAGCGTTGAACCAAAATGAATCAGAAAAAGCAAGTGAAAGGGAACCGATAATTCCGCCGGAGAACAAAATGAGGTAATCCTCAAAATTTTTGGGATTACCTCTAAAGAGAATAATTATTTTTACAATAATGAGATAGGTAAACAGTACTGTCAGCGCGCTGGTGATGGCAGAAATGATATTCACCCGCAACCCGATGTCGGCAGCCCAGGGGATCATTGAGAATACCCGTCCCAACAACAAATAAAAAGGCGCGCCCGGCGGATGTGGAACGCCCAGAATATAGGCACAGGCAATGAATTCTCCACAATCCCAAAATGAGGTAGTCGGCGCAATTGTTAAATAATAAACAGTCAACGATATCAGAAAAATTAAACCGGCAATAAACCGATGGCAAAAAGTATCATGGTTCATCAAAAACCTCCAGCGAAACGGACTAATTCATCAGAGAATCTGTTGGCAGATTCGGTTTGGCCGGGGCTGTCGTGTCTTGCTTTGGTTTTGTTTGTTCGATATAACGTTCCAGTTGTTCTTTTTGAGACAAGGCTGTTTTATCATTCGGATGCGTTGCTAACCATTCATCCAAAACGCCGATCCCTTTTTCGTATTCCTTATCTCTGATATAATAGCTTGCCAGATAATAAATCACATTGGAACTGGACGGATGTTGTTGTCTGAGCTGTTGTATCTTTTCAATCGCTGTTTTACTATCATCCCGGTAAACATAACTGACGAACTGAAGTTTATTGTCAACGTTCACATCACTATTTTTCAAAACACGATTCATCAATTCATCAGCTTTTTCTTTCTGACCGCCCTCCAGATACATGGATGCATATTGAATCTGAAGCTCGGGCCGCATCGGAATAACCGTATCCGGCATAACTTCGAATAAATGGTCTAATACTTCGGTCATATCATCATACATTTTTTCTTTGAAATAAAAGCGAGCTAAACTAAAATATGCACCGTGATAATTCCTCAACAACCCTTTGATATTTTCATTATAATATACTTCTTCATTGTTAAGATTTCGATACTGAAATTTATTGATCAAATTATTTTTTATAAATGGAGGTGATATGTCTTGATCCGGATAGGTCACCAGCTTATAGGCCAATCCATCCATTCTTAAATAGTTATCCAGATTAATTTGATTCTCTTTTGAAACTGTCAGCGCAAAGTAAATCGGACGCCGGAATCTGTTGGTATTGATGATATTAATAATCATAATATCCTGCACCCGAATGCCTCTACCATAAAGCGTCGGCTTGAGTTTGAACTTTATTGCAGGCGGCGTTTCCACCTCCTCAATGAGTTGCTTTTTATCAAAAACATCACTCAAGTCGCGGAGATAGGCATCTTTGGGCACTGGGATGCTTACCGTTTTGGCTTCCTCCCAAAGTTGCGGTTGCAACGCATCAATCTGATTATCATTCAAACTGATGGGGACACGGGGATGCTCATCTCTCAGTTGTCTGATATACCAGTGGGTGTTCAATAAACTCAAATTAACGACCCGCACATCTTCTCTGATGCCATACACAAACTGCAGAAACCAGAGCGGAAATGTATCGTTATCACCATTCGTAAACAGGATGGCGTTTGGTTCACAGCTTTGCAAAATATTATATGAATAATCATAGGCGACAAAATTACCTGTTCTGTCGTGTGATTCATAATTGAAGGATAACAGATTATAGGGTGATAATAACAGCAGAATAAGCACACCCGCGATCACAGCGATTAGCCGCTGTTTTTGACCAAATTTTTGCATCTGCTGTTTTACATAATCCAGCAGCGCACTGGCACCGATACCGATCCAAATGGCAAATGCCATGAAGGAGCCAACGTAAACGTAGTCCCGCTCACGGGGTTGCGGGTCCTCCTGATTAAGATAAAGTACGATCGCCAGTCCAGTCATGAAAAATAACGTCATCACAAATGAACCATGGTGCCAGTTTTTCCGGAAATGGTGAAACATCCCGATGATACCTAAAATAAACGGCAGCATTGCCAGCCCATTTAAACTCAAATTTTCAACCACCCGACCGTCTTCGCCTAACGTCTCTCCCCTGCCGATGAATTGCCACCCGAAATAACGAATGTACATCTTCTTGATCTGATATTCCCACAACGGCGCCCGGCGATCCACGTAACTCCAGTCACCGTACTGTTCCCTATCCAAATAGCTGACCATGTTTTCGAGAGTTTCCGGATCATTTTCATCCAATTGGGGGTTCAGGTTCGAACGTATATAAATAGCGGTATAAGTTGACACTGCAACTAAAATAAGTAAAAATGAAGATAAAGCTAAAAATAGAATTCGTTTTTTATTTTTAATAGCAGAATGCAAGCCGAGTGTCAAAGCAATCAAAGCTGCAATGAAGAAAACTACTGTAAATCCAGCACCTGCCGAATTTTTCAGGAACAGCGCGAGATTTGGAATCCATTTCACCGTACCCGGATAAATTGCAATAAAGATTACAGCGCCAATGCCCATTGCAATCATAAAGTTCGTCCAGTTTAATTTGTCGGCTTTTCTAAAATACATGAGTAAAAATAACGCAGGCAACGCCAAAATACTCAACAAATGAACACCAATGACCAATCCGATTGAATAGGCAATTAATAAAAGGTATTTGTCACTCGAAGGGGCGTCTGCTCTTTCATACCAGCGAAGAATAAGCCATACAACCAGAGCTGTGAAAAAAAGACTGATGGAGTAAACTTCCGCTTCCACTGAGTTGAACCAAAAACTATCGGAAAAAGCGAGTGAGAGCGAACCGATAACACCGCTGCCAAACACGATGATTTGATCGACCAAACTTTCATTTTCGCCCCGGTACATTTTAATTAATCGAACGATGATCAAATAAGTAAACAGAACGGTCAGCCCGCTGGACAAAGCAGAAACGATATTGACCCTGTAGCCAATATCCGCGGCAAAGGGGATTATGCTGAAGATTCTTCCAATGAGCAAATAAAAAGGTGCTCCGGGAGGATGAGGTACTCCCAAAATGTAGGCGCTGGTAATAAATTCACCACAATCCCAAAACGAGGTTGTTGGCGCAACAGTTTTGAAATAAACAACTGTTGAGACCAAAAAGACGATAAAAGCAAATATTTTGTTTAAACGATTGTCATTCTGCATTCGATTCCCTCCGAGACATGACGTTTTCAATTAACATTAACATATCCTGCGCTGATTGTTCCCAGTTAAATTTGGCAGCCCAGTTTATGCATTTTTGGGTAAATGAATTTCTCAGTTGATCATCCTGAATCAGTTTGGTCATGATTTTTGCTAAACGCTGATAATCTCCGTATGGATAAAGAAAACCGGTTTCGCCATCCACCACAGAATCGCGCAAGCCCGGTGAATCTGCCGCGATTACGGGCAAGCCGCAGGAGTTACCCTCGATAACCGTTAATCCCCACCCCTCTTTGGGCGATGGATTCACCATAAACCACATTTGATTGAGATACTCAATTTTTTTATCATGACTTGCTGACCCGGCAAAATTAACGACCTCATCCAAATCCAGTTTGTTTACTAATTTTTTCAATTCAGGCAAATAATCGCCATCACCGATGACCAATAGTTCCGCATCGGTAATTGTCTTTCTTACTTCAGCGAAGGCCATAATTAAATGATCAACACTTTTATATTTCTTGATTCTGCCCAAATATCCGATTAAAGGATTGGGATGTTTTTTTTCCGGTACAAATTTATAAAAAGACGAATCCACCGCATTGTAAACGAGATGCAATTGATCCGCTGAAAATCCTTTTTCAATGAGCTCGTTTTTCGTACTGTTTGAAACCACCGCCATTGGAATTTTTCGGTAAACTGACGGAATCAGCTTCTCCGCAAGCGTCACGTAAACAGCTATTGGCAACGGCGCCTCAATAAAAATACTCGATCCGAACAGATGGTGAATGATACCGATTAACGGTTTGTTTACAAACAAAGGCGAATAGAACGGAATTTTGTTTATATCATCGATCACGATATCAAAGTGCTTGTGCCCGGATAATTTTTTATACAGATGCGGCACTTTATAATTAAAAAAATTTCGATTGCCGTAGCGGATGATATGAATGCCATCAAGGACTTCCTCATCAGGCAAATCCGGATGCCTGCAGCAGAGCAGCGTCACCTGATGCCCCATCGCTTGAATCCGTTTGAATATCTCATGTAAATGAACTTCAGCGCCGCCGCCCAGTGGATTTTTGATGTCCTGCCAGTTGATTACAAGAATGCTGTATCCCATATTTTGTCAGTTTCCCATTACTTTCTTCTGCGCAATGATCCCAATATCCAGAAATGTATAAAACGTCCAGTTTTTATGAACAAATTTATTTCTCAAACGATCGCGTAACGTGCGCGTTAAAAAAAATCCCTTCGGATAAAGGGGCAGCTTGATATTTATTTTTCGGAACATTTCCCTTAAAATTCGATAAAACAAGCCGGGGCGCATCCAATTTCCGTATTTTGTTTTCGTTTCAAAACCCGTTTTTTTTAGTAATTTTTCCAACTGACTTATCGAAAATTCGGTTTCCCAGCCGGCAAACCATTTATTGAAAAATATCAGAATATGTTTGATCACCGTATAAATGTGATACCGCTGTGGGACATCGACTAAAACAAAACCGCCCGGTTTAAGAATTCGGTAATTTTCCTCCAGCAATGGAAAAGGATCTTTAAAATGCTCCAGTAATCCCTGATGAAAAACAATGTCAAATGATTCGTCCGGTACTGGTGTCTGAAAAGCATCTGCCTGAATACAGTGAACCTCGATGTCGGATTTTTTATTTATTTCCCGAATAATCGAAAACGCGTTCGGCGAATAGTCCAACAGATAAACCTGTGCGTTTTCCTGCGCCAACTCAAAGCTATCCCTACCGCTGCCGGCGCCGACTTCGAGAATTTTTTTTCCTTCGAGCGAAGTCGTTGCTTTCAGATGATTGAATATCCGTCCTTCGTTCGAATAAACCTCATCAATTTCTTTCTTCTCGTCCCAGAATTTTTCCCAGTGGTCGCGTGTTGATTGTTTCATCAAAATTGGTTGTCAGATTGAATTATTGAAATAGCATCAAGCTTCTTAAATTGTGTTAAGTTAATAAAAAAATTATATTAAATCAAGATAAAAAGTTACTGTTCGGCCATGAAGTCTCGAAGACACAAAGAAAAGCAGGCCAGACTGTTAGAATATTTTTAGAGATGTATTTCTTTGTGCAACTTTGCGTCTTTGTGGCAAAGAAAATGCTCCCAATAGTTACGATAAAAAACATCGTTCCATAATGTATTTATTTTCCTCAAATCAGACAATTTTCTCTTACCGAATCGGCGTGAAAAAGTTCCTGTTCCGGTTGAGCCAATTATCCGATTTGCATATATTTTATTTTATCTTTATAATTTTTAAAAAACGAGCTTTGAAGCAGCATTTCAGTCAGTGTCGTCAACTCCGAATCATTCCGGACTGCTTGAAACGCCTCTTTTCTTGCGGTGAGTAAAATAGATGTATCGGTGAGCGGATTGGCTATCTTTAATTCCGGCATGCCATGCTGACGTGTTCCGAAAAACTCGCCCGGTCCCCGGAGCTGCAAATCAACTTCGGCAATTTTGAAACCGTCCGTGGTTTTCGCCATTGTGTTTAAACGGACGAGCGCTTCTTCGGTAGCCGGATATTTGGCAATTAAAATGCAATAGGATTGATCAGAACCACGACCGACTCGTCCCCGCAACTGGTGTAACTGGGTCAAACCAAACCGTTCCGCATGTTCAATCACCATAATTGTCGCGTTGGGCACATCAATACCCACCTCGATAACCGTTGTGCTGACCAGTAACTGCACCTCCCCGTTTTTGAAGGCGGACATAATGTCGTCTTTTTCTTCACTCCTCATCCGGCCGTGAAGCAACGCAATTTTATTGTTGGAAAATATCCCTTCCGCCATTTTCTGATAACTTTCTGTTGCGGCTTTGAGGTCTAACTTTTCAGACTCTTCCACTAACGGAAAAACGATATAGGCCTGTTGCCCCTTATCCAGCTTCGATTTGACAAATTTATAAATATCGTTCCGCTTGTCCGAGTAACGCCAGGTTGTCTTTATCGGAATGCGCCCGGAAGGAAGCTCATCAATAATCGACACATCTAAATCACCGTAAATGGTAAGCGAGAGCGTTCTCGGGATCGGCGTGGCTGTCATCACCAGCACATCCGGTGATAAACCTTTTTGGGTGAGTTCTGCCCGCTGACTAACGCCAAAGCGGTGTTGCTCGTCGATCACCACCAATCCCAAGTTTTTAAAAGAGACTTTTTCCTGAATTAAGGCGTGTGTACCGATTACAATATCGCATTCCCCGCTTTCGATGCTGTCTAAAATTCGCTTCCGTTCGGATTGTTTTTGCGCACCGACGAGTAGCTGAATGTTGACGTCCAATTTTCCCAGCAAATTCCGGAATGTCAGAAAATGCTGTTCAGCTAAAATTTCCGTCGGCGCCATCAGTGAAGCCTGAAAGCCGTTTTCCACGGCAATTAACATGGAGACCAGAGCGATAATGGTTTTTCCTGAACCGACATCTCCCTGGATCAGCCGGTACATGGGATGCGGGCTTTTCATGTCCTGTCTGATTTCGTGCAGCACTTTTTTTTGTGCCTCGGTTAGCTGAAAGGTCAAATTGTCGGCTAACTGTTTCGTGCGATCCCCGACTTCTGAAAACGCGATTCCTTTTTGTTGTTCCTGCACACTCCGCTTACGGTAAGCCAACATAAATTCCATCAAAAACAGTTCTTCGAATTTGAGCCTTTTTTGCGCCTGCTTTAACAGTTGATAATTTTCCGGGAAATGGATGTTCTTTAACGCAGCAGAAAGATTGAGCAAATTCAAACGGGAAACGATCGATTCAGGCAAAGACTCCTCTATTTGATCGAGATGATGCCGGGTCAAATAATTCATCACCCGCCGAAATCCCCGGCTGTCGAACCCAACGCGACTCAATCCTTCAGTACTTGAGTAAAGTGGAATGATTTTTCCGGTATGTAAAAATTGATCGGTTTGGTCATCATCATCCGATAGCAAATCAAAATCCGGATGCACCATTTGAAGACCGTTGAAATAACCGATCGTTCCGCTAACTGCCAGCACTTGACCGGGCTCAAAACGTTTTTGCCAAAAATTGAGTTGATGAAACCAGACACAGGTGAGATAGCCGGTATCGTCATTCAACAGCAGGATAAACCGGGAACGCCTTCCTTTTTTGATGCCGCATGTCTGGACTTTACCGACGACGGTGGCGGATTCATTAACTGTGAGATTTTTTATCGGTGTAATATTGCTACGATCCAAATAGCGACGTGGGTAGTATTGAATCAAATCACTCACCGTTTCAATACCAACTTTTTCTAAAGCCATCGCCCGTTTCTCACCGATCCCCTTTAAATATTGAACCGATGTATTTAGAAATTTTTCAGGACTTTTTTGCAAGAAAATTACCGCTTTTTTTTCGCGTCTATTTGTAATTAATTAGCGCCTGTTCCGTGAAATTTCGACCTCAAAATTGAGTGTACTCTCACCCTCTTTTGGTACATCGACAAAAAAGTGAAGCTCGTTGGCGGATTCTTTTTTATAACGGTGAGTCGATTTTTTGATCTCCAAAAATCCGTAGAATCGTTTGACGACAAGCACCTGAATACCGGAATCTTTGTGGTTTCTTATTTCCACTTCCCACTGCTCTTTGCGGGAATACTTGCCCGTAGATTCTTTCTCGACCATCTTTTGTTCCGCCACAATGTCAAATGCATTGCCTAAATAAATCCGCACATCCTCGTTTTGTGGCGTGTGATCGATATTATCTTCACCAATAAATTCAAGGGATTTATCGGCAGGATCCTCTTTGTAAACTCTGACTTTCCCTGCGGGTAATGGCAAACCAAGACCGTTTTCTTTGCTGTTTTTGAATTCCAGTTCAACACGGACTTTTTCAGCAGATTTATTCGGATCGTAGGTGTATATTTTTTTACTTTTCGCTTCAGGAGTTGAAAACAATGAAATTTGTTTTATTTGATTATCGTTAATATCTGTTGGTTGATCCAGCGTGTACAAATGATATTCGAAAAACGCTTTTTCTTCAAATTCGGGTATTGCTTTCTGTGCAGTAAGAATATGATCTTCACGATACACTTCCCTTCCGTATCTGGGTTCCCTGACCCGATGCACATCCCCGGCAACTAATTTGAGTTTGGCGTTGGGATAATCCGCACCCGATTGGTTATTGATGGATACCCAGGCGTTCAGTTCAATGGCTTGATCTTCATCTTTGCTCACTGCAACATATTCCGCCTGCCAATTCATACCATTGGTGATGTAAGAAACTTCGGTCTGGTGATCGCCAGCTTTTTTGTTCTCCAATTCCCAAACTAAAGTGGGGCGCGTGATCAGCCCTTCCGGTAATTCAGGGAAATCAATGTGAACGATGTCGTTGCGCGAAACCAGTTTCACACCGGTGGCTTCGATTTGCAACACAACGTATTTTGAATCATCACTTAATAATGTTCCGGTGATTTGACCATCCTGTTTTGTTGAAACTGTAATCTGTTTATCGACGTATTTGTCCAAAATTTTATCAGAACTCACCAAATCGTATTCATAGTTTTGTTCGAAAATTTGTACATCGCCAGGAGCAGTCAATGATTTGAAGTGAACCGAGGTTGGAATGATGTCAGCAGCAACATTTTGATAACTGAGTTCAAATACGCCTTTCTGAAGGCTCAGTAAACGGACATCTTTGACAACAGCCATGTTATCGTTGTAAACAGTCACAGCAACGTTACGCTGCTGGCTTGCCAATGGGAGTGTTATTAATAAAATGAAAAACACACATAGCTTCAAAAGTTTTGTATTCATAATGATGCCTCCCAATCTTTTGCTTTAATTTTCCCGCCTTTGTGGCGAACACCTGTGTTAGACCAATTAAAAAAGCAGATGAGGGTGTTTTCCCCATCCGCTTAATTTGTCCTAATTTTCCAGGTTCTTTAAATTAAGTTGAACTTTCTCAAAATTCAGTTTAAAATCATTCAACTTTTTTCGTTCCTTTTCAATGACCTGCGCCGGCGCTTTTTTGATAAAATCCTGATTCATTAATTTCTTATCAGTGTTCTCAATCTGCTCAGACAATCTCTCGGATTCTTTTGTCAGCCGTTTACGCTCAACATCAATATCAATAAGTTCTTCCAAAGGAACGAAAATTTCCAAATCGGAAATCACTGCACTGGCAGATAATTTCGGTTTTTCAATCTCTTTCTCCAATTTCAAATTTTCCACTCGTGCCAGGAATGTTAAATACGCCTCATTTTGAGCCATCAGATCAAGATTCGATTGGTTTGAACTTTTGACAATCACCTCTGCCTTTTTATTGGGCGGCACATTCATTTCACCACGGATATTTCGGATCGCGCCAATCACCTGTTGGATCAACTCGATATCTTTCTCGGACTGATCATCAAAATAGCCGGAATCCGCTTCAGGCCAATTTGCCACAATGAGATCTGACTCTTCGTTCAATTTCACTTTTTGCCAGATTTCCTCCGTGATAAACGGGATGGTCGGATGAAGTAATTTAACGATATTTCTCATCACATGAATGCCGATTCTCAGTGCTAACTGTTTTTCCTCCGCATTTTCGCCGTACAAGCTGGGTTTAATCAGCTCCAGGTACCAGTCACAGAATTCACGCCAGAAAAATGAGTAAAGGTTCGCAATGGCTTCATTAAAATGAAAATGATTCAGTTCATGTGTCACTTTCTCAATTGTTTTATTTAAGCGACTCAAAATCCAACGGTCAGCTACCTGCAGTTTGTCTCTCTCACTCAAAAAATCGCTGTCTCTGATCAACCCATCAACTTCATTTTCCTGGTAATTCAAAGTCAAAAACCGAAATGAATTCCACAATTTATTCGAAAAATTTCTGCCAATTTCAAAACTGGATTCTGCCAAATTAATATCCTGACCCTCGGATGATAGCATGAGCAGCGAAAACCGCACCGCATCCGCGCTGTACTTTTTCACCATTCCTAATGGATCAATTCCGTTGCCCAATGTTTTGCTCATTTTTTGACCTTCAGCATCTCTCACAATGCCGTTAAAATAAACATCCGAAAACGGAATTTCGTTTTTAAATTCCAGTCCGGACATAATCATTCGCGCTACCCAGAAAAAGATAATATCGGCCGCCGTAACCAGAGCGTTGGTCGGATAAAAATATTTTAAATCTTCGGTTTCTTCAGGCCAGCCCATCGTAGAAAAGGGCCAGAGCCAGGAAGAAAACCAGGTGTCCAAAACATCTTCGTCCTGTTTGAGATTGCTGCTGTCACAGTTCTCACATTTTTCCGGTGACTCGCGCCGAACCATAAAATGGTCACAATCCTGACAATAGTAAACCGGGATGCGATGCCCCCACCACAGTTGCCGGGAGATGCACCAATCTCTTACATTTTCCATCCAGTTGTTGTAATTTTTAATCCACTTTTCCGGATGAAATCTGATTTTACCTTGCTGTACGACTTCCAATGCCGGTTCAGCCAACGGTTTAATTTTGACAAACCATTGGGTCGACAAATAAGGCTCAATGATCGTATCGCATCGCTGGCAATGTGCCACTGAATGCTCATGATTTTCAGTTTTTGTTAATAGGCCTAAACTATCCAGTTCTTTAACCAATGCCTTTCGGCATTTAAAACGATCAAAACCTTTATATTTTCCGGCGTTCTCATTCATGGTGCCGTCTTCGTTCATCACATTAATCGGAGTTAACCCATGTCGCTGACCAATTTCAAAATCGTTGGGATCATGTGCCGGTGTTACTTTTACAGCCCCGGTTGCGAATTTCGGATCAACCGCTTCATCCGCAACCACCGGAATTTCACGATTCAGCACCGGTAGTACCACGGTTTTACCAATCAGCTTTTTAAAGCGGGTATCATCCGGATGCACTGCCACAGCGACATCGCCCAGCATTGTTTCAGGCCGGGTTGTCGCCACAGTCACATATTTTTTGTGATTGTACGGATATTGAATATACCATAGTTTTCCCCCCTCGTCCTGGTGAATTGCTTCCTCATCAGACAAAGCCGTACTGCAACGGGGGCACCAGTTAATGATATATTTTCCGCGATAGATTAATCCCTTTTCATACAATCGACAAAAGACTTCCACCACTGCTTTGGATAAATCATCATCCATGGTAAAGCGCTCACGTTCCCAATCACAGGAACACCCCAGTTTTTTCAACTGATCAATGATCACATTTCCATACTTTTCTTTCCATTGCCAGACACGTTCAACGAATTTTTCCCGCCCCAGATCATAACGGCTTATATTTTCATGCTTTTTCAGATGGCGCTCAACCACATTTTGGGTGGCGATTCCGGCGTGATCTGTCCCGGGCAGCCACATCGCTTCATATCCTAACATCCGGTGATAACGAATCAGAATATCCTGCAATGTATTATTATAAGCATGGCCCATGTGCAATACATCAGTTACATTAGGCGGCGGAATAACTATCGAATACGGTTTTTTCCCCGAGTTGACCTGACCATGAAAATAGTTTTTTTCAGTCCAGTGCCGGTACCAGTAATCTTCCACTTGTTTAGGATCGTAAACCTTTGCAATCTCTTTTTCAGACATGTTAAAATTGTAACTCCTGTTATTATTAAAATGAAGACTCTTCCATGATGTATTATAACAAACAACCAATTTACGGATTCAAATAAATCGAGCCATAATTTATCGAAGATGTTAATAAATTATCGGCTAATAATCAAGGAAAAAATGAATTAAATTTAAATTAAAAAAAATAACTGATACAGACGGAGCATCGTGCGGTTAAAATTATTTGTTGCAATATTGTTTTAAAAATATTATATTAAAGCACTTTCGTAGTCGAGGTGACGGAACATTTTTTCTTTCCCAGCACGAAATCAATTGAACTTAATTGTGTAAATTTAACAATAAAAAAACGATAATATACCGGAGAAAGTCCATGACCTCAAGAAAATTAATATTGTTGCTGGCCATATCGGCTCTTTTTCTAACCAATCTGGGTTTCACTGCAATCCCGTTTGAACAATATTTTTATGATAAAACCATGCGGATTGATTATTATCACACCGGCACAAAAGTCGAGGAAGTGATCAGCCTGGATAAAGTCTATGAAGAACCAGCCGTGCTGACGCACGGCCGACAAATGTGGGCTGGCAGCAGAAACAACTTGCTGGACACACTTAATCTGGGTAAATATCTGGCAAAAGTTGTTGACGTCAAAACCAACAAGCTGATTTTTTCGAGAGGGTTTAGCAGCATCTACGGAGAATGGGAAACAACAGATGAGGCTGAAAAACGAATTTACCGATCATTTCATGAATCAGTTCTGATGCCGTTTCCAAAACAGAAAATTCAATTTGTCATCGCAAAGCGCGATCGGGAAAATTACTTCCAACCCATTTTTTCAACTGTGATCGATCCCAATTCACGATTTGTGAATCGTGATAAACGCGTTGAATCGTATCACGTCGATCATGTTTTCAAATCCGGTGATCCGCACGAGAAAGTGGACGTTGTCATTTTAGGCGACGGATATTCAAAATCGGATATGAAGCAGTTTCGCAAAGACGCACAACATTACACAGAAGTGCTTTTTGATGTTGAGCCTTTCAAAACACGAAAAAATGATTTTAATGTATGGTATGTTGAAAGTCTTTCACTGGAATCGGGAATCGACCAGCCGAGAAAGAATGAGTGGCGTGCCAATCTATTAGAGTGCTCGTACAATTCATTTGACTCGCCACGTTATGTTTTAACTTATGCGAACAAAATTGTCAGAGATATTGCCTCTCTTGTTCCTTACGACCAAATTTACATTATCGTCAATTCGGATCGCTACGGTGGCGGCGGTATCTTTAATTTGTACTCCACCTGTTATTCCACCGACGAAGGTGAAAATAGCGACTGGTGGCCCGATTATGTTTTTGTCCACGAATTCGGCCACGCGTTTGCCGGATTAGGCGATGAATATTACTCATCATCGGTTGCCTACAATGAATTTTATCCGCCGGGCGTTGATCCCTGGGAACCCAATGTCGGGGTTGTCCAAAACGGGCATATCAAATGGGAACATTTAATGGATGACAACACACCGACCCCCACGCCCTGGGACAAAGCAAAATATGATTCTCTGGGCATGGCGTTAGGTAAATTGGATCGTTCAGCGAATAATTATCAGGAACAATACCAAAACATCGAAAAACAGCGGGATCAATTGCTTTTGGATCAGAAATATTGGAACAAGGTCGGTGCGTTCGAAGGTTCGGGATACGCCTCTGAAGGATTGTATCGACCATTTTTGGACTGTCGCATGTTTTCGAAAAGCCTGGTGGATTTCTGTCCGGTGTGTCACAATGCAATTGAAAAAATGATTGATTTCCATACGCGTTAGGTTGGTTTTAACCAACAGTTTTATAACCTGTTTAATTCATAAATCTTGCCACCAAGTCACGAAGAATCA
>CAYYMH010000044.1:0-35241 GCA_964472785.1 uncultured Cytophagia bacterium | reverse complement strand
TCGGCAATTTTAAACTGCGCCACCACGGTCAGCAAAAAATTGTCCGCGTCGCCGGCAACCGGAAATAGCCATAGTTTGTCCACCTCGCGGATAATGTCCTTGCCGCTGCCGGTCTTATCCGCGACCAGCATCTGGTTCACCACGTCGGTCACCCGGATAAACTGCTCCACTTTGGAATAGCTCTGTTTGATCTGTCCGAGCAGACCGGTGGCAGTTTTGGCGATGTCCTGTTCCGGCTTGCCCTCCACGGTGACGTTTACAGCGTAGCGCGCGACCAGCTCTTTTTCTTTTTCCGCAACCAGCTCATCCTGCAAGCTCTTGAGCTGGCTGTCAAAATATTTCAGCGCCCGCTCAATGCTGCCGGAAATGTCCCGGCTGTTATATGTTACATTGGTTTTTGTCTGAATGGTCTCTTTAAGCAGGCTGCTGCGGTTGGCGAGTGAGTTTTTCAGTTGCTCGATGTCGGATTCGATCTTTTGCAGGTTGGTCTGTCCCCGCGATAAAATAAGCTGCTGCTGCCTGCCCGCGGTGGCGTTGGAATTCATTATCACCTCCCGGCTCAAATTCGCTTCCGAGTCCACACTATTGATCTCGCTCTCTGCCAGACCGGCATTGCGCAGTGCGGGTTTAAAATTGGTATCTTTGAGCAAATTAATTACCAGATGGCGGGTCTGACCGGTTCCGGGCATTTGCGTGGCAGCCAAGCCTTTTTTCAGCGGTGAGACCTGCACTTTGACCAGATACAAAAACTTTCTCCTGCGGTCGATGGTTTTGGAGATGTACTGTTTGGCAACGCTCATCTCACCGCTGATAACCGCTTTGATGTGATCGGTCAAAATGCGATTATCCTGCATTACGGTCAGACCGGAAATAAAAATGCCGTTCAAATCTTCGATGGCGACCGGCGCCAGCAATTTCTCGGACTGATCGAAAAGTGATTCTTTTGATGCGAACTGGTCCACCTCATTCAGCAGCACCAGATAAAGACCGCTGTAGCCGACGTTTGCCAGATCCTGCTGGATCTGGACTTTGATTTCATCCAGACTCTTTTGTTTAACTTTGATCTGCTCCTCCATCTTTTCAATATCCACCAGTTTGAGCAGTTCCTGTTTGTCCAGATAGATGTTGGTCATCTTGTTTTTGAGGGCAGACAGTTTATTGTCCACCTGATTGTTGTTTTTGCGGACGTTCACCCGCAGCTCGTCGATGTCCAGCGGATCGAACAGTTTGCGCTCCGCTGTAATTTTACGGCTGATCGCGGATTGGGAAAACTCGTTTTTGCTGAACACCAGCGGACTTTGCGGTTGGAAATACTGGGCGTAGCCGGATATAGCAAAGGTCAGTAGTAATGAGATGAGAAGTAATTTTTTCATCTTGTGATTCCTCCTCCAAAATGGACTTGTCAGATTAATAGTGGATAATGCAAAATAGCATTTTTCTTTCGTAAACAGTGGTCGGAAAATTAAGATAAATTACAAAATTAATAGATAATTGTCAAGAAAATATTCAAGAAAGAGGTATAACCTTTTTACAGGGGTGTTTGACATTCGAAGAATTTTAAACAATTGGGTTGCAGAGCCTTTATGCGCTGCACGGGTGAAAAACAAAATCCCGAAAATTCAAATTTTTGATCAGCCAAGCGCTTTTCGTTGTTAGAAAACGTTGGAGATTAAGCAGTCAATGTCTCTGACGGGACTTTTTGGTCAACAAGTTTTGGAGCAATTTTACATTGACAACTGACAATTAGCCGTTTACCATTGACCATTATTTTTATTGGGTGCAATTCCGAGAAGTTGGTATTTTGGGGAATAAATAAAAAAAATGTAAACTGCTGAAGCAGTTAATCAATTGTTTTATCTTCTTTTAACACCCAGATAAATCTGGGTGTTAATTCAACCCTCCTGTTGAATGATCACCCCGATTCATCGGGGTGGAGTCGTTAAAAAACAGGATATTAGAAACCGTTTCAACGGTTTACCAACTTTATGGAATTGATCATTATTTTTATTTTAATAGTCAATGGTAAATTGTCAATAGGCAATTGCCAACCTGTTACACCCCGGAATACGCGTTAAATCCGCCATCGACCAAAATAACGACTCCGGTCACAAAGCGCGATAATCCGGAAGCCAGATAAAGCGCCGTTCCTTGCAGATCGTTGGGATCGCCGAATTCACCCATGGGGGTGTTGTTCAAAATTTTCTTCCCGCGCGGCGTCAGGTCACCGTTTTCTTTGTCGATCAGTAAAAATTTATTCTGCTGAGTGAGGAAAAAACCGGGCGCGATGGCATTGACGCGAATGTTCAGTTTTGCCAAATGCACTGCCAGCCATTCGGTGAAATTATTAATCGATGCTTTTGCAGCAGAATACGCCGGTATTTTTGTGAGCGGTCTGAACGAATTGAGCGATGAGATGTTAATTACCACTCCGCCTTCCCGTGTCATATCCGAAGAAAAAACCATCGTCGGCAACAATGTCCCCAAAAAATTCAAATCAAACACCTGCCGAAAACCATCGATACTTAATCCGAAAAAAGTTTTCTCCAGTTCATTCAAATTCGATTTTTCAACGGTCTCCAATTCGGTGGTCGCCTTTGGTGAGTTACCGCCAGCGCAATTCACCAAAATATCGATATCTCCAAAATGGTCGTGGATTTGTTCTTTTGCTTGTGCCAGCGATTCTTTATTTAGCACATCTGCCTGGATGCCGATGAGTTTGTTGCTTGTTTTTTTGGTAATTTCCCTGGCAGCTTTTTCCGCGTATTCCTGAACAATGTCCAAAATCGCGACCCTGGCACCCACAGCAGCAAATCCTTCTGCCAGTGCGGTTCCAATAACGCCTCCGCCACCGGTAATCACACAGACTTTATCTTTCAAATCATCGAAATTTATTTTTTTGCCCATAATGTCTCCCAATCAGATTATGGTTTTTGTAACCAAAACTACATTTTTTTAACCTGTAATATTTTATTGCCGCCAAGACTCCAAGACTCGAAGAAATGATAATTTACAAAAAAATAACCTCATTTTTTCGGACATCCGATACTATTTCCACGGCGGTTTTTCAGGTAAATACGAATGAAATTCCTCGATGAGTTCGTTTTCTTTTTCCCGGGTATATTTTCCATTGAGGAATAAATCAATGATTTCTTTAAAAAACTGTTCCCACGATTCCTCTTCGTGTCCGGGCAAAATCGGATAAAACAGCGCATCATTGCCGTGAGCCGCTTTCATATCGCCGGGAGCGTCCCCGATCATCAGGACATTCTCGCGGTCATAATGATCAGTAGAAGCCAGATGGATGTGTTCCTTTTTGCTGCCCATTTCCTGACCGGCGATCACGCGGGTGTACTTGGCAATATCGTGCTCTTTCCATTCCCGTCGCAGCGCATCGTTCGGCGTTGCGGAACAAACGATGATATCCGCCTGTGGTGCTAATTTTTCCAGACTGTCTCGGACAAAGGGAAACGGCGGCACATCGTGCACCATGTCAGCAACTGTATCATTGACATCCTGACTCCAATCCAATGCCTGTTTCAAAATCGGATCATTGGTCTTTTCGACTTCGGCCTTTAAAGCCGGATTTCCTAACTTGGTCTCGCGCTCGATCCAATCCCGAAGCGATTTTACTTCCGGCATTTCCACCTGCCGTTTTTGGACTTCTTCCCGGTCTTTCAGCAGGTCAAACACCATTGTCAATGCCGGAAAACGGTTGACACCGCGCCATTTTGAATACAGGTTGACGAATTCGGCAGCCTCGCGAGCGTATTTGGATACCGGCTGCAGGTGCCAGTGTTTGATAATATTGGGAATAAAGCACTCTTTGTGTTTAATTTCCATCGTATCAAAAGCGCAGCCATCCGAGTCAATGGCAATCAGGTATTTGTGTTTTGGTTTAAAATTTTTCAGTTCTGCTTGCGGATCGTTCATCATTTTCACCTTCCTTAATTTTTACCATTCATATTATTTCTGATTTCGATAAGCCTGCGGAATATATTTTTCCAATTTTTGTACCGCAAATGTTCTTTCAAATCGGGCAAACCGCTGAATCCCATTGACAATCGGCACGCTTACCCAGTCCTCTCCGATCAAGGGTCGGGCATAGCGAACGAAATCATCCGTGACGTCGATTTTATTCGGCGCAATCCAGGCTGTCGGAAATTCGCGTTCGGAATTGGCGACTAAATTTAGCGGCACTTTATCATAATCCACATTGTAAATCAGACCGGGACGCCGCAAAATTGTGGACATAAAGCCGGAGCCATGTTCAACCGCAATTACTGTGGCGTTTTGTCCCACTTTATAGGCTTCCTCCAGATCCACGGTCGAGGCATAAATTGCCGTGTCGCGTTGGTCTGTTCCTGATACCTGTCCCCGTGCTGAACCTTTTGCCTTGATACCGGATTTGTTCAAATGATTCACGATCATCTGCTGCGCGGTAAACATGCTCGAACTGAATTCGGTATGACCGAAGCTGTCTTTCAGTTCACCAATCTCGCCAACATCAAATCCTTCACTCACTGCCAGTACAGCCCGACCACTTTTCTTCAATTGGTCGTTCACATTATCCAGCAATTCGTCCATGCTCAGCCTGGATTCGGGCATGTAAATTTGCAGCGGCATCTCTCGTTTCGGATCCGCCAACCGGGCTGCTGCCGGAATAAAGCCGATTTTTCTGCCCATCATCTGAACGACCAACACCGGATCACTGGGACAAGAGCCCATATTTTCCTGATTGGCATTTTGAATATTATTTGCCCAGTAGCGGGCGACACTGCCGTAGCCCGGTGTATGATCAATCAACTTAAATTCCGAGTCTCCGACGTCATTGTCGATTGTCTTTGCCACGCCCACAGCCATCAGATCGAGCCCTTTTTGGTGAGCCAGCTTCGCGACTTTATCCGCCGTATCCATGGAATCATTCCCACCGATGTAAAAAAAGTAACCGATGTCATGCGCCTTGAACACATCGATAATCCTGTCAAAATCCTCATTTTGCCAATCTTTTAATTTATACCGGCAGGTGCCAATGGAACCGGCTGCCGGCGTGGTTCGTAACAGGCTGATCTCTTCTTCATTTTGCGCGGAAATGTCCAGCAACTCCTCTTTGAGAATCCCTTCGATGCCGTGGAATCCACCATAAATTGTAGCAAACTTATCCGGGAACATCCAGCACGTTTCGATAATGCCCCGTAACGAATTGTTAATCACGGGCGACGGACCGCCGGATTGCGCAACAACAACGTTTTTATTTACTGCCATAAATTAACCTCCGAAATACTTTCGATATAATACAAGAAAAATTAAAATGTGCTCTATTTCAGTTTTTTATTAACCGCGAAGAGCGCAAAGTACACAAAGACCATTAAATCATCAATAGCAAATTTTAATTTCAACTAAACACTAATTTTAAATCCCAATGCAGCGAATTTGTCCGCTAATTTTTTATTCCCATTGGAAAACTTGAGTTCAGTATTGAAAAACTCCCGCCGGATCGGATATTCTTTCCGCAACCGATGGAAAAATGCACCACGCTCTGGTTCATCAATTTTGAAAATCTGTCGAAGCCGGGCATCATCTTTTTCGATATTATAAACCTTTTTTACAATCTGGTTCAACACATCTTCATCTGCTTCGTCCGATTTCTCAACCGTTAAAAATGGGACTTCCGGTTCAGGCATCACCTCACGATGATCCCAGCTTGTTTTCAAATTGAAATAACGACAGACCGCTTCACGGATCATCACGGTTCCGTTGACTTTCCCATCGAGCGAGTAACCGGCAATGTGTGACGTTCCGATATCCACAGCATCCAAAAGAGATAAATCGATCTCAGGTTCATTTTCCCAGACATCCAAAACGGTCGCGCTAAAATGCTTGCTGTGAACAGCGGATTTCAGAGCCTCGCCATCAACAACCGCCCCCCTGGATGAATTGATCAGGATGCTGCCTTTTTTCATCTTCTCGATTCTGTGTTTATCGAATAAATGTAAAGTCGCGTCTCTTCCCTCGCGAGTCAGCGGCACATGAACTGTGATCAAATCCGCATCCATCAAATCATCTAAAGGGACAAATCTGGAATCACCGGTTTCTCGTTTCAGGGGCGGATCATTCTGTAGTACCTTCATTCCCAACCTTTTTGCCATCCGCACAACTTTGCTGCCGATATTCCCGACGCCAACCACACCAAGCACTTTTCCGCCCAAAGGAAATTTCAATTTACGAGACAGGTGTAACATGGCAGCAAATACATATTCAGCCACCGAATTCGCGTTACAGCCAGCCGCATTAGCAAACCCGATATTACGGCGCTTTAGATATTCGGTGTCAATGTGATCGATCCCAATGGTTGCAGTGGCAACAAATTTCACGGAACTACCTTCCAACAATTTTTGATCCACTGCCGTTTTGGAGCGCACTAACAGGACATCCGCATCTTTCAAATTATCCTCGTTTATCTGACCAGTTGGCAGTACATCAGTTTCTCCAATGGAACTGAACGCCTGCTTCACAAAGGGAATATTTTCATCAGCAATAATTTTCATAATTCAATTTTATCCGATTCAAACTCAAGTCAGTAAAAATTTATCAATTAAGCATTGTAGGTAGAAGCAGATGTGTCGCCGCCTCTTCCAGTCCAGTTCGTATGAAAATGCTCGCCTCGCGGTTTATCCACCCTTTCGTACGTATGGGCGCCGAAATAATCGCGTTGTGCTTGCAACATATTCGCCGGCAAATTCGCGCTGCGGTAACTGTCGTAGTAAGCTAAAGCGCTTGAAAACGCCGGTACCGGAATCCCGAATTCAACTGCCTTTGCCACGACTTTGCGCCAGGCATCCTGATTTTCTTCGATTGCCTTTTTGAAATAGTCATCCAACAACAGATTCGGTAAATCCGCTCGCTTATCAAAGGCTTCTTTAATTTTGCCCAAAAATTGCGCCCGAATGATGCAACCGTTCCGCCATAGCAATGCGATGTTGCCAAATTTCAAATCCCAATCATATTCCTGTGCTGCTTCGCGCATCAGTTGAAAGCCCTGTGCATAGGAACAAATTTTCGATGCGTAGAGCGCTTTGCGGATCATTTCGATAAACGCTTTTTTATCACCGTCAAACTTAATCCCCGGTCCTTTCAGATATTTTGACGCTTCAACTCGCTCCTCTTTAATGGCGCTCATCGCCCGGGCAAAAACCGCTTCAGCAATGGTTTGAGCCGGAATTCCCAAATCCAGCGCTGCCTGGCTGGTCCATTTACCGGTTCCTTTTTGACCGGCTGCGTCAAGGATCACATCCAGCATCGGTTTGCCGGTTTCGTCGTCTTTCTTACCCAAAATTTCACTGGTGATTTGAATAAGGTAACTATCCAGTTCACCCTTGTTCCACTCTTCAAAAATGGGCTGCATTTCCTCGGTTGTCATGCCCAGCACGTGTTTCATAATCCAGTAGGATTCGCTGATCATCTGCATGTCACCGTATTCGATACCGTTATGCACCATTTTCACAAAATGACCTGCGCCGTCACTGCCCACCCAATCGCAACAGGGAGTGCCGTCTTCCACTTTCGCGGCAATCGCCTGAAATATCGGTTTCACATGTTCCCAGGCTTCAGGCGAACCACCTGGCATAATAGACGGCCCTTTTAACGCACCTTCTTCGCCACCGGAAACACCGGTACCAATGTACAGCAATCCTTTTTCTTCGACATATTTTGTGCGCCGAATCGTATCCGGGAAGTGTGTATTTCCGCCATCGATAATTATATCTCCCTTGTCCAAATGGGGAATCACCTTGTCAATAAATTTATCCACGGCTTCGCCGGCTTTGACCAAAAGCATGACTTTTCTCGGCCTTTTCAAACTGTTCGCCAGCTCTTCGATACTGTGGCAGCCTTTAATATTTTTTCCTTTTGCGCGTCCCTCCATAAAACGATCGACTTTACTGACAGTACGATTGAAAACCGCCACACTGAAACCATGGCTTTCAATATTGAGTACTAAATTCTCACCCATCACGGCAAGTCCGATTAATCCAAAATCATAATTGCTCATTATCAACCCTCCGTTAAATTTTATTTTTGATAAATTTAATTTCTCACCATTAACTAAAATGTATAGACATCAGCTCAATATTAATCAATAAAAATCGGCTTCAAATGACGCTCATAAATATTCTCGGTGACATTTTCAGCAATGGCACCTTTATGCTTTTCCAGCATTTCCAGATACCGGTCTTTGATTTCCGCCGCCACTTTGTACGCGACGTGGAGCATCTGCCGGAATTGCGGGTCGTAACGTTCATTCTTCTGATCGTGCCGTAAAGTCGAAACAAAAGTATCGCTGTCCCAATCACTGACCTGATCCGGTTTGGGGAGCTCTTCTTTGTGAACATCAATCACCGTGGCGTATGGCGCACATAACTCATCATAACGCTGGTACGCCCTGCGGTAAATTTCCTTTGCCATGTCCAGTCCGTCACCGCCAGCTACTGCCAGACCGATCAACTCTTCCAGCCATGTCGTTCCAGCAGTTTTAATGTGCAATCCGGTATCATATTTTCGAATCAACTTTCCCATGACGCCGTAAAGCGAAAATTTATCACTGCCCGAATGCACGCTGAGTTTTAAATTTTCCGGCAGCGAAAACTCGTTAATCGCAAACTCAATAACAGCGATGTCCTGCTCAAATTCCTGAGCAAATTTCTCCAAATCACCTTCGTAATCGACTCCCTTGTTAAACCGACCAGTGAACTTCGGTGCAATGGTCTGCGTGGGAATGTTATGATAAGCAATTGCTGCCAGGATAAAAAACATGTCCACCGGCGTCTGTGGTTTCTCGGTTTCGTCCATGGACACTTCAACGACAAAATCTGTGTTCCCTTTTTTTTCTAAAATATGCCGATAGATTTTTTCAGCCTGCTCCACGGCGTATAAATACGTTTCAGCAATCTGCTCAATCCGTTTTCCACTGATTTCAAACGGATTATTGATATTGGGAATCATTAACTCACCGGTGTACTTTTGGCAAAAATCCAAAAATTTCTCCACATTTTCAGACGCTGCTCTTTTCCCAATAAAATCCGCCACGTCAATCGTAAAAAAATCACTGGACTGGATAAACATATCCACATTGTTCATTCCCACATGATCCGCATCCACAAAATAGTCATTTTTCCAGTTCAGTGCCTTGACTGCCTGATCGGCTTCATTGCGCGTTGAAGCCGGATCACTATGAATAATCTGATGTTCCCGGAACGACTTGTTCCAAACCGGTGTGACGAGGACACCCTGTTTTTCTGCCTTAACCACAGCTTCGAGCTGAGCGGTTCCCTGTTTAGCAAACCGGTCACCGATGCCGATTGAGTACTTTGATAATTTCAATTGACCTCCCATTGATTTATTTTTTATTTGTTATTACTCTGATTTACTCCGCACGAACTTCGTTTTACCAAATGCGCGTCCAAAATGATTTTCTCGATTTCCTCCTCCTCGGGATGATTTATTTTTTTAATCAATAATTCCGCCGCTGTCACGCCAATTTCGTAAGCTGGCACATGAACCGTAGTCAGTGGAATTTTTAACGATTGACAATAATCATTATCATCGAATCCGAGCACGGACACATCTCCGGGAACGCTAAAATCTAATTCCAATAGGCAATTGATCAATCCAATCGCGACGAGATCGTTGTAACAAAAAATCGCTGACGGGTGAATTCGGGAACCAGCAAAAATCTCCTTTGCTTTTTGATAACCATTTGAAATGTAGGAACCGGTCGGGACGATATTTTCTTTTCCGACCGAAATATTGTGATCCATCAATGCCTCTTTATATCCTGTTAGACGATCGGTGCTGTGCCCGGAATAAGAAGGTCCGGCAAAATAGGTAATGTCCTCGTGTCCAAGATCGATCAAGTAACTCACTGCCTGATGAGCCGCTTTGACATTATTGACTTCCACAAAATTTGTCGCGTAATTTTTTATTTCACCAAGCGTCACCAGCGGATATTTGTCCCGCAACAAGTCAGACAGATAGCTAAAGTTAACGTCATTACCTTGCAGGGGAGAAATAATCAATCCGTCCACCCGCTGACTCTCCAATGTTTCAACACTCCTGACCTCTTTCGCCGGTGACAGCTCTGAACTGCCCAAAAGCACCGTGTAATCGTGCTGGGAACAGGCGTCAAAAACGCCCTTCATCACCTTGGCAAAATATGGATTGTCAATCTCCTTGATCACCAAACCGATACTTCTCGTTTTCCGGCTCGACAATGAACGGGCGACCCGATTCGGTTTGTAATTCAATTTCTCAACGACATCCAATACACGATCACGCGTCTGTTGCGAGATCCCGGGTTTATTATTTAAAACAGCGGACACCGTTGCCTTGGAAACCTGCGCGAGATGAGCCACATCAGCAATTGTTACAGACATTTTATTTGAACCGTTTTATAATATAATTAATTATTAATTTTATTGTATTTAATTAATTTTTCAATTTATTTTACTGAACCGTTTCAGTAAAATAAGAATAAATATTGATATTGTCAAGGGATAAATGTGGAAAATTTCATCAGTGTCGATAATTTATTTTTTAGGGACTAAACCCAGAAAGGATAATTTTCCGTGAGGTAATTTAGTTTGAAAACAAAACAGCTTTTAAAAATTTGACTCAAAATTAAGATCATCCTTGAAATGATCCCAAATATTGATTATCAAAAACTGTTTCCATGTCGAAAGGGAAGTTTTAATTCAGATATAAAAAACTTCTTTACTTGAACAAAACTTTAGAAATTTATGCTTTTTAAAACATCTCCCTCATTTCATTTTTTAGAAACCGAACACTCTCGGCAAAAACAAACTCAATTCAGAAATATACGTTACCAAAAATAGCGCAATCACCATTGCCACATAAAAAGGTAATAGTGGTTTAATTACGTCTTTAATTGTAGTGTTGGCGATTCCGCAGCCGACAAACAGAACGCTACCCACTGGCGGCGTGCAGAGTCCGATGCACAGATTGAGTACCATCATGATTCCGAAATGGAGCGGTGTCATGCCAAGCTCGACAACAATCGGTAAAAATATTGGCGTGAAAATGAGCACAGCTGGCGTCATATCCATGAATGTCCCCACGATCAGCAAAATTAAATTGATGATCAGAAAAATGACTATTTTACTGTCTGTTATCGCGATTAAGGTGGCGCTGATATTCTGGGGTAAATTTTCATAGGACATGATCCACGACATGGCGCGGGATGTGCCAATCAGCAACATCACGATAGCGGTCGTCTCCACAGTCTTCAATAATATTTGGGGCAGTTCTTTAATTTTGACTTCCCGGTAAATTCCCACTGACAACAACAGCGAATACAGCACAGCCACAGCGCTGGCTTCGGTCGCTGTAAAATATCCCGCGATAATCCCGCCGATGACAATCACGATGAGTAATAAGCTGGGGATTGCATTCAAAAACTTTTTAATACTCTCGATCAAACCTGCCTTTCCCGCGACCGGATATTTTTTAATATAGGAAACGATCGCCGCGACCACAATTAATCCCAAGCCGACAATAAATCCGGGCAAATAACCAGCGATGAAAAGCGCGGCAATGGACACGCCACCACTGGCAAGTGAATACACAATCAGCACGTTACTCGGTGGAATTAACAGCCCGGTGGTCGAAGCGGTCACCGTAAGCGCGGTATTGAAATTTTTCTCATAACCTTCCTTATTCATAATCGGAATCATGAATCCGCCGATAGCTGATGTCGCTGCAACAGCAGAACCGGAGATCGCTCCGAAAAACATACATGCCAACACATTCACATACGCCAATCCGCCTGGAAACATGCCGACAATGGCTTTGGCAAAATCGATCAGACGCCGTGCGATACCGCCTCGTCCCATCAATTGACCGGACAAAATGAAAAAGGGAATCGCCAGCAGCGCAAATTTATTGATACCGGTTGCCATTTGCTGCGCCACTGTAGTCACAGCCGGTCCCGGCGGAATGGTAAATAGCATGGTCAAGATCGTCGCGATACCAATACTGACGGCAATCGGCACACTCAACGCTAACAAAATGACAAAACTTAACACGAGAATTAAAACGGAAATTTCCATGAATTAAACTCCTATTGCAGGTTTATCCGCTAAACAAAAAATTAGAATTATTAATCCACCATTGATACTTGATGGGATTCGATGTCAGCCATTCTCTGTTTCAGTGCATTAACAATAAATTCAACCGAATAATACATTAACAAAATCCCGCTAACAGGAATCACCAGATAGACATAGCCGATATTTATTCCCAGCGATGGAGAGACTTGTTTCAATGTAAAGGTAAGATTGACTAATCTGATCCCCCCAATGACCATGACAAAAAAAGCGAACAATAACACAATGGTATAAATTAAAATTTCCACAATTTGCTTTTTTAATCCTTCCAGTTTGTAAGTCAACACATCGATTCCGAGATGAGCCCGGGTATGCAGCGCGTAGCTCGCTCCCAACAATCCGATCCAAATCAACAGGAAACCAGCCAATTCTTCGGTAAAGGGACTGGGAGCTTTGAGTATAAAACGAGTGAAAACCTGCCAGCTTACATCTAAAACCATAGCTGCCATCAAAAAGACTAAAATAAAAGTTAAAATTTTATTGATCCAAAATGTTACCTTTTCCATACCTCTCCTCGTCTATTTTACGTTTTGAATTTCCTGTATCAGCGGATAAATGGGTGTCCCACGATAGGATTCGTGCATTGGTTGCACTGATTGGCGAAAGGATTCTTTTTCGGGATAAATGATTTCCACACCAGCCTTTTGGACTTCAGCCAACGACTCTTCCGACACCTGCTTCCAGAGCTTTTTCTGATATTCCACTGATTCATCCACAGCTTCCTGCAACCATTTTTTTTCCTGTGGAGATAAATTCTCCCAAACGACAGTGCTCATTAATAGAATGTCCGGCACTGCGGTGTGTTCATCCAAACTGTAATATTTGCATACCTCATAATGCCGGGAAAAATAAAAACTGGGCGGATTATTCTCCGCGCCATCAACAACGCCTTGTTGAAGTGACGTGTACAGTTCACCCCAGGGAATCGGTGTTGGCGAACCACCAAGTGATTTGACCATCTCCACAGCAGTAATACTTTTCATGACCCGGATTTTTAAACCATCCAAATCGTCCGGTGCTCTTACGGGTGTGTTTTTGGTGTAAAAACTACGGCTTCCGGCATCGTAGTAGCACATACCGCGCAAATAGTATTTCTCACCGGCTAATAATAATTTCTTTCCGATGTCACCCTGCAATATCTTCCAGCGATGGTCGTCGTCCCGAAAAACATAGGGGATACCGAATATTTTCATCTCCGGTACAAATGCTTCTAAAGGCGCTGTGGAGACTTTGGTCATTGCCAGACTACCGATTTGGAGCAACTCGATTAAGTCGCGCTCCGCACCTAATTGTCCGCTGGGATAAATATCAACCCGCATCTGACCGTTGGATTTTTCCTGGACCCGCTCTGCCATAAAGACCATGCCTTGATGCACCGGATGGGTGACATCCAGTACGTGAGCCAACTTGAGCACTGTGACATGTTGTTCTCCGCCGCAGCTTAAGAGAAGCACCATCAACAGAAGCGTCATCATGATCCATTTAGCAATTAAATTACATCTCATTCCTTGTTCCTTGTATTTATATCAGTGAATTACTTCCACATGATTAATTTTTCAAAACCATTCCCGCATTTTTATTTATAATTTTGCCCCTTTCAACAGCGACTTTTCCATTGACAATCACGTAATAAATACCTGCAGGATACTGATGCGGTTTCTGAAAAGTTGCCATGTCAGATATTTTTTCAAAATCAAAAATAACCACATCTGCAAAACAGCCTGTTTTCAAAACGCTGCGGTCATAAAATCCCATTGCCTGTGCCGGCAACGATGTCATTTTTCGAATCGCGTCTTCCAGTCTGATTACATTCATTTCCCGTACATATTTTGAAATAACTCGCGGAAACGTCCCGTACGCGCGCGGATGCGGGACTTCAACCCCCGGGATTTCGATCTTCCCATCAGACGCGTGCATATTATATGGCTTCTGCATCAGTGCTGCCACATCCTCTTCATCCATTTGAAAAAAGATGCCTCTCGGCTGGTCTTCTCTGTACATTTTAATGATTAAATCCGCCGCATTTGAAATCGTATTTTCTTTACCTAACATATCCAAAATCTCGGCAATATTTTTCCCTTCATATTCCGGATGGTTGCTGTTGTACGAAATATAGATGGTCTTCGTTTTGTCAATGCCGCGAATCGACGTTAATCTTCTGTCAATTAAACCCTGTTTTATCTGTTCGTACTTATCCGGATCTTTCAACCGCTCCACAAAGGCATCGTGACCACCGGCAACTGCCCATCCGCGAAAGCTGCTGCTAAAACCCGAACTCGTGGCAGTGTACGGATATTGATCCATATAGACTTCAAACCCTTGTTCACGTGCCTCTTCAATTGGTCCGGTGATTAATTCATAATTCCCCCACACCGCTTCATGTGCCAGTTTAATGTGAGAAATTTGGACTGGAACGCCGGCTTCACGCCCTATCCGGATCGCTTCTTCGATGGCTTGTTTAATGCCTTGGCTCTGATTGCGTAAGTGAGTTGCGTAGATTCCATCAAAGGGTTGAACCTCTTTTGTTAATTCAATTATTTCTTCGGTTTCAGAATACCGTCCCGGCACATAGGCTAAACCGGTGCTGATTCCGATGGCGCCGCTCTCCATTTCCTGGCGAACGAGCTTTTTCATTTCAGCCATTTCATCCTCGGTCGGTTGTTTATCACCGCGCCCCATCACCTTGCCGCGTATCGTGTTGTGCCCGACCAGTGACGCGAAATTGACCGCAATTCCCTTGCGATCCAGTTTTTCAAATAATTCTTTTAGCGGAAACACCGAACCGCCGCAATTACCGCCAACAGTCGTGGTCACACCCTGCAACAGATAATTATCCACAGTAGTAACCGAATCGATCAACCGGTCAACGTGCGTGTGCACATCGATAAATCCGGGAACAACGAAAAGCCCTTTTGCATCGATGATCTTTCCGGCTTCAACCGCATCAATCTCACCAATTTTGACAATCCGATTACCTCTGATTCCAACATCGCCGTAAAACCAGGGATTGCCTGTCCCATCAATGATCTTTCCCGATTTGATAACCAGATCATATTGTTGATTCTCAGAATCAGCGCAGAATAAAAAAATGCTGAAGACAAGTATAGTGATAAATACAAAAATATATTTTTTTGAACTCACGTTTACCTCCTTAATTTTTTTGGCATAAAATAAATATATCAACAACTGTCGGATTTAATCCGTCAGGATTTTAATAAAATGCTTACGCATTAACTCCGAAATAATGAAATTTTTTCATTTTTCAAAAAAGGAACTTTTGCAATCCCTCAACATCACCAGGCAATACCGTAATCCTCTCCGTAATCGCTGGCACCGCCCCAGAACGTTCCATGCTCCCAGTCAAAATAAACCGCATTCATTGGGCCTGATGTTTTGCTGCGGAATCGTAAATCATATCCCATTCCTCTCAATTCATCACGCACCCATGCCGGAACATCGTCCCGAAGCGTGAGCCGTCCCGGATCTTTATCATGATCGCCGAACGAACTGTGCATCTGATAACTCACGATATTTGCTGCCTCGCACGCTTCCTGAACATTCATGCCGAACTCCACCATATTCAAAAAGAACTGCAAACAATTCTGATCCTGAGTGTCTCCGCCCTGAATGGAAAATGATAGATATGGCTTCCCGTCTTTCATCGCGATGGATGGTGTCAGTGTGGCTCGCGGTCTTTTACCGGGTTCGACCACATTAAATGGATTTTCCGATTCATTCAACACAAAACTCTGCATCCGCTGGCTCTAGCCGATTCCGGTTTCCCCGGCGATACAGGCTGGAATCCAGCCGCCACTCGGCGTCACGGAAACGACCCAGCCTGCTTTGTCCACAGCCTGAATAGCGGTGGTGCCTCTGAAAAAATCCTCTTCAGCAATTTGTTCCTCCAATCGGCTCCACTTCTCTGGATCATGCGTTTGTAAATCCGACCAATCTTCGATAAATTTCAGATACGGATTTTTCTTTCCCATGAACGGATACGGATCGCCTGGTTTCACATCCAGATCGTTTTTTTCCATGTTCATTAACTGCATCCGCTGTTTTGCATAATCCTTGGAAAGCAATCCTTCCAGAGGTTCGTCAGGTGGGAAATAAGGATCGCCATAATAAAAATCCCGATCCGCGAAAGCCAAGTTCATGGTCTGATAAAGTGTGTGGATGTATCTGGCACTGTTATATCCCATCGCTTTCAGATCAAAATTCTCCAGAATATTCAGCATTTGCAAAAGCACGGGACCCTGTACCCAAGATGTTAATTTGTAAACTTCAATGTCTTTGTAAGTGGTCATCACCGGCTCTTCCAGATAAACCTGCCAGTTTGCCAGATCTTCTTTGGTGATAAGTCCCCCCTGTTCCTGACAACCGCGGGCAAATTCCTCGGCAATATCTCTTTTGTAAAAACGATCGTAAGCCGCATAAATCGCTTCCTTGCGGCTTTTTCCGTCAGCCAGGGCTTTCTGTTCGGCTTCAACCAATTTTTGCAGTGTGTTCAACAAATCCGGTTGACGAAAAATCTCACCGGTCTGGGGCGCCTCGTGCTCTTCACCCAAATGCGGGAGCAGTACGTCTTTGGAATAGGGCCACTTTTTGATCCGCTCTTTATAGCGTTCGATGCTGCTGACCAATTGTTCCTCAATCGGATAACCATCCGCCATCTGCATGGCAGGCTCCAGTACCTCCTTCAAACTCATTGTTCCAAACTCAGCCAGCATGGTCATTAAGCCACCAGGGTTTCCGGGAGTCACTGCAGCCAACGGGCCATATCTTGGCGGATACTTCTCCATTCCTTTTTCCTTAAAGAATTCAGGCGTAGCTCCGGTGGGCGCGACACCCAGCGCATTGATGCCGATGATTTTCTTCGTGTTCGGATTATAAATCAGCGCTTGCGTTTCGCCTCCCCAGCTCAACACATCGAACATGGTACAGGTGGCGGCTAACATTGCGCAGGCAGCATCGACTGCATTACCGCCACGTTCAAATATCTTTGCCCCGGTGGTTGCTGCCAGCGGTTTTCCGGTGATCGCCACCCAGTGCCTGCCGTGGAGAACGGGTTTGTTGGTTGCATTAGCGATCATAATGACTGATAAAAACAGAAAAATTATCGTGTTGATAATCAACGTGGTTTTTTTGTTTGACTTCATTTTTCCTCCTGACTTTTTGGTAGGTAGGACAAGATGGCATCTTGTCCTAATAAAATTTACAATAACTCCATTCCCAATCCTCCCACGATTCCACCAATCCAGCCTTCACTGGATTATTCAGCACATAGTTTATGATCCGTTGCAATTCCTTTTCATTTATAACAACATGATCATAGCTTTCGTGCTGCCAGAATTGTCCCTCTCTTTTTAATATTTTGTTTGCTTCTCTTGCAGTGTATCTTTTAAGCGAATGCATTATTTTAGTCATACTGTAGGGCAAGATGCCATCTTGCCCTAAGATCGGTTTAAAAACAACATGAACATGATTCGGCATCACACAAAAATCATACAAATGATATACTTTTCCGTCCCGATATTTAATGCTTTCTAAAACAAGCGAAGCAATACGCTTGTCATTCAACCATTTCGGGCCACATGTTGTATTATTCAAATATTTATCATATTGAGCAAATAATATTTTTCCCTGTTCATATTGCATCTCTTTTCTAAGTTGTAAATCATCAATCTTCTCTAATTCCTTTTCCATCTGCTGCTTTTCCTGTTGCAACTTTGCTATTACTTCTTCAGGCAAAGAGCCAGCGAGCCGAAAAGTAATAAATAACTCAGCTTCTATTGGCTGATAGTGGGGGAGTTTCCTGCGATAGAATTCTTTGTATTCTAAATTTTTCATAATTGTAGGAAAAGATTCCATCTTGTCCCACGACTTTCTCCTTATGTGGCATTGAATGGATCAATAGATATTTTTACAATTTCTTCTTCTCCGCCTTCCCATAAAAAATCGAATTAAACAAAAACCGGAACGTCAAATGCGATTGCGCACGATATTGGGCAGGAAAGCCGATCAGGATAATCTTGCCTTTTCCATATTCAGATTCAACCAGCGCGCTTCTGTTAACGAGATAATTTTCTCCGCTTATCCAACCGCTCTGCAACAGATTGCTATCAGGGTAAGTTACAACGGATTGTGCCACATCAGTTTCAAAAACCGGACTTCTACGGAAAAACAGGGAGACATCTTCCTCATAGCCATAGCCGATCGGATGGCTGGAATCGACTTGAGCCTTTAGAATCGAACCGGGAACGAAAAATTCACTTCGCTTTAAATCTTCAGTGCCATCTTTTATCGGAAGTTCAAATTGATTGATTGCAAAAGCTGCCGCGTTATTCAATGTAATTATTGTCCCGCCTTGCTGAACGAATTTTTTTAGATTTTGAACGCCTTCGTCACCAATCCCACCGGCATACTGCTGTGGAATTGACTCTGGTGAAATTCCATTAATGATAGAACGTTCACGCAGATCAGGGATAATGATCACATCATAATTACTGAAGACATCAGGATTTTTTATATCTGCATTGAACACACTTTCGAAAGGAATCTCATACTGCTCCAAAACCCATCGCGTCCAGCCCTCATCCATTGAAGCAGTCCAGGGTTTGTAAAGCCCGAGTTTGACTTTGTTAATTTCGTACACCTCGGTTTCCAGTGATTCGGTTAGACCCTCAAAATGAATCCACAAATACTCCGTAATTAATTCCAAATCGGCGGACAGTCCATCTTCCTTTTTGACAATCATTGTACCGGTCGGATATTGCTTTCCCTTTTGTTGAAAACTCTCTGTCGCCCAATAAATCTGATAATCTTTTTCAATCAGCCGATTCATCGCAATGATGTCATCATTAGTATTATGGCTCCAGATGTAGCCGTAACCATTTTCAGATTTGGCTACTTTACCTTTCGGTTTTTCAACCTTCTCTAACTTTACCGTTGCTACTTCAAACAAACTGTCCACTTGAATCCGTTCCACGCCCATCAACAAAGGAAGAGTATGCGCCACGACATCGTACGGTCGTTTCAAAGGACCACCCGGATAATCGCGGAATTCCGGATAGACTTGATTTTCCAATAATGTTTTTGCAAAGGCGCCGTAAGGTTGCGCCATGAAAATAATATAGGTCCCTGTTTCATATTCTTTACCAGCAGCCATAAATGTCGATTTTGCCCGGTGAATTTCAACATCACCCAGTTTCAAGACCTCTAACATTTTTACTGCTGCGGAAAGATCGCGCTGATTTTGGGGAATCAAATACGCAAAGGGAGTGTCAGATCGATAAACTGCTTTTTTGTGAATCCGATAAAAATTGCGCAGCCAATTTTCCCGAAGCCGAGCTGCATTCACCAAAGCAGCTTTTGCGGCAGCATAATCGTAATCAATGATATCCTGAAACGTCCAATGACCGCCCTTCCACGGCAAGGGCATTTTCACTGAAGGTTCTTTAACGCTATCGTAAAGTCGGTCAAAATCAATTTCAATCGGTGTGGCAATTTTGACGCTGGCACATTCGGTTAGAATACGGATTCCACCGTGATAATGATGATAAGCCCGCGCCGGCGTCCAGCCATCAAAATTATGACTGTGCATGACTCCGGCTTTCCCCTGCGCAGTCAATTCGCTTGCTATAAACGTACCCATCACAGCGACCTCCTGCTGCAAAATCTGATCGACATTCGGTTCATACGGATCGACAAACGGCGGAACAAACAAGCGCGCTCCCCGGCTTCCCATTTGATGCATATCCAAAACGATTTGTGGATGCCAGGCATTGTGAACTTTGAGGGTCAAACGCGATTCTTTTTGCGTAAACATGTACCAGTCCCGGTTATTATCATGTCCCACATATTTTTGATAAAGCCAGGGCATACGACAGCCTTCGTACTTTGTTCCCACATGTCTTTTGTACCAATCCACAACTATCTGAATGCCATCCGGATTGTGCATCGGGACCAGCAACAAAATCACCTGATCCAATATCTCCCGGGTCACCGGATCATCGGAGACAAGCAGATCATAAGCCAACTGCATCGACATCTGGGAAGCGCCAATCTCCGTAGCGTGTAAAGAGCAATTTATCATCACAATCGTCTTGCCATCTGCAATCAGTGAATCAGCTTGCGCGTCGTTTATTTTCCTTGGATCAGCTAACAATTGCTGGCAGTTTTGGTACAGATGCAACTTTTCGTGATTCGCCTCAGAGGTAATTATTGCGACGATGAAAGGATTTCCCTCGGTAGTTTTTCCTATTTCCCGAACAACTAACCGATCACTTGAGCCATCAAGCAATTTAAAATAATCGACGATTTGGTGCATATCAGCGAGTTTTCTGGCAGTGCCGATTTTGAATCCCAGGATATCTTCAGGAGCGGGGATGTTCGCAAAAGCTGAATTCAAGAAAAATAGCGTCAAGAATAAAAAAAGGGGTAAAATTTTCTTTTTCATGAGTTATTCCTTTAATCATTTCTCACAATTTTATCATTTTCTCATGAACGACTTCCACGAGAATGCAATCACTCATATTATAATTAAACAGAACATTAGAATCAAGAATTTATTTGAAAAAAAATGTTTCTGATAATGAAGAAAAATTTGATATAAATATTTGGTCGCTAACGCGACTATAGTGAGCGAATGTGATAAAATCCAGCAACGATCGAAAACCGTATGTACCGATAGGCACGATATATTTATAAAGATAAGTTGTCCCTAATTCTAAAAGTCCGCCGACTGAGGGACGCTATATAAAAGATATAAAAATAAAAAAATTTACCTATTAAACAGATGGCTATGGGGAGGAGTTATTGAATGAGGTTTTAACTATTCTTATCACCGAACCAATCCAATAAGAAAGTAGAAATGGTATTTAAATTAGAATTGTTGATTTTCCGACACAGGACGATTTTGCCCTGTAAAAAAACAGCAGCAGTATGATGTAACTTCCCTTTGATGTGCAAACTGCTGCTGAAAATATATTATGGGCTAAATAATATTTTTAGCTCTGTTCTTAAAAAAGGTATTTTAATTTTAGTTAATCTACAGATATTCCTCCAGCGCTTTTTTAACCCGGTCAAATTCGTTCTCCAATAGCTTATATTTTTCAGGAGCCTCCATGAAGTCTCCATTTTTACTTATCATCTCCAGTTCTTTACTCATTTGCGATAAATTCATCGCGCCCAAATTTGCGCTGGAAGATTTCAGCGTATGGGCTGAGCGGGTGAACAATTCCTGGTCTCCGGCTTCCAGCGCTTTTTTTATGTTTTCAATAATAGGAGGCGACTCATTAAGATAGATGGTAATCATTTCTTTTAAAAAACCATTTTCACCGTCATCATCCATTTCTGCCAACATTTGCAGAACCGTTTCGTCAATGGCCGGAAGATCGGTTTGTGATTTCATCGTTTTCTCCTGATTTTCAACGGCTAAACTTTCACTTTTACCGTTCGTTTTGCATTTTTTTAAAGCAGTTACTAATTCATTAAACTGAATTGGCTTGGTAACATAATCATCCATCCCGGCTTCCAAACATTTCTCTTTATCACCTTTCATTGCTCCTGCTGTCATCGCAATGATTCTTGGCCTTTGTTCCTTAGTCCAATTTTTGACAATGTAGCGTGTTGTTTCCAGACCGTCCAGCTCGGGCATCTGCACATCCATAAGAACCACATCGTATTGTTGCCGTTTAATCGCCTCGATCGCTTCAAGACCATTGCCTGCAACATCAGCCCGGTAACCCATTTTATCCAGCACTTTTAGCGCCACTTTCTGATTTACAACGTTATCTTCGGTGACGAGAATCTTCAGCGGATAATTTTTTGCCATTTCTGTATCCACCATTTTGTGATCCCGTTTTCGCACATATTTTTTAGGTTCTTTAGAAAAAATATTATTTAATACATTGTAAAGCTGTGACTGCTTCAGCGGCTTTGTCATATAGCCTGAAAAATCTAATTCATCAATGACGTCACGATCTTCTTTACGCCCTAACGATGTGAGCATGATGATCGGCAGGTCTGACTTCTTTCTATATTTTCGTATTTCCTGGGCTAGTTCGATACCGTTCATCTCCGGCATTTGCAGATCAAGAACAGCGACATCGAAATGACGATTTTGTTTAACCCACTCAATCGCTTGCTTTGGCGATTCGGTTGCAAATGCGATCATCCCCCAGGTTTTCGTCTGCATTTTGATGATTTTACGATTTATCTCATTATCATCAACAATCAGAATTCGCTTTCCCTTCAGTTGAGGCAACACAGAGGAAAATTCTTCTTCGAACTCAACTTCTTTTGACTCAACTTTAATGGTGAAGTAAAATGTCGAGCCGACACCGACTTTACTTTCCACCCACATTTTGCCATTCATTATTTCGCTGAGCCTCTTGCTAATAATCAGTCCCAGTCCAGTGCCGCCGTACCTGCGTGTTGTCGAACTGTCCACTTGTGAAAATGATTTAAACAACCTGTCCTTTCGGTCTTCAGGGATACCAATGCCGGTATCTTTTACCGAAAACAACAGTTCATAAAATTCATTTTTTAGCTTTTTGGATTTGACGTTAATCAGGATTTCCCCTTTATTGGTAAACTTGATCGCATTACTGAGCAAGTTATTAATGATTTGCCGCAATCTCGTCACATCGCCAACAATCATTGTCGGAGCACTCTGATCGATAAAATATGCAATATCCAATCCTTTTTTAGCCGCGCGACTGGCATGCAGATCGAGTGATTCTTCAATACATTCTCTCAAATTGAAAGGAATTTCTTCCAAATCAATTTTTCCGGCTTCTATTTTGGAAAAATCAAGAATATCGTTAATAACACCCAATAACGCTTCGCCTCCGCTTCGGACAGTCTCGACATATTCCAACTGCTCATCAGATAAATTTGTATCAAATAACAATCCGGTCATTCCGATTACTGCATTCAACGGTGTTCGAATTTCGTGGCTCATGTTGGCTAAAAATTCTGATTTGGCTTTTGTCGCTGCTTCGGCTTTTAACAGTGCCTGATCAAGCGCCTTGTTTTTTTCTTCCAGCTCTTCCTGAATTTTCTTCAATTCAGTGACATCTCTTGAAATACCGACAATGCCAGTCACGCATCCGGTAGCAGTTTTTATCGGTACTTTGGTAGCGGAGACCCATAATCGCCATCCATCCGGTCGCACAACCTTTTCGATTTTGTTGATCATCGGTTCTCCTGTAGCGAAAATTTTTTGCTCATCATCGTTAGCAACTTCAGCATGTTTGTCACTGAAAAAATCACGGTCGTGTTTGCCAATAGCAAGCTGTGGATCATCGATTCCCAAATTCGCTGCCTGAGCTTGGTTAATCCGGGTAAAATTCCCGTGGACATCTTTAAAATAAATCGCATCCGGAACACTATCCATCAGCAAATGAAGTAAGTTGCGCTCCTGTTCGATGGCTTCCATCATTTTTCGACGTTCCGTGATATCAGTGAATACGCCCATCGACCCTTTAAACGTACCATCTGCTTCTGTTAGTGGAGAAGCTGCAACCAAAACATATCGAGAGGAGCCGTCCTTATGTAACAAAATGGTTTCGTAGGTGTTTTGTTTTCCTTTTCTCCTTAACTTTGTCTGTTGCGTAAATTTTGCGTACTCCTCTTTTGTGGTGAGGTCAGCTAAATTTTTCCCAATCAATTCATCTGTTGTATATCCCAACATTTCAGCGAATCCTTTGTTCACATAAATCAAATTTTCCTTCTTATCCGCCATTCCGATTCCATTTGACGTGGACTCAATCACTGCCCGGTACCGCTGTTCACTTTCACGCAAAGCTTCTTCTGCTCGCTTGCGATCCGAAATATCCCTTACTACACTTAATCGTGCCTCACGATTTCCATAGTTAACTTGTGAAGTCAATATTTCAACCTGAAAGACTTTCCCGGATTTTGTCACATGATTATAATAAGGTTCAGTCGTATCCTTCTCGACATTTTGAGTCACCAAATCATGATCCTCTTTCGGGTGAAGATCATAAGGTTTCATTTTTTTCAGTTCTTCTTTTGTGTATCCATAACGATCAAGTGTTGTTTTATTGCAATCCAAAAAGTAATTTGTTTCTTTATCAAATATGAAAATCGGATCAGCCGTACTTTCAAACAACGCGCGATATTTTTCTTCCGATTCTTTGATCGCCTGCTCAGCTTTTTTCTGTTCAGTCACGTCTCGGAAACTCCAGACGCGTCCAACGTTTTTACCATTTTGGATTAATGGACTGGTGAATCTTTCAAAAACCCGCCTATCCTTGAAATGCAGAGTATCACTGCTCTGCTCTAACGAATTATAGAGAGAGCGGACTTTTGACATAAAAGCAGTTGGATCTTTTAATTGATCCAGTACATGTTTAATTAACTTGTCATCATTTTTTGTCTTCATCAGTTTTTCGGGGATTTGCCACATTTGAGCAAATCTATTATTTGCATGAGTAATTTCCCCTTTGTTATTCACAACAAGAATTCCATCCGCAGTTGACTCCAGCGTTGCCATGAGCAAGGCTTCGCTTTTTTGGATTTTTTCTGTGGCTTTTCTTTCTTGAGTAATATTCAGAAGAGATGCAATACTCTTTTTGGTTCCGGGCAGCATCTCAATCGTAACATAAATATCTTTAACATTTCCTGATTTATCAACAAACTTAAATTCATAATTTTTAGGGACCGCTTTTGAAGTCGTTCTGCGATTACGATGGTATTTCTCCATCCGTTTTCGATCTTTTTCAAAAACAAATTCTTTGAATGATTTTTTACCCTCGATCTCCTGTTTCGAGAATCCACTCAATTTTTCAAATTCAGCATTTACCAATGAAAGCGTCGCGTCATCTTCAATAATCACTGTAGCTGTACCAGTATTATTAAATACCGTTCGGTAGCGTTCTTCATTTTCGCGCAAGGCGTTTTCTGCTTCTTTTCTATCAGAAATATCTCTTATAATGCCAATCGCATTCCATTTCCCTTTTATTTTTACTGAAGACAAAGATATTTCAATAGGAAATTCTCTACCATTCTTTCGCAAAGCTGACAATTCTAAAACTTTGCCAATCGCATTACCTTTTCCGCTTTTGATAAATTTTGAAAACGCTTTTTTATAGGCGTCATGAAATCTTTTCGGCGCTAATAAGTCATGTAAATCTTCTCCAATAACCTGATTTTTTTTATATCCGAATATTTTCCCGGCTGCCCGATTCCAATAGGATATTTTCCCGTCATCGTCCATCATTATTATCGCATCCTGTGCAGCAGAGCTCATTTTTTTAAGCTTTTCTTCATTCTCAACTAAAGCCTCCTGCGCTTTTTTAGCATCGGTTATATCTTCACCTGAGCTTAAAATACCCGTAATTTTTCCCTCATCATTTTTCAAAATGGAATTACGCCAGGCAATGACGCGTTCTTCACCTGATTTTGTTAAAACCAAATCTTCGACATATTCGACAGATTCGAGGTCTCCTTTCATCAGTTGATTAAAAATTTCCACCACATGTTCTTTAACACGCTCCGGAAGAAAATTATCAAACCAGTTTTTACCGATGATTTCCTTCTCTTTATATCCCAAAACCTGACATCCCCGTTTGTTAATCATGGATACGGATTGGTCAGCCTCAATAGCGACAAAAACAACACCGGCAACATCCAAATACTGTTGAGCACGATTCCGCTCATTTTCAATCACTTGTTCTGCCTGACGCCGTTCTGTCACATCCCGTAAAAACCCTTCCATGCCTTTGGGATTTCCCTGTGCATCTTTGATGATATGCGCATTAACAGAGGTATAGATAGTGTTGTCTTTTTCATCTCTTAATTTAATTTCAAAATCAGTGATCTGACCCTTATTCTGAATTTCTTTGATAAACCGGATTCGATCCCGCCTATCTTTGTAAAAATCCAGCACACTTTTTCCTTTTAATTGATCGGGATGATAACCGGCATAATTTTGAACCGATCCGCTAATTTCGAGAATTTTGCCAGTCAGGTCAGTCCGATAGTAAACATCCTGAATGTTCTCAAATATCTTTCGATATTTTTTCTCACTTTCCATGAGTGCATGTTCCGCATGTTTACGGTCAGTGATATTTTTATAACTTTCAACAACACCGATCAACTTTCCATCGGCATCCAAAAAGGGCGTCACTGTCAACAAACAATAAATGCGTTCGCCATCTTTTCCTTGAATTTCAATTTCTGACTCGACTTTCTTTTCTCCGGCAAGAATTTTTCTGACCGCATGATGCACGCCTTCACAGTCACCGTCCCCAAATATGTCGCAGCATTTACTACCGATCGCTTTATTATGCGAAACGCCAAATAATTTTGAAAATGTTTTATTAACCCGTATCGTTTTTAAATCTTTATCAACAATGCGCATTGCATCAGCAGAAGTATTAAAAACTTGGTTCAGTTCGGACAACGCCGCTTTTACCTCATTTTCTTTTCGTTTTTGTTCTCTTACATCAACAACACTCTCGATCAGATGCCGGCGACCTTTCAAAATGATCGAGGTCACCGTTTTAATAACTGGGATTTTTTCACCCCTGACATTAATCAAGATGCTTTCTTTGTTATTGATGAACTCACCTTTAGCGATAACCGGACACTCTTCTTCTTTTGAAGGACAAACATATTTAAAACATACGGAACCAATTACCTCTTCTTTGGGTGCTTCAATCAACTCCAGTGCGTTACGGTTAATTTCAACAATCCGGTGATCCCTCGGATCTACAATAATGATACCTGTTTGAACATTCTCGAGCACCCGTTGCAAGGTCTGCTCATTCTGTAATAAAGCTAACTCCTTTTTCTTACGGTTAGTCACATCCCGGACAATTTCGTGAAAAATTCCTTTAGCAGTGTCGATCACTTTGGCACTAACTTCAACATCAACAATTTCCCCGAAAGATTTTCGCATTTTGGTATCAAAACGATGGACTCCGGTCGTCTTGATTGTTTCAATGGCCTGCTTCACGTGTCCGAGAGATTCGTTCGCGTGTACAGAGACCAATGATTTATTGAGCAGCTCATCGCGCTCAAATTTAAGCAATGCACAGGCGCTTTTATTCACATCCAGAATGGTACCATCAAAATCGGCAATAAAGATCGGATCATTGGACTGTTCAAATAGCGACAAGAACAACATCTCATTTTTTTGAGATTCTGCCGTTGCCCTTTGATATTTCATAGTGTTTTCAACAGTGACCGGTAATGTTTTCAGATGACTTTGATCCGGTGCTTTAATGAGATAATCTGCTGCCCCCTGTTTCATTGCCTTGACAGCGACTTCTTCGGAGCCGGTTCCGGTCATAAAAATGACCGGGGTCGCTAAATTCATCTTTAAAATATCCAAGCCTGTGCCATCACCGAGCATATAATCCACGATAACAATATCAAACTGGTTTCCTTTTAACTCAGTTTTGGCTTCAGCAATTGAACCAGCGACTTTGTAATTATAAGGGATTTTCTCTTTTTTGATGAATCGCACAAAAGCCATTTGATCGACTTTATCATCCTCAACCAACAGTATGTTATAACTTGTCATTTATCGTTCCTGTTTTTGTTATTTTTTTGGTTTCTGAATGTTATAAGCATTTAGAAAGTGGCTAAATCTTGAGCCAGGACAACTCATTGTCCTTTTTTGAACAAACAAATTAATACTAAAATCTGTGCTGAAAAAATACCTGAACTTTTTCCGTTCGGTAAAAATCCGAACCGTCTTTGATATATTGAAAATTTAACTTGTCAAACGGAGTCAACCGAATTCCGATCTGTCCGCTAAAATTATGGCAAAATGTCGAATTTTGGCTTGCGTATGTATAGCCCAATTCCACATCCGACCAGCTACCAAAATGATGGGCGATACTGAATCCAAAATTTAATCCTTTCAAATTATCTGGCGTCCAGTATGGTAAAGCATTTGGATAAATATGTTCACAGTCATCATACGTGTAATCCGCTTTGATCCGAATCCGGGGATTTTCCAGCATGAGATCATATTCCATGTTGAAAGCTGCCGATTTTGCACTATTCATATCGGTAAAACTCTGGTGGATATACTTCCCCAAAAAACGTAGCCTTTTTTTCGTCTGCCAGAAAATTTCCCCACTCACGCTTTGCATCCGTATCTCATTTTCCAGAGCCCTTACTCCATTTCTCGCCTCTTGATGCCGGTAATTCGCGGTGACATTGATTCGATCAAAAAAACGCTGGGTGAATCGAAATTGCAACGAAAAGGGCAACCAACCTGACGAGTAACCAACAGCTCCGAATCCCAGCTCGGCAAAGCCATTTAATGAGAAATTATAGATGGTAGCGAAATTTAAAGCAGTGCCGTTCATTCCCGTGTTCAATTTACCATCGCTGACAAAACATTCTGAAACAGCTATTCTGTACGCCCAACTTTTATTTTGAAAATATGTCATGCCGACCGGTATCTGCTCTCTGATAATTTGGTTGGAATCAGAAATTCGCTCAAACTTTAGCTCTAACTTCGGATTATATTGGGAACGGATGGCTTGCATAATTTTCAGAGCTTGTGAATTATCCGGCTGAAATAACAAAATTTCAGCTAATTTATCTTTTGCTGAAACCCATTTTTGGGAATCATATTCCAATTGCGCGAGTAACAGCAACGCTTCGAAATTCGTGGCTGGACTGTTAATCACTTGTTGTAACATAATTTCCGCTTCACGCTGTTGCATATTCGATATATAAATTTTAGCCAGTTGCATTCTAAAATCCATATTATCCGGTTCATTCTGAACAATTTCTTCACAAATTGGCAATGCTTCCGTAGTTCGATCATGCTGTAAGTATTGTTGCGCTAATATCTTTTTGTACTCAAAATCACTCGGATTCAACTCGACAATTTTCTCGTAGTGGGATAACGCTGCATTGGGCATATCAAGAGAGACGTATTGCTGGGCTAATTCTTTACGAATGCGGCTGCTGTCCGGATAAACGCGAAGAATCTTTTCCAATAGTTTAATCCCTTTCAACGGTTGATTTGTGCATAGATAATTAAATGCCAGCTTCCTCATCGTCTCCGTATCTTTTAAGTCCAAATGGACTATTTTCTCGTACTGAGAAATAGTCTTTTCTGGCATATTATTCATCGAGTATAATTGCGCCAGCTTTTTGTGAATCTTCAAATTGTCAATTTCGAACATAAGGACTTTCTCAAGCATATCGATCGCATCTTTTCGTCGATTGTCCGCCAAATAAAGTTCTGCCAATTTTTTCATCACCCCGATATCGACCGGATCCAATTCAATGACTTTTTCACAACATTCAATCGCACGTTCAGGCATCCGCTGCTGGATGTAGAGTTCAGCTAACTTTTTCCAGGGCATGATAAAATGGGGATAATTCTCAACAATTTTCTCGTATTCCTCGATAGCGCGCAACGAATTGTTATCAGCAATTAGTTTATCAGCAGACGCCAACTTTGCCTGGTAAAGTTGATTATTATCAGCGTAGTATTCCCAGTTATTCAAAACAAATTGATTAGTTTGTGCAAAGCTAAAACAAATATATCCACCAATCACCAGTTTGGAAATAATCGCTGTTTTGAGGATCTTACCTCGTATTGTTTTTCGCATGACAACCCACTTGTTTGTTGATTTTTTTAGATCAACCAAAGCATACCAACCCGATATGATATTGATTTATCCAAATGAATCCTTGACCAAAGTCTCAATCGTCAACATGCGCATGGGATTCGCTGAAAATCTTTTTTACCCGTTGAACCACATTCGGTGGATCAAATGGTTTCAACAGATAATCATCAGCGCCGGCAGCAAGACCTTTCTTCAAATCTGCTTCCTGCCCTCTTGCCGTCAAAATGATCAACATCACATCTTTCAGCTCCTGGTCAGCGCGTACTTCACGGCACACTTCAAATCCGTCTTTCAACGGCATCATCAAATCCGTGAAAATTAAATCCGGCTTCATGAGCTTTGCCTTCTCGATCCCCTCAGCGCCGTTATTCGCAATTTCGACCTCAAAACCTTCCTTCTCCAAAACATAACTCAACAACCGCTGCATGGTCAGCGAATCTTCTATTACCAAAATTTTTTTGTTTTCTCCATTCATCTTTGACCCTTCCAAATTACAATTTCTTTGCCAATTTTGTGCGGTAAAAACTCCACACCATCCATCATGTGGCTCAACATATCATTCACCGTTATGCTGAACACTGCTTCCAGTGCATTTATCGATTCAACCTTAATAAAATCAAAATGGTGACCCAAATCACGCAGTGAGACAGATACTCTTTCAGAAGTCACTCTGATTTTAAGACGCATCGGTTTAACTTTTTCATTAATATACGCGTGTTTGTAGATTGCCGGTAAAATCTCTTCCAGCGCTAAATCAAAACTATTTGCCAATTTATTGGAAACACTGCATTTTCTCAACTGATTAGACACCCAGGCTTTCATTTCAATTATGCCAGTCGTATCGCCGTCAAAATTTTTGCGCTTTTCAATTTTATTCATAAGCATGAATACGTTGCAATGATGGACTTATAAAATAAATTATGTGGCTGATTAATTTATCATTTACAAACAGTTGATATAATTAATTATCCCAAAATTATTGATGTTTTCCAAAACGCAAACTCTATTCCAAGAAAACACCACGCGTCATCCAAGATCACAACAAAATTAATTTTTCTGTTTGACTCGTTTTATGTTATTTATTTACAATTTGTTAAACATTAGGAAAAGTATGGTATTTTGCCGGTAAGGAACTGCCATATCCGTAATTTTCAGTAGGTTACGGAAGAATATCATTTCAAAATGAAATGGAAGATTGAATTATTGAAATTGGAATTATGAGTAATTTTAAATTTTGAAGGTAAAGTACCAATTAGCAGTTTATTGCCGCTCACAGGCGTAACACTAATTTAAATCCGTGTTAATATGTGGCTATAAAAAATTTTAAAGAAAGCATTAAATTATATTACAGCAGGAAAATATCATTGTCCCAGCACTTCTGTCTCATTTCATCAGGCCAGATGCTGCTCTGAATCTCCCCGATATGGGCTTTGCGGAGATAAAACATGCAAAGCCGGGACTGACCGATTCCGCCACCGATGGACAGAGGTAATTCACCATTGATGAGTCGTTTATGAAAATACAATTCCTTTCGCTCCTCACAACCGCATATTCTCAACTGATTCAACAGGGCTTTCTTATCCACCCGAATACCCATCGAAGATAGCTCATAAGCGCATTTCAGTGTCGGATAGTAAACCAAAATATCACCATTCAATCCCTGATATTTCTCATTTATCTGTGTCGTCCAGTCATCGTAGTCAGGCGCACGACCGTCGTGAGGCAGGCCATCCTTCAGCTCGGCGCCGATCCCGATCAGGAAAACCGCGCCGTATTTTTTACAGATTTCTTTTTCCCGTTCGATTGGCGTCAAATCGGGGAACATGTCCAATAATTCTTCACTATGAATAAATGTAATGTTGTCCGGCAGCACCGGGTGGATCACTGCGTAATGATGGCAAATATATTTCTCAGTTCGTTTAATTACACTGTAAATTTGCCGGACAATCTTTTTTAAAAATTCCAGATTGCGTTCTTTTTCCGCAATAATGCGTTCCCAATCCCACTGATCAACATAAATGGAATGCAGGTTGTCTAAATCCTCGTCAGGTCGAATCGCGTTCATATCCGTGTACAGACCGGTTCCCGGCTGAAAACCATAATCCGCCAGCATCATCCGCTTCCATTTTGCTAACGACTGCACTACTTCTGCTCCGGCATGGTTCATCGATTTAATGTTAAAAGCAACCGGTTTTTCCTCACCGTCCAAATCATCATTAATACCGCTGCCTGCAGTAACAAACAACGGAGCCGTCACTCTCAACAAATTGAGCTCAAATGACAGATTGATCTGAAAAAATTCTTTGATCAGCCGAATCGCTCTTTCCGTCTCTTTTATGTCAAGCAGATTTTTGTAGTTTTTTGGAATGATCAAATTTTTAGTCACGTTCTCTCCGTTCCGAATCAGAATTTGATGTGCATCTTTTTTGAAATATTAACTCGTCAAAAATACGAATTGATCCGCTTTATATAAATTCAGACAACTTTCAACCACTTCGCTGTCGTAATAGTTACCTTTATTTAACTCGATTTCCTCAATCGCTTTTTCTATTCCCTTAGCCGGACGGTAGGGACGGTGCGATGCCATCGTTTCCAAAACATCAGCGACACAGATTATTTTTGCTTCGATGATAATATCACCGTCCCGAAGCCCATGAGGATACCCAGCACCATTTATTCGTTCATGGTGCTGAAGAATGGCTTTGGCCACAGGCCAGGGAAAATCAATCGACTTTAAAATATCGTAACCCGCCTGCGGATGAATCTTGATTAAGCTGAATTCCGATTCTGTTAGCATGCCGGGCTTAATTAAGATTTCAGTGGGAATATAAATTTTGCCAATATCGTGTACCAGACTGGCAATGCGAATACCTTCGATTTTATCCTTTGATAATCCCATATTTTCAGCAATCAGACACGCCAGTTCTGCGACCCGTCGCTGATGTCCGGCGGTATACGGATCACGAATTTCGATAGTTGAAGTTAAAGCGCTTACAATACCGGTGAGTGTCTTCTGTAATTTTTGATAACTCTGTTTTAACTTAAATTGTGCATTTTTGCGGTCACTGGTGTCCATGACAATTATTAACACGGAATCGGCCATATCTCCGCCATTTTTAAGCGGATGGATTCGCCACTCGAGCCAGCGATGGTGACCGTTAAGTTTGGATTGTTTTTCTAAAATTGACGTCTTTTCGGTTTCAACCGCGCAATTAATTTCTCTCATGAGCGGTGACGTCAGATTTTTTGGTAAAAAGGCGTCGAGCTTTTTCCCGTTATTATTCGACCTAATGCCAAACAGCGCTTCAGAAGCCCGGTTGGCAAATAAAAGGTCTCCTGTTTTACTTACTGTCAGAATCGAATTACCCGAGCCCTCAACTAACGTTCGATACCGCTCTTCCGAGGCTTTTAAAGATTCTTCGGCGCGTCTGCGCTCGATCCGCTCCTGTTGCTCTTTGAGAGCGCGTTCAATGGCTGGTACCAGACGGGACAGGTTCTGTTTTAAGACGTAATCGGTGGCTCCGCTTTTCATCGTTTCGATGGCAGAGCTTTCGCCCAATGTTCCAGAAACGATGATGAACGGAATATCCGGATGGTTGGCTTGAACATATTTCAACGCCTCCATGCCATTATATCCGGGCAAAGCATAATCACACAGAATCACATTAAAGATCTCATTTTTCAGGGCGGAATGAAACTTCTCTTTTTCCGAAACCTGAACCATTTGATAGTTTAACCGACCGGATTTAAGCGCTGCCGTCACTAACTCCACATCGATTTCATTGTCTTCGAAATATAAGATTTTTATCGGTTGCATGCCTCTTCCTTCTCACAAATATCATTCGACACAGTATTCGATCCAGACTTCGCAACGATGGAACGAAAGAAATCCCTGCCTAACCGTATCGATTGATATTTGCAATATACAAATCATTCTCAAATCTTTCAAGTGTATTTTTAAAATTCCAGAAAAAGTACGTATATTATTATTCGCTCCAACTTCTAATATATTGACAATTATTTTAAAAAAATTGCTGCCCGTGAAATTATTGTGATCATTCCATGAGCGGCAATCCAGTGGGATTAAATAATAATCTGAGCACGCAAACATCCGATTCGTGTTCCATGGATAAAGATTATTCATCTTTATTTTCTTCAATGAATTGCTTCGTTTCCTGTTTAAACGACTTCCGATCGTACGCTTTATGATCGTCCATCACTCTGGTGTAAGGCTTGATCTGCCAGGTGCGACGCTGCTTCTTGATCAGCTCTTTTTTGTCAATTTTCATTTTCATCTTGTTACTCCTTCGTTGATTTTCCTAAAAATAAAAAAACCCATTACCGACAACGCTCGATAATGGGCATATTTTATGCTCAACTATATCAATAATCGTTATCGATAGGCTATAATTTTCATCAACTCGATAAATAATTTTTTGTGAATTTTTAAATTGTGATCTGTTTTCATATCTTCAGTTTTGCTCGTATTTTTGTAAATATTGTTTAGTGGGTGAATATAAATAATTTTGTTTAAATTGTCAAGGAATTTTTGCAGGTTCCTCGTCAACAAAACGCAGATATCTAAATAATTTTTATTTGTATTTTTTTCCTTGACATTATCATTATGATATTTTATATTGAAATACAATCGCAAGATTTCCAAACTATTAAGAACCAAAAGATTATATAGCGTAACGTGATGAAAAAATAGCTGCTACACTTTGACTGAAGAGATATAAAAAATTTGTCATGACGATGAAATATACCCATTTATTAAATCGCTGGGAGAAAGATGTTATCAGTCCAGTGGATTTAATGAATTTTTCTTATACGAGTCGCATAATAAAAATTAGATCAACTGAAAAACAGTAGTTATATCAAAAATTTTATTGAAGTAAAATTTCTTTTAAATGATTTTATTATACGACTAATATATGCTGTATATAGTAGCTTTTATGTTAGGTTTTGAATTTCTCTTACAATTCTCTCAGTATCCCATTGATATTATAGTATATGTAATAATTAAAAAAAACCTTGGGAATTTTTTAAAAAATGAACAGCCCATATTCAAGGAGGTCAATATGAAAAGCAAATCTTCCATTTATATCTTTTGGTTATCTTTATCTATTATATTTATCATCGCCTGTTCTGCATCAGGTCCAATTTTTACTTCGTTATATGAAATTCCAAATAACAAATCAGTAATTTATTTTTATCGAGAAAAAAGTTTATCGGGTGCAATTTCCCCTTTCAATATTAATGTAAATGATAAAAAGGTCATCGGATTAAAAAATGATGGGTATTTCCCAAATATTGCAGATGCAGGTGTCAATAAAATAAAAGGTAATTTTGGGATATATTCTTTTGATATAGATCTAGTAGAGCGATTCAATAATATATTTACAATATAATTATTTATCAAAATCAAA
>CAYYMH010000043.1:24723-36617 GCA_964472785.1 uncultured Cytophagia bacterium | reverse complement strand
ACCCTAAAGAACCAATTACTATAGAGCAGCATGGAAGAATGTCCCTTTAGGGACAGGATATTTATAGTAACCACCGTCCCCACATAGAATAAGCCCCGTAGGGGCGCGATAGGAAACGGTGGTGAATAATAGATATATCGTACCTACGGCACGAAGATTTATTTGTTTTTGTCGTAGCTATAAATATTGAGTCCTTAAAAGGACTCTTGTGGTGCGAATGATGCCCGGAAATGGTGGTGAAAAATTGAAGTCGAAATGGTTTTGGAAGAAAAGTTATTTGACCCTAAAGAACCAATTACTATAGAGCAGCATGGAAGAATGTCCCTTTAGGGACAGGATATTTATAGTAACCACCGTCCCCACATAGAATAAGCCCCGTAGGGGCGCGATAGGAAACTTTCAAAATTACATAATGTTTTCTAACATTTCATAAAAAATCTTGACAAATTGAAAAAAATTGATTATACTCTAATAAATCAATAATATATTCGGAGTAAAGTCCAATAAAACATCAAATTATTAAAACCTACCGAAGAAGTTTGAAGAGAACTAACTTTCATATTTATCGATATTTATTTTACACCAGCAACGTCGTTTGAAAATCCGTTTAATCCGCGTGCTAAAAAAAAAGCAAGGGGAATAAATTATGCAAAACTCATTTGACAAGATTCCCGATGGGTTTTTAAAAAAGTGGCAGGAAATAGCTGACTTAATTGCAAATATTATGAATGTTCCCGCCGCTTTGATTATGAAAACCGAAAACGAATTTATGGAAGTTTTCACGTCCAGCAAAACCGAAAACAATCCATACAAGGTGGGCGATAAAGAACATTGGTACGGATTATACTGCGAAACGGTGATCAAAACGCAAAAAAAACTCCGCATTCCCAATGCCCTGAAAGATAAGAATTGGGACAAAAACCCCGATATAAAACTCGGCATGATCGCCTACCTCGGTTATCCGATAAATTTCCCTGACAAAACTCCTTTTGGAACGATATGCGTGCTTGACAATAAGGAAAGACAATTCAGCGCTGAGAATGAAAAATTATTACTGCAATTCAAAAAAGCAATAGAACTGGATTTGGCATTGATTTTTTCGTTGGGATTGAAAGAAAAATACAGCCACGCCGATATCATTCAAAAATTATCACACGACAAAGAAGAATTATTAAAAGCCAAACAAAAAACTGAAGAAAGTGAAGAAACCTACCGCAACCTTTTTCATAATGCTCAGGTGGGTCTGTTCAGAACCAGAATCTCGGATGGTAAAATACTGGAAAGCAACGAGCAACTGGCAAAGATGTTCGGTTATGATGATAGAGAGGAATTTGTTTCTGAATATTTAACTTCGGGCAATTATGTCGATGCCGGCACCCGCGAAAGAATGGTAGCAAAGATCAAAGAAAACGGATTCGTCCAAAACTTTGAAGCGCGTTTTTACCGCAAAGATAAATCCATTTTCTGGGCAAGATATTCCGCCAGGATCTATCCTGATAAAGGCTGGATTGAGGGCGTGGCGGAAGATATCACCGAGCATAAGATATCAAAAGAAGCTCTGAAAAAAGAAAAGGCATGGTCGGAAAATATCGTCAACAACGCGCCCAACATCATTGTGGGGCTGGGTGAAAGATCAAAAATTTTCGTCTTCAATCATTATGCCGAAAGACTCACCGGCTACAAAGCGGAAGAGGTCATCGGCAAAGAATGGATCGGGATTTTTATTCCGGAAGAATTGAAAGAAACGATCTATCGGGTTTGGGATGAGATTACTAAAAATAAGCTGATCGAACATTATTTCGAGAATGAGATTATCACGAAATCGGGAGATAGACGCCTGATCGCCTGGAGCAATACCATTCTCACTGAAGACGGAAAATTCCGCATGATCCTTTCCATTGGTGTTGATATCACCAAACGCAAGCAGGCGGAAATGCAATTACAGGAAAGCGAAAATTTACTGAACGAGACCGGTAAAATCGCCAAGGTTGGCGGATGGGAACTGGATGCCCAAACTAAAAAAGTGAGTTGGACGGAAGAAACGTATCGTATGCACGAAGTGCCGCTGGAATATGAACCACCGCTGCAGGAAGCCATTAACTTTTTTCATCCTGAAGATCGGGGCAAATTGACCGATGCTATTGAGCGTGCCCTGGAAAAGGGAGAACCATACGATTTGGAATTTCGATTTATTACCGGAAAAGGCAAGCAGCTTTGGACGCGTAGTGTTTGCGAGCCGCAGATTGTCGATGGCAAGGTGGTCAAACTGAAAGGAATTTTCCATGATATTACCGCCAGAAAAAAAGCAGAAGAAGAATTAAAAAAACAATACACGTTATTACAGATCGCCGGTGAAACCGCCCGCTTCGGGGGCTGGGACGTTGATCTGGAGAAAAACATCTCCAACTGGTCGGACAGTGTGGCAGATATTCATGAGATGCCGCACGGTTATGCGCCGCCTGTGCAGGAAGGCATCAATTTTTATGCGCCCGAATGGCGGGAAAAAATCACACAGGTGTTTACCGCTTGCGCTGAAAAAGGCATCCCCTACGATGAAGAGATGGAGATCATCACCAAAACCGGCAAGCGAGTCTGGGTGCGCACAATCGGCAGAGCGGTGAAAGATGAAAAAGGTAAAATAATTCGTGTAGAGGGCTCTTTTCAGGATATAAGTGAGCAGAAACAGGCTGAGGATGCCCGTAAAGAAAGTGATGAAAAATATAGAAACCTTTTCCATTCCAGTATCGATGGAATCGCTGAAAGCGATCTGGAAGGTAAAATAGTTGCCTGCAATAAAGCTTATCTTGAAATGACCGGGCACAGTGAGGAAGAGATAAAAAGCCTTACATACAGGGACGTAACACCGGAAAGATGGGCGAATGTAGACAGAAAACACATCGACCAGTGCTTAAACAGGGGTTATTCCGACCCTTATGAGAAGGAACGAATCAGAAAAGATGGCACCGTCTTTCCGATTTCGATCAGGATATGGTTACGTAGTGATTCTGAGGGCAACCCCCTGGGTTTCTGGGGTATAGTTAGTGACATCACCGATCGCAAACGGGCGGGAAAAGCGCTCCAGGAAAGTGAACAGCGTTTCCGGAGTATCTATGAAAATGTAGCGGTCGGTCTGGCGCAGGTTTCGCTGGATTTCAAAATCATCCGCGCCAATGAAGCGTACTGTAAAATGCTGGGATATGATGAACACGAGTTGGTCGGAAAACAACTGAGTGATATTACTCACCCGGAGATACTTGAAGAGAATCTGCAGAAGCAGAAATTACTGGCTGCGGGAAAAATCGATCATTACCGCATGGAAAAAAAATTCATTCATAAAAACGGCAACACCGTTATCGGCATTCTTGATGCTAACCTGATCAGAGATATTGATGGACACGGTATCTACTTTTTAGGAAGTGTTGCGGACATCACAGATCGCAAACGGGCGGAGGAGCAACTACGCGAGAGCGAAGCAAAATTCAAATCTGTCTTTGAATCCGCTAATGTGGGCAAGTCGATAACCCAGCCAACCGGTGAAATCAATGTCAACAAGGCGTTCTGCGATATGCTGGGCTATACTCCGGCAGAATTACAGCATAAAAAATGGCAGGATATCACACCTGCGGAAGAGGTTGAATCTATTCATAAAATTTTAGCACCTTTATTAAAAGGTAAAAAAGATTCCGCCCGGTTTGAAAAAAGATACATTCATAAAAATGGTTCAATTGTCTGGGTTGATATCAGCGTTGCCATATATCGAAATGCTGAGGGCAAACCGCTTTATTTCCTGACGACTGTGGTTGACATCACCAAACGTAAGCAGGCGGAAGAAGAACTTCGAAAATTGAAAGATGATCTGGAAATTCAGGTGGCAGAAAAAACCAAAGAATTAAAGGAAAGGGTAAAAGAACTCGAGCGCTATCACGATGCCACAGTGAATCGTGAATTCCGCATCAAGGAACTGCGGGATGAAATCGAACGGCTGAAAAAAATAAACAAAAAGGATGAAATTTGACGGGTTAAAACCCGCTTTCTTTTATTGCGCTTTTGATCCACGACCTGAAGGTCGTGGCAATTCAGAAGGTCGTGACAATGCAGGGAATGGGGAAAATAATAGAAATGAAAGATTTTGAATTGCCCCGTGCTTTAGCTCGGGGAAAAGGTGATCCCCAAAAAACTCGGGGTTTCAACTTCCGAAAAGGAAAAATCATGAAAAAATTCAATGATATATTGTTCTTTGTCTTGTTATTAGGGCTAACGACAAACCTCATCAGCCAAACTGCAAACCGAGTACTTCCCGACACAATCCAAATCGCTTCCGAGCCGGACTATCCGCCCTACTGCTTTGTGGATGAAAACGGCGCAGCAGCCGGCTTTTCCATCGATCTGTTCAAAGCTGCTGCCAAGGCTGCCGGCTTGCAGTTAAATATCAAAATCGGCGTCTGGAATAAGATCAAAAAAGACCTGGCAGAAGGCAGGATCGATGCACTGCCGCTGGTGGGCAGAACTCCAGAGCGTGAAAAATTATACGATTTCACTATGCCCTACCTTTCTCTGCACGGCGCGGTTTTTGTACGAAAAGGAACCAAAGACATCCATTCACTTGCCGACCTCAAAAATAAAAGCATCGTTGTCATGAAAGGCGATAACGCCGAAGAATTCGTGCGACGGAAAAACATTTCAGATGAAATCGAGACCACCAAGACTTTCGAAGAAGCATTCATTGCTTTGGCAAAGGGACATCATGATGCGGTTATCACACAAAGGGTTATGGGAATTGAATTACTCAATAAAATGGATATTCGAAATGTTGTACCATTGGATTTTCATTTACCTGAATTCCGCCAGGATTTTTGCTTTGCTGTGCAGAAAGGAAATACACAACTTTTTTCACGCCTGAATGAAGGTCTTTCGATAATTATTGCTAACGATACTTTTGAAAAGATACGCCATAAATGGTTCGGTCCCACTCTCAAAGAAAAAACCGCCTTCAAAGACATTCTGAATTATCTGCTGTTCATACTAATTCCTCTGATTATTTTATTTTTTGTTGTAGCGGTAATTTTGTTACGCAAAGAAGTAAAGCGCCAAACTAAAGAGTTAAAAAAAGAGATAATCCAGCGAAAGAACGCACAAGAAGCTCTGGATCAAAATCATGCCCGGCTTATGGCGATCTTCGACGGGATCGACCAACCGATCTACATATCCGATCCCAAAACCTACGAGTTGATTTATGTTAACAGGACAGTGACAGAAATTTTCGGTGAAATAGGCGAACAAAAATGCTATCAGTATTTTCAGCACAGGAAAGCTCCCTGCCCCTTCTGCACTAATGACAAAATCCTGGGAGAGTATTTGGGAAAATCTTACCGGTGGGAATTTCAGAACGAGGTGGATCATCACTGGTACAGGTGTATAGATAAGGCGATCAAGTGGCCTGATGGACGAACTGTCCGCTATGAAATGGCACTCGATATCACAGAACGCAAAAAGGCTGAGGACGAACTTGTCCAACTGAAAAACCAACTCGAAAAAACAGTTGAAGAGCGCACTGCCGAACTGGAAGAAAAAGTACAAAAGCTGGACAAAAGCGAAAAAGCGATGCTTTATTTAGTGGAAGACCTGAATGATCTGACAGCTCAACTGGAAGAGGAAAGACGAAAATTGCTGATATCCAATCAGGAGCTGGAAGCCTTCACTTATTCGGTCTCTCACGATCTGCGCGCCCCGCTGCGCGCCATTGATGGATACAGCAAATTCCTGCTGGAAGACTATGCCGGCAAACTGGATGAGGATGGAAAACGGTTTATCGCTGTCATCCGGAAAAATGCCACCAAAATGGACAGACTGATCCTCGATCTGCTCAGCCTGTCCCGGGTCTCCCGGACTGATATGAATCTGATTCAGGTGGACATGGGAGAGATCGCAGCCTCGATGTTCAGCGAGATCGCCAGCGAGGAGGAGCAGAAAGTTTTTCAGCTCACGATCAAAAAGACGCCGCCGGTTTTCTGTGATATGGCTTTAATCAAACAGGTCTGGCAAAATCTGATCAGCAATGCGATCAAATATAGTTCTAAATCGGAAATAAAAGAAATTGAAATCAAGGCAACCCGGAAAGCGCAGGAGGTCATTTTTTGCATTAGCGACCATGGCGCCGGCTTTGATAAAAAATATGTGGACAAGCTGTTCGGCGTTTTCCAGCGGTTACACAGTGAGGAAGAATTCCCCGGCACCGGCGTGGGACTGGCAATCGTGAAACGCATTATCCAACGCCACGGCGGCAGAGTGTGGGCTGAAGGCAACGTCAATCAGGGAGCGAAATTCTATTTTTCGCTGCCGCCATCAGGAAAGAGTCAGAAAGCAGAGATAGGTTCTTAAACAGCGAAAAGCTGTATCCATTCAAAAACTGACGGTGGGCACGCACCCTTTCAATGTAATGCACCCTTTCAAAGGTTCAAAACCTTTGAAAGGGTATTGCCAAAAGGTATTGCCATAAAATATTGAGTGGATACGATAAACTTGCAGGCAGGTGAAATTTGAATGATCGCTTCTGCCGGGTAAATTTTTTAAAAAAAAGAATGAATATTCAGCCACAAAGGCACAAAATCACAAAGGAACACCAATGAAATTTAAACTACTGTCTGATAGGGAAGAATATATAGCCACACAAATCGTTGACGCAGCTTATACGGTGCATAAAAAATTAGGACCTGGATTACTCGAAAAGGTGTATGAGGTTTGTTTTTGTCACGAGCTTTCAAAAAAGGGGTTGGAGTACCAACGGCAAGTGGATTTTCCTATCGTTTATGATGGAATAGTCTTTGAAGAAGGGTTGCGTCTGGATGTTTTGGTTGAAGAATTGGTAATTTGTGAATTAAAAGCAAAAGATGAAGTGAATCCAGTTTGGAAAGCACAGGTGTTGAGTCATTTAAAATTATTGGATAAACGACTAGGATTTCTCATCAATTTTAATATGGCGCGCATTAAAGATGGAATCAATAGACTAATTTTGTGAAACTTTGTGTTTTAGTGTCTTTGTGGCGAATCATAGCATATATGCCTGAATAATTACAAAAAAGAATGAAACAATGTTCGGCTGGGCAAACTAATAATTAAGGGAGGATTAAAATGAACGAAACAATGCAAGAAGTCGAAATTTTACTGGTGGAGGACAACCCCAATGATGCGGAGATGGCGCTGCGGGCGCTGAAAAAGAACAATCTCAGCAATAAGGTTCTCATTGTAAAAGATGGAGAAGAAGCTCTGGACTATCTCTATTCCCGAGGGAAATTCGCTGCTAAAAACTTAAGCAGTCGTCCCAAAATAATACTGCTCGATCTCAAACTGCCCAAAGTGGACGGCAAGGAAGTTTTGCGGGCGATCAAAAGCGATCCCGAAAAAAGGATGATCCCGGTGGTCGTTCTCACTTCGTCTCAGGAAGAGAGCGATATTTTCGAATCGTACCAACTGGGTGTGAACAGCTACATTGTCAAACCGGTGGACTTCGATAAATTTGCGGATGCAGTGAGAGATCTGGGACTTTACTGGCTTTTGTTGAACAAACAATACCCTCCGCTGCGTCGGTGAAGGAACGAAAAAATAAGCTGTTCTACTGCCCCGCACAAATGGAGCATACATCCACTTTTAGTATTTGATGCTTAAAAAAGTTGGCACAATATTTGTGGGATGTTGATGAAACAGATGTCCTTTTCTTGTCCGGTTAAAAAAAACGATCAAGGAGGTATGAACTCACTTACAGGTGGTTTTTACATTCAAAAAGCACCAATCCTTTATCCGCCTGTATCTAATGTTTTAGTTAGTGTCAAAAATTTTATAAAAAAGGAATTGTTAAGTCGGAGTCGGAGTGCAGCGCCTTTATGCGCTGCCGCGCATTGCAATCCATAAAGGGATTGCACGCCACAAGGATGAAATATCCGAAATAATTAATTGAATTTTTTCATTCCATATTGAAAATTATACACTGCGAAGTTTTACTCAAGGAGATGAAAATGGAAGACCTGAAGATTCTGATCGTGGAAGACCTTGCCACCGATGTGGAGATTGCCAGGCGTTCTCTGAAAAAAGAGAAAATCAGTTTCACCGACCGGGTTGTCGATACAGCCGAAGATTTTGAAAAAGCGCTGGCAGAATTCAAGCCCGATCTGATCATCTCTGATTATGCCATGCCCAGATTCGACGGCATGAGCGCTCTTAAAATAACCAGATCGCGGCCATATTACATTCCTTTCATCGTGCTAACCGGTTCGATGAACGAGGAAACCGCGGTTGCTTGCATGAAAGCTGGCGCCGATGATTATGTGCTGAAAGAAAAAATCAGACGGCTGCCCTTTGCTGTGCGCGAAGTATTGCAAAAAGATCGGGACAGAAAAGAAAAGGAGCAGGCTAAAAGCGAACTGCGCGAGAGCGAAGAAAAATACCGGATTCTCTTCGAACATACCAGCGAAGCCTTGTTTGTGGCACAGGACGGCAGGATCGTCTTTCACAACCCCAGAACCGCAGCATTTTCCGGCTACTCTTCCAAACAACTCCTGTCGGAACCTTTTATCGAGTTTATTCACGAAGATGACCGTGAAATGGTCCTGGACAATCATATCCGCCGTCTTCGGGGTGAGAAGCTTCCGGAGCGTTATGTGGTTCGCATCATTCACAGGGATGGCGGCATCCTGTGGGGCGAAATCAGCGCCGTCTCTATCCAATGGAATGGAAAACCCGCCTCCTTGAATTTTCTAAGCGATATTACCGAACGTAAACAGGCGGAAAAAGCACTGCGCGAGAGCGAGGACAGATTCAAAAAGCTGGCATCTTTTACCTTTGAAGGCATTGTTATACACAACAATGCCATTGCCATTGATGCTAATCAAAGTTTTGTCAGGATACTGGGCTACGAAAAAGAGGAAATAATCGGAATGAATTTATTCAAACTCATTCATCCCGATTATCATGAAACAACAAAAATTAATCTTTCAAAACAGGTTGCCGCACCCTACCAAATACTTGTCATACGAAAAGATGGCTCTACCTTTTATGCCGAAGTTGAAGCCAGAAATATATCCTATAAAAATGAATTTTTCAGGGTAGCATGCGTAAGAGACATCACCGAGCGCAAACAGGCAGAAGAAGCGCTGCGCCAGAGCGAAGCGAAATACCGAACACTTGTAAACAGTACCTTACAGGGAGTGGTGATCGCTCAAGCGGATCCAATCAGATTGATTTTCGCTAATCCGGCGATGACCCAGATAAGCGGATACACTCCTGAAAAATTGATTGGGATGGGACCGGATGAAATAGTAAAACTCATTTATGAAGAAGATCGGCAGCGATTTTTTAGCAACTTTCAGAAGCGTATTCAAGGTGATAGTATTCCACAGGAAAATGAATATCGAGTGGAAACCAAAGATGGAACAATAAAATGGGTAGCTCTTTATTCTTCCCGGATTGAATATCAAAATAAACCAGCTACGCTTACGACTTTTATGGACATTACCGGGCGCAAGCAGGCGGAAGAAGAAATTCAAAAAAAGGAATTTGAAAAGAGCGCCATTCTTGACAGTATGTTAAATGCGTTTGTTTTATTTGAATCAGTTTTTGATGAAAACGGAAAATTTGTCAGCTACCGTTTTTTAAATATAAACAGGTCTTACGAAGAGATCACCGGCGTGAAACTGGATGAAGTAAAGGGAAAAACAGTTCATGAAGTGTGGCCTGGAACCGAACCGGAATGGATAAAAAGATATGGCGAAGTTGCAGTTACAGGTGCAAGTCAGCAATTTGAATTGTATCATGATCCCACAAAAAAACTATATCGCTGCCAAGTTTATCGTCCTTTTTCTACTAACACCAAATTTTGCGTTATCTTTGAGAACATCACCGATCTCAAACAGGCAGAAGAACGGTTACGGGAGAGTGAAAGCCGCATGCGGGCGATTGTCGAAGGCACGCCCAATTTGTTCTTTTACACTCAGGACACGGATGGAAAGATTACTTACATCTCGCCTTCAGTCGAAATAATTACAGGCTATTCAGTGTCGGAATGGCACAACCGTCTGGATTGGTTCATAACAGACAAAAAACTCTATGAATACGCCCGCTCCATTACCCATGCGCATCTGCGCGGAGAAATTACCAAGGATCCGATTAAGCTCGAAATCGAACATGCCGATAAGCGTAAAATTCTTTTAGAAATCTATGAAAACCCGGTATTTCGCGATGGTAAAGTCGTGGGTATTCAGGGGGTGGCGCATGATATTACTGAACGCAAGCGGGCCGAAGAAGAATTGAAGCGTATCCACCGAATTTACCAGGAGACGATTGAAAATGCGAACGGTGTTCCGTATTCCTTGTATTATGCTGATAAGAAGTATAATTTTGTCGGAAAAGGCATTAAGCAACTCATCGGTATGGATCACCAGAAATTAACATTTGAAAAACTTAAAGAGATTTCCCGGGAGGTGGTTATCACAGATCATGAAGCGCCCTCTGAACCTCGCGAATATGTGAAGGCTTTCAGAAACGGTACAATAGATCGCTATCAGGTTGACCTGCGGATTGAGACACCTGGCGGAGAAGAAAAATGGATCAGTGACTGCTCTGTGCCCATTCGGGATGAAAAAACGAAAAAAGTGATCGGCTCACTCGGTATCATGCAAAACATCACCGAACGCAAGCAGGCGGAGCAGGCGCTCAAAATCTCTTTGCAGGAAAAAACCCAGCTCATATCAGAATTGTATCACCGCACTAAAAACAACATGCAGGTGATCATGTCCATGCTGAAAATTCAGTCTGGTCGCTTGGATGATATACGACTCCGAAAAGTTCTGCAAGAAAGCGTCAACCGTATTCATGCCATGGCGTTAGTACATGAAAAGCTATATCAGAGTCAAAATCTGTCCCGCATCGATCTGGGTGAATACATTCGCGAATTAACCCAACTGCTGATGCGAACCTATCATGTGTCGCCCAATAAAGTCAAACTGTCCTTTGATTTGGAACCGATTCCTACGCTGATCGATTTTGCAGTACCGTGCGGGCTGATCTTGAATGAGCTCATTTCTAATATTTTCAAATACGCCTTCCCCGGAGAACAAAGCGGTGAGATACATATCGGTCTGCACCGGTTGAAAGAAAAAGAGACAATTTCTCTGACTGTTTCAGATAATGGTATTGGCTTGCCCGAAAAGTTTGACTACCGTAAATCAAAGACCTTTGGATTGCCAATAATCGTGGCTATTGTGGAACATCAATTACAGGGCAAAATAGAGTTTGAAGGCGAAAACGGTTTAACCTGCCGCATACAATTTCGTGATGATCAATACGAGGAAAGGGTATAGCGATGCCAGGAAAAGTGAAAATTTTAGTTGTCGAGGACGAAGCCATAACCGCATTGTTGCTAAAAACCGAACTTGATCAAATAGGATATCAGGTATGCGCCGTATTGGCGACCGGGGAAGAAGCAGTCAATGCTGCAAAGAAAAATCATTTTGATGTGGTGCTAATGGATATTCGCCTGGCAGGCCAAATGAATGGAATAGAGGCGGCGAAAGAAATTACAGCGCATTATGAGGTTCCAATCATCTTTATGACCGGATATGCGGATAACCATATTGAAGCTCAAGCACAGGAGTTACACCCGGCTGCCTATCTGAACAAACCGGTCGATTTAGATGAAATCAAGCAGATCATTGATGGATTGTTTGATGAAAAAGTATAGGCGAGCGGATTCCTGCTTCCGCAGCAGGGACAGCTCAAAGCAGAATTTTAACATGAATAACATGGATGGCTCGTAGAAAATATCAGCTTCAAATAAAATAAATTTTCCTGATTGTAAGGGATGCACATGTGCATCCCCTACAGTGGAAATATAAAAAACAATAATC